>CADCTD010000063.1 GCA_902805545.1 uncultured Craurococcus sp. | reverse complement strand
CTTCTGCGGGTACCGTCATCATCGTCCCCGCCGAAAGGGCTTTACAATCCGAAGACCTTCTTCACCCACGCGGAATTGCTGGATCAGGCTTCCGCCCATTGTCCAATATTCCCCACTGCTGCCTCCCGTAGGAGTCTGGGCCGTGTCTCAGTCCCAGTGTGGCTGATCGTCCTCTCAGACCAGCTACCGATCGTCGCCTTGGTAAGCCTTTACCCCACCAACTAGCTAATCGGACGCAGGCCGCTCTCAAGGCACCCGAAGGCTTTGGGCCTCAGCCCATATGCGGTATTAGCGCCAGTTTCCCAGCGTTATCCCCCACCCCAAGACACGTTCCTACGCGTTACTCACCCGTCCGCCACTCGAGCCGAAGCCCCCGTGCGACTTGCATGTGTTAAGCATTCCGCCAGCGTTCGCTCTGAGCCAGGATCAAACTCTCAGGTTCATACACCAGCATCACTGCCAGCATACTTCACCCAATGCCTACCCAACCCCAATACAAAACCCAACGCTCACCAGCCATCCCCGCTCACCGCAAGAATAACCAATCAACGCATCATCCAAAACGCGCTTCCAAAACCAGATGTAACTGTCAATGAACAAGCCCGCCAAAGCGACTTCGGCAGGAAACCGCCTCGCAACCGCGAAGCTTTCCCATCTAGGAAGCCGGAGCGGCTGATTGGCGATGTGGACCGCTTCTTCAGCGGGGCAGCGATATTGGCGCTTTCGCCCTGTCTCGTCAAGCCCCGTCGTCGTCTCGGTGAGCAGCTTCTACGCCTGGGCTGGTGGCCGGTCAACAGCCGATTCCACCTTTCCGCCAGCGAAAGCTGAACCTTTCTGGTCGGTTCGATGCGTCAGCTATCCGCGCTGATCTTGTTGTCGCGGATGACCTTGCCCCAACGCTCGATTTCCCGGCCGAGGAAGCGCCCGCATTCGTCTGGCCTGGTGGCCCGGACATCGCAGCCCTGCTCCTCGATGCGGCTGCGAACGTCGCCATCCGCCAGCGCCTGGGTCAGCGCCTCATGCATCCGCCGCTGAATGGGCTCCGGCGTCCCCACCCGGCCGAGGAAGGCCCACCAGGTCGGCGCATCGAAGCCGGCGAACCCCTGCTCGGCAAAGGGCTCCGTCCCCGGGACGTGCCGGCTCTCCTTCAGCGTCGTCACCCCGAGCGGCCGCAGCGTCCCGGCCCGGATATGCTGGCTGATGATGACCACATTCGACATGAAGAGCGGCACCTGCCCGGCCACCGCATCCTGCACGGCCGGCCCGCCGCCCCGGTAGGGCACATGCACCAGATTGAAACCACCCTGCTGCTGCAGCAACGTGGTCGAGACATGGGCAAGCCCGCCGACGCCGGAGCTGGCGAAGCTGATCGTATCCGGTGCCGCCTTCGCCGCAGCGACCACATCCTTGAAGCTGCGATAGGGCGTGCTGCTGTGCGCCACCAGCGCCAGTGGCCCGGTCGCCACCAGGCTGACGGGGATGAAGGCCTCGAGCGTCTTGTAGGGCAGCCGCATCAGGGTCTGGTTGGTCGCCTCATTGTCATAAGCGAACATCCAGGTGTAGCCGTCGGGCGCCGCCCGCGACGCCTCGATGGCACCGATCGAGCCCGAGGCTCCGCCACGATTGTCGATGATCACCGGCCTGCCGAGGATCTCTGCAAGCTTCGGCTGGAACAGCCGGGCGATGGTGTCCGTCGAGCCGCCAGGCGGCCAGGGGACGATCAGCCGGATCGGCCGTTCGGGCCAGGCTTCCTGGGCATGGAGCAGATGCGGCGTAGCGAGCCCCGTGGCCGCCAGGGCCAGCAGCGAACGACGGTTCATGGCGCAGACGTTTCCCAGAGTTAATTCACGACGGCACTTCTGAACCGGTTCCGGCCTCGGCTCAAGCCCGCAGCCGCGTCTCGAACGCCGTCTCCAGCGCGAACCCCTCCTCGATATGCCGGGCCAGTGCTTCCGAAACCGGCGTCCCCGGCCCGCGCAGCAGGCCGATGCCGAATTCCGGCAGCACCGGCATCGCCTCCGCCGTGCCGAGCACCCGCAGCCCCTCCGGCAGCGGCGCCGGCATGGCGACCGTCACCGCCAGCCCGGCCAGCGCCACCGCCAGCGAGCCGGAGAGCGAGGCCGCTGTATAGGCCATCCGCCACGGCACATCCGCCGCATCGAGTGCCGCGATCGCCGCCTGCCGCCAGGAGCAGCCGCAACTGGCGAGCGCGATCGGCAGCGGCCGCCGGCGCGCCATCTCCTCCGTCCCCACCCAGAAGAGCGGCCCGCGCCAGAGCCAGCGCGGCCGCGCCCCCATCGGCTCGTTGCCCTCGGAGATGAGGGTGATGTCGAGCTCCCCCTCCTCCAGCCGCTCGACCAGCTCGTTCGAGGGGGCGCAGATCACCTCCACCTGCACCGCCGGATGGCTGGCGGCGAAGCGGGCAAGAATCCCCGGCAGCCAGCGGATGGCATAGTCATCCGGCGAGCCAAGCCGCACCGCCCCGGACACAGCCGGCTGGCGGAAGGTGGAATGGATCTCGTCATGCAGGGCGAGCAGGCGGCGCGCCCGCTCCAGCAGCCAGAGCCCATGCTGCGTCGGCTCCACCCCGCGCGTGCCGCGCAGCAGCAGCGGCTGGCCGAGGATGTCCTCGAGCCGCCGGATCTGCATGGATACGGCGGATTGCGTCCGCCCCACCGCCTGGGCGGCGCGGGTGAAGCTGCCGCCCTCGGCGATCAGGACGAAGCTGCGCAGCAGGTCTGGGTCGAGGCCAGGCGGGATCGACAGCATGAGGGAAGCATCAGCGATCCTGATGGGGATCGTCAATGCAATTCGTTTTTCTTATCCGGCTGCCTGGCCCAGCTTGGTGGGGTGAGGAGAAACCCGTCATGGCCATCCTGAACGCCCGCACCCGTCCCCTGATCTGGTTCAAGCCGAGCCTGCCGGCGCTGCCGAGCCTGCGCGCCATGCTGCGCGCCGCCACCACCCGCCGCTACCTGGCGGAGATGGACGACCGTATGCTGAAGGATATCGGCATCAGCCGGATGGACGCCCGGCACGAGGCCGAGCGCCTGCCCTGGGACATCACCCCGCCGCGACCTTGATGCAGCGCGCGCTCCGCCCCGGCACGGGCGAGCGCGGCTCCGGCACGCCGGCGAGGCAGGCCGGCTCCGCCTCGGCGCAGCGCGGCGCGAAGGAGCAGCCGGTCGGCAGGGTCTCGAGGCTCGGCGGCGCGCCGGGGATGGTGGTCAGCCGCTGCCCGCGCATCCCGCCATGCACCGTGGCGCCGAGCAATCCGCGCGGATACGGGTGGAGCGGCCCGCGCATCATCGCGCCGACCGGCCCTTCCTCCACCACGCGCCCGGCATACATCACCGCCACCCGGTCGGCGATCTCGCCGGCGACGCCGAGGTCATGGGTGACGAAGATCACCCCCATGCCCAGTTGCTCCTGGAGCTTCCGCAGCAGCAGCAGCACCTGGATCTGGACGGTGGCGTCGAGCGCCGTGGTCGGCTCGTCGGCCAGGAGCAGCTTCGGCCTGCAGGCGAGCGCCACGGCGATCATCGCCCGCTGCCGCAACCCGCCCGAGAGCTCATGCGGATAGGCCGCGAGGCGCCGCTTCGCCGAGGGGATCTGCACCAGCTCCAGCAGCTCGAGCGCCCGGGCCATGCCGGCCGCGCGCGTCGCGCCCTCGTGCCGCATCACCGTCTCGGCAATCTGCTGGCCGATGGTGAAGACGGGATCGAGCGCCGTCATCGGCTCCTGGAAGATCATGGCGACGTCGCCGCCGCGGAAATCCTGCAGCTGGCGCTCGTTCATCGCCTGCACGTCGCGCCCGGCCACCTCGATCCGGCCGGTGACGCGGGCGCTCCTCGGCAGCAGCTTCATCAGCGCCCGAAGCGTGACCGACTTGCCGGACCCCGACTCGCCGAGGATGCAGAGCACCTTCCCGGCGGCGAGGTCGAGATCGACGCCGTTCACCGCATGCATGGTGGCGTCGCGCGAGACGAAGCGCACCGAGAGGTCGCGCAGCGCCACCAGCGGGGTCGCATTGGCCGTGGCTGTCATCGGCCGCTCCATGACGTCACTCACGCTGCCAGCTTCCCTGCCTGAGAATGCCCGCTGCCCGGCTCCGCCATGTGGCAGGCCGCCTCGTGCCCGCCGCCGAGGGCGGACTGCACCGGCTCCCGCTCCGCGCAGAGGCCCTCGGCGAAGGGACAGCGGGTGCGGAAGCGGCAGCCGGAGGGCGGGTTGATCGGGTTGGGCGGGTCGCCGGTCAGCGGCGGCTCGGTCCGCCGCCGGCCCGGGTCCATCGAGGGCCTGCTCGCCAGCAGGGCCCGCGTATAGGGATGGGCCGGCCGGTCATAGATCGCCTCCACCGGCCCCTGCTCCACCACCTGGCCGAGATACATCACCAGCACGCGGTCCGAGATGTACTGCACCACGTTCAGGTCGTGGCTGATGAAGACATAGGTGAGGCCGAACGTCTCCTTCAGGTCCACCAGAAGGTTCAGCACCTGCGCCTCGACCGACTTGTCGAGCGCCGAGACCGGCTCGTCCAGCAGGATCAGCCGCGGCTGCAGGGCCAGCGCACGGGCGATGTTCACCCGCTGCCGCTGCCCGCCCGACAGCTCGTGCGGATAGCGCCGGGCGAAGCTGGCCGGCGCAAGCCCGACCGCCGCCAGGATCTCATGCGCCCGGGCGCGGGCCTCGGCGGGGGCCACGCCATGCACCTTGGGGGCGAAGGCGATGCTCTCCTCGATCGGCAGACGGGGGTTCAGCGAGGCATAGCTGTCCTGAAACACCATCTGCACCTGGCGGCGGTAGTCCTTGAGCGTGATGCCGCCGGTCTGCGCGTTCTGCCCGACGCCCTCGCCGTCGAAGACCATGCTGCCGGCATCGGGCACCATCAGCCGCATCAGCAGCCGCGCGGTGGTCGACTTGCCGCAGCCGCTCTCGCCGACGATGCCGAGCGTCTCGCCCTTGCGCACGGCGAAGGAGACGCCGTCGACCGCCCGCACCGTCGCCACGGTGCTGCCGAACAGCCCGCCGCGGATGGGGAAGTGCTTCTTCAGCCCGGAAAGCAGCAGCAGCGGCTGGGCCGGGCCGCCACGGTCCGGGGAGGACAGGATGCTGGGGGATGCGCTCATGCCCGGTACGCAGCAAGGCGCGTGCCAGCCCCTTCCCGCCACCCGGCGACCGCCCTGCCCGGTCCTTGGGCAGAGCGGCACCGATTAGCCGGGCTTACGGGCGGCCGATGCCCGAGTAGTCGAGCCCCGCCTCGCGCATGGCGACCGGGTCCCAGGCATTGCGCAGGTCGAGCACCACCTTGCCCCGCATCGCCCCGCGCAGCCGCTCCGGCGCCATGGAGCGATATTCGTTCCACTCCGTGAGCAGCGCCACGGCATCCGCATCCTTCACCGCCTCCATCGGCGTCGCCGCGAAGGTGACGGCGCCCGGCAGCGACTGCCGCGCCTGGTGCGGCTGCGGGTCGTGCACCGTCACCTTGGCGCCGGCGGCCACCAGTTTCGGCAGGATAACGAGGCTCGGCGCATCGCGCATGTCGTCCGTCTCGGGCTTGAAGGTCACGCCGAGGATACCGATCGACTTGCCCGCCACGTCGCCGCCGAGCGCCGCGATGATCCGGTCCGCCATCGCCTCCTTACGCGCATCGTTCACCGCGATCGTCGTCTCGACCAGCCGCACCGGCGAGCCGGCATCGCGTGCCGTCATCGCCAGCGCCAGCGTGTCCTTCGGGAAGCAGCTGCCGCCATAGCCCGGCCCGGCATGGAGGAATTTCCGTCCGATCCGCCCGTCGAGCCCCATGCCGCGCGCCACGTCGTGCACGTCGGCGCCCACCCTCTCGCAAAGGTCGGCGATCTCGTTGATGAAGGTGATCTTGGTGGCGAGGAAAGCATTCGCCGCATACTTGATCAGCTCCGCCGTCTCGATGCTGGTGGCGACGATCGGCGTCTCGATCAGGAAGAGCGGCCGGTACAGCCGGCGCAGCACGGCGAAGGCCGCATCGCTCTCGGCGCCGAGCACCACGCGGTCGGGGCGCATGAAGTCGCCGATGGCATTGCCTTCGCGGAGGAACTCCGGGTTGCTGGCGACATGAATCGTCAGGTCCGGGCGGACGCGCTCGACGATCTCCTTGACCTTCCGCCCCGTCCCGACCGGAACGGTCGACTTGGTGACGAGGACGAGGTTGTTCTTTCGCGCCGCCCGGGCCACGCCCTCGGCGGCGGCGAAGACATATTGCAGGTCGGCATGGCCGTCGCCGCGGCGCGACGGCGTGCCGACGGCGAGGAAGACGCAATCGGCGCCCTCCATCGCCTCCTCGAGGCTGGTGGTGAAGCTGAGCCGGCCGTCCGCGTGGTTCTCGGTCACCAGCTTGTCGAGGCCCGGCTCGTAGATCGGGATCACCCCGCGCTGCAGCGCCTCGACCTTTGCCGGGTCGGTGTCGACGATGCAGACATTGATGCCAAACTCGGCAAAGCATGCGCCGGAGACCAAGCCGACATAGCCGGCACCAAGAACTGCTACCCGCATCAGCGTCACTCCATCAGAGGTGGGGTCCCCCGTCGCCCGCGTGCTAGCCTGTCGCGGTGCGACCCGCAAGGAATCCGGCCGCTCCCGCCGGTTCGACGGATCGTTCCCCTTGGGGCAAGCAATGCCCTAGCCTGCTTACCCGAAGCTTTCTCAAAGGGAAGAACCGGCCATGGACCAAGGCGCCCTGCACCGGCCCCCGCTCCGCGCTGCCGTGCCGCGCAACCTCTGCACCGATTGCGGCATTTCCCGCAGCGCAGACCCCGGCGCCTGCGGCCGCGCCTGCCAGTTCATCCGCCCCGACTATGCCGGGCTGGAGGCCCGCGTCCACGGCCGCCCGCGCGACCCGGCCCGGCCGGACGAGCTGCATTTCGGCCCCTTCCGCCGCATGCTTCGCGCCAGCCTCGCTCCGGCGCGGCCTGGCGCGCAATGGACCGGCATCACCACCCGCATGGCGGAGCGGTTGCTGGAGGCCGGTGCCGTCGACGCCGTCCTCACCATGGCCCCCGACCCGGAGGATCGCTGGCGCCCCGTCCCGGTACTGGTCACCCGGCCGGAGGGCATGGCGGAATGCCGCGGCATGCGGATGGGCTATGCCCCGCTCCTCGCCCTGCTGGAGCCGGCCCGCGCCGCCGGCCACAGGCGCCTCGCCGTCATTGGCATTCCCTGCCAGGTCTATGCCCTGCGCGCCCTGGAGGCGGAGCTCGGCTTCGAGAGGCTCTACGTCATCGGCACGCCCTGCTCGGACAACACGACGACCGAGCGCTTCCACCAATTCCTCGCCCTGCTGGCCGCGGACCCGGCGACCGTCACCTACCTGGAATTCCGCGCCGACTACCATGTCGAGCTGCGCTTCGCCGATGGCCGGGTGAAGGCGATCCCCTTCCTCCAGCTCCCGCTCTCCCGCCTGCCCGCCGACTTCTTCCCCCTCACCTGCCGGAGTTGCGTCGACTATGCCAATGTCCTGGCCGACGTGACCGTCGGCTACATGGCCGGCCAGGGCGAGCAGTGGCTCCTGGTCCGCAATGCCCGCGGCGAGGAACTGGTCGGGCTGCTCGGCGAGGAGCTGCGGCTGGCCGCGCCGGGGAGCGCCGGGCGCCGCCAGGGCGCGGTGCGCGGCTTCCTCGCCAATCTGGAGCGGGCGGCGGGCGGCCTGCCGCTACGCCGGATGCCCGACTGGTTGCGCCCGGTGATGGGCTGGCTGATGCCGCGGATCGGCCCACGCGGCCTGGAATTCGCCCGCGCCCGGCTGGAGATGAAAGCGCTGGAGACGGTGCTGCATCTCCGCCGCGAGGTCCCGGCGCGGATGAAATCCATGATCCCTCCGCATGTCTGGGCGCTGGCCGCCCCTTACGGCCTTGCCCCTCGCCCGGGCGAGAAGCCGGGGACTCGGGCAGACGGGTGAAGCGCGCTACAACCCCTGCCGACCCCGCGAGAGGAGAGGCCGATGCGCGCCATTTTCGTCCAGATCAAATGCGAGATGGGCCATGCCTACCGCGTCGCCCGCGCCATGGCGGACACCATTCCCGAGCTCTCCGAGATGCATTCCATCTCGGGTCAGTACGACCTGATGGGGAAATTCTATCTCGAGCCGGACCAGGATATCGGCCTCTTCGTGGTCGAGACGCTGCAGACCGTGCCCGGGGTGAAGGACACCTACACGCTCCAGACATTCAACGCCTTCTCGGCCACGCGGGATTGAACAGGGCTGCCACGCTCTCGCCGTGAAGCTGTGGTGGCATGGCTGCAGGAGAAAGCCATGATCCATCGTTTCGCTTCCGCCGCCCTGCTCGCCGCCAGCCTGACGCTCGCCGGCTGCCAAAATCCGGACGGCTCCACCAACTGGGGCAATACCGCGCTGCTCGGCGCCGGTGTCGGCGTGGCCGCGGCGCTGGCGGCCGGCGCGGCGTCGGACAAACCGCGCCCCTATTACGGCAACCGCGGCTACTACCGCTCGCCGCCCCGCTACGGCTATGGCGGCGGGTACGGCGCCGGGTATGGCGGCGGCGGGTACGGCGGCGGCTATGGCCGCCCCTATCGCGGCTGGTAGTCTTCAGCCGAAGGTCCGGAATTCCGGCATCCCGCTGATCGGCGGGGCCTGGCGGAGCGCCGCCAGGTCCGGCACCGGCCGACCGAGCACCGCATCGCCGCGGCAGGCCGCCTCGATCGCCGCCGCGACGCCGAGGACGAAGGCATCGCCGCCCCGCGGCCCGACGATCTGCAGCCCGAAGGGCATCCCCCGGGCATCGAGGCCCATCGGCAGGCTGATCGCCGGATGGCCGGTCAGCGTCACGTAATAGGCCAGCGCCAGCCAGTGGAAATAGGTCCGCGTCGGCTGGCCGTCGATTTCCTTCGGATAGAGCTCCCGCCAGTTGCGCGGGCTGATGGTGATGGCCGGCGTCACCAGCACGTCATGCACCTCGAAGAAGTGCTGGAAGCCGCGGTAGATGCGCGTCTGGATCTGCGCCGCCCGGGCCGCGTCCTCGAGACTGTAGCGCAGCCCCTCCTCGACATTGGCAATGACATTCGGCCCGCAATCCTGCGGCCGGGTGCGGGCCTTCTCGGCATGGGCGGTCAGCACGCCCTGCGCCCGCAGCACCTCGAAGGCCTCGTCCCCGCCGGCGCAGTCGGGATGCGCGGCTTCTGCCCGGGCGAAGAGCGGCGCGATGGCGCCGACGCGCGCCCGGAAAGCCTCACGGACCACCCCCTCGGTCGGCGCCTGGCCGAGATCCTCGGAGAAGGCGAGCTTCAGGGTGGAGGGATCCAGGCTTCGTGGCGGGCTGAACAGCGCCCCCTCCCCCCGCACCGGCCGGGCATGCAGCGTATAGGCCAGCGGGTCCCGCGCATCGTCGGAGGCCATGGCGGCCAGCAGCAGGCAGGCATCGCCCACATCCCGCGCCATCGGCCCGAGCACCGGCAGCGGCGACCAGCCATGCGCCCGCTTCTCGGAGCAGACCAGGCCCGGGCTCGGCCGGTAGCCGACGATGCCGTTGAAGGCGGCCGGGTTGCGCAGCGACCCGCCGGTATCCGACCCGGAGCAGAGCGGCGCCATGCCCGTCGCCAGCGCCACGGCAGAACCGCCGGAGGAGCCGGCCGCCGAGCGGGTATTGTCGAAGGCATTGCCCGTCGCGCCATGCACACGGTTGCGGGTATTGGCGCCGAGGCCAAATTCCGGCGTGTTGGTCTTGCCGACGACGATGCCGCCGGCGGCGCGGATGCGCGCCACCATGCCGCAATCCTCCTTCGGAACGAAATCGGCGAAGATCGGGCTGCCATAGGTGGTCAGCAGCCCGCTGGTCTCCTCCAGATCCTTGATGCCGACCGGCAGCCCGTGCAGCGCACCCAGATGCTCGCCCCCCATCACCGCCGCCTCGGCCGCGCGGGCCGCTGCGCGGGCCGCCTCGTCATCGCGCGCGACCACGGCATTGACCGCCGGGTTCACCTCGTCGATCCGCCTGAGGCAGCTCTCCAGCAGCTCGACGGGCGAGAGCGCCTTCCGGCCGATCAGCCGCCGCGCCTCAAGGGCGCTGAGGTCGCAGGGTTCGGTCATCCGGCGAGTTCCTTCTCGTAGAGGGCCAGCGTGCGGTCGTCGAAACAGGCGAAGATCACCTCGATCTGGCCATGCGCCACCAGATCCTCCCGCACCGTGACGACGGCGATGCGGACGGCCTGCTCGGGTGGATAGCCATAGATGCCGGTGGAGATGGCCGGGAAGGCGATGGAGCGATGCCCGCCTGCGCGGAGCAGCGCGAGGCTCGCCCGATAGGCGGAGGCCAGCAGCCCCGGCTCCCCCTCCGTCCCGCCTCGCCAGACCGGACCGACCGCATGGATGACATGCCGCGCCTTCAGCCGGAAGCCCGGGGTGATGCGCGCCTCCCCGGTCGGGCAGCCGCCGAGCGCACGGCAGGCGGCCAGAAGCTCCGGCCCCGCCGCGCGATGGACGGCGCCATCGACGCCCCCGCCGCCGCGCAGCCCCTCATTCGCCGCGGTCACCACCGCATCGACGTCGAGGGTGGTGATGTCCGCCTTGGTCGCGCGCATGGCGGCTAGAAGCCCAACGCGCAGCCATCCTTCCGCGGGTCGCTGCCGCCCACCAGCAGCCCCGCCTTGCGGTCGATGAAGATCGCCTGGCCGCCGCCATGCGGCTTGTCGATCAACGACACCTCATGGCCGAGCCGGCTCAGCCGGTCGAGCACGGTCGAGGGGATGTTCCGCTCCACCTCGACCACGCCCTTGGCCGGCGAGGGGAAGAGGCGCGGGCAGTCGATCGCCTCCTGCACGTCGAGGCCGAACTCAAAATGATTAGTGAGGAAGAGCGTCTGCCCCATCGGCTGGAAATGCCCGCCCATCACGCCATAGGGCATGATCGCTTCAAGTCCCCTTGGGCCATCCTTCATCACCATCCCCGGGATGATGGTGTGCATCGGCCGCTTGTTGGGTGCGATGCAGTTCGGGTGCCCCTCCTGCAGGCGGAAGCCGTAGCCGCGGTTGTGCAGCATGACGCCCGACTTCTCGGCGAGGATGCCGCTGCCGAAGCTCTCGAAGAGGCTGTTGATGAAGGAGCATGCATTGCCCTCCTCATCGACGACGCAGAGATAGACCGTGTCCTTGTGCTTCGCGAGGTCGCTGGTCCCGGCCGGCGGCATCACCTTCATCGCCCGCTCGTCGCTGATCAGGCCGCGGAGCCGGGCGAGATAGGCCGGGTCGGTCAGCGCCTCGACCGGCACGTCGACCTGCGCCGGGTCGGCGAGGAAGGCGTCGCGGTCGCGGTAGACCAGCCGCGCCGCCTCGATATGGCGGTGGTAGCGCTCGGCGCTGACCGGCCCCGCCTCCGGCGTCTCGAAGCCTTCGAGGATGCCGAGCAGCTGGAGGACATGCAGGCCCGAGCCATTGGGCGGGCACTGGTAGACCTCCATTCCGCGCCAGGCGGTCCTGATCGGCTCGACGAACTCCGCCCCGCGCAGGCTGCGGGCGAAATCCTCCTCGGTATGCAGCCCGCCGAGCGCCTGCAGCGCCGCCACCATGTCGGCCGCGACCTCGCCCTCGTAGAAGCCGCGCGCCCCCTTGGCCGCGATCGTCCGCAGCGTCCGGCCGAGCTCCGGCTGGACGAAGCGGTGGCCGATGCGCGGCGCGGCGCCATCGACCAGGAAGCGGCGCGAGGCAGCCTCGTTGGCGCGCAGCTTGTCCGCCGCCGCCGCCCAGTCGGCCGCGACCCGGGCATGGACCGGCCAGCCCTCCTCGGCGCAGCGGATGGCCGGGCGCAGCAGCTCGTCCAGCTCCTTCCGGCCATAGGTCTTGTTCAGCAGCTCCCACGCCGAGACCGCGGTCGGGATGGTGACGGCATGGGGAGAGTTCGGGCTCAGCGCGTCGACCTGGCGGGCGCGCAGCGCCTCCGGCGTCGAGGCGGCCGGCGCCCGGCCTGAGCCGTTCAGCGCAATGACCTTGCCGGTCCCGGCCGGGGCGTAGAGGCAGAAGCAGTCGCCGCCGATGCCCGTGCTCTGCGGCTCCACCACGCCGAGCACGGCGACGGCGGCGATTGCCGCATCGAGTGCATTGCCGCCCCGCTGGAGCACCTCGAGCGCGGTGAAGGTGGCGATCGGCATGGAGGTCGCCGCCATGCCGCGGGTGCCATAGACGGCGCTGCGGCCGGGGGCGTGGAAGTCGCGCTTCATGGTGCTCGTCCGTCCTGTGCTCTTTCGGGGCGTTTCCGTCGGATGTCGTTTTGGCCGCAGCCACCGGCTTCGGCAAGCCGCCTTGCTCCGACGATCCCGCCCGGGCTATTCCAAACGCATGAGCGAGCCCATCAGCTATGCGGATTTCGAGAAGGTCGACATTCGCGTCGGCACCATCACGGATGCACAGCCCTTCCCGGAGGCGCGCAAGCCGGCGATCAAGCTCTGGGTCGATTTCGGCGGCGAGATCGGGGTGAAGCGCTCCTCCGCCCAGCTCACCCTGCACTACTCGCCGGACCGGCTGATCGGCCGGCAGGTGGTGGCGGTGGTGAATTTCCCGCCCCGCCAGATCGGCCCCGTGCTGAGCGAGGTGCTGGTGCTCGGCGTGCCGGACGAGAACGGCGCCGTCGTCCTGCTGAAGCCCGACCTTGCGGTCCCCAAGGGCGGGAAGATGTTCTGATGGCCGAGAAATACTACACCGTCGGCTGGGAGCAGCTGCATCGCGACAGCAAGGCGCTGGCCTGGCGGCTGATGGAACGCGGACCTTTCAAGGGAGTCGTCGCCATCACCCGCGGCGGCATGATCCCCGGCGCCATCGTCGCCCGCGAGCTCGAATGCCGCCTGCTCGAGACCGTCTCCATCGTCACCTATGACGAGGAGGCGATGGGCGAGCCGCAGGTGATCAAGGCGCCGGTCGCCGCGGGCGATGGCGAAGGCTGGCTGGTGGTGGACGACCTGGTCGACACCGGCACCACGGCCAAGGTCGTCCGCACCCTGCTGCCGCGGGCCCATCTGGCGACGGTCTATGCCAAGCCGGCCGGCAAGCCGCTGGTCGACACCTTCATCACCGAGGTAAGCCAGGACACCTGGATCCTCTTCCCCTGGGACACCGAGGCGCAGTTCGTCGCGCCGATCGCGCGGAAGGCCGGGAAGTAGCCGGTCACACGGCCCCGACCGTCTCCTCCCGCGTCGCCAGCACCTTGTCGACCCGCCGGCCATCCATGTCGACGATCTCGAAGCGCCAGCCGGCCCAGACGATCCGGTCCCCCTCCTTCGGCACCCGCCGCAGCAGCGCCAGCATCAGCCCGGCCACCGTGTGGTAGCTGCCCTGGTAGGGCAGTTCCGGCAGGTCGAGCCGCGCCCGCAGCTCGTCGCTCGGCATGCTGCCCTCCAGCAGCAGGCTGCCGTCGCTGCGCGTCACCGGGTCGCCGGCCGCCTGCGGCGTCTCTGCCGGGCCGAGCTCGCCGATGATCGCCTCCAGCAGGTCGAAGGCCGTCACCACGCCCTCGAAGCTGCCATATTCGTCGAGCACCACCGCGATGCCGATGGTGTCGTGGCGCATCCGGTCCAGCGCATCGAGGGCGTTGAGGTTGTCCGGCAGCACCAGCGGCTGGCGCAGCACGCGCGCCAGGGAGAGCGGCGCCCCCTCCAACGCCTGGTCGAGCAGGTCCTTCGCCACCACCACGCCGACCACATTGTCGATCCGCCGCTCGGCGACGATGAAGCGCGTCACGTCCTGCGCCCGGAGCGCCGCCGCGATCTCCGCCGGCGAGGCGTTGCGGTCGAGCCAGGCGACGTCGTTGCGCGGCGTCATCAGCGCCCGGACCGGCTTGTCGGCGAGGCGCAGCACCCGCTCGATCATGTGCCGCTCCTCGTGCTCGAGCACGCCGGCCTCCGCCCCCTCGGCGACGACCGCCTTCACCTCCTCCTCGGTCACCGCCTGATCCCCGGCCGGTGCCGGGCCGAACAGCCGGAGGACGAGGCTGGAGGAAAGGCTCAGCACCCAGACGATCGGCGCCGTCACCCGCGCCAGGACCGTCATCAGCCGGGCGACGGCGACCGCCACCCGCTCCGGGTCGCGGAGCGCGAGCTGCTTCGGCACCAGTTCGCCGATGATCAGGTTGGCATAGGCGATCAGCAGGACGACCAGGGCGAAGGCCACCTCGGTGGCGAAGGGCTCGAAGCCCGGGATCGACGACAGCGCCTCGCCGAGCGGCCCGGCCAGCCGCGCGCCGCCGAAGACGCCGGCCAGGATGCCGACCAGGCTGATGCCGATCTGCACCGTCGGCAGGAAGCGCTGCGGGTCCTCGGCCAGCGCCAGCGCCGCCTCCGCCCCAATGCTGCCGCGCCGCTGCATCGCCGCCAGCCTGCCGCGCCGGGCGGAGACGATGGCGAGCTCGCTCATGGCGAAGAGCCCGTTCAGCACCACCAGCAGGAGGAGGATCGCCAGTTCGATGAATGTCGCCATGGCCGTCTTCTAGGTCGGGCAGCGCCCGGGCGGTAGGGTCTGGCCTTGCCCTCGCCGGGGCCGGGCCGATCTGCGCAGAATGAATCCCATGCCCATTCCCGCGATCTGGCTCGGTGCCGCCGGCCTGCTGCCTTTCCTTGCCACCGCCCTGCTCTCCTGGCTGCTGCCGCCGGAGCACCGGGGCATCGCCCTCTTCGCCCTGGCCGCCTACGGCATGGTGATCCTGAGCTTCCTCGGCGCCGTGCATTGGGGCCTCGCCCTTGCTGCCCCGGCCGAGGAGGCGCGCTACGCCGCCCCGCGGCTCGGACTCGGCGTGGTGCCGGCGCTCATCGCCTGGGCTGCGCTGCTGCTGCCGCCGGCGCCGGGGCTCGGCCTGCTCGCACTGGCGATCCTGGCGACGGCGGCGGTCGAAAGCCTCGCCGCCCGGCATGGCCTCGTGCCGCTCGGCTATCTCCGCCTGCGCTGGGTGCTCAGCATCGGCGCCGCGCTCTGCCTGCTGGCCGGCGCGGCCGTGGTCCTGGCAAGCGTTTAAGGATCTTTACCTTTTTGACGAGACGTTTTATCTTTTCTTAGACATTCGATAGGTGCCCGCGATGACCCCGACCGCCGCGATCCTCCCCTTCCCCGAGAAGCCGGAGGATCGCCTGCGCCGGGCCCTGCGCGCCCTCGACGCCGCGCTCGCCGAGCAGGGCGCCGCCGTCGCCGGGCTCCGGCGCGAGCTTGGCGCGCTCTCCGGCGCCGTCGACGGCCTCGGCACCTCGCTCCAGGCTTATTCCCGCGGCCTCGCCGAGACGCAGGAGGCCGTGCTCGGCGCCCATGCCGAGGCCCGGCGGCTCGAGGCCACGGCGGATGCCATGCTCGCCGCCTGCAAGGCCTGACGCCTCCCCCCTTGCAGCAGGCGCCGAAACGCGCTCCCCATTGCCGGCGTCGCCGGGCCTGCCGGCGCCGCCGGAGCGGAGCGCCAAGCCATGAGCCATCCCCTGTTGCCGGTGCTGCGCCGGGCGCGCGTGGTGCCGGTGGTCCGCACCTCCACCGCCGCCCATGCCGTCACCGCCTGCGCCTGGCTGCGCGAGGCGGGGCTCACCGTGCTGGAGATCACCCTCACCACGCCGGATGCTGTCACCCTCATCAGGGAGTTGGCCGGCGAGCCGGGCCTCATCATCGGCGCAGGCACCGTACCCGATGAGCGCGCGGCCGAGGCCTGCCTGGCCGCCGGCGCGAAATTCCTGGTGACGCCCTGGGTCGATCCGGCGGTCATCGCCCTCGCCCGCGCCGCCGGCGCCGCCGCCATGCCGGGCGCCATGACTCCCACGGAGATCCGCGCCGCCCTCGCCGCCGGCGCCGATGTGGTGAAGCTCTTCCCCGCCGGCTCCGCCGGCGGGCCGGCGCATGTGAAGGCGGTGCGCGCCGTCTTCCCCGGCGTCGCCTTCTGCCCGACCGGCGGCGTCGATGCCGCCAATGCCCCGGCCTACCTCGCGGCCGGCGCCGCCTTCGTCGGCATCGGCGGCAGGCTGGTGGACGAGGCGCGCATCGCCGCCGGCGACAAGTCCGCGATCCTGCGCGCTGCCCATGAGGTGATGGGGGTCGAGCAGGCCTGATGCCCGATATCCTCTGCATGGGCGAGCCGATGCTGGAGCTGAACCAGCGGCCGCCCGGCCCCGACGGCCGCGTGCTCTACCTCGAGGGCCATGGCGGCGACACCAGCAACGCCGCCATCGCCGCCGCCCGCAGCGGGGCGAGCGTGGGCTACATCACCGCCATCGGCCGCGACCGGCCGGGCGACGCGTTCATGGCGCTCTGGCGGCGCGAGGGCGTCTCCACCGAGACGGTGCTGCGCCACGCGGATGCGCCGACCGGCCTCTACATCGTCACCCATGACGAGAGCGGTCACGACTTCACCTTCTACCGCAGCGGCAGCGCCGCCAGCCGCTACCGGCCGGAGGACGTGCCGGAGGCGGCGATCCGCGGTGCCAAGCTCCTCCACCTTTCCGGCATCAGCCAGGCGATCTCGGCCAGTGCCTGCGACGCCGCCTTCCACGCCATCGCCGCGGCGAGGGCGGCCGGGGTGCGCGTCTCCTACGATACCAATCTCCGCCTGCGCCTCTGGCCCGCGGCGCGGGCGGCGGCCGTGATCCACGCCGCCATCGCCCAGGCCGACATCGCCCTCCCCTCGCTCGAGGATGCGCGGGCACTGACCCGCCTCGACGCGCCCGAGGCCATCGCCGACTTCTATCTCCGCCTCGGCTGCCCGCTCGTCCTGCTGAAGCTCGGCGCCGAGGGCGTGCTGGTCGCCCGGCCGGAGGGGCGCGTGCTGGTCCCCGGCCGCCGCGTCGCCGCCGTGGATGCCACCGGTGCCGGGGACACCTTCGCCGGCGCCTTCCTCGCGCGCGTCGTGGCGGGCGATGACCCGCTGGCGGCCGCCCGCTACGCCAATGCGGCCGCCGCCCTCTCCACCACGGGCTATGGCGCCGTCGCGCCGATCCCGCGCCGGGCGGAGGTCGAGGCCTTCCTCGCCGCCGAGGAATGAGGGCGGTTTACGCCAGCCACGGCCGCACGATATCGCAGGCCATGCGCGCCGTGCTCCCTCTCCTGCTCCTCCTCGGCTGCTCCCAGCCGCCGGAGGCTGCCGCGCCGAGCCTCGACTCGCCCGACTTCGCCACCCGCGCCCAGGCGATCGGCCGGATGGTGCGCGCCGGCCAGGCCTGCAACCTCATGCTCTCCGTCACCACCCTCGACCGCGCCGCGCGCATCGAGGCCGCAGCACTCGAGCAGCGTGAGCGTGACGGCGGCACCGCGGCCCGCGACGACTATCTTCGCAGCCTCGCGCCGCCGGAATTCGGGCCCCGCGGCGCCGATCACAGCCGCTGGTGCACCGGCCAGCGCGCCGAGGTGGAGCGAATGAACGCCCTGCTCAGCAGCCCGGCCGGCGCCGCGCTGCTGCAGCAGGCAGAAGTCGCCCGCGCCGTCCGCCGCTGATCAGCGATTGGCCCCCGGCCGCAGCCGCAGCGTCGGGCGAAGATTGGTGAAGGGCAGCACCCCCGGATCCGCCACCACCGGCCCGGGCGCGGCGACGACCAGCACCTGCTCGGCGATCGGCTGGAAATCGGCGCGGAAATGCACGCTCGACTTCAGGGCGAGGATTTTCTGCTCCCTCGGCTCCACGCCGATATGGGTGAAGAGCGCCTGGTCCAGCGCCTGCATCTTCCGCGTCACCACGATCACCCGCACGCCGGAGGAGACGCGGATCAGCGCCGTCGGCCCGAGATCAGCCGGATTCCCCTTCCCCATCGGCCCGGTGCAGGTGAAGCGCCCATCGGTCAGGGCTTCCACCGTCGCGGTGACCGCGAGCGGCGCCCCGTCGCTCTTGCCGCCGAGCGAGAGCGGCACGGTGGCGCCGATGCCCGCCGCATGGCAGGCCCCGGCACTCTCCGCGTCATTGATCAGGCCGAGTACCGCGCCTTGCGCATCCTGCCGGATGAGCTCGGCCAGCAACCCGGTCGTATCGCCATGCCCGCCGCCGCCTGGATTGTCCTGCGTATCCGCCATGACAACCGGCTTCGCCGCACCGCGCGCGATGGCGATGGCCTGGGACACGCCCTCCGCCGCCGGGGCGACGCCGCCGGCGAACTCCGGCTCATGCGCGTCCATGTAGGATTTCAGCCCAGCGACCGCCGCATCCGCCGCCGCCTGGCTCTCGGCATAGCCGGCGATGGCGACGCCGCAGCCAGGAAAATCCGCGTAGGGGAAGCCGAAGCAGAAGGCGAGCTCGGCCAATCCATGCTCCGCCGCCAGCCGCTCCCGCTCATCCAGCACCGCCGACATCGGCGGCACCAGCGTGCATTGCATGGTGAGCGGGATGAGGAAGTCGACCTCGGCGAAGGCCTTCGCCCAAGGCTGCTTGCGCCGGATGCGCTCCAGCAGCAGCAGCATCGCCTGGGCACCGGCCGGCTTCATGTCCACATGCGGATAGGTGCGGTAGGGCACTGCCGCATCCGCCATCTCGGTCATCGCCCGCGTCATATTGGCATGCGGATCGAGGCTGACGGTCAGCGGCATCGCTGTCCCGACCACGGCGCGGATGCGGCGCAGCAACTCGCCCTCCGCATCGTCGAAGCCGACCGCAACCATCGCACCGTGCAGCTCGAGAAAGATGCCATCCAGCGGCCCCGCCTCCAGCGCGTCGGAAAGCGCCGTGACCATCAGCGCCGCGATCCGCTCGAAGGCCTCAGCGGTGACCGGCCCCGCCGGGTTGGCGAAGCACCAGGTGAGCGGCACGAGGGTCACGCCCTCCGCCTCGGCCACCTCGATGGCGCCGGCGCAGGGGACGGACGTATGCCGCAGCGTTTCGATCAGCGTCGCCGGCCGCTGAAGCCCGGGAAAGCCGCCGGGGCGGAGGAACTCCTGCCACCCGGTCGGCAGCGGGGCGAAGGAATGGCTCTCATGCTGGAAGCCGCCGATGGCGATGCGCATGTCCTTCACTCCTTCGCATTGGCCGTGGCGATGGCGGCATCCGCCAACACCTGCAGCCCGGCCGTCGCCCATTCGGGGGTGATGCTCTCTGCCTCGTTGTGCGAGAGCCCGCCATGGCAGGGGGTGAAGACCATCACCGTCGGCACGCGCCGCGCCATGTAGACCGCGTCATGGCCTATGGCGGTCGGCATCTCCCGGTAGCGGAGGCCGCGCGCCTCGGCCCCTGCCCGCGCTCGGCCGACCAGCGCCTGGTCGAAGGGCGTCAGCGGCGAATGCCAGAAGGGGGCGACCGTCGCTGTCACCGTGCGGCTGGCCGCGATCTCCGCGGCGCGCGCCGCCAGCGCATCGCCCATGCGGGCGAGCGCCGCCGGGTCGCTGTGCCGGAAATCGACGCTGAAGAAGACCCGGCCCGGTGCGACGTTGCGCGAGGCGGGATGGACATCCACCACGCCGACCGTCCCGCGCCCCGCCTCGCCATCGGCTGCCCGCGTCCCGAGCGCGATCTCCTCCACCGCGGCGATGAGAGGCGCCGCCGCCATCATCGCATCGCGCCGCCCGGCCATGGGCGAGCCGCCATGCGCATCCTCGCCCTCGACCGTCACCTCGAACCAGCTCTGCGCCAGCGCATGGGTGACGATGCCCACATCGAGCCCGGCATCCTCGAGCTGCTTGCCCTGCTCGATATGGAGCTCGAGATAGGCGCCGACCTTCCGGAGCTCGGCCGGATCGGCCTCGCCCTGCCAGCCGATGCGCCGCAGCTCCTCGCCGAAGACGGCGCCATCGGCCGCGCGCTTGGCCAGCACCTCCGCCTCGGTGAAGATGCCCATGGCCGCGCCGCTGCCCATCATGGGCGGCGCGAAGCGGGCGCCCTCCTCGTTGGTCCAGTTGATGAGCAGCAGCGGCGCCTCGGTCTCGGCGCCCGCCTCATGCAGCGCCCGCATGATCTCGAGCCCGGCCAATACGCCCAGCACGCCGTCGAATTTCCCGCCCGTCGGCTGGGTGTCGAGATGGCTGCCGATGGCGACCGGCGCGCGCTTCGGGTCCCGCCCCTCCCGCCGGAAGACCATGTTGCCGAGCCGGTCGACGGTGAGCGTCAGGCCGCAGGCCTCGCCCCAGCGCCGGAAGAGCGCCCGCCCCTCGGCATCGAGATCGGTCAGCGTCTGCCGGTTGCAGCCGCCCTTCGGCGTGCCGCCGATCTTCGCCATCTCCATCAGGCTCTCCCAGAGCCTGGCGCCGGAGAGCGGGAGGTTGGATGCGGACATCGGCTCAGGCCTTCTCGACACCGCACCACTCGGCCATGGCGAGCGCGATGGTGCGGGTGATCCCGTGCATGCTGTCCAGCCCGACATTCTCGTCGATGCCGTGGATGTCGACGGCATCCGGGCCGAAGCAGGCGACCGGCGTGTCCTGGTAGAGGGTGAAGAAGCGGCCATCGGTCAGCCCCGTCGCCGGATAGTCGCGCAGGCTCCCACCCGTCACCTCGGCATAGGATCGGCGGGCCAGCTGCACGATCTCCGCATCGGTGTCGAAGACGCAGGGGTCCGCCATGAAGCCCTTGAACTCGAGCTTCACCATGGCGCCGCGCAGCCGCTCATGCTGCTTCGCATGCTCCACCAGCCGCTCGATATCGGCGCGGGTCTGGGAGGCGGTGTAGCCCATCATCACCCCAACGCGGAGGCCGATGCGGCAGCGCGTGGCGACCGAGGAATTCCACTCTCCGCCCTCGATGGTGCCGAGGTTGACGTTGACCGGATGGTTCACCCCGCGGAAGGCGGGATGGATGCGGGAGCCGTCATTCATCTCCCGCTCATAGTCCTTGAAGGCGCCGGCGATGATGGTCGCCGCCTCAATGGCATTCACCCCGGCCTGCATGTCGCGCACATGCGCCGGCCGGCCGGAGACCGTCACCCAGGCCCAGACGACGCCGACCTCGGCCGTGTAGAGCGCATCGAGCCCCGGCCCCGGCTCGGGGATGATGACAGCATCCGTCTTCGGCATGGCGAGCATGGCGGCGAGCGCGCCGTTGCCGCTGCACTCCTCCTCGATCACCGACTGCATCTGCACCTCGGCCGCCGGCTGCAGCCCGGCGAGCCGCATCGCCCTAAAGGCCGCCACATAGGAGACAATGCCCGCCTTCATGTCCCCCGCGCCGCGGCCATACATACGGCCGTTGCGGATATCCGGCTCATAGGGCAGCGTCGCCCACATGTCGGCCGCCCCCTCCGGCACCACGTCCACATGCCCCTGCAAGGTGAGGCTCCGGCCCCGGCGCTCGCGCGGCTGGTGCACCGCGACCACATTGTCCCGTCCCTCATAGGGGATCAGCGGCGGCGAGAAGCCCGGATGCGAGGCGAGTTCCGCCGGCACCACCGGCACCCGCCGCGGCACAAGGCCGATCCCCTCATAGATCCGCGCCATCTCCGCCAAGGCCGACTGCTCGTTGCCGAGGGTCGAGGGGCAGCGCACCAGGCGCTTCAGCATCTCGACGCTCTCCTCGCGCAACGCATCGACGGCGTCGAGGATGGCGCGGCGCGCACCGGGATCGAGGCTCTGACTCATGGCATTCCCCCTACAATTCCGGCGGAGTCCAGCCTCTTCCCGGGATGCTGTCCAGTAGCTGACGCGTATAGGCATGCTGCGGCCGGGCGAAGACTTCCGCCGTCGGCCCCTGCTCGACAATCGCCCCGCGCTGCATCACCGCCACGCGGTCGCAGATCTGCGCCGCCACCCGGAGGTCATGGGTGATGAAGAGCATGGTCAGCCCCAGCCGCGCCCGGATCTCCGCCAGCAGCGCCAGCACCTGCGCCTGGACCGAGACGTCGAGGGCCGAGACCGGCTCGTCGGCGATCAACAGCTCCGGCTCCATGGCCAGGGCGCGCGCGATGCCGATGCGCTGCCGCTGCCCGCCGCTGAACTCATGCGGGTAGCGGTCCATCGCCCCGGGATCGAGCTGCACCAGCCGCAGCAGCTCGCGGGCCCGCTCCAGCGCCTGGGCCCGGGGCGTGCCATGGGTGACCGGCCCCTCGGCGATGGTATCGCCCACGGTTCGGCGCGGGTTGAGCGAGGCGTAGGGGTCCTGGAAGACCATCTGGATCCGCCGGCGATAGGGCTTCCAGCCCGCGCGCGACAGCGGCCGCAAATCGGTGCCGTGATAGGCGATGGTCCCCCGCTCCGGCTCCACCAGGCGGACGACGCAGCGCGCTAGCGTCGACTTGCCGCTGCCGCTCTCGCCGACCAGCCCCAGCGTCTCTCCCTGCCGCAGGCTGATATCGGCATCGTGCACCGCCCGCACCACCGCCCGCGCGCCGAAGAACCCGCCGCGGCGATAGGTCTTCTCGACGCCCCGGAGCTCCAGCACCGGCGCCGTGGTAATCGCGGCCCGCGCTTGGGCGGCGCCATGCGGCACGGCCGCGATCAGCGCCTGCGTATAGGAGTGCTGCGGCCGGTTCAGCACCTCGGCCGCCGGCCCCTGCTCGACGATCCGCCCGCGCTGCATCACCGCGACGCGGTCGGCGATCTCGGCGACGACGCCGAAGTCATGGGTGATGAACAGCACGCCCATGCCGCGCCGCGACTGAATCTCCCGGATCAGCCGCAGGATCTGCATCTGGGTCGTGACGTCGAGCGCCGTCGTCGGCTCGTCGGCGATCAGCAGCGCCGGCTCCAGCGCCAGCGCCATGGCGATCATCACCCGCTGCCGCTGCCCGCCCGACAGCCGGAAGGGATGGCTGCGCGCGATGACAGCCGGATCGGGCAGGTTGACGGCGGCCAGCAGCTCCGGCACCCGCCGCGCCGCATCGGTGCCGCTGCCATGCACGCGCAGCACTTCCGCGATCTGGTCGCCAACGCGCATCAGCGGGTTGAGCGCCGTCATCGGCTCCTGGAAGATCATGGCGAGGCGCTCGCCCCGCAGCTTCCGCATCGCCTCGGGTGCGAGCGACAGCAGCTCCCGCCCCTCGAAGGCGATGCTTCCCTGCCGCACCGGCAGACCCTTCGGCAGCAGCCCCATCACCGCATTGGCGCTGATCGACTTGCCCGAGCCGCTCTCGCCGACGACGCAGAGGATTTCCCCCGCATCGAGATGGAAGGACACGTCCTCCACCGCATGCGGCCGGTCGCCGCCCGGCGGCAGGGCAACGGTCAGCCCCTCGACCCGCAGCAGGCTCATGCCGCCCCGCCCCGCTGGCGGGCGAGGCGCGGATTGAGCGCATCCGACAGCCCCTCCCCCACCAGGTTCAGCGCCAGCACGGTGAGGAAGATGGCGACGCCTGGGAAGACGCTCATCCACCAGGCCAAGCGGATGACGCTGCGGCCGGAGCCGATGAGGAAGCCCCAGGTCATCAGGTTCGGGTCGCCGAGGCCGAGGAAGCTGAGCGCGCTCTCCAGCAGGATCGCCGAGGCGACCATCAGCGAGGAGAGCACCACGATGGGCGAGAGCGCGTTCGGCAGGATATCCGTCAGCACGATGGCCAGCCGCGACTTGCCCAGCACCTCCGCCGCCTGGACGAATTCCCGCCCGCGCAGCGACAGGAACTCCGCCCGCACCACCCGCGCCACCGGCGGCCAGGAGACGACGGCGATGGCCCCGACCACGGAGGTGATCGTCGGCGTGAAGATCGCCACCAGCAGGATGGCGAGGACGAAGCTCGGGATGGTCTGGAAGAACTCGGTGAACCGCATCACCGCATCATCGGCGATCCCGCCGAGATAGCCCGCGAAGGCCCCGAGCGTGACGCCGACCAGCAGCGCCGCCGCCGTCGAGACCGCGCCGACCAGCAGCGAGATGCGCGCCCCGTGCGCGATGCCCGCCGCCACGTCGCGCCCGAGGCTGTCCGTCCCCAGCAGCATCCCCATCTCGCCGGGCGGCGCGAAGGGCGCGCCCGCCATTTCCCAGGGGCTGCCGGGGAAGAGCCAGGGCGCGGTCGCCGCCACCAGCACGACCAGCAGCAGGATGACGAGGCCGACCACCGCGCCCTTGTTGCGCCGGAAGCGGCGCCAGAAGTCCCTCAACCCGCAACCTCCACACGAGGATCGATGACGGCATAGAGCAGGTCGGTCAGCAGGTTGAACAGCACCACCATGACGCTGGTGCAGAAGAAGACGCCGAGCAGCACGGGATAGTCCCGCGCCAGCAGCGCCTCGAAGGCCAGCCGCCCGATGCCGGGCCAGGCGAAGACCGTCTCCACCAGGATCGAGCCGCCGAGCAGCTGCCCCGCCTGGATGCCGGCGAAGGTGATGACCGGCAGCAGCGCGTTGCGCAGCACATGCGCCCGCAGGATGCGCCCCTCCGGCACGCCCTTGGCCCGCGCCGTCTTGACGAAATCCTGGTCCGCCACCTCCAGCATCGTCGCCCGCGTCAGCCGCGCATAGACTGCGAGGTAGAACAGCCCGAGGGTCAATGCCGGCAGCAGCAGGTGCTGCGCCACGTCCCAGACCACCTCCAGCCCATGCATCTCGACCCCGACACTCGACATGCCGAAGCTCGGCAGCCATTCCAGCCAGACCGAGAAGACCAGCACCAGCATCAGCCCGACCCAGAAGAGCGGCGTGGCGTAGAAGGTGAGCGCGATGACGGTGATGACGCTGTCCGCCCAGCGCCCGACCCGCTGCGCCGCCAGCGCCCCGAGCGTGACGCCCGCCGCGAGCGCAAAGGCAAAGGCCGCCCCCGTCAGCAGCAGCGTCGCCGGCAGCCGCTCCAGCACCAGCTGCGCGACCGGCGCCTGCTGCCGGTGCGAGAAGCCGAGATCGAGCGATAGCACGCTCTTCAGGTAGATCCAGAGCTGGACGTAAAGCGGTTGATCCAGCCCGAACTGGCGGCGCAGCTGCTCGAGGAAGACCGCATCCGCCGCCCCCGACTGCCCGGCGATGACGCTCGCCGGGTCGCCCGGCGCCGCATGCACCAGCAGGAAATTGCAGACGACGATCGCCAGCACGACGATCACCGCCTTCACCCCCCGCCGGAGCAGGAAGCCGGGCAGCTTCGAGGCCTCCATCAGGCGGTCAGGAAGACGTCGTCGAAGCTGGCATGCACGCCGAGGCCGGTGGTGACGGCGTTGCGCACCTTCTTGTCGGTGATGGTGGGGAAGGCCATCTCCATCAGCCAGATCTGCGGCACTTCCTCGCAGAGGATCTTCTGCACCGCGCTGAAGGCCGCCTGCCGGTCCTTCGGATCCGCCGCATTCCGTGCAGCGGCAAAGAGCTCGTCCACCTTGGGGTTCGCATAGCCGCCGGTGTTGGTGAAGGTCACCTTCTGGATGTTGGTGGAGACATAGGTCCGCTCCACGCCGAGCGTCGGGTCGCCGAACTGGTAGACGAAGTTGATCGTCGTCTCGTACTCCCAGGCGCCGACCCGCCGCGCCCAGCTGCCGGCGTCGGTGCTCTCCAGCTCCAGCGCGATGCCGACCTGGCGCAGCGACTGCTTCAGGTACTCGGCCAGCCGCGACCAGACTTCCCCGTACGGCAAGGTCAGGTGCTTCAGCGTGAAGCGCACCCCCTGCGCATTCGGGCGCAGCCCCGCCGCATCCAGCAGCGCCGCCGCCGCCCTCACGTCGTAGCCGGCGATCTTCGCACTCGCATCATGGAAGCGCGTGGTGGAGGCGATCGGGTTGGTCGCCGGCTTGCCGACGCCGAACCACAGTCGCTGGGTGATGAAGTTGCGGTCGACCGCCATGCTGATCGCCTGCCGCACCCGCACGTCGTCGAGCGGCTTCACCCGATGGTTCAGCTCGATCCAGGCGACCGGCGAGAAATACTCCCAGCCCTTGACCGAGACATCGAGGTTGGGCCGCGACCGCAGCGCCGGCACGTCGAAGGGTTCGACATCGCTGCCCTGGGTCAGCAGCACCTGCCCGGTCTCGAGCGCCAGCCGCCGGCTCTGGCTGTCGGGCACGATGCGGTAGATGATCGCGTCCAGATAGGGTTGCCCCGGCTTCCAGTAGTCGGCAAAGCGCTCCAGCCGGATGAAGTTGCCCCGCTGCCATTCGGCGAGGCGGAAGGGCCCGGTGCCGATCGCCCGCTGCACCGCCGGCGCCGTGCGGAAATCCTGCCCGTCGAACAGGTGCTTCGGCACGATGGCGCAGGCGCTGTTGTCGAACATCAGCAGGAAGGGCTGGAAGGGCTGCTTCAGCGTGATCCGCACCGTCAGCGGGTCCGGCGCCTCCGCCTTGTCGATCAGGGCGAAGATGGCCCGCGCCCGGGGCGAGACCTCGAAGTGGAATCTCGTGATGGAGAAGATGACGTCCTCGGCCGTCATCGGCTGGCCGTCGTGGAATTTCACGCCTTCCTGCAGCCTGAAGACGTATTCCTTCCCGTCCGGGCTGATGGTCCAGCTCTTCGCCAGCACCGGGACCGGCTCCAGCGTCGGGCTGAACGTCAGCAGCCCCTGGAAGATCTTGCCCGCCGCGACCAGGGTCGGCCCCTGGTTGTTGACGCCGATCTGCAGCACCGGCGGCTCCGGCGTGAGGATCGAGGTCAGCGTCCCGCCCCGGCGCGGCGCGATGCCCTGGGCCAGGGCCTCCTGCACCCGCATGAGCGCAGGCGCGGAGGCAGTCGCGGCGAGCAGGCCGCGGCGCGATACGGTCATTATGATCTCCCAGGATAAATTTTGCGCATGCTAACGGCCCGTTCGGCGCATGGACAAGGGCGTATCGGCTGTTAGCCTCCCGCTATGCGCGCTTTCTCCCACCCCGACCAGATGCGGCACACGCCGCGCTTTTTCCTCCAGCGCGGCCAGCTCCGGCCGAATTTCGAGGTGCCGGCCCGCGCCGAGGCGCTGCTCGCCGCCCTCCACCGCCTCGGCCTGCCACCCGAGACGGCCGCCGCGCCCGCCCGCGCCGCGCTCGAGGCCGTCCACGCGCCCGACTATCTCGATTTCCTCGAGACCGCGCATGCCGCCTGGCAGGCGTTGCCGAATCCGGGTGAGGAGGTGGTCGGCAACACCCATGCGACCGGCGATGCGCTCGCCACCGGCGGCCGCCGCCCGGGCGGCATCGTCGGCCAGGCCGGCTGGTACACCGCCGACACCTCCTGCCCGATCGGTGCAGGCACCTGGGAAGCCTCCCACGCCGCCGCCGGTGTCGCCCTCGCCGCCGCCGCGGAGGCCGCCGCCGGCCGCCAGGCCTACGGCCTCTGCCGCCCGCCCGGCCACCACGCCTATCGCGCCCGCGCCGGCGGGCATTGCTACCTGAACAACGCCGCCATCGCCGTCGCCGCGCTGCGCCAGGCGGGGGCCGCGCGCGTTGCCGTGCTCGACATCGACAGCCACCACGGCAACGGCACCCAGGGCATCTTTTGGGAGGATGAGGCGGTGCTGACGGTCTCCGTCCATGGCGACCCGTCGAACTACTACCCCTTCTTCACAGGCTATGCCGAGGAGGCCGGGCCCGCGGGGACCAACCGCAACCTCCCCCTCCCCGCCGGCACCGGCGATGCCGGCTGGCTCGAGGCCGTCGACACGGGCATCGAGGCGGCACGCGGCTTCGGCGCCGAGGCGCTTGTCGTCTCCCTCGGCTTCGACCCGAGCGAGCACGAGCCGCTCGGCCTGCTGAAGGTCACGGCGGATGGCTTCGCCCGTGCCGGCGCTGGCATCAGCGGCCTCCGCCTGCCCACCGCCATCATCCAGGAGGGCGGCTACAACGTGGATGTCATGGGAGGCCTGCTGGAGCGCTTCCTCACCGGCTGGGGTGCCGCCTGATGCTGACCCTCGACACCCATGTCGACATCCGCTGGCCCAACCCGCCGGACCCGCTGGCGGAAGGCCCGATGCGCGTCGACTTCCCGAAGATGCAGCGCGGCGGGCTGGATGCCGTGATCTTCATCGCCTATGTCGGCCAGGGCAGGCGCGACGAGGCCGGCCATGCCGCCGCGGCCGAGCGCGCCGACGCGATGCTCCGCCACATCCGCGACCGCGCCGACGGCACCGCCCACCGCTTCTGCACCACGCCGGATGAGCTGGAAGCCTGCCATGCCGCCGGCGCGCTCGGCGTGCTCTCGGCGGTCGAGAACGGCTATGCCATGGGCCACGACCTCTCGGCCCCCGCCCGCTGGCGCTCCCTCGGCGCCTGCTACCTGACGCTGACCCATGACGGCCACAACGACCTCGCCGACAGCGCGCGCCCGCAGGGGCGCCTTGGCGACGTGCCCGTCGAGCATGGCGGCCTGTCGGCCCTCGGGCGCGAGGCCATCCTCGCGCTGAACGCCGCCGGCCTCCTCGTCGATGTCTCCCATGTGGCGAAGAGCGGCATGCTCCAGGCCGCCGAGCTCTCCCGCTCCCCCATCGTGGCGACGCATACCGCGTGTCGCGCCTTGCACGACCACCCCCGCGGCATCGACGACGAGCAGCTCGATGCGCTGAAGGCGGTCGGCGGCCTCGTCCAGATCACCGCCGTCCCCGCCTTCCTCCGCCCGACGCCCGAGGGCCAGCGCAACCCGGGCAGCGTCGAGGACATGGCTGACCATGTCGACCACGCCGTCCGCCGCATCGGCATCGAGCATGTCGGCGTCTCCTCCGATTTCGACGGCGGCGGCGCCGTCGATGGCTGGCAGAACGCCGCCGAGACGCCGAACCTCACCGCCGCCCTCGCCCGACGCGGGTATGGCGAGCGGGAGCTTGGCCTGCTCTGGTCCGGCAATTTCCTGCGGCTCTGGCGGCAGGCCCTCGCCATTGCCGATTGATAATCATACGGAATGATATAGTCTCTCGGGCGCATGACCATCGCCCGCATTGCCACCTTCGCCTTCTCCGGGATCGAGGCCGTCCCGGTGGCGGTCGAGGTGCAGCTCGCCCCCGGCATTCCCGCCTTCCTCGTCGTCGGCCTGCCCGACAAGGCGGTGGCCGAAAGCCGCGAGCGGGTCCGCGCCACGCTGATCGGCCTCGGCCTCACCTTGCCGCCGAAGCGCGTGCTGGTGAATCTCGCGCCCGCCGACATCGTAAAGGAGGGCTCGCATTTCGACCTGCCGATCGCCCTCGGCGTGCTGGCGGCGATGGATGTGCTGCCGCGCGACCGCATGGCCCGCTATGCCGCCCTCGGCGAACTCTCCCTGGATGGCATGATCCGCCCCGTCGCAGGCGTGCTGCCCGCCGCCCTCGGCGCCTCCGCCCGCGACCTCGGCCTGATCTGCCCGGCGAGCCAGGGCGGCGAGGCCGCCTGGGCCGGCCGCATCGAGGTCCTGGCCGCGCCCGACCTGCTCGCCCTGACCAACCACTTCCGCGGCACGGCACGCCTCGCACCGCCCGAGCCGCCCCCGGTCCAGCCCATGGAGGAGCGCGGCCCCTGCCTCTCCGAGGTGAAGGGCCAGGAAAGCGCCAAGCGCGCGCTCGAGATCGCCGCGGCCGGCGGCCACAACCTGCTGATGGTCGGCCCTCCCGGCGCCGGCAAGTCGATGCTCGCCGCCCGCCTCCCCGGCCTGCTGCCCGACCTCTCCCCGGCCGAGGCCTTGGAGGTGAGCCTCGTCCACTCCATCGCCGGCCTGCTGCGCGGCGGGCAGCTGGTCGTGCGCCCGCCCTTCCGCGAGCCCCATCATTCGGCGAGCCCCGCCGCGCTGATCGGCGGCGGCGGCCGCGCCAGGCCCGGCGAGATCAGCCTCGCCCATCACGGCGTCCTCTTCCTCGACGAATGGCCGGAGTTTCCGCGCGCCGCGCTGGAAGCCCTCCGCCAGCCGATGGAGACGGGCCGCACCACCATCAGCCGCGCCAATGCCCATGTCACCTATCCCGCGCGCTTCCAGTGCATCGCGGCGATGAATCCTTGCCGCTGCGGCTATCTCGGCGATGCACCCCGTGAATGCGGCCGCGCGCCCCGCTGCGGCGACGACTACCGCATGCGCCTCTCCGGCCCTCTGCTCGACCGCATGGACCTCGCCATCGAGGTGCTGCCCGTCCCCGCCAGCGAACTCGCCCATGCCCCGCCCGGCGAGACCAGCGCCGCCGTCGCCGCCCGCATCGGCGCCGCCCGCCAGCGGCAGCGCAGCCGCTACGGCGTGGACGGGCCGCGCTGCAATGCCGCCGCCGAGGGCTCCGTGCTGGAGCGCAGCCTCGCCGCCGAACCGGCTGCCCGCCTGCTGGCCGAACAGGCGGCCGATCGCCTCCGCCTCTCCGCCCGCGGCTATACGCGGATGCTGCGCGTCGCCCGCAGCATCGCCGACCTCGCCGCGAGCGAGCCGGTCCTGCGGGCCCATGTCGCCGAGGCGCTCGCCTTCCGCCACCGCACCCCGGTTCCCGCCGCTGCCGTTGGGGGGTAGGTTCCGGGGCACAACCACCCGCAGGAGCACCATGGCCCGCCTTCTCCTCCTGCTGCTCTGCCTCGCCTTCCCCGCCCAGGCCCAACGGCAGATGGTCGTCGCCCCCCATCCGATGGCGGCCGAGGCCGGCCTCGCCATGCTCCGCGCCGGCGGCAGTGCGGTGGATGCCGCCATCGCCACCCAGGCGATGCTGACGCTGGTCGAGCCGCAGGCGTCGGGCCTCGGCGGCGGCGCGCTGATGCTCCATTGGGATGCCGCCACGCGCCGCCTTGCCGCCTGGGACGGCCGCGAGACCGCCCCCGCCGCCGCATCGCCCACCCTCTTCCTCCGCGACGGCCAGCCCATGGGCTTTTACGAGGCCGCGGTCGGCGGGCGCGCCGTCGGCGTGCCCGGCGTCCTCCGCATGCTCGAGGCCGTCCACAAGCGCCAGGGCAGGCTGCCCTGGGCCCAGCTCCTCGCCCCCGCCATCGCCGCCGCCGAGGCCGGCTTCACCATCACGCCCCGCCTCGCCGCCCAGATCGCCGCCGATGCCGAGCGCCTGCGCCGAGACCCGCAGGCCCGCGCCTATTTCCTGCCCAACGACAGGCCCCTCGCCGAGGGCGCCCGCCAGCGCAACCCCGCGCTGGCCGCCACCCTCCGCGCCATCGCCGAACAGGGCGCGGATGCCCTGCACCGCGGCCCCATCGCCGCCGAGATCGCCGCCGCCGTCCGCGGCCATGCCAATCCCGGCCTGCTCACCACCGACGACCTCGCCGGCTACGCCCCGTTGGAGCGCCAGCCCGTCTGCGCCCCCTATCGCGGCAACACCGTCTGCTCCATGCCGCCGCCGAGCTCGGGCGGTGTCGCGGTCCTGCAGATCCTCGCCCTGCTCGGCCACCAGGACCTGCAGCTCGACCCGCGCAGCCTCGATGCCGCGCACCTCCTCGGCGAGGCCGGCCGCATCGCCTTCGCCGACCGCAACCGCTACCTCGCCGATGCCGACCACGTCCCGGTGCCCGTCCGCGGCCTGCTCGACCCGACCTACCTCGCCATCCGCGCCCAGCTCATCGACCGCGAGCGAGCGCTTGCCACCCCGCGCCCCGGCAACCCGCCCTGGCGGGGCGGCGCGCCCCTCGCCTCCCAGCCGCCGCAGCCGGAGCATGGCACCAGCCACATCTCCATCGTCGATGCCGCCGGCAATGCCGTCTCGCTCACCACCACCATCGAGGATGTCTTCGGCGCCCGGGTGATGGTCCGTGGCTTCCTGCTCAACAACGAGCTCACCGACTTCTCCTTCCTGCCCGAGATCGACGGCCGCCCCGTCGCCAACCGCGTCGGCCCGGCCAAGCGCCCCCGCTCCTCCATGGCGCCGAGCATCGTCTTCGGCGCCGATGGCCAGCCCATCGCCATCGTCGGCTCGGCCGGCGGCTCCCGCATCATCGGCCATGTCGCCCAGACGCTGGTGGCGATGCTGGATTGGGGGATGGAGCCCCAGGCCGCCGTCTCCCTCCCCCGCATCGGCGCGCTGAACGCGACGGTCGAGCTGGAAGCCGGCACCAGTGCCGCCGCCCTCGCCCCGGGGCTCGAGGCCCGCGGCTTCCCGGTCGATGTGCGGGTGATGAACTCCGGCCTCACCGCCATCCGCATCCTGCGCGAGGCGGATGGCGTCCGCCTGCTGGGCGGCGCCGACCCCAGGCGGGACGGCGTCGCCGCCGGCGACTAGCTACCTGCGGGCCTCGATCCACTTGTCGACATGCATCAGTGACTGGTTGATGACCTGGTGCATGTCCAGGTACTGGTAGGTCCCGCAGCGCCCGATGAAGCTGCACTCGTCGGCCTTCTCGGCCAGTGCCTTGTACTTCTCGTAGACCGCCTGGTAGCGCCCGTCGCTGGTCTTCACCGGGTAGTAGCGCTCCATGTTGTTGTCGACATAGTCGCAGGGCTCCTCCTGCGTCAGCGTCTTCCGCCCGGTCTGCCGCACCACATGGTCGGGGATGCGCGACCAGTCCGTCTCCCGCGTCCGCGGCCCGGCATCGGTGTAGTTGATCGTCGTCGCGCTGCCGACCACGAAGTCCGCCGGCACATCCCGGTGATGGAAGCGGATGGAGCGGTAGGGCAGCGGCCCATACTCGTAGCCGAAATACTCGTCGATCGGCATGCTGTTGAAGCAGTGGTCGAACTCGCGGAGCATCGTCTTGTCGAATTCCCGCGCCGTCTCCACCCGGATCAGCGGATGCTCGAGGATGCGCTCGAAGGCCGCCGTGTAGCCGCCGCGGAACATGAACTGGTACTGGTCGTTCGGGAAGTACCGGCCCTCGTCGTCGAAGCGGAGGGGGATGCGCTTCACCACCGAGGCATCGAGCTCCTCGAGGTCCATCTCCCACATCTTCTTCGTATAGGGCCGGAAGAAGAGGTCGGTGAGGTCCGGCCCGATCTGCGACAGCAAGTGCTCAGCCGCATTGGCCGGCGCCTCGATCGGCACGGCGAGGCTGCGGAGGAATTCCTGCGCCGCCTCCGCCGTCGGGAGGTCCACCTTGAAGAGCCCCTCAAGCGTCCGCCGGTTGATCGGCATCGGCACGCAGCGCCCGTCGGAAAGCAACGCCTCCACCCGGTGCTCGTAGGGGACGAATTCGGTGAAGCGGCTCAGCCAGTCCACCACGCCCTTGTTGTTGGTGTGGAACAGGTGCGGCCCGTAGCGATGGATGCGGATGCCGTTCGCCCCGACCTCGTCATACGCATTCCCGGCGATATGCGGCCGCCGGTCGATGACCTGGCAGCGATAGCCGGCCTCGGCGAGCTGCCGCGCGAAGACCGCGCCGGCGAACCCCGCACCGACGATGAGGATGGACTGCAACTGGGGGCTCCTTCCGCAGGCTTCCGGCCCCGATCGGGGCCGATGTCATCGGAAACAGCCTGCGCCCGCATATGTTGCACCCGCTCACGGGACATTTGCTTGGCCCGGAGTGGCCGGGCCGCGGGAACCCGGCGCGCCTCCGCAACCTTTCCCACCGGTCTTCGTTCAGCGGCTGACACGAACCCGAGAGGCCCTCGATGCGCATCCCCGTCCTGCTCCTCGCCCTGCTCGTCTCGCTGCCGGTCCTGGCGGAGGAGACGAAGGAGGTTGGCCATGTAAACACGGCCATCACCAATCTCGGCCTGACGCGCAGCCATCGGGTGGTGGTGGAGCGCTTCGACGACCCGGATGTGCAGGGCATCTCCTGCTACATCAGCCAGGCACGGACGGGCGGCGTCTCCGGCATGGTCGGCCTCGCCGAGGACCCGGCGCGCTTCGGCCTGGCCTGCACCGTGATCGGCCCGGTGCGCGTGCTGGAAGGCGCCCGCCGCGGCGCGCGCGGCGAGAATGTCTACGAGAGCAACACCAGCCTCTTCTTCAAGGAGACGCGCGTCCACCGCTTCGTCGACGAGGAGCGCGGCGTCGTCGTCTACATGGCCTGGTCGACCAAGCTGGTGGACGGCTCGCCCTACAACGCGATCGCGGTCGTGCCGACCCGCTGAGCCGCCGGCACGCCGCCGTCGCGCCCCTCCTCCACCGCATGGCAGGCGGTGAGACTCGCCTCCGTCCCGCGTGCCGGCAGGAGCACCGGCCGCTCCGCCTTGCAGCGGTCATCGGCTAGCGGGCAGCGCGGGTGGAAGGGGCAGCCCGAGGGCGGGCTGATCGGGCTCGGCACCTCGCCGCCCACCGGGATGCGCTGCCGCCCGGTCATCTCGAGGTCGGGGATCGCCTCCATCAGGGCCCGCGTATAGGGATGGCGCGGCGTGGTGAAGAGAGTCTCCGCCGGCGCCAGCTCCACCAGCCGCCCGAGATACATCACCCCGATCCGGTCGCTCACCTGCCGCACCACGGCGAGGTTGTGGCTGATGAAGAGATAGGTGAGGCCGAGCCGCGCCTGCAGGTCCTTCATCAGGTTGAGGATCTGCGCCTGCACGGACACATCGAGCGCCGAGGTCGGCTCGTCGCAGACGAGGAAGTCCGGATTGGAGGAGAGCGCCCGCGCGATCGAGATGCGCTGCCGCTGCCCGCCGCTGAACTCGTGCGGGAATTTCTCCCCGTCCAGCGGCGAGAGCCCGACCTGCGTCAGCAGCTCCGCCACCTTCGCCTGCTGCGCCGCCGCACTCGGCGTCATGCCGAAGGCGCGGATCGGCTCGGCGACGATGTCCTTCACCCGCCAGCGCGGGTTGAGCGAGGCATAGGGGTCCTGGAAGATCATCTGCATGCGCCGCCGCTGCTCGGCGATGGCGCGCGCCCGCTCCAGCTCCAGCCCTTCGAAAACGACGCGCCCGCGGCTCGGCGGATAGAGGCCGACAACGAGCCGCGCCACGGTCGACTTGCCGCAGCCGCTCTCGCCGACGAGCGACAGCGTCGTGCCGCGCGGGATGGCGAAGGAGATGCCGTCGACCGCGCGCAGGATGCGCTTGCCCTCGCCGGCCAGCACCCGCTGGAGCCAGGGCCGGGACACATCGAAGGAGCGCGCGAGGTCGTCAACCTCGAGGATCGGCGTCTCAGCCATGGCGCATCGCCTCCGGCGCATGTTTCTCGGAGACCGGGTCGTAGAGCCAGCAGGCCGCCTCCGTCGCACCCGTCGCCAGCAAGGCCGGCCGCTCGACCAGGCAGCGGGCGAAGACCTCCGGGCAGCGCGGGTTGAAGGCGCAGCCCCGCGGGATGGCCGAGAGCCGCGGCATGGCGCCGTCGATCTGCGCCAGGTGGTCCACCCGGCGGTCGAGCGGCGGGATGGAGGCCATGAGCCCTGCCGAATAGGGGTGCTTCGGGTGCTTCACCACCTCCCGCACCGGCCCGATCTCGGCGATGCGCCCGGCATACATCACCGCGACGCGGTCCGCCGTCTCGGCGATCACGCCCATGTCGTGGGTGACGAGCATCATCGAGGTGCCCTTGTCCCGTGCCAGCCCCTTCAGCAGCGCGATCACCTGCGCCTGGATGGAGACATCGAGCGCCGTCGTCGGCTCGTCCGCGACGATGAGCTTGGGCTCGGCGCAGAGCGCCAGCGCGATCACCACGCGCTGCCGCATCCCGCCCGAGAATTCATGCGGATAGCTGTCGATGCGCTGCGCCGCGGCCGGGATGCCGACCATCTCCAGCCAGCCGACCGCCCGCTTCCGTGCCTCCGCCACGTCGAGGCCGAGATGCGTCTGGATCGTCTCCACCAGCTGGTCGCCGACCGTGTAGAGCGGATTGAGCGTCGTCAGCGGGTCCTGGAAGATCGCGCCGATCTCCCGCCCGCGGATGCGCCGCATCTGGTCGTAGCGGAGGTTGTCGATGCGCTTGCCGTTCAGCAGGATCTGCCCGCCGGCAATCCGACCAGGCGGCTCGAGCAGGCCTATGATCGCCGCCCCCGTCATCGACTTGCCGGCGCCTGATTCGCCGACCACGCCGAGCACCTCGCCCGGCGCGATCGAGAAGGAGACGCCGTCGAGGGCGGTGAGCACGCCTCGCCGCGTCGGGAATTCGACCCGCAGGTCGCGGACTTCGAGCAGGGGGGACATCAGCGGAGCCTCGGGTTCAGCGCATCGCGCAGCCAGTCGCCGAGCAGGTTGACCGACAGCACCATGGCGATCAGCGCCAGGCCAGGGAAGATGGCGATCCACCATTCCCCGGAGAAGAGAAAGTCGTTGCCGATGCGGATGAGCGTTCCCAGCGAGGGCTGGGTCTGCGGGACACCTGCGCCGAGATAGGAGAGCGTCGCCTCGGAGATGATGGCGTTGGACAGGCCGAGGGTCGCGATCACCAGCACCGGGCCGAGCACGTTCGGCAGCACATGGGTCAGCATGATCCGGAGCTGCGAGATGCCGATCACCCGCGCCGCCAGCACGTATTCCTTGTTCCGCTCGACCAGCGTCGAGCCGCGCACCGTGCGGGCGAATTGGGGCCAGGCGCTGATGCCGATGGCGAAGATGACGACGAAGAGCGCCACCCGGTCATGCACGTCCGCCGGCAGGGCGGCGCGGGCGATGCCGTCCACCAGCAGCGCGATAAGGATGTTCGGGAAGGTGAGCTGGATATCGGCGATGCGCATCAGCACCCCATCCACCGCCCCGCCCGCATAGCCGGCCAGCAGCCCGATGCCGACTCCGACCACCATGGAGAAGAGCACGGCGCAGAAGCCGACCAGCAGCGAGACCCGCGCGCCATACATGATGGCCGAAAGCACGTCCCGCCCCTGGTCGTCCGAGCCGAGCGGATAGGTCGCGTCGCCCTCCGCCGCCCAGGCGGGCGGCTTGAAGGCGTCGATCAGGTTGAGCGTCGCCACGTCGAACGGGTCGTGCGGCGCGATCAGCGGCGCCAGCACCGCGCCGAGGATGCAGATGAGCGCCACCACGGCCGAGATCACGGTGACGGGCGAGTGCCTGAAGGACCAGAACAGGTCGCTGTCCAGCATGCGTCCGAGGGAGGACGTTATCGCGGCCATGGCTCAGTGCCCCCGCTTCGCGTTGCCGACCCTGAGCCTCGGGTCCACGGCGTAGTAAAGGAGGTCGACGACGAGGTTGATGGTGACGAAGACCAGCGCGATCAGCATCAGGTAGGCCGCCATCACGGGAATGTCGGCCGAGTTCACCGACTGGATGAAGAGCAGCCCCATCCCCGGCCACTGGAACACCGTCTCGGTGACGATGGCGAAGGCGATGATGCCCCCGAGCTGCAAGCCGGCGACGGTGATCACCGGCACCAGCGTGTTCTTCAGCGCATGGCCGAAATTGATCGCCCGGTTCGCCAGGCCCCGCGCCTTGGCGAATTTGATGTAGTCGGTCCTGAGCACCTCCAGCATCTCGGCCCGGACCAGCCGCATGATGAGCGTCAGCTGGAACAGGCCGAGGGTGACCGAGGGCAGCACCAGCGCCTTGAGGCCGGAGGCGGTCAGCAGCCCCGTGCTCCACCAGCCGATCTGCACCGTGTCGCCCCGCCCGAAGCTCGGCAGCCAGCCGAGCCAGACGGAAAACACCAGGATCAACAGGATGCCGATCAGGAAGGTCGGCAGCGAGACGCCGATCAGGCTGAAGGTGAGGAAGAAGCGGCTGAGCCAGGAATTCCGGTAGAGCCCGGTATAGACCCCCATCGGCACCCCGGCGCAGAGCGAGACCAGCGCGGCGCAGAAGGCAAGCTCCAGCGTCGCCGGCGCCCGCTCCTGGATCAGCTCCGCAACCGGGCGGGAGAGCCGGTAGGACAGGCCGAATTCGCCATGCATCGCATTCCAGATGAACTTGGCGAATTGCACGAAGAAGGGACGGTCGAGCCCGAGGCTCGCCACCAGCGCCTGCCGCTGCGCCTCGGTGAAGTCCTGGCCGAGCATGATCGCCACCGGGTCGCCCACATAGGCGAACATGGCGAAGCTGATCAGGGCCACCACCACCATGACCGGCAAGGCCTGGAGGATCCGGGAAATGATGAAGGCGAGCATGCGATGGGCGTCCCTGGGGGGTTTTCCGCCCCTATAGGCCCGGCTTCCGTGTGACGAAAGGGTGTCAGCCGGGGGTTCCCTTCCCTTCCGCCCCTTCGGTTGCCCAATCCTTCAGCAATGTGAACCCGACCGCGAGCAGGACCGGCCCGAGGAAGAGGCCCAGGAAGCCGAAGGCGAAGACCCCGCCCAGCGCCCCCAGCAGGGTCAGCAGCAGCGGCAGGTCGGCGCCGCGCGCGATCAGCCAGGGCCGGATCACATTGTCCGCGCTGCTGATCCCGAAGGCCCCGTAGAGGCCAAGGAAGATCGCCCAGCCGGTCGAGCCCTGGCTGAACAGCCAGAGCGTCGCCGGGATCCAGACCAGCGGCGCCCCGACCGGCATGATGGAGATGACCCCCGCCACCACCCCCAGCAGCACCGGGCGCGGCACGCCGGCGATCCAGAGGCCGAAGGCCGTCATCAGCCCCTGCACCAGCGCCGTGCCGAGCAGTCCATAGACCACGCCCCGGGTCACGTCCCCGGTCAGCGCCACCAGGTGCCGCGTCCGGTCCCCGGCCAGCCGCTCCAGCGCCGCCTCGCTCCGTTGCGCGATGGCGGGCCCGTCGCGGTAGAGGAAGAAGGCAAGGAAGATCGCCACGAGCAGCTCGGCGAGGCCGGAGAGCACCGCGAGCAGCACGGCCAGCGCATTCTGTGCCAGCGTCCCCGCATAGGGGCCGAGCAGGTCGGTCAGGCCGGAGAGGCCGAAATCCACTCCTGCGACCTGCCCGGCGAGGAAGTCGCCGACCAGCGGCAGGTTGCCGAGCCAGGTGCCGAGCCCCGGCATGCCCTGGGTGAGGAAGGTCTCGACCGCATGCCGCAGCCCCTCGACGTCCTCGCGCCTGGTCGGCGTGGCAAAGACCAGCGGCAGCCCGATCAGAAGGAATTCCGCCGTCACCATCAGACCCGCCGCGAGCCCGGGCGACAGCCCCGTCCGCTCCCTCAGCATCCGGAAGGCCGGCCAGGTGGAGTAGACCAGGATCGCCGCCCAGAGCAGCGAGGAGAGGAAGGGCCAGAGCACCAGCAGGCAGCCCACCGCCAGCGCCAGCGCCGCAATCAGGCCGAGCAGCGCGGCGGGGGTGAAGCGCTCTGAGTGAGGTCGCGGCTGGGTCATCCTTGCTCCGTATCATCCTGGCCGGTCCGGCACATCCCTTCGCTGGCCCTGTAGCCAGCGCCGCCCGCCCTCGGTAGCTTGCGGCGCCACTGCTATAGCAGGCCACCGCCGTGCCGGCCTGCCGATCGCCCGAACAGGAGGGACCATGCCGCGCTTCGCCGCCAACCTGTCGATGATGTTCAACGAGGCGCCCTTCCTCGACCGCTTCGGCCGCGCCAGGGCAGCGGGCTTCGAGGCCGTGGAGTTCCTGTTCCCCTACGAATTCCCCGCCGCCGAGATCGCTGCGCGGTTGAAGGACAACGGCCTCTCCCAGGTGCTCTTCAACGCCCCGCCCGGCGACTGGGCCGCAGGCGAGCGCGGCCAGGCCGCCCTGCCCGGCCGGCAGGCCGAGTTCCGCGAGGGGGTGAAGCGCGCCCTGGAGTATGCGGCGGCCCTCTCCTGCCCCCGCCTCCACCTGATGGCCGGCCTGACGCCGGCTGGCGTGGCGCGGGACACGCTGCTCTCGGTCTATGCGGCAAACCTCGCCTGGGCCGCCGAGGAATGCGGCAAGGCGGGGGTGAAGCCGGTGATCGAGCCGATCAACCACCGCGACATCCCCGGCTTCTTCCTCAACACGACGGACGAAGCGGCGGCCATCATCCAGGCCGTCGGCCCCGAGCGGCTCGGCCTGCAATTCGACCTCTACCACTGCCAGATCACCGAGGGCGACCTGGTGAAAACCGCGGAGCGCCACCTGCCGCTGATCGCCCATATGCAGGTCGCCGACAATCCGGGCCGCAACGAGCCGGGCACCGGCGAGGTGAACTGGCCCTTCGTCTTCCAGGCGATCGACAAGATGGGCTTCCGCGGCTGGATCGGCTGCGAGTACCGCCCCGCGGGCGAGACCGAGGCCGGCCTCGGCTGGTTCGCCCCCTACAAGTCCTGAACAGCGAAAAGGACCCGCTGCACATGAAGATCGGCTTCATCGGCCTCGGCATCATGGGCAAGCCCATGGCCGGCCACCTCAAGACCGCCGGCCACGAGGTCATCGTGCCGGAGCGCCGGAGCCTCGACGCCGAGTCGCGCGCCGCCTTCACCGTGCTCGCCGATGCGGCCGCCGTCGCCAAGGCGGCCGAGGTCATCATCCTGATGGTGCCCGACACCCCGGATGTGGAGGCCGCGCTCTTCGGCCCCGCCGGAGTCGCCGCCGGCCTGTCGGACGGCAAGCTCGTCATCGACATGTCCTCGATCAGCCCGACCGCGACCAAGACCTTCGCGGAAAAGGTCAACGCCCTCGGCTGCGACTATCTCGACGCGCCCGTCTCGGGTGGCGAGGTCGGCGCGAAGGGGGCGAGCCTCACCATCATGGTCGGCGGCGAGGAGGCGGCCTTCGCCCGCGCCCGGCCCCTGTTCGAGGCCATGGGCAAGAACATCACCCTCGTCGGCCCGAACGGCGCCGGCCAGACGACGAAGGTCGCCAACCAGATCATCGTCGCCCTCACCATCGAGGCGGTTGGCGAGGCGCTGGTCTTCGCCAGCAAGGCCGGCGCCGACCCCGCCAAGGTGCGCCAGGCGCTGATGGGCGGCCTCGCCACCTCCCGCATCCTCGAACTGCATGGCGAGCGGATGATCAAGCGGACCTTCAACCCCGGCTTCCGCATCGTCCTGCACCAGAAGGACCTGAACCTCGCGCTGACCTCGGCGAAGGAGCTCGGCGTGGCGCTGCCCAACACCGCCTCCACCCAGCAGCTCTTCTCCGCCTGCATCGCCGCCGGCGGCGGGCAGCTCGACCATTCCGGCCTGGTGAAGGCGCTCGAGGTGATGGCTGCCCATCCTGTCGCGCCAGACGGCGGCTGACCCGGCTCGCTGCCCCGACCGGCAGCAGACCCTCCCCCGCCGCACGCGCCATGCGTGTGCGGCGCATCTGGGCCACATCTCACGCGCTTGAGACATGTACGAACATGTCGCAAAAGTTCGCGTGACTTGATTTCGCATGGAGAGCGAGGCAAGGTTTTTACGCGCCCCGTTCGGTGCGCGAGATGTCTTCTCAAAAATCTAACCATTTTGATATCGAATCGCCGGGCCAGGATGGCAGATTTGAGAAGAGGCGGAGGCTGGTGATGCGGTTTGCGGATATCGGGCAACAGTTGCGAGCCTATCGCCTGGAGTCGGGCCTCAGGGCGGAGGAGATCGCGGCCCGCCTCGGCGTCTCCCGCGCCGCCCTCTACCGCTACGAGAAAGGCGAGGTCATCAAGCTGGACACGATCCGGCGCCTTGCCGAACTGCTGAAGATCTCGCCCCTCTCCCTGCTCGGGATCGGCGTCGAGTACTTCTCCCGCCCCGTCGCCTTCCAGGAGCGGCTGCGCCAGGTCGAGGAACAGGCCGACCAGATCCTGATGGTCGGCGGCGCCCTCTGCTACCAGGTCTCGACCGATGCCTTCGAGGGCGCCGTCGCCGAGGCCTGGACCGAGGCCGCCGATGCCGCGCCGGACCGCGTTCCCGCCCGCTCCATGGCCGACCAGGCACTCGGCCTGCTCTCCGCCCGCAAGAAGCTGCACCAGCAGCGCCGTCCCAACATCATCGGCATCCTGTCGGAGGCCGCGCTCCGCCGCTTCCTGCAGGATGGGGTCGCCGCCGGCATCGCCGTCTCGGAGCGCACCCGCGCCCGCTGCCGCGCCGCCGCCCTGGCGGAGGCGGAGAGCATCGCCACCATGATGGAAAGCGTCCCCATCGGCCTGCAGCTCGGCCTCACCGCCGGGCCGGACCCGTCGGGCGCCTTCATCGTCCTGCGCGGGCGGGACCGCGCCCATGTGGTCGGCAGCCCCTTCCCGCCCGATGCGCCGCCGACGGCCGGGCTCGGCGTCGCCATGATCACGGCGGCCGACGAAGCCATCTCCGTCCACCAGCGTGTCGCCGAGACCGCCTGGCGCGATGCGCTGAAGGGCGCCACCGCCGCTGCCCGGGTGCGCGAGCTCATCGCCGCCACCCGGCCGGACTGATCACAGCGTCAGCCGCGCCTCCATCACCTCATCCTCCTCCGGCGAACGCCGGAGGCTGAAGCCGAGGCTGCGGACGAAGGCCAGCATCGGCCGGTTATCGGCAAGAACCTGCCCGGCCACCTCCGTCACCCCCATGGCGCGGCCCCATTCGAACAGCCGCTCCATCAGGTGCCGGCCGAGTCCCCGCCCCTTCATCGCCTGCTCGACAATTACCGCGAACTCCGCCTCCGGCCCCACCGGGTCGCGGATCAGCCGCGCCACGCCGCGGATCGCCCCTGCCTCGTCGCAACCGATGAAGGCCATCTCACGGTCGTAGTCGATCTGCGTCAGCCGCGCCGTCAGCGCCGGCGACAGCTCGCGCAGCGGGGAGAAGAAGCGTCGGCGGATATCCTCCGGGTCGAGCCGGCGGAAGGCCTCGCCCAGCGCCGCCGCATCCTCCGGCCGGATCGGCCGGATGGTCAGCACCTCCCCCGACTTGGTGCGGAAGGGCCGCGCCAGCTCCGCCGGATAGGGCGGGATCGCCAGCTCGCCCACCTCGCCCGCCGGCCGCAGCGCCAGCTTGGCATCGACCGCCAGCACGCCCCGGGCATCGGCGAAGAGCGGGTTGATGGTGAGGCCGGCGATCTCCGGGAAATCCACCGCGATCTGCGACAGCCGCACCAGCGCCTCCGCCACCGCCCCCCGGTCCGCCGGGCGGTGATCGCGGAAGCCGCCCAGCAGCTGCGCCATGCGCGACCGGCCGACGAGCTGGTCGGCCAGCGCCAGGTTGAGCGGCGGCAGGTCATGCGCCTCATCCGCCGCGAGGTCGGCCGCCGTGCCGCCATGGCCGAAGCCGATCCAGGGCCCGAACATCGCGTCATCGCCGAGCCGCAGCCGCAGCTCGAGGGCGCGTGCCGCCTGCCGCTGCACCAGCAGCCCCTCGATCCGCACCTCCGGCCTGATGGCACGGATGCGCGCCAGCATCGCCGCCGCCGCCGCCCGCACCGCCTCGGCGCTGGCCAGGTTGGTGACGACGCCCCCGGCATCGCTCTTGTGCTTGAGGTCCGGGCTGAGGATCTTCAGCACCACCGGGAAGCCGAGCATCGCCGCCGCATCCGCCGCCTCGGCCGGCCCCGCCGCATGCCGCCCCGGCACGGTCGGGATGCCGTAGGCGGCGAGCACGCCGAGGCCCTCCTCCGCCGTCAGCCCGTGTCGCCCCGCCGCCCGCGCCGCGGCGAGGATGCGCCGCACCGCCGCCCGGTCCGGCGCCAGCTCCAGCACCTCGCGCGAGGGCAGCTCCGCCGCCGAGGCGCGGTTCCGCCGGTCGGCCGCCAGGTGCATCGCCCCCCGCGCCACCGCCTCGGGCGTGGTGAAGACGGCGAGCCCCGCCTCCGTCATCCGCTGCCGCTGCCGCGCCGCCGTCGCCTGCCCGGTCCAGCCGATGAGGATGGGCGCCGCACGCCCGGTGCCAGTCTTCGCCGCGGCAATCATCGCCTCCGCCGCCGCATCGGCCGCCTCGGGCGATGCCTCGCCCGGCGCCGGGGCGTGCAGGGCGATCACGGCATCCACCTCCGCCAGCCCGGCCAGCATCGCCGCCGCCTCGGCGAGCCGCGGCCCCGCCGCCGGCCCGAGCGAGAGCGGGTTGCCCGCCACCCAGCCCGGCGGCAGCAGCATCCCGAAGGCAGCCAGCGACTCCGGCGCCAGCTCGGCAAGGCACCCGCCCGCGGCGATGACCGCATCCGCCGCCATGTGGCCGAGCCCGATCCCGTTGGTGACGATGGCGACCCGTGCCTCCCGCACCCCCGGCCGCAGCCGGACCCGCGCCAGCGTCTCCGCCGCCGAAAGCAGGTCCTCGAGCCCCGAGACGCGCAGCACGCCGGCGCGCCGCAGCGCCGCCTCCATCACCGCATCGGCGAGGCCCGAGGCATCGCCGCTCCGACCCCCGGCGCGGATCGCCATCACCGGGCGGGTCCTGGCCGTCGCCCGCGCCGCCGAGACGAAGGCCCGCCGGTTGCGCACCCGCCGCAGGTCGAGCAGCACCGCCCCTGTTCCCGCATCCCGCGCCAGCCAGTCGAGCGAGGCGGCGAAGCCGAGCGTCGCATTGCCGCCGATGCCGATCACATGGCTGAAGCCGAGCTTCTCGGCCGCCGCCCAGTCGATCACCGCCCGCGCCAGCGCCGCCGACTGCGTCACCAGCGCCAGCCGCCCCGCCGCCGGCTGGATGTGGGAAAGCGAGGCATTCAGCCCGATCGCCGGGATGCAGAGGCCGAAGCTCCCCTGCCCCAGCGCCCTCACGCCCGTGCGCGCGGAGATGGCGCCCAGTTCCGGTGCCTGCCCCGGCACGATGGCCGCGAAACACCCCCGCTGCGCCAATGCCGCCATGGCGGGCTCCAGCGCCGCCGGCGGGAGGCAGAGCACGGCCAGGTCCGGCACCTCCGGCAGCGCCTCGACAGAATCCGCTGGCAGCAGCCCAGTCACCGCCATCCCAACCGCATAGGCGCGGCCCTCGAAGCCGCCCGCGGCGATGTTGGCGGCCAGCACCACCGCCTCCGGCTGCGCCGGATCGGCGAGCAGCACGAGGCTGCGCGGCCGGAACAGGGACCGGGCCTGGTAGCCGGCGGCAGCGCTGCGAGGGATCATCATCGGCATGGTGCACCGCAACATGGGCCTGGAAAGCTAGGGCGGCAACCATACGCGAAGGTTACCGGGAGCCGCCCGTCGGTCCTCGCCTCAGCCCGGAGGTGCAGGCCTTCAACCGGATGACGGGGAGCGCGCCGCCCGCATGCCGCCGATGCGCCTCGAGCTCCCCTTCCCCCGCCCGGTGCCCCGACCGTCGCGCTGGTTGCCCGCTTCCCGCCGGCCTGCCGCCGAAGACGCGACCCTTCCCCGGAACGGTGCATGCCTCATTGGCGCCCCCGCCATGTCGATGCCGCCGGCCGCTCCGCCGCCTGGATCAGATCCCGCCCCGCCCCATGAACCGCGCGCCCGCCCCATAACTGGCGAGCGCCGCCGGATCGGCGCAGGGAACCTCGCGGAAGCCCTGCCGCGCCCAGTACCTGCCGGTCCCCGCGACGGCGACCAGCGTCGCCACCGGCCAGCGCGCCAGCAGCCGCGCCGCATGCCCCGCCCCGCGCACCGCCGGCAGCAGCGCGATGTCGTGCAGGTGCCAAGGCCCCTCCGGCACCGCCCCCAACAGCGAATCGAGGGGCGGCGGCGCCAGCCCGGTCCAGGGATGCGCCAGCGCATAGCCCTGCCCCTCCCCCAGCACCCAGCACCCCTCCGGCGCCAGCGCCAGCCGCTCGGCGAAGACCGCCGGCGCCTCCGGGTGATGCGGGTGCAGCGCCCCGGCGAGGGCCACCACCCCCGGCAGGTCCGCCTCGGTCATCCGTCGCCAATCCATGCCCGACCGGATAGCGCGCCGCCGCCCGCCATGCGAGGCTCTGCCGCATGATCGGCCCCGGCCCGCGCAACCTCATCACCGATGTCGAGGGCATCCTCGTCGGCCAGGCGGAGGACCACCGCATCCGCACCGGCACCACCGTCATCTACCCGGAGGAGCGCTGCCCCGCCGCCGCCGAGATCCGCGGCGGCGCCCCCGGCACGCTGAATATCCAGTCCCTCGACCCGGCCAGCATCGGCAACACGGTCGATGCCGTCGTCCTGTCCGGCGGCTCCATGTACGGGCTCGATGCGGCCGGCGCCGTGGTCGCGGCGCTCGGCGCCCGCGGCCGCGGCGTCGCCTTCGGCGGGACGACGGTGCCCGTGGTCCCCGGCGCCATCCTCTTCGACCTGATGAATGGCGGCGACAAGGCCTGGGGCGAGGCGCCGCCCTATGCCGCGCTCGGCCGCGCCGCCCTCGCCGCCATCGGCCCGGACTTCACCCTCGGCAATGCCGGCGCCGGGCTCGGCGCCCGCTCCGGCCGGGTGAAGGGCGGCCTCGGCAGCGCCAGCACCGTCACCGCCGACGGCCTGCAGATCGGCGCGCTCGCCGCCATCAACAGCTTCGGCAGCGCGGTGATGCCCGGCTGCCGCCACTTCTGGTCCTGGCCGCACGAGCTGGACGGGGAGTTCGGCGGCCTCGGACCGCCGCCGGCCGACTGGCGGCCGGAGCCGGAGATGCCCCTCCCGCTCGGCTCCGCGGTGAACCCCATGGCAAACACCACCATCGCCGTCGTCGCGGTCAATGCCGCGCTCGACAAGGGAGAGCTCTCCCGCCTCGCCATCATGGCGGCCGACGGCCTAGCCCAGGCGATCCGGCCGATCCATACGCCCTTCGACGGCGACAGCGTCTTCGCCCTGGCGACCGGCCGGGTGCGCCTCACCGGCCCCGGCATGCTCGCCCGCCTCGGCCACCTCGCGGCCTCGACCCTCGCCCGCGCCGTCGCCAGGGGCGTCTTCCATGCGACCGCGCTCGGCGACCGCCCCGGCTGGCGCGATCTCAGCGCGGCCGGAGCGCCGCCCTGATCCGCTCCAGGCTGCCGCCCCGCCCCGCCTCGTCCACCTGCTGCGAGGCCTCGGCATCCAGCACCGCCCGCCCCGCCTCCCAGCGCAGGACCACCGGCACCCGGACCTCGGCATTGGGCGAGCTCGCCGCATAGACCAGGACGAAGCGCGGCACGCCGCCCGCCGCGGGCACCTCGCCCGCCTCGCGCAGCCCGTTGCAGCTCACCGTCTCGGTCCAGTCGGTGCCGAGCGTGACGAGGGTGGTGGCCGACCCATCCGGCGAGCCGATCGCCAGCCCGCACCAGTTCTGCTGGTTGGGGAAGCTCGGCCTGGCCGGCCGGAAGCGGACGGGGAGGAGCGACAGCGTCACGCCCTGCCCCGGCGTCCATCGCCGCGGCGGCTCGCTAGCGAGTTGGCCGGCCAGCGGCAGCTCGCGCCGCGCCGCCGCCTCCAGCCCCGCCGCATCGGGGCCGCCGGCCTCCGCGCAGGCCGGCAGCAGCGCCGCCAGCAGCGCGAGGCTAGCCCTTGCTGAGCCGCTCATAGGCCGCCCTCATCTGGTTGTCGTAGTCGTTGTCCCGGTAGCCCGACCCGTTGTAGCGCGATGCGAAGCCGGCCCAATCCTTGTCCTGCAGCGCCTTCCTCATGGCCCTGTTGGCGCCGACGAAGGCGACGAAGGCCTCGAGATGCCGGGCGTCGTTCTGCATCATCGCGTCGACGAAGGCCTCGACCGTGTCGAAGCCGGCCGCCCCGTGGTTCTCGCCGAGGATCTGGAAGGTGCCCCAGGAGGCGGATTTCAGCGCCGCCGCCTCGTCGAGCAGCGCGGCGCGGCGAAGCTTCGGGTATTGCGCGCTGAACCGGCCATAGGCGCCCTGCGGGCCGGACAGGTCGGGATGCGAGCGGCTGTAGGCCCCGCCCGTATGCTTCCGGAACTTGTGCCGCTCGAAGAGGATAGTCGGCCGCCCCTCCTCGTCCCAGGCCGAGCGTTTGGTCTCCACCTGCGCCACCGCCCGGATGGCCGCGACCTCGCAGCCGAGGCTCGTGGCGGCTGCCTCGAACAGGGCTGGCGTGATGGCGGAGGTCTCCGGCCGCGCCCAGCAGACTTCGCGGAAGACCCTGTGCCGGGGGCCCGCTATGATCGGCCGGTCGAGGAAGCGGATGGTCAGCCCGCCCGGATCGACCGTCCCGTCCGGCCTCAGCAGCCCCATCGCATTGCGCTGGAAGGCCTCGATGGCGGCGACGGTCGCCGCATCCGCCGTGCCGTTCGCCACGGGCAGCCCCTGCGGAAAGGTCCAGCGCCCGTGCCGGAGCAGCAGCTGCTCGACCACCAGCACATCGGACGGATCATTCGTCCGCCCCCGGCCGACACCCTTCGCAATCAAGCCCACCATCGCCGAGCAACCTCCACCGGCGATTATGCGCCGGCGAGGGCCCGTTTCGCCACCTCAACCAGATAGCCGCTGGCGACCGGCAGGATGGCATCATTGAAGTCATAGGCCGGGTTGTGCAGCTCCCGCCCGCCATCGCCCGGCCCGTTGCCGATCCAGACGAAGGCGCCCGGAACCTCCTTCAGGAAGAAGGAGAAATCCTCTCCCGTCATCGCCGGCGGCAGGTCCCGCCGCACCGCCGTCACCGCCCCGGCCGCCGTCGCCGCCAGCTCCCGCTCCGCCGGATGGTTCACCGTCGGCTCGACGCCGACCTTGAACAGCACCTCCGCCTCCAGCCCGAAGGTCGCGGCGACGCCCGCCGCGACCCGCCGCATCGCCGCCTCGATCGCCTCGCCCGTCTCCGGCACCAGCCAGCGCGCGGTGCCCTTCAGCACGGCGCGGCTTGCCACCTGGTTCTGCGCCTCCCCCGCCTCGGCGACGGTCACGCTGACCACCGCCGCCTGCATCGGGTCGATGTTGCGGGCGACGATGGATTGCAGCGCGACGATGCAGTGCCCCGCGCCGATCATCGGGTCCCGCGTCAGATGCGGCAGGGCGGCATGTCCCGCATGGCCGGTCAGCGCGATCTCGAACCGTGCCCCCGCCGCCATCACCGGCCCCTCGTGCACGGCGATCGTCCCCGCCTCCAACCCCGGCCAGTTGTGCCAGCCGAAGATCCGCTCCATCGGGAAGCGCTGGAACAGCCCGTCGGCGATCATCGCCCGCGCCCCGCCGCCGCCTTCCTCCGCCGGCTGGAAGACGAGCTGGACCGTCCCCGTCCAGCCCTCATCCTGCTGCAGCAGGGCAGCGGCGCCGAGCAGCGCGGCGGTATGCCCGTCATGCCCGCAGGCATGCATCACCCCGGGCGTGGTGGAACGGTAGGGCAGCGCCTCGTTCAACTCCTGGATCGGCAGCGCATCCATGTCGGCCCGCAGCCCGACCGAGCGGTTCGACCCGCCGCCCTGGGCGCCGGGGCCGCGCCGCAGCGTCGCCACCAGCCCATGCCCGCCGATTCCCTCGGCGACCTCGATCCCCATCTCCCGCAGCTTTGCGGCGACGAAGGCGGCCGTCTCCGCCTCGTGCAGGGTAAGGCCCGGATGGGCGTGCAGGTGGCGGCGCCACCCGGCGAGCGTTTCGGCGAGCGTCTGATCCATGCGAGAACCCTAATCCCCCCCATCTCGGTAGGGAACCCTGACCCCGGAAGTTGCTTACGCCCCCGTGCTGTATCGACTGAGCCGAATTCCGGTCATTCTGGCCCTGCTGCTCGCCTCGGCTGCGCAAGCCCAGGAGCCGGACCCGGCGGTCATCCCCTACAAGGTGGAGATCGCGCCGAGCGGCGATTCCGGGCTCGACAATGCCCTCTCCGCCGTCTCCCAGCTCGTTACCCTGCAGGATTCCGCGCCGACCAGCGCCGGCGGGGTGATCGGCCGCGCGCAGGGCGACCGCGAGAGGCTGCAGCAGGCCCTCCAGTCCGAAGGCTATTGGGGCGGCACCGCCCAGATCAGCATCGCCGGCCTGCCCCTCGCCGATCCCAACCTTCCCGTCCGGCTCGACGCCCCGCCGCAAGAGCCCGTCCCCATCCGCATCACCGTGGAGAAGGGCCAGCCCTACCGCGTCGCCACCATCTCCATCCGCGCGACCGAACCGGCGGAGCAGCCATCGATCGATGCCGCGGCGTCCAGGCCCTTCGGCCTCGCCCCCGGCGACATCGCCCGCGCCGAGCCGGTGCTCGCCGCCGAGAGCACCCTGCTCGACCGCCTGCTCGAGGCCGGGCACCCGCTCGCCACCATGGCGGGGCGGGAGACGGTGGTGGACCATGGCGCGAAGACGATGGAGATCGCCTGGCGCTTCGCCCCCGGCCCCGTCGCCACCTTCGCCCCGCCCCAGGTCGAGGGCGCCGTCCGGGTCGATGCCGATTTCCTCCGCCGCCAGGCCGGCCGCATCACCGGCGAGGCCTACAGCCCCGACCGGCTGGAGCGGGCGCGGCGCGAACTGATGGCGCTCGGCCCGTTCGGCTCCGTCCGCGCCCGCGCCGCGGAGCGACTGGATGCCGAGGGCCGCCTGCCCACCACCTTCACCGTCGCCGAGCGCGCCCGCCACGCGCTCGGCATCTCCGCCGCCTACGAGACGAATTACGGCCCCTCCGTCCGGGTCTACTGGGAGCACCGCAACCTCTTCGGCGGCGCGGAGCGGCTGCGCATCGAGGGCGAGGTGGCCCGCATCGGCACCGGCGGGGCGCTCAGCCAGATGACCTACAGGACCGGCGTCACCTATACGAGCCCCGGCGTCTTCGGCCGCGACCTGACGCTCATCGCCAGCATCGGCGCGTTGCGCGAGCGGCTGGAGGCCTATGACCGCGACGCCATCACCGCCTCCCTCCTCTTCGAGCGCCGCCTGTCCGAGCGCTTCACGGTGCGCGCCGGCCCGACCGTCGATCTCGGCTCGACCGGCCCACCGGACGGCAGGCTCAGTCCCTACCAGATCGTCGGCGTCCTCTTCGGCGGCCGCTACGACGGCACGGACAGCCTGCTCGACCCGTCGAAGGGCTACCGGCTGGAGGGCAGCGTCAGCCCCTCCTACAGCATCCGCGACGCCCAGCCCTTCGCGCCGACCCGGGTGACGGCCAGCACCTATCTCGATGTCTTCGCCGACCGCCGCAGCATCCTCGCGGTGCGCGGCACCATCGGCTCGCTACTCGGCGCGAACCGGGACAACGTGCCGCGGCACATCCGCTTCTATGCCGGCGGCGGCGGCTCCGTCCGCGGCTTCGACTACCAGTCGATCGGCCCGCGCGACGAGCGGGGCCGTCCCACCGGCGGCGCCAGCCTGCTCGAGACCAGCGTCGAATGGCGCCAGAAGGTCTATGGCGATATCGGCGCCGTCGCCTTCGTCGATGCCGGCGCGGTCGGCACCGGCTCCCTCCCCGACACCTCGAACCTCCGCGTCGGCGCCGGCCTCGGCCTCCGCTACTACACGCCGATCGGGCCGATCCGCGCCGACGTGGCCGTGCCGGTGGTGCGGGAGACGCGCTCCTCCGGCTACGGCCTCTACGTCGGCATCGGTCAGGCCTTCTGACCATGCGCTGGCTGAAATGGCTCCTCGGCGCGGTCGCCCTCCTCATCCTCCTGCCGGTGGTCGCGGTCATCGGCGCCCTCGCCTGGGTGAACACCGAGGGCGGCGGCGCCTTCCTCGCCCGCCAGGCCGAGGGCTTCGTCCCCGGCCTCCGCATCGAGGGCCTCCGCGGCCCGCTGCCCGGCCATCTCGGCTTCGCCCGCCTTGCCTATGCCGACGCGCAGGGCGAATGGGTCGTGCTCGAGGATGGCCGCATCGATCTCGACCTGAAGGCACTGCTCTCCCGCACCCTTCGCGTGGAGCGGATCGAAGCCGCCCGGGTCGCCCTCGCCCGCCTCCCCGCCGGCGGCGAGGCCGCGCCGGCCGAGCCGCAGCCGCCCTCCGAGACCGTCCTGCCCCGCCTCCCCCAGCTCCCCGTCGCGGTGCAGCTCGACCGCATTGCCATCGAGCGGATCGAGCTGGCGGAGCCCGTCCTCGGCCAGGCCGCTGCCTTCGCACTCGACGGCGAGGCCCGCCTCGCCGCCGGCGACCTCACCGCGAGGCTCGACCTGAAGCGCCACGACGCCCCGCTGACGGCCGCGCTGACCCTCGCCCTCACCCCCGGCGCCGACCGCCTCGCCGCCCGCCTGACGCTGGACGAGGCCCCGGGCGGCCTCATCGCCGGCTTCATCCCGCCCCCCGAGGGCGGCTGGGGCGACGCCCCCCTCCACCTCGCCCTGAACCTCGACGGCCCGGCCTCCGGCGCTGCCCTTGACCTCCAGGCGAGCCTCGGCCCCGAGGTGACGCTCGGCAGCACCGGCACCATCCGCGCGACGCCCGACGGCCGCTACGGCGCCAACCTCCAGGGCGAGGCCCGCGCCGGCCCGCTCCTGCCCGAGGCCATCCGCCCCCTTGCCGTCCCCCTCGGATTCAGCCTCGACGCCGACCTGCCGCCCGACCAGCGCCTCGCCCTCCGCAAGCTGGAGCTGACCCTCCCCGCCGGCCGCCTCGCCGCCGCCGGCACCGTCGATCTCGGCAGCGAGGCCCTCGACCTACGCCTCGACCTCGCCCTGGCCGGGAGCGTCCGCTTCGGCTCCCTGCTCCCCGACGGCATCGCCTGGCAGAGCCTCGCCGCCGAGGCGCATGTCACCGGCACCATGGCGAAGCCCGCCATCGCCCTGACCGCGACGCCCGAGGCCCTGGCGACCGGCGTGGCCCAGGCCGATGCCGTGCTCGGCCCCGCCCCCCGCCTCGCCCTCAACGCGACGCTCCCCGGCCCCGCCTTCGACGCGACGCTCGACGCCGCCAATGGCCGCCTCGCCGCCCGCGGCAACCTCGCCGAGCCGATCGCCATCGACGCCACCCTCTCCCTTCCCCGGCTGGAGGTCCTGGGCGCCGGCTCCGAAGGCGCGCTGGAGGCGACCGTCCGCGCCACCGGCAAGCTCGCCGACCCCGACCTCACCATCACAGCCCATTCCGGCCGCATCGCCGCCGCCGGCCGGGTGCTGGAGGGCCTCGCCCTCGACGCGCAGGTCGCCACCCCCGCCTCCGCCCCGCGCGGCACCGCCCGGCTCCGCGCGACGCTGGACGGCCTGCCCGTCGCCCTCGACTTCCGCGGCCGCCCGGACGGCCAGGCGGTGGAGATCGAGGCCGCCGAGGCGCGGCTCGGCCCCGCCCAGCTCACCGCCACGGGCCGCCTCGACCCCGCCGCCCAGCTCTTCACCGGCACCGCCCGGCTGGAGGCGACCGACCTCGCCCCCCTCGGCCGCCTTGCCGGGCTCGCAGGCCTCGCTGGCCGCCTCGCCCTCGATGCGACGCTGGAGCCGCGCGACGGCGTGCAGGGCTTCGACCTCAAGCTCGACGCCCCCCGCCTCGCCTATGCCGGGCAGCAGGGCAACCTCGCCGCCACCGTCGCCGGCACCCCCGCCGCCCTCGACTGGACGGTTCGCGGCAAGGCGACCCAGGGTGAACTCTCCGGCCGCGGCCGCCTCGCCGCCGCGGAGGGCGCCTACCGCCTCGACCTCGCCGCCCTCCAGGCCGAGACGCAGGGCGAGACCATCCGCCTCGCCGGCCCCGCCCGCATCACCTATGGCGCCGACGGCGGGATCGAGGTCGCCAACCTGGCGCTCGCCATCGGCAATGGCGGCCGGGTCCAGGCCGCCGGCCGCTGGGGGCCGGAGCGGGCCGATCTCGGCCTCACCATCGCCGCCCTGCCCCTCTCGCTCGCCGAGCGCTTCGCCCCCGACCTCAAGCCCCAGGGCATGATCACCGGCGAGGTCCGCGCCACCGGCCCGACCGCGAAGCCCGAGATCCGCGCCCGGCTGAACGGCACCGGCCTCGGCCTCGGTGCCGACTGGGCCCGCGGCCTGCCGCCGGTGACGCTCCGCGCCGAGGCCAGCATGGCAGGCAACGCCGCCGAGGCGCGGGCCGAGATCGCCGCCGGCCCGGCCGGCACCGTCACCGCCACCGCCCGCCTGCCGCGCGGCTTCGGCACCGATGACCCGCTCGCCGCCAGCCTCGACGGCACGTTGAACCTCGCCCCGCTCGCCGGCCCCTTCCTCGCCTCAGGCGCCGACCGCGTCGCCGGCCGCCTCGCCCTGGCGCTCCGGGCCGAGGGCAGCCTCGACAGCCCCCGCCTCGGCGGCCGCGCCACCCTCACGGGCGGCAGTTACCGCAACCCGACGACCGGCGTCCGCCTCTCGGAGATCGGCGGCATCATCACCGGCGAGGGCACCCGCCTCGTCATCGAGCGGCTGGAGGGCAAGACGCTCGGCAACGGCACCATCGGCATCCGCGGCAGCATCGATGCCGGCGCTCCCGGCCTGCCGGCCGACCTCGTCATCACCGCCCGCAACGCCCGCCCCGTCGCCTCCGACCTCGGCACCGCGACCATCGGTGCCGACATCACCGTGAAGGGCCCCATCACGGGCGGCGGCGCCGTCGCCGGCGAGGTGCGGATCGAGCAGGCCGAGCTCCGCGTGCCGGAGAAGCTGCCCGCCAACGTGCCGACCCTCGCCAATGTCCGCCAGCGCGGCCCCCTGCCGCCCGGCGTGCTGCCCCCCGAGCCGCCGCCGCCCGCCAAGGCCGGGGCGCCCGCCTCCGCCGCCCCGCCCATGTCGCTCGCGGTGAGGGTGACGGCCCGCCGCGTCTTCATCCGCGGGCGGGGGCTCGAGGTGGAGATGGCCGGCGCCATCGACATCGGCGGCACGGTGGCCGCCCCGGTCCCCTCCGGCAGCCTCGAGCTGGTCCGCGGCACGCTCAGCGTCCTGACCCGCACGCTGACCTTCAAGCGCGGCACGATCAGCTTCAACGCCGGCAATTTCATCCCGCAGCTCGACATGGCGGCCGAGGCGACGACCGGCACGACGACCATCACCATCGCCGTCACCGGCCCGGCCAACGCCCCGCGGATCGCCTTCACCTCCATCCCCGAACTGCCGCAGGACGAGGTGCTGGCCCGCCTGCTCTTCGACCGCTCGACCAGCAGCCTCTCGCCATTCGAGATCGCCCAGATTGCCGCCGCCGTCGCCCAGCTCACCGGCCTCGGCGGCTCCGGCGGCGGGCCGCTCGACAAGGTGAGGAACGCCCTCGGCCTCGACCGCCTCGGCGTCAGCGGCGCCCAGGGGAACACCGCCGGCGCCACCGTGGAGGCCGGGCGCTACGTCGCCCCCGGCGTCTTCCTCGGCGTCCGGCAGGGAACCAATGGCGGCCAGACCGGCGTCGGCGTGCAGGTCGAGATCACCCCGCGCATCAAGATCGAGGGCCAGACGGCAACCGGCCCCGCCGGCGACCGCATCGGCCTCTCCTACGAGCTGGAATACTGAGGAGGCCCTCGGCCAAGTCAGGGCGCGGCTCCGGCAGACCGCGCCGAACCTCGGGGCCATGCAGGCCGACTACCAGCGCCTGCCACGCGACGCCGCGGCGCAGGAGGCCGCCCTCGCCCTCGCCGAGGCGACCCATGACCGCGCCGCCGCGCCCGACCCGGCGCCTGCGGTGATGGACTGACCCCCGGGCGGCGGCCTACTCGGCCGCCACCTCCATCACCGTCTCCCAGGCCGGGTTGAGCAGCGGGCAGCGGGCGCCGAGCCGGGCCCGCGCCGCGTGGTACTCGCGGCGCCACCGCGCCACCACGTCCCCCGCCGGCTCCACCGCCTTCACCGCGCCGATGCCCTGCCCGGCGCCCCAGATATCCTTCCAGCGCTTCTTTCGGTCAGAGCTGAAATCCATCTTGCTCGGGTCGCTCCCCGGCAGGTTGTCCGGGTCGAGCCCCGCCCGCACCAGGCTCGGCTTCATGTAGTTGCCGTGCACGCCGGTGATGAGGTTGGTGTAGATGATGTCCTCCGCCCCGCACTCCAGCATCATCTGCTGATAATCCGGCTGCGCTCGCGCCTCCGAAGTTGCGATGAAAGCGCTGCCTGCATAAGCGAAGTCGGCCCCCAGCGCCTCCGCCGCCAGCACGCTTCGCCCATTGGCGATGGCGCCCGAGAGCGCGATCGGCCCGTCGAACCAGGCCCGCGTCTCCTGCAGGAAGCCGAAGGGCGAGAGCGCCCCCGCATGCCCGCCCGCGCCGGCGCAGACCAGCACCAGCCCATCCGCCCCCTTGTCGATGGCGCTATGGGCGAAGCGCTGGTTGATCACGTCGTGCAGCACATGGCCGCCGTAGGAGTGGATCGCCTGGTTCACCTCCGGCCGCGCGCCGAGCGAGGTGATGATGAGCGGCACCTTGTGCTTCACGCAGATGCCGAGGTCGTAGTCCAGCCGGTCGTTCGACTTGTGCACGATGAGGTTGATGGCGAACGGCGCCGCGGGCCGGTCCGGGTGCCGCGCATCATGCGCCGCCAGCCGCTCCTTGATCTCGACCACCCATTCCTCGAACTGCTCCGCCGGCCGCGCATTGAGCGAGGGCATGGAGCCGACGATCCCCGCCGTGCATTGCGCGACGACGAGGTCGGGGACGGAGATGATGAAGAGCGGTGAGCCGATCAGCGGCAGCGAGAGCCGGCCCTTCAGCGATTCGACGAGGGTCATGGGTGGCTCTCCTTCAGCGCTTCTTCAAGACGCCGGCCATGATGGCCTGGGTTTCCTCGGTCTGCAGCCGCGCGGCGAGGATCTGCCGCTCCTCCTCCATGCGCTCGAGCAGGATGGCATGGTGCTGCCGCAGCAGCCGCCGCGTCAGCCGCATCGCCTCGGGGGGCTTGCGCGCCAGCACCGCCGCCGTCGCCCGCGTATTCGGCAGCAGCTCGGCGCGGTCCATCACGCGGTTGACGAAGCCCATCTCCCGCGCCGCCTCGGCACTGAAGAACTCGCCGAGCAGCATCAGCTCGGCCGCCTTCTGCCGCCCGACCATCCAGGGCACGATCATCGAGGAGCCAAGCTCCGGCACCAGGCCGAGATCGACGAAGGGCATGCGGAACCGCGCCTCCGGCGCCGCATAGACGATGTCGCAATGCATCAGCATGGTGCAGCCGATGCCGATGGCGAGGCCGGGCACCGCGGCGACGATCGGCTTCTCGTAATTCGCCAGGCCGTAATAGAAGCGCTTGCTCGGCGGCGGCGCGTCCGGCTCCTCCGGCGCGCGGTTCTGGAACTCGCCGATGTCGTTGCCGGCGCAGAAGACCTCGCCCTCACCGGTCAGCAGCAGGCAGCGTACGGCAGGGTCGGCGGCGCTCTGCTCGATCGCGGCGGCGAGGCCGGCATACATGGCGCGGGTGAGCGAGTTCTTCTTCTCCGGCCGCGCGATCACCACGGTGCAGACCCCGTCGGCGACCGAGACCTTGATGTTCTCGGACATGCTCGTTCTCCTCCCGCGCATAGCAGGCGGCCCCGCGCGCCACGTCAAGCGCCACCTCCACGGCGTGCCCGAGGCATGCGAGGCTGGCCGCAACGACCGGGAGGAACCAATGCCGAAGCATAGGATTGCGCGCCGCAGCCTGCTCGCCGCCGCCCTGGCCACGCCCGCCCTCGCCCAGCCAAGGCCGGTGACGCTCGTCGTCCCCTTCCCGCCCGGCGGCTCGACCGACCTCATGGGCCGGCTGCTGGCCGAGCGCATGGCCCCCCTCCTCGGCCAGCCCGTCCTGGTCGAGAACCGCCCCGGCGCCGCGACGGTCGTCGGCGCCGAGTACGTCGCCCGCGCCGCGCCGGACGGCGCCACCCTCCTCGTCAATTCCGGCACCACGCTGACGCTGAACCCGCTGCTGATGCGCAACCTCTCCTACCGCGCGGAGGATTTCGCCCCCGTCTCCCTGCTCAGCATCCTCCCCTTCGCCTTCGTCGTGCAGAACCGCCTGCCGGCGACCATCCCGGAATTCGTGGCGTTGGCGAAGACCCAGCCGGGGCGGCTGAACTACGGCACCAACGGCCCCTCCTCCTTCAACAACATCGCCGCTGTCCTGGTCGCCGAAGCCCTGGGCATCCGCATGCAGGACGTCACCTACCGGGGCGATGCGCAGCAGCTGAACGATTTCCTGGCCGGCACGCTCGACCTGCTGGTGGTCGGCGGCGCCTCGGCGATCGGGCCGCACCGCAACGGCCAGGGCCGCATCATCGGCTGGACCGGCGACCGCCGCATGCCCGGCTTCCCCGACATCCCGACCTTCGCCGAGACGGCGCCGGAGGCCGTGGCGCAGACCTATTTCGGCCTGGTCGCCCCCGCCCGCACGCCGCTGCCCGCCATCGCCCGGCTCGCCTCCGCCGCGGGGGAGGCGCTGAAGGAGCAGGGCTTCCGCGACCGGCTGCTGGCCGAGGGCCAGTTCGCCATCGGCAGCGGCCCGGAGGACTGCGCCGCCTTCATGCGACAGGAGGCTGCCCGCTGGGCCCCCGTCCTCCGCCGCATGAACCTGCAGATTGAGTAAGGGGAGGCGCCCGCATGCCGCTCCGCCGCCGCTCCCTCCTCGCCCTCACCCTCGCTTCCCCGGCCGCCGCGCAGGATGGCCCGGTCAGCATCATCGTCCCCTTCACCCCCGGCACCGGGCCGGACATCCTGGCCCGGCTCGTCGCGCCGGTGCTGCAGGCTTCCCTCGGCCAGCCCACGGTGGCCGACAACCGCCCCGGCGCCAGCGGCAACATAGGCACCCAGGCGGCCGCCCGCGCCGCGCCGGACGGGCGGACGCTGCTGCTCCAGGCCAATACCTTCGTGATGAACCCGGGCCTCTTCCGCCAGGTCCCCTACGACCCGGTCGGCAGCTTCGCCCCCATCATCCGCCTCAGCCTCGGCGAGCTGGTCCTCACCGTGAACCCGGACATCCCCGCCCGCAGCGCCGCCGAATTCGCGGGCCTCGCCCGCCGCGACGGCCTCGACTACGCCAGCCCCGGCATCGGCACGCCGCAGCACCTGGCGATGGCGCTCTTCGCCGTCGAGACCGGCGCGACGCTCAACCACATCCCCTATCGCGGGAGCGCGCCGGCCATCCAGGACCTGCTCGGCCGCCGCGTCGCGGCGATGGTGCTGCCTCTGCACACCGCCCTGCCGCTCGCCGCCGATGGCCGCATCCGCCTGCTCGCCATCGGCAGCCCGCAGCGCAGCCCCGCCGCCCCCGCCGTACCGACCATGGCCGAGAGCGGCCTGCCCGGCGCCGAGGTCGATCTCTGGTACGGGCTGCTCGGCCCTGCCGGCCTGCCGGCCCCGCTCATCGCCCGGCTCAATGGCCTGCTGAACGACTGGCTCCGCCAGCCCGCCACGGCCGCAGCTCTCGAGGCGCAGGGCATGGCCCCGGTCGGCGGCAGCCCCGCCGCATTCGCCGAGGTCATCGCTCGCGACCTCGCCCGCTGGGCCGCCGTCATCCGCCGCGCCAACATCTCGGCCGATTAGGGCGGTGTCCGTTGAGTTCGCTCTAGCCCTCACGCCGCCGCAGCGCCAGCCGCCGAGGCGCCTGGCCCGTGCAGGCCGCCGCGAACCGCTCCAGCACCCGGGCCGGCCACTGCCCGACCCGCCGGATGGAGAGATCCATGCAAAGGTAGAGAACCTCGTTCTCCGCAGCCAGCCAGCCCTCCGACGCATGGTGCATCCGGTGCACCGCGATCAGCCGCTTCCCGTCATAGGCCAGCACCTCGCTCGTGCAGGAGAGCGGCATGCCCTCACGGACCTCGCGGACGTAATTCACCCAGGTTTCGGCGGCAAAAGTGCCGAACCCCTCCGCATGCAGCGGCTTGCCGAGGCCGAGGCTCGGCCAGAGCTGGTCGGTCGCCATGTCGAAGACCGCCAGGTAGAAGGCCATGTTCATATGGCCGTAATGGTCGACCCAGTCCGGCCGCACCACCGCCAGCACCTGCCCCGCCGTCATGCCGCCTCCCGCGCTCCACCGGCATTCCGGCCGAGCGGCGGCGGCTTGTCCACCCCCGGAAACACCCTGTCGAAATAAGCCGGGTTGGCACCCAAGGGTTGTGCTAGAGTGACGCCGCACCAACCTGGATCATCGAAGCCGATCATGCCAGCCGCCCCGTTGCCTTCGGACGAAGCCGGCCGCCTCGAGGCGCTGCGCTCCTATGCGGTGCTCGACACGGCCTGCGAAGCGGCCTTCGACGACATCGCCCGCCTCGCCGCCCGCCTCACCCGCCGGCCCATCGCCCTCGTCTCGCTGGTCGATGCCGAGCGGATCTGGGCCAAGGCCCGGCACGGGCTCGACATCACCGAGGCGCCGCGCGACCTCGCCTTCTGCGCCCATGCGATCCTGCAGCCCGACCAGCCGCTGGTGATCGGGGACATGCAGGCCGATCCTCGCTTCGCCGACAATCCGCTGGTCACCGACAACCCCGGCTTCCGCTCCTATACCGGCGTCCCGCTCGTCAATACCGAGGGCTATGCGCTCGGGACGCTCTGCGTGCTCGACCACGCTCCGCGCGAGACCAGCGAGGAGGAGCTCGATATCCTCTCGGGCCTCGCCCGCTCCGTCTCGACCGCTCTCGAGCTGCGCCGCGCGATGCGCCGCATGCACGACCTCGCCGTCACCGACGCGCTGACCGGCCTGCCCAACCGCTCGGCGCTGATGACCGCCCTCGACGCCACCCTGGCCGAGCGCCGCCCCTTCACCGTCCTCTTCATCGACCTCGATGGCTTCAAGCGGGTGAACGACACGCTGGGCCATGCCGCGGGCGATGCCGTGCTGCGCGCCGTCGCCGAGGTGCTGCGCGGCGCGACGCGGGAGACGGACAGCCTGGCCCGCCTCGGCGGGGACGAGTTCTGCGTCCTGCTCGGCGAGACCACCAGCGCTGCCCAGCTCGCCGAGCGCATCCGCCTCACCCTTGCCGAGCGCATGGCGCGGGGGGGCTGGGGCGTCACCGCCTCGATCGGCTCGGTCGGCTTCGAGGCCATGCCGGACTCGGCCGAGGCGGCGCTGGCTGCGGCCGACTCCATGATGTACGCCGCCAAGGCGGGCGGCAAGGACCAAGTCCGCAGCGCACGCTATCCGCAGGCCGGATAGGCAAGCCAGCCCAGCACCGTCCCGTCCGGCGCCGCGATCCGCCGCGCATCGACGCAGCGCCGCTCCAGGAAATAGGCCGTCGCCGCCGGCTCGGGCGGCGGCGCATCGGCGAGCACCAGCCGCGTCGCCACCCGCGCCTGCGCGCCGACCAGGCAACGCTCCGTCACCCGCCCGCGCCGCACCCTGACCGCCAGCCGCCCGTTCGCCGCCGGCCCGACATCATCGACGAAGGCCCCGAGATCGCCGTCGAGGCAGGCGCGGAGCGCCGGCGCCAGCAGGCCGAGCCGCTCGTCCCAGCCCGGCTCCGCCGCCGCCGGCCCCGCCAGCAGCAGCGCGAGGGCCAGGGCGACCCGCGGCCTCAGTGAATCTCGTCCGCCCGGGACAGCGCCTCCTTCAGCTTGTGGATGTCGAAATCGTCCCGCTTCGCCATCTCGAGGATCACCGCCTCGCGCCGGGCGACGAGGTCGATCGCCTCCGGCAGCTGCCGCACCGCCTCGGCCGGGATGACGACGGCGCCGTGCCTGTCGGCATGCACCACGTCGTCATGCATGCAGGGCATGCCATGGACGATCACGTCGCGGCCGAAATCGACCATGTGCACATGCGCATGGCTCGGGTTCACCATGCCGCCGATGATCTGGAAGCCCGTCGCCAGCATGTCGATGTCGCGGAAGGAGCCGCTGGTGACGCAGCCCTGGCAGCCGAGGCCCTTGTGGATGGCGCTGTTCACCTCGCCCCAGAAGGCGCCGATCCCCGGCGTCTCGTCCAGGTCCTCGATGACGACGATGGTCGGCAGGTCGGCATCGGCGACATAGTCGTACCAGCCGATGCGCGCATCGCGGTCCTGCTCCCGGGTGCGGCCGGAGGGGGCGGCGGCGCGGATCTGCCCGGTGCGCGCCAGGCCGCAGAGCGGCGGCAGGGAGGGGTCGGCGACCGTGAAGGGCTGCAGGGTGAAGCCCCGCCCGCGCCGGGCCGGGGCGACGAGTTCCAGCGCGTTGCAGATGGTCGGCGTGTCCCAGCGCCGCAGCAGATCGAGATCGGCGCGGGTGAAGGGGCGTTCGGTCATGGCGTGTTTCTCCCGGAGGCATCCAGCTTCACGGAGGCCGCGCCGCCGGTCAAATGCCCGCCCGGTCCGGGCCCGGCATTCCGCCATATTCCTCACGTCATCGCGAAAGTCGCGCCGTTCGATGCGGATCGCGCTATTCCACCGGAAGTAGGGCCCCTGTATGATAGCGGAACGGGGCATAGGGGGGTGCATGTCAGGTTCGCCGGAGATCAGCCAATCGGGCAGGCTCCTCGGGATCACCTCGCCGCTCGGCCCCGACGTGCTGATCCTGCGCCATCTCAGCGTGACCGAGGCGATCGGCCGGCCCTTCGTCATCGAGGCCGAGGTCCTCTCGGCGAATGACGGGCTCGCCCCGAAGGACCTGCTCGGCAAGTCGATCACCTGCACCATCGCCCTCGGCACCCAGCCCGCGCGGCAGTTCAACGGCATGGTCCGCGCCTTCGCCAAGGTCGCCGGGCATGAGCGCGACCTCACCGCCTACCGGCTGGAAGCCGTGCCGCTGCTCTGGAACATGACCCGCACGGCGGATTGCCGCATCTTCCAGGAGCAGTCGGTGCAGGACATCCTGCAGAAGCTCTTCGGCGAGGCGAGCGTCGCCCCGGTGCGCTTCGGCACGCTGCCCTCCGCCCCCCGCCCCTACTGCGTGCAGTTCCACGAGACCGATTTCGACTTCGCCAGCCGGCTGATGGACGAGATCGGCGCCGGCTACTTCTTCCAGCACGGCGAGAACGACCACACCCTGACGGTGACCGGCGCCAATGCCGACTTCCCGCAGGTGCCGGGCGAGGCGCTGGTGGTGCGGGCCGCCGCCAACGACATCAACACGGTCACCGACTGGCGCGTCTCCGGCACGCTGCAGCCGGGCAAGCATGTCGGCCACGACTTCGACATGCTGAAGCCCTCGACCCTGCTGCAGGCGACGGCCCAGACCAGGCTCAGCACGCCCGATGCCGGCACCTGGGAGGTCTATCGCTGGGGCGCCGGCCAGACCGCGCAGCCGGATGGCGACCCGTCGACCATCGGCATGGAGCAGCACGAGGCGCAGGCCGATTCGGCCGAGGGCCGCACGGAGATGGCCGGCCTCTTCGCCGGCGGCAAGGTCAAGGTGCAGGAGGGGCTGAGCGGCTCGCCGATGCCCTGGCTCATCACCGCCATCCGCCACGAGGCGATGGACGAGACCCAGCTCGTCGGCGACGGCCAGACGCATTACGCCAACAGCTTCGTCGCCATCCCCGGCGACCGCACCTGGCGCAACTCGGCGCCCCGCCGCCGCCCGGCGATGCCCGCGCTCCAGAGCGCCATCGTCACCGGCCCCTCGGGCGAGGAGATCCACTGCGACCAGCACGGCCGGGTGAAGATCCAGTTCCTCTGGGACCGCTACGGCAAGAAGGACCAGAACACCACCTGCTATGTCCGCGTCTCGCAGCCCTGGGCCGGCAAGTGGGGCGGCACCTGGTTCCTGCCGCGGATCGGCGACGAGGTGCTGGTCGGCTTCCTCGACGGCGACCCGGACAAGCCCGTGGTGCTCGGCAGCATCCACAACCAGGAAGCGCCGCCGCCCTACGGCCTGCCCTCGCTCAACACCCAGAGCGGCATCACCACCCGCTCCTCCAAGGGCGGCGGCAAGGACAACGCCAACCTGCTGCGCTTCGAGGACAAGAAGGGCTCGGAGGAGGTCTATATCCAGGCCGAGTTCGACATGAACGTGCTGGTGAAGCACGACCTCTCCACCACCATCCGCGACGGCGACGAGACGCGGCTGGTCAAGACCGGCAAGCGGACCACGACCATCGAGAGCGACGAGACGCTGACGGTCAATACCGGCAACCGCGAGACCACGATCAAGACCGGCAACGACACCTACACGCTCAGCACCGGCAACCTCTCGCAGACGCTGAAGATGGGGAATCACGACCTCAAGCTTTCCATGGGCAACATGAGCACCGCGCTCGACATGGGAAACTACAAGGTGACGACCAGCCTCGGCGCCGTCACCATCGAGGCGATGCAGGGCATCACGCTGAAGGTCGGCATGTCCGAGCTGAAGCTCGACCAGATGGGCATCTCCCTCAACGGGATGATGCTGAAGCTCGACGGCACGATGCAGCTCAGCATGCAGGGCCTGATGACCTCGGTGAAGGGCACCGCCATGCTGCAGGCCGGCGGCGGCATCGTGATGATCGGATAAGCGGCATGAGCGCGACACGCACCGCCTCCAAGCTCCTGGTGGCCCTGGCCCCGCTGCTCCCGCGGCTCGAGCTCGATGCCGAGGGCACGGCGCTGCTGGCCGGCGTCGCCGATGCCGAGGCGGCGCTCGCCCGCCTCGAAGCCGCGGGACGGATGACCGAGGCGCTCCGCCTCCTCGCCCATGCCCTGCCGAAGCGCGAGGCGGTCTGGTGGGCCTGCATGTGCGCCCGCGCCGTGCCCGACCCGGCGGCACGGGCGGAGGACGCGCAGGCGCTGGAGGCCGCCGAATCCTGGGTTCGCCGGCCGGACGAGGCCGCCCGCCGCGCCGCGATGGCAGCCGCCGAGCGCGCGGCCTTCCGCAGCACGGAGGCCTGGGCCGCGGTCGGCGCCTTCTGGTCCGGCGGCAGCATGTCGCCCGAGGGCCAGCCCGTGGTGCCGCCGGCCGAGCATCTCACCGGCGTCGCCATCGCCGGCGCCGTGGTGCTGGCCGCCGTCCGCAGCGCGCCGGAGAAGGCGGCGACCCGCTATCCCCGCTTCATCGCCAGCGCGCGCGACATCGGCACCGGCGGCGCCGGCCGCATCGCGCCGGAAGGAGCCGCCTGATGCCCCCCGCCGCCCGCGTCGGCGACATGCATGTCTGCCCGATGGTCACCGGCGTCGTCCCGCATGTCGGCGGCCCGGTCCTGCCCCCGGGCGGGATGACGGTGCTGATCGGCGGCCTGCCGGCGGCGCGCGTCGGCGACATGTGCGTCTGCGTCGGCCCACCGGACGTCATCGTGCTCGGCTCGTTCAAGGTGCTGATCAAGGGCCAGCCCGCCGCCTATCTGGGGAGCATGACGGCCCATGGCGGCTCGGTGATCATCGGCTGTCCCACCGTCATCGTGAGCTGAGATGGAGCTGACCCTCAACGTCCTGCGCTGCCCGGAGGCCGCGGTGCCGGAGAGCCGCCGCTCCTCCGGCGGCGACCTCACCATCGGCCGCGGCCTCGAATGCGAGTGGATGCTGCAGGACCCGGAGCGCGTGCTGTCGAAGCGGCACTGCGTGCTGGAGTTCCGCGGCGGCTTCTGGCAGGTGCGCGACCTCTCGACCAACGGCACCTTCCTCAACCACGCGACGGCGCCGATCGGGCGCGACCTGGTCGCCTCCCTCTCCGATGGCGACCGGCTGCGCCTCGGCAGCTACGAGATCGAGGTGCGGATCAGCGCCGCCGCGCAGCAGGGCTTCGGCGGCACGCCGGGCTGGGGCGCCTCCCCGCTCCCCGGCGCCGGCCGCGCCGTGCCCGACCCCTACGCCGATCCCTTCGCCCCGCCGCCGGCGCTCGACGCCTCCCCCGGCTTCGCCACCCCGCCCCTGCCGAGCGGCGGCGTCGCCCTGCCCGACGATTTCGACCCCTTCCTCGGCGATGCGCCGATGCCGGACCACCGGCCCGCCGCCTCCGACGCCTTCACCCCGCCCCGCCCCGTGGTGCCTGCCGCGGCGCCGCTGCCGGATGATTGGGACCTCGACTTCGACCTTTCGCCCCCCGCCGCGGCGCCGGCTGCAGCGGTTCCGCTCGCCGAACCCGCTCCGCCGGTCCCCGTCGCCGACCCGATCCTGCCGCCGCCTGCCGCAACGCCGATGGTTCGGGCCGCAGCCCCCGCCTGGGACCCGTCACCGACCGCATCGCCGGCGACGACGCCGCCCGCGCCGGTCGCGGTCGTGGCCCCGGCCTGGACTCCCTCGCCCACCGCACCGATGCCGCCCGCGTCGGAGCTGGCCGACCCCTTCGCCGAGGAGGGCGTGCCGAGCATCGCCATCCCGGCGCCGGCACCCGCACCGCCCGCCACCCCGGCGATGGCCGCCGTGCCGGTCGCAGCACCCGCGCCTGCCCCTGCCGCCGCGCCGCTCGCGCCGGACGCCGCCCTGGCGCTGCTGCTGCAGGGCG
>CADCTD010000062.1:288-2084 GCA_902805545.1 uncultured Craurococcus sp. | reverse complement strand
CGCTCTGATTCCATGGCGCTTTCGGCGGGAGGTGGCGATGGCACGGCGGCGGATCGGGCAGGAGGACCTCATCGCGCGCCCGGAGCCGCGGTCGGCGTCGTCGCTGGCGGAACTCGCCGCCCTGCTCGACTGGGCCGAGATCGACCGCCACCTCGCCGGCGTCTCGGCCGCGGCGAAGGGCGAGCCGGGGTGGCCGCCACTGGCCCTCTTCCACGACCTGCTGCTGGCGACTTGGCACGACCTCTCCGACATCAAGCTGGCCGGGGCGTTGGACGATCGCGCCAGCTTCCGCCGCTTCTGCGGCTTCGCCGCCCACGAGCCCACGCCCGAGCGCACCGCCTTCGTCCGGTTCCGCCGCGAACTGGTGCGGCGGGGCCTGGACAGCCGGCTGTCCGAGGCGGTCACGCGCCAACTCGAGGCCAAGGGCGCGACAGTGCGTGCCAGCACGTTGGTGGACGCCACCCTGATCCCCTCGGCGAGCATCCGCGGCGACGGCGAGGCGCGCTGGGCCGGCCACCGCCGGCGCAATCCTACCCACGGCTACAAGGCGCACGTGGCCACCGACGCAGGCGCCGGCTTGGCCCGCGGCGTCGAGGTCACCACCGCCAACGTGCACGACGCCGCCGAACTGTCGGCGGTGCTGCCGCCGGAGCCGGGCGACGTCTACGCCGACAGCGCCTTCGCGGGCGACCGGGCCTGGGAGGCGATCCGGGCGCGCGGCGGCACACCCTGCGTCGTGCACACGCACACCTGGGGTGGGCCGGAAGCCTTGGCGCGGCTGGAAGCCAGCAATGCCGCCGTGCGCGGCGTGCACTGCCGGATCGAGAAGGTGTTCGGCACCTGCAAGCGGTCATACGGCCTGCGGCGGATGCGATGGCTGGGCTTGGCCAAGGCGGGGCTGCAGATCCGCCTCGCCGCCACGGCCTACAACCTCCGGCGCACGGTCACCCTGCTGCATGGTGCGGTGGCCTGACGCGGGACGAGCCCGCCCGTGTCACGCCCAGCGCCCGCTGACGGGTGAAACCCGCCCGTATCGCCGCGCTCAACGCTACGGACCCCCAGAAGGCCCGGACACTCACCCGTGCTGGCGTATCCACGCACAGCTCTCATAAAGCGGCAAGGGTTTCTGCTGCGCCCTTGCAGGCTTCAGCGCCTTCGCTTGGCAAAGCATCAACCTAACCCTCACCTCGCCACTGTTAGGCGAAGAGTATGCCGTATTGGCTTGGATTCTCGCCCTGGATGTTGGCTTCCGTCAGGGCGACGTGCTCCCGGCTTTCGGAGAAGGCGAGCACCACCGCGGAGCGTGCCGCGCCGGTGTCGAGCTGCCCCGCCCAGTAATCCAGGCCGGCTGTCTCGGCGGGCCGGTCCAAGGCGTTGCGGTAGAGCGCGTCCGCGAACTCCCGGTTGCCGAGGCTGCCGTACTGCGCGCTGAACTCCTGGCTGACCGTGAAGCTTTCGGCCGCCTGGGCGAGGGTGGTCGTCCCGGCATCGACCGCGTTCTTCCAGTACGCCAGCCCCGGCGCGTCGGGCAGGCGGCCGAACACGGTGTCGTAGAGCCGCGCCACCTCGGTGGCCGCCTCGCTGCGGTCCCAAATGCCGTTCCGCACCAGCCCCGCGGTGCCGGCCTTGTTCTCCGCGCTCTCCGAGAAGGCGGCGAGCACGTCGGCGCGCCTGGAGCCGTTGTCGAGCGAGTCGACCCAGAAGCCGCGCCCGTTCGTTTCGCCGGCGCGGCCGAGCACGTTGGCGTAGAGCAGGTCCACGAAGGCGCCGTTGCTCGACGACGCGCCGCCGAAGCG
>CADCTD010000062.1:0-278 GCA_902805545.1 uncultured Craurococcus sp. | reverse complement strand
CGGCGAACTCGGCGGAGCCGAGGAACTCGACGGCGAGGGCGGAGAGGGGATTGCCGTCCTGGACCGCGTCGATCCAGAAGTTGAGGCCGCCCTGGTCGGGGAGCCTGTCCAGCGCCGCCTCATACAGGCGCAAGACTTGGGAGGCGCGGTCGGCCGGGTCGAAGGTGATGCGGCCATCGACGAACCGGACTTCCTCCGTGTTGTAAAGTGCGTCTCTCTGCCCGGAGTGGGACACCACTACGGTATCGTCGGGCAACACTCCGACGCTGGAGCTGCGG
>CADCTD010000061.1 GCA_902805545.1 uncultured Craurococcus sp. | reverse complement strand
ATTCGTCGGTGTCGAAGAAGACGCGGTCGCCGACATTGGCGACGAGGTCCTCCTGGCTGCCCGGGCGCGGGCCGGCCGAGGCGTTGGTGGCCGCGCCGGCGCCGGTCGCGGCATTGTCGGTGGTGGAGGAGCCGCAGGCGGCGAGCAGGGCCAGCGCCGCGAAGGCGGTCATGACCTTGGTGTTCAGCATGGGTGTCGTCCCTTTCCTGTCTGCCATCGCCGCAGCCCGGCACTGCGGAATTCTGCCGCGGCCGTTACAACCAGCGCTCTATAGCGTCAAGGAAAAGGGGCACCGCCGTGGCAATAGCGGCCCCCGTTCATGCTTTCGCTGCAACACTGCCATTACTGGGACGACAAGTCGGCGTGCTATTTGTTTCCCGTTGTTTCCGCCCGCAGCAAGTCATGCCAGCAAAGGCGACCAGGCAGGGTCCGAGGCGTCGGTCGGGGTGACGATCTGGCGCTCGTTGAAGCCGGCGATGTCGATGCTCGAGAGGCGGGAGGAATAGCCGCCGCCGCGGGCGTCGCGGGCCGGCGTCTCGCGGAAATACATCATCACCCGGCCATTGGGGGCGAAGGTCGGGCCCTCCATCCCCCAGCCCTCGGAGAGGATGCGCTCGCCCGAGCCGTCGGGGCGCATCACGCCGATGGCGAACTGCCCGCCGGCGATGCGGGTGAAGGCGATGAGGTCGCCGCGCGGCGACCAGACCGGCGTCGCATAGCGGCCGCGGCCGAAGGAGATGCGGCGCGCGCCCCCTCCCCCCGCATCCATGACGTAGAGCTGCTGGTCGCCGCCGCGGTCCGAGTTGAAGACGATCTGCGCGCCGTCGGGCGAGAAGCAGGGCGAGACGTCGAGCCCGCCGCCGGAGGTGAGCTGGCGCTCGCGCCGGCTGGCGAGGTCGACGACATAGATGTTGGCGTCGTTGCCGCGCGTCGAGGAGAGCACGACGCTGCGGCCGTCGGGTGCGAAACGCGGCGAGAGCGTCATGCCGGCGAAGGTGCCGAGCACTTCCTGCCGGCCGCTGTCGAGGTTGAAGAGGTAGACCCGCGGCTCGTTGCGGGCATAGGACATGAAGGCGATCTGCTGCGCATTCGGGTGGAAGCGCGGCGTCAGCGCGGCGAAGGAGCCGTCGGTCAGGTAGCGCTGGTTCTCGCCGTCCTGGTCCATGATGGCGAGGCGCCGGGTGCGGCGGTCGCGCGGCCCGGTCTCGGCGACATAGACGACGCGGGTGTCGAAATAGCCCTTCTCGCCAAGCAGCCGCTCATAGATCACGTCGGAGATGAGATGGGCGATGCGCCGCCAGTTGCCGGCGGGCGCGGTGAAGGCGGTGCCCTGGATCTGCGCCTCCGGCAGCACGTCCCAGAGGCGGAATTCAACGCGGAGGCGGTCGCCGGAGAGTTCGGCGCGGCCGGTGGTCAGCGCCTGGGCGCCGATGACGCGCCAGTCCTGGAAGCGCGGCGCCTGCGCCGCAGCCTCGGCCGTCTGGATGTAGGCGGCGCGGTCGACGGGGCGGAAGAGGCCGCTGTTCCGCAGGTTGGTCTGGATCACGCCGGCGATGTTCTGGCCGAGGCGCTGCGCCTCGTCCGAGGCGCCGGCGAAATTCGGCACGGCGATCGGGATCGGGTCGGTGCGGGCCTTGGTGACGTCGACGACCGAGCTCTGGGCGAAGGCGCCGCGGGCGCCGATGAGCGGCAGGCCGAGGGCGGCGCCGCCGAAGATCGCGGCGCGGCGGGAGAGGTGCCGGATCGCGGCCTCATCCTTCCAGGTCATGCGGCTTCTCCTCCAATGGGTTGCGCAGCCGGCCTCAGCGCAGGCCGAGGTCGCGCGGGTTGAAGCGGAATATGGTGTCGCGCAGCGCGGCCAGTCGCTCGCGCGGCAGCGGCAGCGGGTTGCACTTGGGGTCGAGCAGGGCGCGGCGGGCAGCCTCGTAGACGGCGCGGGCGCGCGGCTCGGCGGGTGGCGAGCCGTTCGGGCGGACGTTGCGGACGGTGCCGCCGGCATCCACCTCGACGCGGAATTCGACGACGATGCTCTGGATGTTGAGGCCGCCGGCATCGACGCTCCAGCCCTCGCTGATCTTGTCGGCGA
>CADCTD010000060.1 GCA_902805545.1 uncultured Craurococcus sp. | reverse complement strand
GCCTCCGCCAGCATGGATCCGGCGGCCCAGCCGCTCTCGCTCGGCCCGCTGTCAGCTTCCAGCTCCCGGCCGATCGTCTTGGCGATCCGGGCGATGGCAGTCCGCGGCGTCATCTCGGCTCCTGCCGTAGCGGCGCGGCGGCAAGCAGCACGTCGCGCACCAGTTTGGGTCAGCGCCCGGCCTAGCACATGGTTGTTTACGGCACTGTCACAGGAATCGGGCCGGCGCGCCAAGGTCATTGAGGTCCGGACGAACGTCACGCCGCTCCCCTCGCCCCGCCCATTGCGCCATGGCCTCCGCACGGAGGATCCGAAGCCATCTTGGTGCACGGATCGGGCTCGAGGGCCGGGCCGGGGTAGGATGGGGACGGGGCGACGCCCCATCACCGACCAGGGACGCAGCGCTTGCCCTTCAAAGCGAACCAGGACCGCCGGCATCGCATCCCGAAGCCGCGGCACCGGGTCACCAACTGGGCCGAATACGACGCGGGCCTGCGCGCCCGCGGCAGCTTGACGGTGTGGTTCACGCCGGAGGCGGTCGAGGCGTGGAGGGCGAAGCCGCGCACAGCCCGGGGCGGGCAGCCGCGCTACTCCGCATTGGCGATCACGACGGCCCTGACCCTGCGTGCGGTGTTCCGCCTGGCGCTGCGCCAGACCGAGGGGCTGATCGGCTCCATCCTCCACCTGCTCGGCCTCGACCTCGCCGTGCCGGACCACTCGACGCTCAGCCGCCGGGCCGAGACGCTGGAGGTGGCGCGGCCGCGCCCCGGCGCGAACCCGTGCACCTGCTGGTGGACAGCACGGGACTGCGGCTGTGCGGGCCCGGCGAGTGGCTGGAGGAGAAACACGGCACCACGCGGCGCCGAACCTGGAAAAAGCTCCACCTCGCCACGGACGCCGACACCGGCCGGATCGTCGCCTCGGCGCTCACCGACAAGGACGCCGACGGTGGCCCGCAGGTCGGCCCCTTGCTCGACCGGATCGACGGCCCCATCGACTCCTCCACCGCCGACGGCGCGTTCGACCGGGACGACGTCTACGCCGCGGTCGCGGCCCGGCATCCCGGCGCGACCGTCGTCCCGCCGCGCTCGAGCGCGGTGCCGAGCGCCACGGCCGAGACCGCGCCGACACAGCGCCGACACAGCGCGATGCGCATCTGCGGTGCATCGCCGAGCTTGGCCGCATGGGCTGGCAGAGGGCGCCGGGGTACGGCTGGCGCGCCCTGGTGGAGGCCGACGTCGCGCGATGGAAGCGCGTCGTCGGCGACGGGCTGCGCTCGCAAACGGACGGGCGGCAGAGGACCGAGGTCGCCATCGCCGCCGGCGTGCTGAACCGCATGCTCGACCTCGGACGCCCGGAGTACGTCCGCGTCGCATGATCCGAAACGCGGGTAGGGCTCAGTGTGCGCACCGCCATCTTGTCCAGGTGCCACCGTGGACTGGGCTTCGGCCGGCCACGCCGAAGCCGCCGGGCGACGGCCGGGCCGACCTTCAGCACCCAGCGCCGGACGGTTTCGTAGGAGACCTCGAGCCCGCGCTCGGCCGGCAGGTCCTCGACGTCCCGGTAGCTCGGCGTGAGGCGGAGGTACAACCACACGGCGTGCCGGATGACCACTGGTGGGAACCGGTGGCGGGCGTACGAGATCGGCGGCATCGGTCCAGCTTACACGGCCCGTCCACTTCCGGTCCCGTCCCCGTCTCGAAACAGCTGCAAGCCTCATGCACCGAAGCCACGGTAGCGCGTGCGTTTCGGTGAAACGCGCTTAGCTTCCTTCCGCTCCTGGTGTGGCCGATCTCGGCCGATCGGGCCGGAGGCTGTGTGGGCGGTGTTCCCTATGCCCGGATGGGCAGTTCTTCCGCTGGCTCGACCGGCTTCGTCACCTCACGGTACCGCTGGCCCGCGCGATGCCGCCTGCCGGCGCGAGGATCTCGAAGGCGTCCACCTCTCGTGCGACGCCACGCAGCGCCTGGGGCCCGAGCGGACGGCCCTCGAACAATCCTCGCACCGCAGCGAAGGTGTCGCCGCTCGCCACCAGCACTCCCGGCTTCGCTGCTTCGTGCAGACGCGCCGCGACGTTCGGGGCGTCACCGA
>CADCTD010000059.1 GCA_902805545.1 uncultured Craurococcus sp. | reverse complement strand
GGGTGCGCGGGGCCTCCTCCGGCCGGTCGACGGGAAGGAGAGCGGGGGCCTCGGGGGGGGGGGGGAGGGGGGGGTGGGGGGGAGGGGGGGCTTCCTCCGCCGGCGCGGCGGCGGGCGGCTCCGGCTCGGCGCCGATGCGGGCGAGCGGGGCCGGGGCGGTGAAGGGCGGCGGCACCGGGACCGGTGCCATGGGCAGGTTGGGCGAGGCCGGCCCGGGCAGGCTCGGGGCGCCCTGCGGGGGCTCCGGCTCCGGCAACTGGCCGGGCGGCGTGGAGAGGGGGGCTTCGGTTTCGCCGGGCGCCTTGCCGCGGAGGCGGCCGATCCAGTCCTTCAGCGCCATGGTCAGGCGGCCTCGGCCAGCAGGCCGTCGGCATCCGCTGCGGTGACGCGGAGGCGATGCAGCGTGCCAGGCTCGGCGCGGCCGGCCGCGAGGCGGATGGGGGCGAAATGCGCGGTGTGGCCGCGATCCTCACGCTCGAACAGCACGGCTTCCTCCTCGCCAAGCCGCGCCGCGTAGAAGCGGGCCGCGCCCTCCGCCCCGGCCGCGCGGAGGCGGGCGGCGCGGGCCTTCCGCACCGGCATCGGCACGGCGGGCATGCGGGCGGCCGGCGTGCCGGGGCGCTCGGAATAGGGAAAGACGTGCAGGAAGGCGAGTTCCATCTCGCCGACCAGATCGAGCATCTCGGCGAACTGCTCCTCCGTCTCGGTCGGGAAGCCGGCGATGAGGTCGGCGCCGAAAGCGATCCCGGGCCGCAGCGCCCGGGCGCGGCGGACCACCGCGACGGCATCGGCCTTGAGATGGCGGCGCTTCATGCGCTTCAGGATGAGGTCGGCGCCGTGCTGGAGCGAGAGGTGGAGATGCGGCATCAGCCGCGGCTCCTCGGCGATAAGGCGCCAGAGATCGTCATCGATCTCGACCGGGTCGAGGGAGGAGAGGCGGAGGCGGGGAAGCTCCGGCACCAGGGCGAGCAGGCGGCGGACCATCTGGCCGAGGCGCGGGGCGCCGGGCAGGTCCGGGCCGTAGCTGGTGATGTCGACGCCGGTGAGGACGACCTCCTTGTAGCCATGGGCGACGAGGGCGCGGACCTGCTCGACGATGGCGCCGATGGGGACGGAGCGGGAGGGGCCGCGGCCATAGGGGATGACGCAGAAGGTGCAGCGGTGGTCGCAGCCCTGCTGGACCTGGACGAAGGCGCGGGCGCGGCCGGCGAACTCCGTCACCAGGTGGGCGGCGGTCTCGGTCGCCGCCATGATGTCGGTCACCGGGGCGGGCGGTGCATCGAGGGCCCAGCTCCCGGGCTTCAGCTTGTCGGCATTGCCGATGACGCGGGTGACGCCCGGGAGGTCGGCCCACCTGTCGGGCGCGATCTGGGCGGCACAGCCAGTGACGATGATGGGCGTGCCGGGGTTCTCGCGGGCGGCGCGGCGGATGGCCTGGCGGGCCTGGCGCTCGGCCTCGGCCGTCACGGCGCAGGTGTTGACGATGATGCCCTGCTGGCCGGCCTTCCCGGCGAGGTCGCGCATCGCCTCCGACTCGTAGGTGTTGAGGCGGCAGCCGAAGGTGAGGAGCTCGACGGTCACAGGGGGAGGCTGTCGAGGTCGAGGCTGCCGGTGAAGGCGGTGGCGACGGGGCCGGTCATCAGCACATGACCGTCCGCGCGCCACTCGATGAAGAGGTCGCCGCCGGGGAGTGAGACGGTTGCGGCGCGGCCGGTGAGGCCGCGGCGGGCGGCGTTCACCAGCGCGGCGCAGGCGCCGGAGCCGCAGGCGAGCGTCAGCCCGGCGCCGCGCTCCCAGACGGTGAGGCGGATGTGCTCCGGGTTCAGGACCTGGACGAAGCCGATATTGGCGCTCTCGGGGAAGAGCGGGTCCCCCTGGAGGCGGGGGCCGAGGGCCTCGAAGGGGACGGCGTCGAGGTCGGGGACGAAGACCGTCGCATGGGGGTTGCCCATGGAGCATGCGGCGGCGTCCGCCATGGGCAGGTGGAGGGTGTCCATCGCCCGGGCGAGGGGCACGTCCTGCCAGCCGAGGCGGGCGGGGCCCATATCGGCGCGCCAGAGGTCGCCCAGGCGCTCGACGGGCAGGTCGCCGGCGATGGTGCGGACCAGGATGCGGTCGGCGCCGGTTTCCGCGGCGACGAGGGAGGCGATGCAGCGGGTGGCGTTGCCGCAGGCGCCGGCCTCGGAGCCGTCCGGGTTGCGGATGCGCATGAAGACATCGGCGCCGTCCGTGCCCGGCTCCATGACGATGAATTGGTCGCAGCCGACGCCCCGCCGCCGGTCGGCGATGGCGGCGGCGCGGGCGGGCGTCATCGGCAGATCGGCGCGGCGTGCGTCGAGCACGACGAAATCATTGCCGAGGCCGTGCATCTTGCGGAAGGGAACCATGACGGGGGGAGATATGCCCCGTGCGGCGCGCTCTTCCAACCCTACCGTTTCAGGATGGAGCCCAGCACGCCGCGCAGGACGGCCTGGCTGATCTGGCGGCCGACCGAGCTGCCGATGCTGCGGGCGGCGGATTTCGCCATGGTTTCGGCGGCGCCCTCCCGCTTGCCGCCGCGGCCGGTGAGGATGTCGCCGAGGATGCCGCCCATGCCGCCCCCTTGGCCGCCACCCTGGCCGCCGCCTTGCGGGATCTGCGGGATGCGGCCGCTGCGGGCGGGCGGGGGCGCGGGCAGGGGCGGCAGGGAGGTGGCGCCGCCCCAGGGGTTGCTGTCCCGGGTCGGCGCCGGGCCGCTGCGCCAGGGGCCGGTGGCGGGGGCGGCGGTGGCGCGGCCCTGGAGGCGCTCATAGGCCGACTCGCGGTCGATCGCCTCGTCATAACGGCCAGAGAGCGGGCTCGCCCGCAGCGCAGCGGCGCGCTCCTCCGGGGTGATGGCGCCGATGCGGCCGCGGGGGGGCAGGATGCGGGCGCGCTCGACCGGGCTCGGCGTGCCGTCCGCCTGCAGGGTGGAGACCAACGCCTCGCCGACGCCTAGGTGGGTGATGGCGTCCTCGACGCGGAGCTTCGGGTTGGGGCGGAAGGTCTCGGCGGCGGCGCGGACGGCCTTCTGCTCGGCGGGGGTGAAGGCGCGCAGCGCGTGCTGCACGCGGTTGCCGAGCTGGCCGAGGACGGTCGGCGGGAGGTCGAGGGGGTTCTGCGTCACGAAGTAGATGCCGACGCCCTTGGAGCGGATCAGGCGGACCACCGTCTCCACCTTCTCGACCAGCGCCTTCGGGGCGTCGCGGAAGAGGAGGTGGGCCTCGTCGAAGAAGAAGACGAGCTTCGGCTTCGGCAGGTCGCCGACCTCGGGGAGGTCCTCGAAGAGCTCGGAGAGGAGCCAGAGCAGGAAGGTGGCGTAGAGGCGGGGGGAGGCCACCAGCTTGTCGGCGGCCAGCACGTTGATCGCGCCGCGGCCGTCGGGGGTGAGGAGCATGAGGTCGGCGAGCGAGAGCGCGGGCTCGCCGAAGAACTGTTCGCCGCCGGCCTGCTCCAGCATCAGGAGGCGGCGCTGGATGGTGCCGATCGTCGCCTTGCTGACATTGCCGTAGGTGGCGCCCAGCTCGCTGGCGCGCTCGGCCACATGGGTGAGGATGGCGCGGAGGTCCTTGAAGTCGAGCAGCAGCAGGCCCTCGTCATCGGCCAGCTTGAAGGCGATGGTGAGCACGCCCTCCTGCGTCTCGTTCAGCTCCAGCATGCGGGCCAGCAGCAGGGGGCCCATCTCGGCCACCGTCGCGCGCAGCGGGTGGCCCTGCTGGCCGAAGACGTCCCAGAGGATGGCGGGCGACGGCTCATAGGCGAAATCCGCCTCGCCGAGCTCGTGGGCGCGCTGCTCCATCTTGGGGTTGGGGCGGCCGGGCTGGGAGAGGCCGGCGAGGTCGCCCTTGATGTCGGCGCAGAAGACGGGGACGCCGGCGCGGGAGAAGCCCTCGGCGAGCGTCTGGAGCGTCACGGTCTTGCCGGTGCCCGTCGCGCCGGCGACCAGCCCGTGGCGGTTCGCGCGGGAGAGGAGGAGGGTGCAGGGGCCGTCGCCGGCCCCGATCAGGATATGGTCCGCCATGGGATGGTTATAGGCGAGGGCGCCAGCGCTTGCATCCCGGGCGTGGCGCGGCTATACGCCCCGGCTCCGCGCGACGGGCCTGTAGGGCATGCCCGGCCGCGGCTTCGTGCGCCCTTGCGGCGCGCATCCACGACCGACCAGGAGGTCCAAATGCCCAAGATGAAGACGAAGTCTTCTGTGAAGAAGCGCTTCAAGGTGACGGCCACGGGCAAGGTGCTCGCCGGCCCCGGCAAGAAGCGGCACCAGCTGCGCAACCGCTCCTCCAAGGTGAAGCGGCAGAACACCGGGACCCAGGTGCTGCGGCACCAGGACGGGCTGACGGTGATGCAATGGGCGCCCTATGGGCTGGTCCGGTAAGGGGGTCTGAGCCATGGCACGCGTCAAGCGGGGCGTCACCGCGCACGCCCGTCACAAGAAGGTCCTCAAGCTCGCCAAGGGCTATGTCGGCCGGTCCTCCACGAATTTCCGCCCCGCGCTGGAGCGGGTCGAGAAGGCGCTGCAATACGCCTATCGCGACCGCCGCAACAAGAAGCGGGACTTCCGCGGCCTCTGGATCCAGCGGATCAACGCGGCGGTGCGCGAGCATGGGCTGACCTATTCGCAGTTCATCGCCGGCATCAAGGCGGCGGGGATCGACCTCGACCGCAAGGTCATGGCGGCGATCGCCTTCGACGATCCGACGAGCTTTGCGGCGCTGGTCGAGAAGGCCCGCGCTGCGCGTCCGGCTCCGGCGACGCCGGCGGCCTGATTCCCTCCCTCCGGGGAGATGTTGCGCAAGGGGCCGCTCCCGGCAGGGTGCGGCCTTTTGCCTGTTTGGGACCTGACGCATGAGCGATGACCTCGACGCCCTCCGGGGCGAGACCGCCGAAGCCCTCGCCGCCGCGGCCGACCTTCGCGCCTGGGATGCGGTGCGGGTCGGCACGCTCGGCAAGAGCGGGCGGCTGACCGGGCTGCTGAAGGGGCTCGGCGCCGTGCCGGCCGAGGAACGCCGCGAGCGCGGGGCGGCGCTCAACCGGCTGAAGGCGGAGCTCGAGGCAGCGATCGAGGCGCGGCGCGTTTCGCTGGAGGGGGCGGCGCTGGAGGCGCGGCTGGCCTCCGAGCGGATGGATGTCTCGCTGCCCCCGCGGCCGCATGCGCCAGGCGGGGCCGGGGAGGGCGGCATCCATCCGATCAGCCGCACCATCGAGGAGCTGACGGCGATCTTCGGCGCCATGGGCTTCCGGGTGGCGGAAGGGCCGGATATCGAGAGCGACTGGCTGAACTTCTCGGCGCTCAACATCCCGGAGCACCATCCGGCGCGGCAGGACCACGACACCTTCTACCTGCCCGCCGGCGCCGATGGGCGGCGGCCGGTGCTGCGGACCCATACCTCGCCGGTGCAGGCGCGGACCATGCTGGGGCAGGAGCCGCCGATCCGCGTCATCTGCCCGGGGCGGACCTGGCGGGCCGATCATGACGCGACGCACAGCCCGATGTTCCACCAGGTGGAGGGGCTGGTGATCGACCGCGGGATCACGCTCGGCCACCTCAAGGGCTGCATCATCGACTTCCTGCGCGCCTTCTTCGGCATCGGCGACCTGCCGGTGCGGTTCCGGGCCTCCTACTTCCCCTTCACCGAGCCCTCGATGGAGGTCGATATCGGCTGGAACCGGAAGACGGGCGAGCTTGGTAAAGCCAAGGGGGGGGAGAACGACTGGCTGGAGATCCTGGGCAGCGGGATGGTGCATCCGCGGGTGCTCGCCAATTGCGGCATCGACGCACGGGAGTGGCAGGGCTTCGCCTTCGGCATGGGGATCGAGCGCATCACCATGCTGAAGCACGGCATGCCGGACCTCCGGCCCTTCTACGAGAGCGACCTGCGCTGGCTGCGGCACTGGGCGGCCGACCCGCTCGCGCCTCCTTCCCTCACGGAGGGTGTGTGAAATGAAATTTCCCCTGTCCTGGCTGCGCGCCCATCTCGAGACCGAGGCGCCGCTGGCGGATATCCTCGCCCTGCTCAACACCATCGGCCTCGAGGTCGAAGGGGTGGAGGATCGCGGCGCGGCGCTCGCCTCCTTCCGCATCGCCCATGTGGTGGAGGCGGTGCAGCACCCGAATGCCGACCGGCTGCGGGCGCTGAAGGTCGATCCCGGTGACGGCCGGCTGCTCTCCGTCGTCTGCGGCGCGCCGAATGCGCGGGCCGGGATGAAGGGCGTGCTGGCGCTGCCGGGCGCCTTCATCCCAGGGACGGGGATCACGTTGAAGCGGGGCGAGATCCGCGGCGTCGCCTCGGAGGCGATGATGCTCTCGGCCCGCGAGATGGGGCTCGGCGACGACCACTCCGGCATCGTCGACCTGCCGGAGGACGCGCCGCTCGGCGAGAGCTATGTGCGCTGGGCGGGGATGGATGATCCGGTCATCGAGATCAGCGTCACGCCGAACCGGGGCGATGCGCTCTCGGTGCAGGGGATCGCGCGCGACCTGGCGGCGGCGGGGCTCGGGCGGCTGAAGCCGCGGCCGGAGGCGAAGGTCGCGGCCGCCTACCCGGCGCCGCTGCGCTGGGAGATCGCCGATCCGCGCGCCTGCCAATGGGTGCTGGGGCGCGGCATCCGGGGCCTGCGCAACGGGCCCTCGCCGCAATGGCTGCAGGACTGGCTGGTGGCGATCGGGCAGCGGCCGATCAACGCGCTGGTCGATGTGACGAACCTCTTCACCTTCGGCCTCGGGCGGCCGCTGCATGTCTTCGACGTGGCGAAGGTGCGGGGCCGGACGCTCACGCTGCGGATGGCGCGGGAGGGCGAGGAACTCGCGGCGCTCAACGGCAAGACCTACGCGCTGACCGCCGAGGATGGCGTGATCTCCGACGAGGCGGGGCCGGAGTCGCTCGGCGGCATCATCGGCGGGGCGCATTCGGGCTGCGACGAGGGCACGACCGAGTGCTTCATCGAATGCGCCGTCTTCGACCCGGTGCGCGTCGCCCTTTCCGGGCGGCGGCACGACATCCGCACCGAGGCGCGGGCGAGGTTCGAGCGGGGGGTGGACCAGGCGCTGCCGCCGGCGGCGCTCGACCTGGCCGCGGCGCTGATGATGGAGTTCTGCGGCGGTGAGGCGAGCGAGGTCTCCGCCGCCGGGGCGGAGGCGGCGTGGCGGCGGAGCGCGACCTTGCGCTTCGAGCGGCTCGCGGGGCTCGGCGGGGCCGAGGTCGCGCCGGATGAGGCGGTTGCCATCCTCGAGCGGCTGGGCTTCGCCGTCGAGGCGCGGGATGCGTCGCGGGTGACGGTGGCGGTGCCGCCCTGGCGCAACGATGTCGCTGGCGCGGGCGGGCTGGACCAGGCGCCGGGGCTGCCGGCCGGGAAGGCGCGGGCGGCGGCGGAGGGCTGCGCGCAGATGGAGCCGGAGGCGGACCTCGTCGAGGAGGTGCTGCGCATCCGCGGGCTCGACCGGGTGCCGCCGGTCTCGCTGCCGGTCGGGGGCATCGTGCCGCCGCCGGCGCTCAGCCCGAAGCAGGCGCGGGCGGTGCTGGCGCGGCGGGTGCTGGCGGCGCGCGGGATGCTGGACTGCGTCGGCTTCGGCTTCGTGGAGGCGAAGGTGGCGGCGCTGTTCGGCGAGACGCCGGCCGCGCTGCGCCTCGAGAATCCGATCGCGTCGGATCTGGACCAGATGCGGCCGACGCCGGTCGCCAGCCTGTTGCAGGCCGCGGCGCGGAACGCGGCGCGGGGCTATCCGGACGTGGCGCTGGCGGAGCTGGGCGCGGCCTATCGGGATGCGTCGCCGGAGGGGCAGCTGCAGGTGGTGGCAGGGGTGCGGACCGGGCATACGCCGCGGCACTGGGCCGAGGCTTCGCGCGCCATGGATGCCATGGATGCCAAGGGCGATGCGCTGGCGGTGCTGGCCGCGCTCGGCGTGCCGATGGCGGCCGTCAGCGTCACCGCGGATGCGCCGGGCTTCTACCATCCCGGGCGGAGCGGCGTGCTGCGGCAGGGGCCGAAGACGGTGCTCGCCACCTTCGGCGAGATCCATCCCCGCGTCGCGGCGGCGCTCGACCTCGGCGGGCCGGCGGTCGGGTTCGAGGTCTTCCTTGATGCCATCCCGGAGCCCAAGCGGCGGAAGCGCGGGGCGCCCGACCTGCCGGCCTTCCAGCCGGTGCGGCGGGACTTCGCCTTCCTCGTCGACGAGACCGTGCCGGCCGAGGCGGTTCTGCGGGCGGCGCGGGGGGCGGACAAGGCCCTCATCGCCGAGGTGGTGCTGTTCGACCGCTATGCCGGGGAGAAGCTGCCGGAGGGGAAGGTGAGCCTCGCCATCCAGGCCGTGCTGCAGCCGCGCGAGGCGACGCTGACCGATGCCGGGATCGAGGCGGCGGCGGCGAGGATCGTCGCCGCGGTGGCCAAGGCGACGGGGGCGGTGCTGCGCGGCTGAACCGGGGCCGGCCAATCCAGCGCTTTGACTTGGCCGGCTCCTGCCTTATCTGCAACTCCAAGAGGCCGGGCATCCCTGAACCGGCCGCCGGAATCCCATGCCCGACACCCCGCTCGCCCGCATCCGCAACTTCTCGATCATCGCCCATATCGACCATGGGAAATCGACGCTCGCCGACCGGCTGATCCAGTCGACCGGTACCGTGACCGCGCGGGAGATGAAGGAGCAGCTCCTCGACAACATGGAGCTGGAGCGGGAGCGGGGCATCACCATCAAGGCGCAGACCGTGCGCCTCGCCTATCAGGCGAAGGATGGGGAGACCTATATCCTCAATCTGATGGACACGCCTGGCCATGTCGACTTCGCCTATGAGGTGAGCCGGAGCCTGGCGGCCTGCGAGGGCTCGCTGCTGGTGGTCGACGCCTCGCAGGGGGTGGAGGCGCAGACGCTCGCGAATGTCTACCAGGCGATCGACGCCAACCACGAGATCGTGCCGGTCCTGAACAAGATCGACCTGCCGGCCGCCGAGCCGGAGCGGGTGAAGCAGCAGATCGAGGACGTGATCGGCATCGACGCTTCGGACGCGGTCGAGATCAGCGCCAAGACGGGGCTCAACATCGAGGGGGTGCTGGAGGCGATCGTCACGCGCCTGCCGCCGCCCACCGGCGACGCCTCGAAGACCCTGACCGCGCTGCTGGTCGATAGCTGGTACGACGCCTATCTCGGCGTCGTCGTGCTGGTGCGGGTGCGGGACGGGCATCTGCGGAAGGGCCAGCGCATCCGCATGATGTCGAACGGCGCCGTGCATACCGTCGAGCAGGTCGGCGTCTTCACGCCGAAGATGGTGGCGGCCGACAGCCTCGGCCCCGGCGAGATGGGCTATGTGACGGCGGCCATCAAGACGGTCGCGGACACCAATGTCGGCGACACCATCACCGATGACCGCAACCCGGCGACCGAGGCGCTGCCTGGCTTCAAGCCGAGCATCCCGGTGGTGTGGTGCGGACTCTACCCGGTCGATGCCGACGATTTCGAGAAGCTGCGCGAGAGCGTCGGCAAGCTTCGGCTGAACGACAGCAGCTTCCACTACGAGATGGAGACCTCGGCGGCGCTCGGCCTCGGCTATCGCTGCGGGTTCCTCGGCCTGCTGCACCTGGAGATCGTGCAGGAGCGGCTGTCCCGCGAGTTCGACCTCGACCTGATCGCGACCGCCCCCTCCGTCGTCTACAAGCTGAGGCGGACGAACGGGGAGGAGCTCGACCTGCACAACCCCGCCGACATGCCGGATCCGAGCGTGATCGAGGAGATCCAGGAGCCTTGGATCAAGGCGACCATCATGGTGCCGGACGAGTATCTCGGGCCGGTGCTGACGCTCTGCAACGAGCGCCGCGGCCGGCAGGTGGAGCTGACCTATGTCGGCGCCCGCGCCATGGCGGTCTACCGGCTGCCGCTGAACGAGGTGGTCTTCGACTTCTACGACCGGCTCAAGTCGCTCAGCCGCGGCTATGCCAGCTTCGACTACCAGGTCGATGGCTACGAGGCCGGCGACCTGGTGAAGATCTCGATCCTGGTGAATGCCGAGCCGGTCGATGCGCTGTCCTTCATGGCGCATCGCAGCCAGGCCGACCGGCGCGGCCGGCAGATCTGCGAGCGGCTGAAGGAGCTGATCCCGCGCCAGCTCTTCAAGATCCCCATCCAGGCGGCGATCGGCGGGCGGGTGATCGCGCGCGAAACCATCTCCGCCATGTCGAAGGACGTGACGGCCAAGTGCTATGGCGGCGACATCAGCCGCAAGCGCAAGCTCCTCGACAAGCAGAAGGAGGGCAAGAAGCGCATGCGGCAGTTCGGCAAGGTCGAGATCCCGCAGAGCGCCTTCATCGCCGCCCTCAAGATGGATGCCTGAGCCCGCCCCCGGATCGGGCGGAACGCGAGACGGTTCCCCGAGTTGATGGCCGGGTGCCGCTTTCATGAATGGGGCTTGCACGGTGAACCCCATGTCATCTAAGCGGCGTCAACGAAACGCTGTCGTATCGGGAGAACTTCATGAGCCGCATTGCCCGCCGCGCCCTGGTGGCGCTTTCACTGCTCGCCGCCGGACCGGTTGCGGCGCAGCAGTTCCCCAGCCGCACCATCACCATCATCGTGCCCTTCGCGGCCGGCGGGCCGACCGACACGGTCTCCCGCCTGGTGGCGGAGAGCATGGGGCGCGAGCTCGGCCAGACGGTGGTCGTCGAGAATGCGGGCGGGGCGGGCGGCACCATCGGCTCCCAGCGCGTGGCGCAGGCGCGGCCGGATGGCTACACGCTGCTGCTGCACCACATCGGCATGGCGACGACGCCGACGCTCTACCGGCGGCTCGGCTATGACCCGGTCGGCGGGTTCGAGACGATCGGGCTGATCACCGAAGTGCCGATGACGCTGGTCGCCAAGAAGGATTTCCCGGCGACCAACCTCGCCGAGGCCATCGCGGTGATCCGGAAGGAGCGGGAGAATCTCAACTACGCCAATGCCGGCATCGGGGCGGCGAGCCATCTCTGCGGGCTGCTGCTGATGAAGGCGGTGGATGCGCCGATGACGACGGTGCCCTTCCGCGGCACGGGGCCGGCGATGCAGGAGATCCTGTCCGGCCGCATTGACCTGATGTGCGACCAGACCACCAACACGACCGAGCAGATCAATGCCGGCGCGCTGCGGGTCTTCTCCGTCACCACCGAGAGCCGCATCCCGGCGCTGCCGAATGTGCCGACCTCGGCCGAGGCAGGGCTGCCGGCCTTCCAGGTGAGCGTGTGGCATGGGCTCTATGCGCCGAAGGGCACGCCGGCGCCGGTGGTGCAGCGGCTCTCCCAGGCGCTGCAGGTGGCGCTGCGGGATGAGCGGGTGGTGTCGCGCTTCACCGAACTCGGCACCACGCCCGTCGCGCAGGACCGGGCGACGCCGGAGGCGCACCGGGCGTTCTGGCAGGCGGATATCGCCAAGTGGCGGCCGATCATCCAGGCGGCGGGCCAGTACGCCGACTGAGGCTGATCAGCGGGTGCGGGCCAGCAGGCGCCGCGCCCGCTCCACCACCGGCTCGTCGATCATCTCCCCCTCGAAGGCGACGGCGCCGAGGCCCTGGGCCAGGCCGGCCTCGAAGGCGGCGACCAGGCGGCGGGCACGCTCCACCGCATCCGGGCTGTCGCCGTATTCCTCGTTGATGAGTGGCACCTGCGAGGGGTGGATGCAGCTCGCGCAGGCGAAGCCTAGCCTGCGGGAGCGGCGGAGCATCGCCCGGTAGCCCTCCGGATCGGCGAGGCCGGCGACGGTGCCGATGAAGCCGAGCGGCAGGATGCCGGCGGCGCGGGCGGCCAGCAGCGCCATCATCTTCGGCAGGTAGAGCGCGTCGGGCGAGGGCTCGGCGCCGAGATCGGTCGCCAGGTCCTCGCCGCCGGCACCGAGGGCGACGAGGCGCGGGTCGGCCCGGGCGATGGCCTCGAGGGAGGAGAGGGCGTCCGCGGTCTCGACCAGGCCGATGCAGCCCGTGCGGCCGGCCGGGACGCCGTGGGTGGCCTCGCTCTCGGCGATCAGCTCGGAGAGCAGGCGGAGGTGGTCGGGGCCCATCAGCTTGGTGAGGACCAGCGCGTCGGCGCCGGCGGCAACCGCCGCATCGATGTCGAGGGCGGCGAGGCGAAGGGGTCGGTTGATGCGGACGCAGGCGGCGGCGCCACCCTGCGTCACGCGGGGGATGGCGGCGGCGAGGGCGGCGCGGGCGGCGGGCTTCTCGGCCGGGGCGACCGCATCCTCGAGGTCGAGGATGATGGCGTCGGCGCCGCGGGTATGCGCGCGGGCGATGAAGCTCTCCCGCGTCGCGGGAACATAGAGCAGGGACCGCCAGGCGGGGAGGGTGCGCATGGGGCGATGCTCAGCCCCTCGCCCCGCCCGGTCAATGCCGGTATGGAGGGCCATGCCGCGCGCCGCCGGAAGCCTCGCCGACCAGGCCTATGACCGTTTCCGCGAGGGGCTGCGGAACGGCACCCTCCGGCCCGGCCAGCGCGTGCTGGAGGTGGAGCTGGCCGAGCGGCTCGGCATGAGCCGGACGCCCGTGCGCGAGGCGATCCGCCGGCTGCAGGCCGAGGGGCTGATCGCGCACAGGCCCGGCGGCGGGCTCTGCGTCGCCGAGTACGACCATGCCGAGGTCGCCGAGCTCTACGGCATGCGCGAGGCGCTGGAGGGCACGGCGGCGAGGCTGGCGGCGCGGCAGGCCGGGCGGCCCGACATCCTGCTGCTGGAGGCGCTGGTGGCGGCGGAGGTGGAGCTGCCGGCGGAGGCCGTCGCCGAGCACAACCGGCGCTTCCACCGCGCGCTGCACCAGGCGGCGCATAACCGCTACCTGCTGCGGGCGCTGGCGCCGATCGGCGATGCGCTGCTGCTGCTGGGGCCCACGACCCTCGCCTATCCCGGCCGGGCGGCGGCGGCGCGGCAGGAGCATGCGCGGATCGTGGCTGCCATCGCCGCCGGGGATGCGGATGGGGCGGAGGCCGCGGCGCGGGCGCACATCGCCGCGGCGCATGCGGCACGGCTGGCGATGGCGGCGGAGGAGCCCGCCTGACGTTCAGGCGTAGCGCAGCAGGACCACGCTGACATTGTCGCGGGCGCCTCGGGCGACGGCGGCGTCGATGATGGCGGCGGCCGTCGCGCCCTGGGCGAGCATCACGGCCAGCTCCTCCTCCGGCATCGCCTTGAACAGCCCGTCGCTGCACAGCAGCAGCATGTCGCCGGGTGCGATGCGGCCGCTCACCTTGTCGAGCACCAGCTCGCCCGAGGCGCCGACGGCGCGGAGGATGACATTGGCCTGCGGGTGGGCCTCCGCCTCCGCCTCGGTCAGCGTGCCCTGGTCGACCATCTCCTGCACCAGGGAATGGTCGCGGGTGACGCGCTGCAGGATGCCGCCGCGCATCAGGTAGGCGCGGCTGTCGCCGGCCCAGAGGCAGGCGAAATGGCCGTAGCGGGCGAGCAGCAGCACGATGGTGGTGGCGATGATGCGCCCCTCGCCCAGCGCCACGGCCTGGGCCTGGAGCTCGGCATGGACGCCGGCGAGGCGGAGGCGGGCCTGGGCGAGGATCTCGGCGGCGGAGAGGCCGGGCGGGATGGCCTCCAGCGCGGCGGCGACGGCCTGGCTGGCCACATCGCCAGCGCCATGGCCGCCGGCGCCGTCGGCGACCGCCCAGAGGCCGAGATCGGGGCGATGGACCAGGCTGTCCTCGTTCCGTTTGCGCACGGCTCCCGGATGGGTCGCGGCGTCGGAGACGAGGCCGGGCTCGATGGAGGCGCTCATGGCTCGGCATCCAGCAGCAGGACGAATTCGGAAGGCTCCGGCAGGGCCGCGAGCGGCCAGACGAGGCCGGGCTCGCCCGCGGTCCACCAGCCGGGCTCGGGCGCCTCGGCGGGGTCGGCCTCGCCGGGTTCGGGGAGGAGGGCGGCCAGGGCGTCGGCGGTCAGCGCCTCGGCCTGGGCGTGGCGGAGCAGGCCTTCCAGCGCGGCGAACCAGGGGGCGGGCCAGAGCGGCACGCCGGGGGCGGCGGCGGCGAGGGTCAGCGGGAAGCGGCGGCCGACGCTGTCCATCGAGGGGGCCATGACGCCGGCGACCGCCTCCGGGCCGCAGGCGCCGGGGGGGAGGGCGAAGCGCCAGGCGGGGGCGCCTGCCCAGGCGGCGTCGAAGGCCTCGCCGAGGCTCGCGCGCGCGGCGGTCATGCCGGCCTGCAGCCAGGCGTCCCAGGGCTCGCAGAAACTGGGCGGCAGCGCGCGGCGCACGAAATCCCCATGCGCCGGGAGCTTGCCATGGAGGCCCGTCACGGCGCGAGCTGCGGGCATCGGAACTCCTGGAGCTCGCGCAGCCCGAAGGGGTGGATCGTGCTGCCGGTGCGCAGCTCGAAGACCACCGAGCGGTCGCCCTGAGTCACCGTCGCCCGCAGCCGGTCGGCCTGGCCGGTCGCCTGGAGCGCCGCCTGCCGGCCGGTGACGAGCTTGAAGGCAGACCAGCCACTGTCGAAGCCGAGCGGCCCGGCGGAGGAGGCCGGCTCGAAATTGAGGGTCAGGTTGCCGCGGCTCGGCCAGCCGAGCGGGACGGGCCGGCCGGGGCCGCCGCGCGGCATCTCGTAGCGGGTGCCGTCGACCTCGAGGATCGCGCCCTGGGCATTCGGGTCGAGGCCCTGCGGGACCAGCTCGAAGCGGAGGCCGCCCATCATCGCGCCGCCGGGGAAAAAGGCGTCGCGGATGGCCTGGGCGCGCTCGAATTGCAGCACGTCGGCCTGGGTCACCGGCGGGGCAAGGCCCGCCGTCGCCACCAGCCGCCAGGGGCGCTGGGTGGTGTCCACATAGGGGCGGACCCATTGGGCGAAGAACTGGTCGAGCGCGCCGCCGGGGCCGAAGAGCCGGGCGAAGTCGTCGACCGGCATGTCCTGCGCCGAGTCGCGGCGGAAGGGGAAGGGGATGGCGCGCGGGTCGGCGAGTGCGCGGCAGACCGGGCCGAGCGCCTGGCCGCCGGCCGCGGCGATGGCGGCCTTGGCGCCGCCGCTCCGCTGCGTCGCGGTCGACTGGCCGAGGGCGGTGAGCCAGCGGGCCAGCGGCTGGGGCTGGCGGGCGGCCTCGGCGAGCAGGCGCTGGCCGGGGTCGAGCCCGGCGGTCGGCGCCGGCACCACCGTCCCGGGCGGGGAGGAGGCGAGGCGGGCGACCTGGACATAGAGCTCGTTGACGATGGCCAGCACGCCGTCGAGCGGCTGGCCGGCGGCGGTGCGGAGCGCCTGGAAGCGGGTCTCGACCAGCTGGGCGACGGGCTCGGCGCCGGTGGGCGCGGGGGCTTGGCCCTGCGCGGCCTGGACGCGCTGCGCCTCGGCGCCGCGGCCAGGCGCGGTCCAGCCCTCGGGCGGCGTGCCGGGGGAGAGCTGGCGGGCCGCCGACCGCAGCAGGTCGCGGATGGGCGAAGTGGGCGCGCCGAGCACGTTCAGCCCCTCGGCCGCGTCCGTCAGGTTGCGGAAGGGCGGCAGGACGAGGTCGTCGAGCATCGCCTGCCAGGCGCGGGCGTACTCCTCCGCATAGAGGCCGAGGACGGCGGCTTCGAGCCGGGCCGGGTCCTCGGCGCCGGCGGCCCTTGCCTCAGGGCCGAGCACCCAGGCCTCCCCGGCGGCGCCGCGCACGGCATCGCCGAGGGCGGGCATCAGCCCCTTGTAGAGCCCGTCGACGGTATAGAGGCCGGGCACGCCCTCGGTCAGCGGGCGGCCGGAGGCGCGGGTGAAGAAGCGCTGGCCGGCGGGGCCGACCGCCTCGGCCGGCGTCCAGGGGCGGAGCTGCTGGCCGAGCGGACGGAGGCGGGAATAGACGCGTTCGGCCATCGGCAGGCGGGAGAAGACGCGGCGGGCGCCATCGACCAGCGCGCCGTCCAGCGGATAGGCGGAGAAGTCCATCGCCAGCAACGCGTCGAGATGGCCGAGCAGCGCGTCGCGCTGCGGCGCGCCGGTGGCGCCGGGGAAGCTGCGGAGCCAATCGGCCAGCAGCCATTCGCGGACCAGCGGCTTGTCGAGCGGGCCCTGGCGGCCGAGCATCAGGTAGACCCGGGTCGCCTCGTAGAGGTAGTCGGGGCGCTGGAGGTTGGCGCGGATCTGCGCCTCGAGGCCGGCCAGCAGGCGGGGCAGCATCACCCGGTCCAGCGTGCGGCGATAGGCGGCCTCGGCGCCCGTCGCCAGCTCGGCCTCCTGCGACAGGCCGAGGCCGCCGCCGGGGGTGCGGGCGGCGCCGGGCAGGGGTCTCGCCGCGTCGAGATAGGGCAGGGCGCTGGCGAGGTTGGCGTCCAGCACCGGGTCGAAGCGGACGGTGCGGCCAGCGCCCTCGGCCCTGGCCAGCGCCTCCTCGAGGGCGGCGGCGCGGCGCTGCTCGGCGGTATAGGCGCTGTAGGACCAGCCGAGGCCGCCGATTGTCACGACGGCGGCGAGCGACCAGGCGCCGATCGCCACCAGGCGGCGGCGGCGCTCCGCGGCACGGTCGCGGGCAGCGAGGCGGGCCTCGTTGAACACGACCTCGCGCAGCAGCCGGCCGAGGAAGAAGCTGCGGCCGCGCTGGCCGAGCACGCCAACGGGGCGGCGCGGGTCGAGGCCGAAGGCGCGGCTGAGGGCGCCGGTGAGGCGGTCGATCGGCGTGCCTTCCTGGGTGCCGGAGGCGAAGTAGACACCGCGCAGCATCGGCGCCGGGTCGAGCCGCGTGCCGCCGAAGGCGGCCTGGACGAAGCCGCCGACCGGATCGGCCAGCGAGGCGACCTGGCCCGGGAAGGCCATGATCGCGGCACGCTGGGAAGGGCCGCGCTCGGCCTGGAGGCGCTCCAGGAGGCGGGCCTGGAGGCGGGTCATCAGCGCGCCGAATTCGGCGGCGAATTTGCCGGCGGAGCCCTCGGGCCCGGTCTCGAGCGGGAAGGTCATGCCCCAGACCTGGGCGCGCGTCTCCTTGTCGAGGTCGTCGAAGAATTCGGTGAAGCCGGAGAGCAGGTCTGCCTTGCTGACGAGCAGGTAGACGGGGAGGCGCTGGCCGAGCTTCTCCTCCAGCTCCTTGATCCGCTTGCGCACGGCGCGGGCATGGTCCTGGCGCCCTTGCGCATCCAGCTTGCTCAGCATGTCGACGCCGAAGCAGACCAGCACGCCGTTAAGCGGCTGGCGCGGGCGGTTGCGGCGGAGCATGGCGAGGAACCGGTCCCAGCCGGCCTTGTCGGCCGTCGCGTCGCTGTCCTGCGTCGTGTAGCGGCCGGCGGTGTCGATGAGGACGGCGCGGTCGGTCAGCCACCAGTCGCAGTTGCGGGTGCCGCCGACGCCGGCGACGCGGCCCTCGGCGAGGGGGAATTCGAGGCCGGACTGGGCGATGGCCGTGGTCTTGCCGCTGCCGGGAGGGCCGATGAAGACGTACCAGGGCAGGTCGTAGAGATAGCCGCCCTTGCCGCCGGTCGCCTGCTTCAGCGCGGCGAGCGCGCCGGTCAGCTTCTCGCGAAGCGCGGCCTCCTCCTCGGCGCTGGCCTGGGCCGAAGGGTCGGGCGCGGCGGCCTCGGCGACCAGCGCCTTGTCGCGCTTCGCCCGGCGCAGGCCGATGATGGCGACGGTGACAAGGAAAACGATGACCGGCAGCGAGGCCAGGACCAGACGCGGGATGAAGGATTCGAACGGGAAAAAGTCGCCGGCGCCGATCAGCGGGCCATAGACCCAGAAGAGCGCGGCCATGGCCAGCGCCGCGACCAGCCCGGCCAGCGCCGGGACGGAGCCGAGGACGGAGAGCAGCGCTTCCATCAGCGGACGCTCCCATAGGTCACGACGACCTCGATGCGGCGGTTCTCCTCGCGGCCTTCAGGCGTCGCATTGGCGGCGACGGGCTCGCTCTCACCGCGGCCCTCGGAGCTGAAGCGGCCGCGGTCGCCGCCCGTGGCCGCGGCGATGACATCGACCGCCGCCTGCGCCCGCGCCGCGGAGAGGTGGTAGTTGGAGGGGAAGCGGGCCGTCCTGATCGGCTGGTTGTCGCTGTGGCCGAGGACCTGGACGCTGCCCGGCTCCTCGCGCAGCGCCTCGCCGATGCGGTTCATCAGGGGCAGGAAGCGAGGGTCGAGCGTTGCGCTGCCGGAGGCGAACATGCCGCGGTTGCGGATGCGGACGATGACGCGGTTCGGGTCGGCGAGCACGGTGACGAGGCCCTGCTGGATCTCGGGGGCGAGGAATTGGCGGAGGCGCGTGGGCAGGTCCGGCCGGGCCGGCGCGGGCGCGGGCGGCGGCG
>CADCTD010000058.1 GCA_902805545.1 uncultured Craurococcus sp. | reverse complement strand
GGCAATCGGCGGCCGAGGCCCGGCGCGGCGCGGATGCCGCCTTCGCCGCGGCGCGCGAGGCGCAGCTCCGGGCCGAAGGGGCCGCGAGCCAGGCCGAGGCGGCGGCCGCCGCCGTCGAGGAGCGCGTCGCCGAACGCCTCGGCGCGGGCGCGGCGCTGCCGGCGCCGGAGGAGCTCTCCGATGCCGCCGAGGACCGCGCCCGGCGCAAGCTCGAGCGGCTGGCCCGCGAGCGGGAGGAGATGGGCCCCGTCAACCTCCGCGCCGATGTGGAGATGGAGGAGATCGAGGCCCGCATCGCCACCATCACCCGCGAGCGGGAGGAGATCGGCACCGCCATCGCCAAGCTGCGCGGCTCGATCGGCGCGCTGAACCGCGAGGGGCGGGAGCGGCTGCGGACCATCTTCGACCGGGTCAACACCGAGTTCCAGGGCCTCTTCGGCCGGCTCTTCGGCGGCGGGCGGGCGCATCTGGCCCTGGTCGGCTCGGAGGATGCGCTGGAGGCGGGGCTCGAGATCTATGCCGAGCCGCCGGGGAAGAAGCTCTCCGCCCTCTCCCTGCTGAGCGGCGGGGAGCAGGCGCTGACGGCGCTCTCGCTCATCTTCGCGGTGTTCCGCTGCCAGCCGGCGCCGGTCTGCGTGCTGGACGAGGTGGATGCGCCGCTCGACGATGCCAATGTCGAGCGGCTCTGCAACCTGCTGGAAGCGATGGCGGCCGAGAGCGGCACGCGCTTCCTCATCGTCACCCACCATCCGCTGACCATGGCGCGGATGCACCGGCTTTATGGCGTGACGATGCAGGAACGCGGCGTGAGCCGGCTGCTCAGCGTCGATCTCGGCCGTGCGGTGGAGATGGTCGAGGGCCAGCAGGCGGCGGAATAGGCCGTCAGCCCCTGCCCCCGGGCGCCTTGGCGGGGAAGCGCAGGTCCACATACGTGCCGGCGCCGCCCGGCCCCGGGCCGCGGGTGAAGCTGCCGCGGAGCTGCGCCGCCATGCCGCGCAGCAGCCGCGTGCCGAGGCCGGTGCCGAGCGGGCGGGCGCGGCTGCCGCCCGTCTGCTCCTCCGGCGGCGTGCCGGTGCCGTCATCCTCGATGGTCAGCTGGAACTGGCCGTCGAGCCGGGTGAAGCGCACCTGCACGCGGCCGGGGCGGTCATCCGGGAAGGCGTATTTGAGGGCGTTGGTGACGCATTCGTTCAGCACCAGCCCGACCAGGATGGCGCGCTCGGAATCGAGCGGATGCGCCTCCGCCTCGGCGGTCAGCACGACCGGGCGCAAGCCCTCGGTCGCATGGGTGCGGGCGAGCTCCATCGCCAGGCCCTCGACGAAGGCTCGGCTGTCGACCAGGGTCGGATCGTCCTCATGGATCGCCTCCTGGGCAAGGAGGGTGTGGACGCGGGCCAGAGCCCGGGCGTGCTCGGCTGCCTCGCGCAGCCCGTCCTGGGCGGCTGAGGAGGGGGCGGAGCGGGCCCGCAGCAGCAGCAGGGCGACGAGGGACTGCAGGTCGTTCCGGGTCCGGTGGCGGAATTCCTGCAGCAGGAGGCGGCGCTGCGAATCGGTGCGGGCCAGCGCCGCATGCGCCTCGCGCAGCCGCAGCAGGGTGGCCTGCAGGGTGCCGATCACCAGGCTGACGAAGACGCTGATGACGGCGAATAGGCCGAGCGCCCAGAGATGGCGCGAGTCCTGTACGCCAAGGCTGCCATAGGGCGGCAGATACGCCCAGATGAGCCAGAAAGCTGAGAGCAGGGTGGCGACGAGGCCAGCCGCGGCGCCGAACAGCGTCGCGTTGATTGCGATGCCGAGAATGGGGAGGAGGAATATGTTGGTGCTCGGCAGCAGGCTGCCCAGCGCCTCGCGGACGGCAAAGCCGCCGACGACGATCAGTCCGGTCAGGAGGAGGCGCAGCCAGAGCGGCAGGGATTGCGCCCGGCCGATGGCGGCCATGAAAGCCGAGAAGGAGATCATTGCGCTAGCAACGACCTCGGGCGGCAAGAGACGCCTCGCCGCGCGGCTTCGTGAAGCCCAAGCGGGGCGGGACCGCGCCGGTTCTTGACCTCCGGCGCCGGGGAGCGCGTTGTTGCCGCATGCCTTTCCGCTTCTTCGAGCGTCTCGTCGACCCGGTCGCGCCTCCCGGCTCCCCCGCCGCGCGCATCCTCGGCACCCCGGTGCCGGACGGGCCGCCGCCACGCAGCCTGGCCGGCTTCTACTGGCACTTCATCTCCCAGGCGCGGGCGCTCTTCGCGGCGCTCTTCCTGGCCGGGCTGCTGGTGGCGCTGATGGATGCCGCGATCCCGGCGATGATCGGCCGGCTGGTCGCCCTGCTGACCAGCCATGCGCCGGACCGGCTCTGGGACGAGGCCTGGCCGAGCCTCATCGGCATGGCGGCTCTGGTGCTGGTCGGGCGGCCGGGAGCGTTGCTGCTGCAGAACCTCATCACCCAGCAGGGCATCAACGGGAATTTCACCTCGCTGGTGCGCTGGCAGAGCCATTGGGGGGTGGTCCGCCAGGGGCTGCCCTTCTTCCAGGAGGATTTCTCGGGGCGCATCTCGAACCGGGTGATGCAGGCGGGGCCGGCGCTGCGCGAGAGCGTGGTGCAGGTGGTCAACGCCGTCTGGTACATCCTGGTCTACGGCACCGCGGCGCTCCTCCTGCTGGCGGAGGCGGATTGGCGGCTGGCCATGCCGATCGCGGTCTGGTTCTGCGCCTATGCGACGCTGCTGCGCTTCCTCGTGCCGCGGATGCGGGACCGCTCGCGCGAGGCGAGCGCCCAGCGCAGCCAGCTCACCGGCCGGATCGTTGACAGCTATACGAATATCCAGACGGTGAAGCTCTTCGCCCGGGCCGAGCAGGAGGATGCCTTCGTCCGCGAGGGGCTGCTCGGGCTGAACGCCGCCTTCCAGCGGCAGATGCGCCTCGTCACGCTGAACGGCTTCCTGCTCGGGACGCTGAACGCCTGCATGCTGACGGCGACGGCGGCGACCGGCATCTGGCTCTGGAGCCACGGGCAGATCGGGCTGGCGGCGGTGGCGACGGCCCTGCCGATGGCCTGGCAGATCGCCAACATCTCCGGCTGGGTGGCCTTCAACGTCACCGCGATCTTCGAGAATCTGGGCGTGGTGCAGGAGGCGATGAACTCCATCGCCGTCCCCCCCACCGCGCCGGACCCGCCCGGGGCCGTGCCGCTGAAGGTCCCGCGGGGCGAGATCCGCTTCGAGGGCGTGCGCTTCGCCTATGGGCGGGAGGCAGGGGTGATCCAGGGCCTCGACCTCGCCATCAAGCCCGGGGAGAGGGTGGGGCTGATCGGGCATTCGGGGGCGGGGAAGTCGACCCTCGTGAACCTCATGCTCGGCTTCTTCCGCCCCGAGGGCGGGCGCATCCTGATCGACGGGCAGGACATCGCGGGGGTGACGCAGGAGAGCCTGCGCGCCGCGATCGGCGTCGTCACCCAGGACACCGCCCTGCTGCACCGCTCGATCCGCGAGAACATCCGCTACGGCCGGCCGGAGGCGGGGATGGCGGAGGTGGAGGCCGCCGCCGCCCGGGCCGCGGCCGGGGAGTTCATCGAGGGGCTGCAGGACTGGCGGGGGCGGGCGGGCTACGATGCCCATGTGGGCGAGCGGGGGGTGAAGCTCTCCGGCGGGCAGCGCCAACGCATCGCCATCGCCCGCGTGCTGCTGAAGGATGCCCCGGTCCTGGTGCTGGACGAGGCGACCAGCGCCCTCGATTCCGAGGTGGAGGCGGCGATCCAGGAGCAGCTGGCGGAGTTGATGGCTGGCAAGACGGTGATCGCCATCGCCCACCGGCTTTCGACCATCGCCCGGATGGACCGGCTGGTGGTGCTGGATCACGGCAGGATCGCCGAGCAGGGGACGCATGAGGGGCTGCTGCGGCAGGGCGGGGTTTATGCCCGGCTCTGGCGGCAGCAGAGCGGCGCCTTCGAGGCGGTGTAGGCTGCCCCTCCGCCGCATGAAGGCGCTGAAAAAACAGCGGTTGCGGCCGATAGCGGCGCGCGACGGATTGACACTCCGCGGGGGGGGCCTTACGAGCCCCGTGCCTTCCGCCGGGGTCCGACGGAGGAGCGAGGGTGAACGAGCGCGACGACTTCGAGCGGCGACTTCGGGAAGCACGGACCCGCCAGGGTCTCGACAAGCCAACCGGGGATGCCAAGGGGGGTCTTCCGCCCGGTCCGATGGGGATCGGGTTCCGCGTCGGCGTCGAACTGGTCTCGGCCCTGGTGGTCGGGGTCGGGATCGGGCTGCTGCTGGACCGATGGCTCGGGACGAAGCCCTGGCTTTTCCTGCTGTTCTTCGTGGCGGGCGCCGCTGCCGGAATCATGAACATCTACAGGCTGTTCAACCCGCGCAGTGGCCGGAAGATCTGACGCGACGGGAGAGGCAGCAGTGGCCGCTGAAGGCAAAGCTATCGACGCGCTGAGCCAGTTCCAGCTGGTGCCGTTCATGGGCGCCCTCGGCGAGTCCGTGCGCTTCAGCCAGTCCAACGCGCACATGCTGCTCGCCTTCGGCCTCATCACCGCGCTGATGATGTGGGGCACGGCGAAGCGCGACATCGTCCCGGGCCGGCTCCAGGCACTGGCCGAGAGCGGCTACGAGTTCGTCCATGGCATCGTGACCGGGCAGGTGGGCGACCAGGGCAAGCGCTACTTCCCGTTCGTCTTCTCGATCTTCATGTTCGTCCTGTTCGGCAACATGCTCGGCCTGCTGCCCTATGCCTTCACCTTCACCAGCCACATCGCGGTGACCTTCGCCCTCGCCGCGCTGGTCTTCGTGGTGGTGACGGTGGTGGCGCTGGCCATCCACGGCACGCATTTCTTCAGCTACTTCTTCCCGGAGGGGGCGCCCAAGGCGCTCGCCCCGCTGATCATCCCGATCGAGATCATCTCCTATCTCTCGCGGCCGATCAGCCTCTCCGTCCGTCTCTTCGCCAACATGGTCGCCGGCCACGTCATGCTGAAGGTCTTCGCCACCTTCGTCGTGATGATCGGCTCCGCGGCCGGCGTGCTGGGCCTCGTCGGCGCAGTGCTGCCCATGGCGATGAACGTCGCCCTGGTCGGGTTCGAGATCCTGGTCGCATTCCTGCAGGCCTATGTCTTCGCCATCCTGACCAGCATCTACCTGCACGACGCGGTGCACCTGCACTAAGGCCCGCCGTCGTTCGGACCTTCCACAACCACACCACCCCTGAAGGGACACTCACATGGAAGTCGCTGCCGCCAAGGCCCTCGGGGCCGGTATCGCCGTCATCGCGCTGTTCGGCGTCGGTCTCGGGATCGGCAACATCTTCTCCGCGCTCATCACCAGCGTGGCCCGCAACCCGGCCGCCCGCGACGCCGTCTTCCCGATCGGCATCCTGGGCTTCGCGCTGACGGAAGCGGTGGCGCTGTTCGCGCTGCTGATCGCCTTCCTCATCCTCTTCACCTGAGCATCGCTGAGGGGGGTGGCCGTGGGCCGCCTCCCCTACGGCATGCAAGGGAGACGAGCATGATGAAGACCATCCGGATCGCAGCCCTGCTCTCGCTCGCCACCCTGCCCGCCATGGCGCAGGTGGCGTCCGAGCATCCGGGCGCGACCAGCAGCGCCGGCATGCCGCAGCTGGATTTCGGCAATCCCTGGACGATCGCACAGGTCGTCTGGATGCTGATCATCTTCGGCGCCCTCTACTACGTGATGGCGCGTTACGCGCTGCCGCAGGTGGAAGGCGTGCTGGAGGCGCGGCGGGCGCGGATCGAGGGCGACCTCGAGAGCGCCCAGGCGGCGAAGCAGCGCGCCGACGCGGCGATGGCCGAGCACCAGTCCGCCACCGCCAAGGCGCGGGCCGAGGCGCAGGCTGCGATCGCCGCCGCGACGCAGAAGGCGCAGGGCGAGGCCGCGGCGCGGGCCGAGGCGCTCAACGCCAAGCTTGCGGCGCAGATCGAGGCGGCCGAGCGGCAGATCGCCTCGGCGCGGGACAATGCCATGGGCGCGCTGCGCCAAGTGGCGACCGACACCGCGGATGCGCTCGTGACCCGGCTGATCGGCCGGAGCGACAGCGCCGCCGTGGCCAAGGCGGTCGAGCGCGAGCTCGCGGCGCGGGGGCAGGCCTGATGGAGCATCACTACGAACACTTCTGGCTCGACCCGAAATTCTGGGTCGCGGTCTCCTTCGTCATCTTCTTCCTGCTCGTCGGGCGGATGGCCTGGGCGCGCATCACCGGGATGCTGGATGCGAAGGCGGACCGCGTGCGGGCCGAGCTCGCCGAGGCCTCCCGCCTGCGGGTCGAGGCGGAGGCGCTGCTGAAACAGGCTGAGGCCGACCGGGCCGCGGCGCTGACCGAGGCGCAGGAGCTGCTGGCCCGTGCCCAGGCCGAGGCGCAGCGCGTCGGCGAGGCCGCGGCGGCGGAGGCGGAAGCCTCGGCCAAGCGGCGCGAGCGCATGGCGCTCGACCGCATCGCCGCGGCGGAAGCCGGGGCGGTGGCCGAGGTGCGGGGTGCTGCGACGGACATCGCGGTGGCGGCGGCGCGCAGCGTCATCGCCGAGCGGATCGACGCCAAGGCCGATGCGGCGCTGATCGACAGCGCCGTCGCGGGGCTGCCGGCGCGGCTGCGTGCCTGACGCCGGCCACACCTCGCTGATTGTTGCGGACGGAGGCCGAAAGGCCTCCGTTCTGCTTTTCGGGCCACGCACTCCGGGCTAGGTTCCCTCCGTCGATCTCGCTGGGAGACCAAGCAACAATGCGTCGTTTCGCCCTGGCTGCCGCCCTGCTCTGCGGCACCGCCCTCTCCGCCCAGGCCCAGACCTTCCGCTGGGCCAATGATGGCGACGTCAACTCGATGGATCCCTATACCCGGCAGGAGACCTTCCTGCTGGCCTTCGGCTCCAATTTCTACGAGCCGCTGGTGCGGCGGAACGCGCAGATGCAGCCGGAGCCGGCGCTCGCGGTGCGCTGGGAGCAGCCCTCGCCCACCGTCTGGCGCTTCCATCTCCGCCAGGGGGTGAAGTTCAGCGACGGCACGCCCTTCACCGCCGATGACGTGGTCTTCAGCGCCCAGCGCGCCCGGGCGCCCGGCTCCAACATCCAGTCGGTGCTGGCCTCGGTGAAGGAGATCCGCAAGGTCGACGACCATACGGTGGAGTTCGAGACGAATCAGCCGAACCCCATCCTGATCCAGGAGATCACCAACTGGGGCATGTTCTCCAAGGCCTGGGCCGAGAAGAACAACGCCACCCGCCCGGCCGACCTGACCTCGCGGGAGGAGAATTTCGCGACGCGCAACGCCATGGGCACCGGCCCCTTCCTGCTGGTGAGCCGGGAGCCGGACCGCCGCACGGTGCTGCAGCCGAACCCCAACTGGTGGGACAAGCCGGCGCACAACCTCCAGCGCGTCGAGCTGAACATCATCGCCAATGACGCGACCCGCGTCGCGGCGCTGCTCTCGAACGAGGTGGACTTCCTCTACACCGTGCCGCCGCAGGACGTGACGCGGATCAGCAACACCCAGGGCGTCCGCATCATCCAGGGGCCGGAGCTGCGGACCATCTACCTCGGCATGGACCAGATGCGGCCGCAGCTGCTGAAGTCCGACGTGCAGGGCAAGAATCCCTTCCAGGATGTCCGGGTGCGCCGCGCCATGCTGCTGGCGATCGACGTGACCGCCATCCAGCGCACCGTCATGCGCGGCCAGTCGCGGCCGTCCAACCTGCTCTACGGGCCGGGGGTGAACGGCTTCGTCGAGGCGGATGACGCGCGGCCGGCGGTCAACATCGACCAGGCCAGGAAGCTGCTGGCGGATGCCGGCTACCCGAACGGCTTCGGCGTCACCATGGACTGCCCGAACGACCGCTACGTCAACGACGAGGCGATCTGCACGGCGACGGTCTCGATGCTGGCCCGCATCGGCATCCGCGTGACGCTGAACGCCCAGACCCGGGCGCGCTTCTTCGCCGAGGTGAACGCGCCGCGCTACAACACCAGCTTCTACATGCTGGGCTGGACGCCGGCGACGTCGGACGCGCACAACGCGCTCTTCAGCCTGGCGGGCTCGCGCAACGGCAGCCGCGGCGTCTTCAACAATGGCGGCTATGCGAACCCGCAATTCGACACGCTGGTCGACCAGATCGCGGTGGAGACGGATGTTGCGAAGCGCCAGGCGCTGATCAGCCAGGCGAGCAAGCTGCTGCAGGAGGATGTCGCCTACATCCCGCTGCACCAGCAGCAGATCGTCTGGGCGGCGCGGCAGGGGGTCGAGGTGCCGCAGACGGCGGACAACTACATCCAGCTCCGCCTGGTGCGGATGCCGGCGCGATAAGCGAGGCCGGGGCCCGGGGAGAGCGGTTCGCTCCCCGGGCCCGATCGCCTCAGCTCCGCTCCACGAAGGAGAGGAAATTGGCGCTGCTGTCCTCCGCCACGCGGAACCAACTCTGCGTGTCGCGGCGGAAGCGGTCCCACTGCGCGTGCACGCGCTTGAAGCGCGGGTTGCGCTCGCCGATCTCGGCATAGGTCTCCTGCGTCGCCTTGTGGCAGGCCGCCAGCACCTCCCGCGGATAGGCGCGAAGCTGGGTGCCGCTGGCCACGAGCCGCCGCAGCGCCTGCATGTTCAGCATGTCGTAGCGCGAGGTGCTCCAGACGGTGGTCTCGCCGGCCACCACCTCGAGCACTTGCTGGTACTGCCTCGGCAGCGCCTCCCAGATCCGGGCATTGACCATCAGGTCGCCTTGGGAGCAGGGCTCCCACCAGCCCGGGTAGTAGTAGTAGGGCGCGACCCGGGCGAGGCCGAGCTTTTCGTCGTCATGCGGCCCGACCCATTCGGCGCCATCCACCACGCCGCGCTCGAGCGCCGGGTAGATATCCGCCGCGCCGAGCTGCTGCGCGACGACGCCGAGCTTGGTCAGCACCGTCCCGGCGATGCCGGCGATGCGGAATTTCAGCCCGTTCAGGTCCTGCACGCTGCGGATTTCCTTCCGCAGCCAGCCGCCCATCTGCGCCCCGGTATTGCTGCAGGGCAGCGCCACCACCCCCTGGTCGCGATAGACCTCCTGCATCAGCTCCGCGCCGCCGCCCTGATGGATCCAGGCCTGTTGCTGGCGGGCGTTGAGGCCGAAGGGCATGACCGTGCCGAAGCCGAGCGTCGGGTCCTTGCCGATATAGTAGTAGGCGGCGGTATAGCCGCACTCCACCGTGCCGCCGCCGACCGCGTCCATCACCTGCAGGGCCGGCACCAGCTCCCCGGCAGCGAAGGGACGGATCTGGAAGGCACCACCGGTCAGCTCCGCCACGCGGCGGGAGATCATCTCCTGCACGCCCCAGAGCACATCGGTCGATTTCGGGAAGCTCCCGGCCGAGCGCCACAGGACCTGCGGCTGGGCGGAGGCAAGGCTCGGGGCAGCGAGTACCGGCGCGGCGGCACTCGCGGCGAGAAGGCCACGGCGATTCATGATGGACGTCTCCCTAGCGGTCTTGCTGGCCATTCTCGGATGGTTGGCCTGCCGGAAGTCTAGCCAGGGAAAGCGGGACCGACGAAGGCGAAATCGGCGAAGGCGGCACCCGGGCCACCTTCGCCACACGTTTGGAGCATTCAGGCCAGCCCAATGTCGGGCCGGCCCTGCCTGGCCCCGCTCCAGCGGCGGACCGGGCCGAGGCGATGGATTCGGTCAGGCGGCTCCACCTGACCGGGTTGGTCCTAACGCTGCGCGGTCGCCGCCGCGAGGAAGTTGCCGAGCGAATCCTCGGCGACCCGCAGCCACTGGGTCTGCTCCAGCCGGAAGGCGTCCCACTTCTCGTGGATGCGCTTGAAGCGGGGATTCTGCGCACCGATCTCGGAGTAGAGGTCCTGGCTCGCCCTGTAGCAGGCGGTCAGCACGTCGCGCGGGAAGCCGCGGAGCTGGGTGCCGGAGGCGATCAGGCGGCGGAGCGCGGCCGGGTTCAGCACGTCGTAGCGCGCGGCCATCCAGTGCCAGCCCTCGGTGCAGGCGGCGTTGAGCACCGCCTTGTACTGCGCCGGCAGCTCGTCATAGGCGCGGGCATTGACCATCATGTCGATGGAGGGCGAGTACTCCCACCAACCCGGATAGTAGTAGAACTGGGCGACGCGGTTGAAGCCGAGCTTCTCGTCGTCATAGGGCCCGACCCATTCGGCGCCGTCGATCACGCCGCGCTCCAGCGCCGGATAGATGTCCGACCCGCCGATCTGCTGCGGCACCACGCCGAGCTTGCCCAGCACGTTGCCGCCATAGCCGGCGATGCGGAATTTCAGCCCCTTCAGGTCCTCGACCGACTTGATCTCCTTCCTGAACCAGCCGCCCATCTGCGCCGCGGTGTTGCCGGCCGGGATGCCGACGACGCCCTGGTCGCGATAGACCTCGGCATAGAGATCCCGCCCGCCGCCATGGGTCAGCCACGCCCAGTGCTGGCGCGAGGACAGGCCGAAGGGGATGCAGGTGGCGATCGCGAGCGACGGGTCCTTGCCGAGATAGTAGTAGGCGCTGGTGTAGCCGCATTCGACATTGCCGTTGCCCACGGCATCGAGCACCTGCAGCGCCGGCACAAGCTCGCCGGGGCCGAAGATCTGGATCTGGAAGGCGCCGTCGGTCATCTCCGAGACGCGCCTGGCGATGAATTCCTGCGTGCCCCAAAGGGTATCGAGGGATTTCGGGAAGCTGCCCGGGCAGCGCCAGCGGATGCGCGGCTGGGCGGAGGCGAGGTTCGGCGTGGCCAGTGCAGCGGCGCCGGCCGTGCCGGCGGCACCCGTCGCGATAAAGCGGCGGCGATTCATGCGGAAGCTCTCCCCTGGTTCGTTTCCTGGGCCCAGATTGCGCGGAATACCCGCCTCGCGCAACGAGCGGATGGCTTTCCGCGCCTGCGGTGCAATGCCAGTCTCCCCGGCGCAAGGGAGACGACGCATGAGCGACAGGATCGGGTTCATCGGGCTGGGGCGGATGGGCCGCGGCATGGCCTCCAACATCCGCCGCAAGCAGCATCCGATGACGGTGCACGACATCGCGCCGGGGCCGGTGGCGGCGCTGGAGGAGCTGGGCGCCGCCTCGGCCGGCAGCGCCGCGGCGGTGGCGCAGGCAAGCGAGGTGGTGCTGACCATGCTGCCCGGGCCGCGGGAGGTGCAGGCCGCCATCCTCGGCACCGACGGCATCCTGGCGAATATCAAGCCCGGCGGGCTGGTGATGGACATGTCGACGGTCGACCCGGAGACGACGGATGCGTTGGCGGCCGCCTGCGCGGCGCGCGGCATCGGCTTCGTCGACGCGCCGGTCGGGCGGCTCGCCTGGCATGCCGACCGGGGCGAATCGCTCTTCATGGTGGGCGCGAGCGAGGCCGACTTCGCCCGCGTGAAGCCGCTGCTGGAGGCGATGGGCAGCACCATCCACCATTGCGGCGGGCCGGGCGCGGGCACGCGCACCAAGCTGGTCAACAACTACCTCGCCATCATCCTCTGCCAGCTCAATGCCGAGGCGCTGTCGCTCTCCGCCGCCTTCGGCCTCGACCTCGGGAAGACGCTCGAGGTACTGCACGGGACGACGGCGACCAACGGCCAGCTCAAGGTGAACTGGCCGAACAAGGTGCTGGCGGGCGACACGGAGCCGGGCTTCGCCATCGACCTCGCGCACAAGGACCTGTCGCTGATCGTGCAGGCGGCGAATGCGGCGAAGGTGACGCTGCCGGTGGCGGCGATCGCGCGGGAGGCCTTCAGCAGCGCCCGCGGCCGCGGCTGGGGGCAGAAGGATTTCTCGGCGATGCTCGACGCGCAGTGCGAGCTGGCGGGGATCAAGCCGCCGCGCCTCGGCCCCGCAGGCGGGTGACGAGGCGCCCGTCGATCAGCGCCAGCCCTGCCGCAACCCCCGCCATGCCGAGCGCATGGCGGGGCGCCAAGGCCTCCCCCAGCACCAGCGCGCCGAGCAGGATGGCGGAGACCGGCACCAGCAGGGTCACCAGCAATAGGTTGACCGGCCCGGCCGAGGCCAGCAGCCGGAAATACAGCAGGTAGGCGAGCGCGGTGGAGAGCAGGCCAAGCCCCGCCAGCGCCGCCGCCATCGCGAGCGAGGGCACCGGCAGGCCCCAGGGCGGCGAGAGCATCAGCACCGGCGGCAGCAGGAGCAGGGTCGAGGCCGTGGTCTGGCCGGCTGCCGCGACCAGCGGTGGGATGCCGAGTGCGCGGACCCGCAGGCCGAACAGCCCGGCCAGGGCATAGGCAGCGGTTGCGAGCAGCATCGCCGCCGTCGCCAGGGCGTGGCCCGACAGGCCCTCTGTCAGGTCCGCGCCGACCATGGCCGCGACGCCGACAAATCCGACGAGCACGCCCGCGACGTGGCGTGGCGTCGCCCGCTCGGCCCCCGCCAGATGGGCGACCAGCACGCCCCAGAGCGGCGTCGTGGCGTTCAGGATGGAAGCGACGCCCGAGGGCAGGCTGCCCTGCGCCCATACGATGAGGCCGAAGGGGATGGCGTTGTTCAGCAGCCCCATGCCGGCGAAGGTCAGGAGCGCCGCCCGGTCGTGCCGCACCGGAAGCCGCAGCGCCGCAACCAGGCCCCAGAGCGCCGCGGCGGCGATCGCCACGCGCAGCAGCACGATCGGCAGCGGCGGCCATTCCCGCACCGCCACCCCGACGAAGAAGAAGGAGCCGCCCCAGAGGACGGAAAGCGCGACCAGCAAGGCCCAGTCGCGGGATGTCATCTGCGGTGCGTGTTGCATGGGTGCAGCCTGGCTTGGCCAGTCACCGCGGCACCATCCGCGGGTTGCGCTTCAGCGCCTCAGTCGTCGCGCCCGCCCGGCGTGCTGTCGGTGACGCCGGGCGGATCGGGGTAGAGGTCCGACGGCACCTTCGCCTTCGGGTTGGCCGTGGTGCCGCCCTGCTGGACCTTCTCGGCGGTCGTCTTCGAGCTGGGGTCGGCGGTGTTCATCCGCTCGGCGGCACCGGTCGGGGTCTTGTCTGCCATCAGCCGAAATCCTTGCAGGTGAGGCGGTCGCCCGGCGCCAGCAGGCCGGGCATGCCGGCGAGCAGCGCCGCGCGCGCCCTGGCATCGCCGAGCAGCGCGGCGCGGAGGAAGGCCACGGCCAGCCCCGCCGTGCGGCCGTGGAAGGCCGGGTCCGCCCAGCGCGGGCCGGCGGCGCGCTCATCGGCGAAGGCGGCATGGGTCGCGCCGGCGAGCACGGCCAGCGCCTGGGGCGGGCCGCTGATCGAGCGGAAGGGCAGCGTGCGATCCTCGGCCGTGGCGCCGTCGATGAAGCCGGAATCGAGCGTGCCCGTGACATGCAGCATCGGCCGGGCGATGCGGCCGAAGGCGAAGCGGGGCGACAGGCCGCGCGGCGGGATGGGCGAGAGGGCGATGCCCGCCTTCAGCCGCGCATCCGGCAGGGTGAGGCCGTAATCGCCGCCGGGCAGGCGCTGGCCGAGCAGGTGCTGCACCAGCCAGGCGCCGTAGGAATGGCCGGCGATGGCGAGGTGCTGCGCATCCACCCGCTCCCGCAGGCCGGGGCGGCGGGTCACCTCATCCAAGGCGAAGATGCCGTCCTGCAGCCGGGCGAAGGCCTGGCCGGTGTCGAGCACCGCCGCCGCCATGGCGGTGGAGATATCCGCCCGGCCCTGCCAGATGCCGGCATCGGTGCCCGGATGCTGGATATGGAGGACGAGGAAGCCCGCCTCGGCCAGCGCCTGGCCGAGATAGGCGAGCCCCTCCCGCGAGCCGCCCAGGCCGTGGGAGACCAGCACGGCCGGGGCCGGGCCTTCCGCATCGGGCAGGCGGATGAGCACCGGCAGGCTGCGGTTGCGGGCCGGGTCGGTCCAGGTGTCGCGGATCATGGGAGCCGGGGCTGCCCCCAGGGTGGCAAGCCCGGCAAGGGCAAGGAGGGGGCGGCGCTGCATCGGGTCCCGGGAAGCTTCACCCGGGCGAAACGCGGCGTGCCGGCGGCGGTTCAGGGGGCCTCGCCGCCCTTGGGCCCGCAGAGGATCATCCAGGCGCCGAAATCGGCCGAGAAATCCTCGAACCGGTGCTCGCTGCCGGCCGGGGCGAAGATCAGGTCGCCGGCGCGGCAAGGCGTCAGCTCGCCCTCGCAGCGGAAATGGCCCTCGCCCGAGGCGACGACATAGACCTCGTCGCGGTCATGCGGCGTCTGGTTGTCCATCCCGAAGGGGGCGTACCAGCGCACGTCGAGCGAGCCGTGCCGGAAGATGTCGACCGAGATCCGGCCGGACATGCTCGGCAGCCGCGCGGCGTGCGCAGCGGTGAAGACATGCGGCATGGCAGCACCCCTCCCGTCAGGGGCCCATCCGACCGCTTTCCCGCAAAGCGAGCAAGAGCCCGCCGACATGGTTGGCATTGCCGATCAATCCCTCGGCGAGACCCGCGAGGATTGTGGCCAGCGGCAGGACCTCAACCGCGATCTCCTCGCCATGGTCGAGGCGCTGGGCGGCGGTCGGGACAGCCCCCTCCGCAAGGACGACATGGACGCGGTTGCCGGCATGGGCCGGGTCGTTCCGCAGCGTGGCGACGAGGCGGAAGGCGGGGGCGTCGTATCCCGTCTCCTCGGTGAATTCGCGGCGGGCGGCGGCGACCGGGTCGGCCTCCCCTGGCTCCACGATCCCGCCGGGGAGCTCCAGCGCCATCCGCCCGAGCCCGGGGCGGAACTGGCGGACCAGCACCAGCCCATCCTCCGGCGTCAGCGCCACGACATTCACCACATCCGGCCAGTCGAGCATGTACCATGGGTCGAGCACCGCGCCGGCCCCGGTCTCCCAGGCCTCGGCGCGGAGATGGACCCAGCGGTCGCGGTGGACGGTGCGGTTGCCCGTCCGCCGCCAGGGCCTCGGCGTCACTCCGCGGCCTGGAGGTGCATCCGCTCCGCATAGGCCTCGAGCGGCGCGCAGGTGCAGACCAGGTTGCGGTCGCCATGGACGTTGTCCACGCGCTTCACCGGCGGCCAGTACTTGTGCGCGCGGACGAAGTGCAGCGGGAAGGCCGCCTCCTCCCGGCTGTAGGGGTGCGTCCACTCCTCCGCCATGACCTCGGCGGCGGTGTGGGGCGCGTTCTTCAGCGGGTTGTCGGCGCGGTCGGCGCGGCCCTGCTCCACCGCGCGGATCTCGGCGCGGATGGCGATCATGGCGTCGCAGAAGCGGTCCAGCTCCTCCTTCGGCTCGCTCTCGGTCGGCTCCACCATCAGCGTGCCGGAGACGGGCCAGGACATGGTCGGCGCGTGGTAGCCGTAGTCCATCAGCCGCTTGGCGATGTCCTCGACCAGGACGCCGCCGCCCTGCTGGAAGCCGCGGCAGTCGAGGATGCACTCGTGCGCGACCATGCCGCGCAGGCCCCGGTAGAGCACGGGGAAGTGCCCCTCCAGCCGCCGGGCGATGTAGTTGGCGGAGAGGATGGCAACCGCAGTCGCCCGCGTCAGCCCCTCGGCGCCCATCATGCGGATATAGGCATAGGAGATGGGCAGGATGGCGGCGCTGCCGAAGGGCGCCGAGGAGACCGGGCCATAGCCCGTCGCCGGGCCGGCGCCGCGGTGGAAGGGGTGGTTCGGCAGGTGCGGCGCCAGGTGGGCCGCGACGCCGATCGGGCCGACGCCCGGGCCGCCGCCGCCATGCGGGATGCAGAAGGTCTTGTGCAGGTTCAGGTGGCAGACATCGGCGCCGATGGCGGCCGGCGAGGTCAGGCCGACCTGGGCGTTCATGTTGGCGCCGTCCATGTAGACCTGGCCGCCATGACGGTGGATCAGGCCGCAGATCTCCCTGATCTGCTCCTCGAAGACGCCATGGGTGGAGGGGTAGGTGACCATCAGCGCGGCGAGCCTGTCGGCATGCTGCGCGGCCTTGGCCTCCAGGTCCTTGAGATCCACGTTGCCGTCGCGGTCGCAGCCGACGACGACGACCTTCATCCCCGCCATCACCGCCGAGGCCGGATTGGTGCCATGGGCGCTGCTCGGGATGAGGCAAACATCCCGCTGGTCATTGCCCTGGGCACGGTGCCAGGCGCGGATGGCGAGCAGCCCCGCATATTCGCCCTGGCTGCCGGCATTCGGCTGGAGCGAGACGGCAGCGAAGCCGGTGACGGCGCAGAGCCAGGACTCCAGCCGCTTGATCATCTCGAAATAGCCCTCCGCCTGGTCCTCCGGCGCGAAGGGATGGATGTTGGCGAAGCCGGGGAAGGTGATCGGGATCATCTCCGCCGTCGCGTTCAGCTTCATCGTGCAGGAGCCGAGCGGGATCATGCTGCGGTTCAGCGCGACGTCCTTGTCCTCGAGCCGCTTGAGGTAGCGCAGCATCGCATGCTCGGAGTGATGGCTGCGGAAGACCTCGGCGGCGAGGTAGGAGGAGCGGCGGGCGAGCGCCTCGGGCAGGCTGGCCTCCGGGCGCAGCGACTCGAGCGCGCCGCCGCCGAGCAGCTCGGCCAGCGCGGCAAGCTCCTCGCGCGTCACCGTCTCGTCGAGGGCGATGGAGACGCAGCCCGCCTCTGCGCGCCGGAGGTTGAAGCCGCGCGCGACCGCGCCCTGCATCAGCGCATCGGCCCGCTCCCCGGCCTCGATGGCGATGGTGTCGAAGAAGGCGCCGTGCCGCAGCGTGAAGCCGCCGCGCCGCGCCGCATCGGCCAGCAGCCGCGCCTGGAGGTTCACCCGGCGGGCGATGCGCGCCAGCCCCTCCGGCCCGTGCCAGACGGCATACATGCCGGCCATGACGGCGAGCAGCACCTGCGCGGTGCAGATGTTGGAGGTCGCCTTCTCGCGGCGGATATGCTGCTCGCGGGTCTGGAGCGCGAGGCGCATCGCCGGGTTGCCGGCGGCATCGACCGAGACGCCGACCAGCCGGCCGGGCAGCAGGCGCTTGAGGGGGTCCTTCACCGCCATGTAGGCGGCATGCGGCCCGCCATAGCCGAGCGGCACGCCGAAGCGCTGGGTGCTGCCGATGACGACATCGGCGCCCATCTCGCCCGGCGGCGTCAGCAAGCAGAGCGAGAGCGGGTCGGCCGCGACGATGGCGAGGCCCCCCGCCGCCTGCACCGCGGCGATCTCGGGGGCGAGGTCGCGCACCTCGCCGGTGGTGCCGGGATAGTTCAGCAGCAGGGCGAAGGGCTTCTCGGCCGCGGCCGCCTCGGCGATGCCGGATGGCGGCACCACCACGACGCGGAGGCCGACCGGCTCCGCCCGCGTCCGCACCACCGCGAGGGTCTGCGGGTGCAGGTCGGCGGCGACCAGCAGCGTGGTCGACTTGCCCTTATGCGCAGCCTGGGCGAGCGCCACCGCCTCCGCCGCCGCCGTGCCCTCGTCGAGGAGGGAGGCATTGGCGACCGGCAGGCCGGTGAGGTCTGTCACCATGGTCTGGAAATTCACCAGCGCCTCGAGCCGCCCCTGGGCGATCTCCGCCTGGTAGGGCGTGTAGGCGGTGTACCAGCCAGGATTCTCCAGCACGTTCCGCAGGATCACCGGCGGGGTATGGGTGCCGTGATAGCCGAGGCCGATCAGCGACTTCACCCGGCTGTTGCGCTCAGAGAGGGCGCGCAGCTCGGCGATGACCTCGGCCTCCGTCGCCGGCGGCGGCAGGGCGGAGAGGTCTGCGCCGGCGATGGCGGCCGGCACGGTGCGGCTGGCCATCTCCTCGAGACTCTCGGCGCCGACGACGCGCAGCATCTCGGTGACGTCATCGGGCCCCGGGCCGATATGGCGGCGGGCGAACTCCGTGCCCTCCTCGAGAGCGGCAAGCTCGGCGAGGGCGCTCATGCCTGGCTGTCCACGAAGGCGGCGTAGGCGGACTCGTCCATCAGCGCGGCGACGGCGGCCGGGTCGGCCGGCTCGATCTTGAAGAACCAGCCCTCGCCGGTCGGCTCGCGGTTGATGAGGCCCGGGTCGTCGGTCAGCGCCGCATTCACCTCGACGATGCGGCCGGCGATCGGGGCATAGACGTCAGAGGCGGCCTTCACGCTCTCCACCACGGCGATCGCCTCGCCGGCCGCGACCTCGCGCCCGACCTCGGGCAGGTCGACGAAGACCACGTCGCCGAGGGCGTTCTGCGCATGGTCGGTGATGCCGATGGTGGCGGCGTCGCCCTCGGGCCGCACCCACTCATGGTCCTGGGTGTATTTCAGCTCTGGCATGGGTCGGTGTCCTCAGCGGGCGTAGCGGTGGGGAACGAAGGGCATGGGCGCGATGCGGGCCGCGAGCGGCCGGCCGCGCACGATCAACTCGATGGGGGTGCCATCGGTGGCATGGGGGCGGGCGACATAGCCCATGGCCATCGGCCCGCCGAGCGAGGGGCCGAAGCCGCCGGAGGTGACGCTGCCGATGGTCTCGCCGCCCGGGGCGTGGATCATCGTCTCGCCGCGGGCGGGCTGGCGTCCTTCCGGGCGGAGGCCGACGCGGACCCGGGCGGTGCCGTTCGCCAGCTCCTCCCGCACCCGCTCGGCGCCGGGGAAGTCCCAGGCCATGCGCCGGCGCTTGCCGATGGACCAGGTGAGCGCCGCCTCGACCGGGCTGGTGCTCTCGTCGATATCGGTGCCGTAGAGGCAGAGCCCCGCCTCGAGGCGGAGCGAATCGCGGGCGCCGAGGCCGGCCGGCTGGACGCCGGGCAGGCTCAGCAGGTGCTTCGCCAGCGCCTCGGCGGATTCGGCCGGGGCGCTGATCTCCCAGCCATCCTCGCCGGTATAGCCGCTGCGGCTGGCAATCACCGGGATGCCGCCGATCTCCGCCCGGGCGATCCCCATGAAGGAGAGTGCCGTCAGCGCCGGGGCCACCGGCGCCATGGCCGGCGCGGCGCCCGGCCCCTGGAGCGCCAGCAGGGCCCGGTCCGGCAGGCGGTTGAGGCGGACGCCCGCAGGCAGCACCGATTCGACCAGGTCGAAATCGTCATGCTTGCGGCTGGCATTGACGACGAGGAGCAGCCGGTCGCCGAGATTGGCCACCATGAAGTCGTCGAAGACGCCGCCCTCCGGCGTCATCAGCAGGCCGTAGCGCTGGCGGCCGGGCTTCAGCGCCTGGATGTCGGCGGGCGTCACCCGCTCCAGCGCCGCCGCGGCATCCTGGACCCCATTGGCGCCCACCAGCTCGGCCTGGCCCATATGGGAGACGTCGAAGAGGCCGGCCGCGCTGCGCACATGCAGGTGCTCGGCCATGATGCCTGCCGGGTACTGGACCGGCATGGCATAGCCGGCGAAGGCGACCATCCGCCCCCCGAGGGAGCGGTGCAGGCCGGCGAGCGGCGTCTCGAGCAGTGTATCGGTCTCGGCCACGGGTCCCCCGACCGCATCTGCGGCGTGAGTTGAAGTCCGTGGCCCCCCTCTGTCCGGTGAACCTGAGAGATTCGGCTGCCGGCCTTGGGCCGGGCCTTACTCCTTCGGTGCCGGTGCCTTGCGGCACCAGGCTTTCCAGAGGCCCCTTCTCCGCGCGGCCCTTCTGCCTGAGCGTTTCCGGGGGCCGGTTGCGCCTTCGGCGGGGGCGAAACCGCCCCTCTCTCCCGCGCGGTATCTGCGGGTGCGCCTCTCTACCCCGGCAGGGGCTGCGGGCGCAATGGCGCGTTGCAGGCGCTCAGCGCGGCCCGCGGCGGCGGTTGAGCGCCAGGTCCTGCTCGTCGAGCTGGAAGGAGACCAGGATCCGGTAATCCCCCGCCCGCCGATTCGCCCCGACCGGCAGGGAGATGGAGACCGGCGCGCTGCTGACCGAGGCCCGCGTCTCGTTCCGGCCGAAGACCACCCTGTCGGTGAAATTCTGCCGGCTGAGGATGGTATCCGTCCCCCGATCGAGCACGGCGACGAACCAGGGCAGCTCGACCGCCCGCCCCTCGGAGGCCGGGCCGCGCTCGACCGAGAAGCCGGCCGTCATCTGCACGTCGATGCTGCGCTCGCCCCGCCCGGCCTTGCAGGAACCGTTGATGCTGACCAGCCGGGCATCGTAGTCGAGGCCGGTGAGGTCCTGCGGGCCGCCGGCGCGATAGCGGGTGAGGTCCGCCCCCTCCCCCAGCAGGCCCGGATTCGGGCAGGCGATGGGCAATTGGGTGCCGGTGCCGGCGCCACACCCGGCCAGAAGCAGCGCCAACAGGACAAGACTCGACCGCATCACCATATCCCCCTTGAGCCCGGACGGCGGGCCGCTAGTGTGCGCCCCGCCCACTGTGCCCGCCGGCCCTTCGGCACGGCAAATAGCGCCAGCGAGCGAGAGGCACCATGGACCTGCACCCCGATGCGCCCGAGCGCAACCTGCCCCGGCTGAACGTCCTTCTCGCCGGCCCCCGCGGCTTCTGCGCCGGCGTGGACCGCGCGATCAAGATCGTGGAGGAGGCGATCCGCCGCTACGGCGCCCCCGTCTATGTCCGGCACGAGATCGTCCACAACCGCTTCGTGGTCGAGAGCCTGGAGCGGCAGGGCGCCATCTTCGTGGAAGAACTGGACGAGGTGCCGGACGACGCGCCCGTCGTCTTCTCCGCCCATGGCGTGCCGAAATCGGTCCCGGCCGAGGCGAGCCGGCGCAAGCTCTTCTACCTCGACGCCACCTGCCCGCTGGTCAGCAAGGTGCACCGCGAGGCGGAGCAGCATTTCAGCCGCGGCCGGCACATCCTGCTGATCGGCCATGCCGGGCATCCGGAGGTGGTCGGCACCATGGGCCAGCTGCCCGAGGGCACCGTCACCCTGATCGAGGACGAGGCGCAGGCCCGCACCGCCCCGGTGCCGGGTGGCGTGCCGCTCGCCTTCATCACCCAGACCACCCTCTCGGTCGACGACACCTTCGACATCGTGGCGGCGCTGCGCGAGCGCTTCCCCGAGATCCATGCGCCGGCCAAGGAGGACATCTGCTACGCCACCACCAACCGCCAGGCGGCGGTGAAGGCGATCGCCGACCGGGCGGAGCTGATGGTGGTGGTGGGGGCGCCCAATTCCTCCAACTCGCTGCGCCTGGTCGAGGTGGCCGAGCGCGCAGGCTGCCCGCGGGCGGTGATGGTGCAGCGCGGGCGGGACCTCGACCTGTCCCTGGCCGAGGGGCTCACGACCATCGGCGTCACCGCGGGCGCCAGCGCGCCCGAGGTGCTGGTGGAGGAGGTGCTCGCCCGGCTGCGCGAGCGCTTCACGCTGGCCATCGAGGAGGTGGTGGTGGCGGAGGAGACCATCACCTTCAAGCTGCCGGGCGCGCTGCAGACCGAGGGTGCGCGCTAGCAGGCAATGGCCGTCTACACCGAAGTCACCGACGAGGCGCTCAGGACCTTCCTCGGCGCCTATCCGCTCGGCGATCTCGTCGCCTTCCGCGGCATCGCCGAGGGGGTGGAGAATTCGAACTACGCGCTGAAGACCACCGCGGGCGACTTCATCCTCACCCTCTACGAGAAGCGCGTGGACCCGGCGGAGCTGCCCTGGTTCCTCGGCCTCATGGAGCACCTGGCGTCGCATGGGCTGCGCTGCCCGCAGCCGGTCCAGGCACGGGATGGCGTCGCGCTGCGCGAGCTGGCCGGGCGGCCGGCGTCGATCTGCACCTTCCTCCCCGGCGTCTGGCCGCGGCGCGTGCGGCCCGAGCATGGCGCGCCGCTCGGCGATGCGCTGGCGCGGCTGCATGCGGCCGGCGCCGGCTTCACGGCCGAGCGGCCGAACGGTCTCGGCCCGGCGGCCTGGGGGCCGCTGCTCGAGCGCTGCCGAGTGGGGGGCGATGCGGTGCAGCCGGGCCTCGTCGCCGAGCTGGATGGGCGGCTGGCCGCGATCCTGGCCGCCTGGCCGGCGCCGGGGCTGCTGCCGGTCGGGCAGATCCATGCCGACCTCTTCCCCGACAATGTCTTCTTCCTGCCGGGGCCGGACAGGAAGCCGGTCGTCTCCGGGCTGATCGACTTCTACTTCGCCTGCACCGACCTGCTCGCCTACGACATCGCCGTCTGCCTCAATGCCTGGTGCTTCGATGCGGACGGCGCCTACAACGTGACGCGGGCGCATGCGGTGCTCGCCGCCTACCAGCGCATCCGCCCGCTCTCGGCGGAGGAACGCGCGGCGCTGCCGGTGCTCTGCCGCGGCGCTGCCATCCGCTTCCTCCTCACCCGTCTCTACGATTGGACGGCGACGCCCGCCGGCGCGCTGGTGACGCGGAAGGACCCCCTGGAATACCTGGCGAAGCTCCGCTTCTTCGCCGCTGCCGAAGGACCTGGCGCGCTTGGCCTCTGACGAGACGCAGCCCCCGGTCGAGATCTGGACCGATGGCGGCTGCAAGCCCAATCCCGGCCCGGGCGGCTGGGCGGCCATCCTCCGCTACGGCGGGACGGAGCGGGAGTTCTCCGGCAGCGACCCGGAGACGACCAACAACCGCATGGAGCTGATGGCGGCGATCAGCGCGCTCGAGGCGCTGAAGCGGCCCTGCCGCGTCGTGCTGCATACCGACAGCGAATACGTGCGGAACGGCATCAGCCGCTGGATCAACGGCTGGGTCAGGAACAACTGGCGCAACTCGGCGAAGGAGCCGGTCGCCAACATGGCGCTGTGGCAGCGGCTGCTGGCGGCGGCCAAGCCGCACCAGGTGGAATGGCGTTGGGTGCGCGGCCATGCCGGCGACCCGATGAACGAGCGGGCGGACCGGCTGGCGACGGAGGCGCGGCTGCGGCTGGGCTGAGGCGCTGCCGGTCACCACGCGGGTCGGTCCCTTTCCGGCCTGCGTCACCGGTTGGGAAGCGGGATCTGGCTGGATCCTCGAAGGCGCCGGAAGCGAGGACAGGCCGCGCGGGTTCGAGAACGCCACCGCCCGTGCCGCCTCCGGCTCCTTCAGGCCGCCTGAGGGATGCGCGCGATGACCTTGATCTCGAAGTCGTAGCCTGCAAGCCAGGTCACGCCAACCGCCGTCCAGTTCGGATAGGGCGGCGCGCCGATGGCCTTGTCGCGGATGGCCATCACCGTCTCGAACTGCGCCTGGGGATCGGTGTGGAAGGTGGTCACGTCCACCACATCGTCGAAGCTGCAACCCGCCGCCTTCAGCACGGTGTCGAGCCGGTGGAAGGCCAGCTCGACCTGCTTCGCGAAGTCCGGCTCCGGCGAGCCGTCGTCGCGGCTGCCGACCTGGCCGGAGACGAAAAGCAGGTCGCCCGACCGGATCGCCGCGGAATAGCGATGCCGCTCGTAGAGCGCCTGCCGTCCGGGCGGAAAGACCGCGTCGCGCTTGGCCATGGCTGGATTCCTTTCTTGTCGGACCCGGGAAGCCTTTCCCGGCGGCGAGGCCATGTTCATATACGCCCCGTATGCAAACATATCGTCGCATACGCCCCGTATGTCAACTGGCATACGCAGCGCATGTTAGAATCGGGGGGTGTTCATGGCTGCGGGACAGCGCGCACGGATGATGGAAGCAACCCGGGCCAAGCTCATCCGGGCGGCGCGGGCGGCCTTCGCGGAACAGGGCTACGCTGCCGCATCGATGGACGAGCTGACCGCCGCCGCCGGGCTGACGCGAGGCGCGCTCTACCACAATTTCGGCGACAAGAAGGGCCTGCTGCGCGCCGTGATCGAACAGCTCGACGCGGAGATGGTGGCGAAGGCACGCGCCGCGCGCGACCGGGCGGAAACCCCTTGGCTTGGCTTCCTGGAGGAAGGAGTGGCCTATATCGGGCTGGCGTTGGAGCCGGAGATCCAGCGGATCATGCTGCTGGACGGCCCGGCCGTGCTCGGCGACCCCTCGCAGTGGCCGGGCCAGAACGCCTGCCTCCGGACGACGACGGAGACGATCGAGGCGCTGATCGCCGCGGGGACGGTGGTGCCCGTGGATGCCGAGGCTGCGGCCCGGCTGGTCAACGGCGCCGCGCTCAACGCCGCGCTCTGGGTTGCCGCCTCGGACGACCCGCCTGCCGTCCTCGCCAAGGCCGTTGAAGCGTTTCGTTGCCTCGCCTCGGGCCTGCTGAAGACCAGGGAATGAGCGCGTTCGGCGCTGCGCTTTCATAAAAAGGGCGGCCGGAGGAACAGCGCCATCTTCGGGATGGCTCGCCAGGACAATGGAACGGCGCACTTTACGTCGATCGTCGTCGTCCGGGACGCTGCCGATGCGGCACCGTGAAGGTCAAGCGCCAGCTTATCCCCAATGCCGTGGAGAAGACTGGGGATAAGCCTTGGGACAGCTCGCATGGCTGGCGGTGCCGACACGCCAGCGAACGGCGTTCTCGGGCCGTTCGACTCGGCTGCCATGCCAACCGCGAAGCGGGCGCCGTGGCATCCCGGCCACATCGCCGCTGCCGGAGGGGCGCGCCTTTCCGGCAAAAGACTGGTAAACCGCACCTACTAGAAGGTGAGGCCGGCTTCCCGCAAAGCCTGCTGACGAGGAGTGACCGCCGTTGCAGCTCATGGTCCCGCAAGGCCGGTCCACCGCCCTCCCCCCGGTACCGCTCGAGGTGCTGCGGCAGCAGGTCGGGCATGTGCCGGAGCGGCCGGGCCTCGGCCAGATGCTGCGGCTGACGGCGCTGGGCCTCGGGCTGACGCTGATCCCCTTCATCGGCTGGGCGACCATGACGACGATGGAGCAGGCGGTTGGAGCGGCGGGCCAGCTCGTCCCCGAGGGCCGGCGGAAGACGATCAACCTCCTGGAGCCCGGCATCCTGCGCCGGATCATGGTGCAGGAGGGCAGCGTGGTGCAGGCGGGGCAGCCGCTGCTGCAGCTCGATGTCACCCAGGCCGAGGCCAGCGCCATCCAGGCCCGCGCCGCCCATTGGAGCAGCCGGGCGCGGGCGGCCCGGCTCGCCGCCGAGCAGGCCGGGGAACGCCGGCTCGCCTTTCCGCCGGAGGTGGCGGAACAGGGCCGGGCCGACCCGGCCACCGCCGTCTTCCTCCAGGCCGAGCAGGCGCTCTTCGGCGCCCGCTGGGCCGCCTTCGACGGGCAGGTGGCGGTGCAGGAGCGCTCGGTCAGCCAGTTGCGCGAGCAGGTCGCCGGGGCCCGGGCGCAGCGCGAGGGCGCGCAGCGCCAGGTGCTCGCGGTGCGGGAGCAGATCGCCGGCTATAACCGGCTGCTGACCGAGGGCTTCGCCTCGCGCTTCCTGATCCTGAACCTGCAGCAGCAGGAGGCGAGCTTCGTCGCCGCCATCGGCCGGGCGGAGGCGCAGGAGAGGCAGCTGCGCGAGGGCATCATCCAGGCGCAGCGGCAGCTGGAGGGCATCCGCCTGCAGCGCCTGGCCGACATCGCCACCGACATCCAGTCCACCGAGGCCGCCATCGCCACGGCGCAACAGCAGCTCCGCGCGGCGGAGGACGTGCTGGCGCGGCGCGAGGTGGTGGCGCCGGAGGATGGGCGGGTGACCAGTGTCCAGGCCTTCACCCCGGGTGCCAGCATCCTGCCGGGACAGCCGATCCTCGACCTCGTGCCGCTGCGGGACCGGCTGGTCATCGACGCCCGCGTCCGGCAGGAGGGGAACGAGCGGGTCACGGTCGGCCAGGCGGTGAACATCCGGCTGACGGCCTACAAGGTGCGCAGCGTGCCGATGGTGCATGGCCATGTCACCACGGTCGGCGCCGATGCGGTCGTCCCGCCCGATGGCGGCGTGCCCTATTTCCCGGTGCGCGTCGAACTCGACCCGCGCACGCTCGAGCTGGTGCCGGAGGTGCAGCTCGTCGCGGGCATGCCGGCGGAGCTCTACATCCTCGGCACGCCGCGCACCCCGCTGAGCATGATGCTGACGCCGGTCCGCCACTTCCTCCGCCGCGCCTTCCGCGACTGAGCTCAGCCCACGGGCGGTGTGCGGAAATCGGCCATGCGGGTGAAGTCGTCCGCATCCGCGATGCGCTCGCGCGCCTCCGTCCAGATCCGGGCGGCGGCGGCGCTGAGCGGCATCGGGCAGCCGACCTCCTCGGCGAGCGCGATGGCCAGGCCGACATCCTTCCGCATCAGCCCGGCGGAGAAGCCGCTGTCGAAGCTGGCGGGCAGCACCCAGCGCGGGACCATGGCCTCGCTCACCGCGCTGCGCCCGGTCGCGGCATTGACCACGGGCAGCACCGCAGCGGCGGGCAGGCCGGCGGCCTCGGCGAGGCGCAGCGCCTCCCCCGTCGTCACCAGATGCGCGGCGACGAGCATGTTGTTGACAAGCTTGGCGATGTTGCCGGCGCCGGAGGGGCCGACATGGACCAGCGTGCCGGACATGGCGGCAAGGACGGGGCGGACGAGGTCGAGATCCGCCTCGCTGCCGCCGATCATCATGGTGAGCGTGCCGGCCGCCGCGCCGGAGGGGCCGCCGCTCACCGGGGCATCGAGCAGGCCGTGGCCGGCCTCGGCCAGGCGCGCGGCGAGGCGGCGGGACGTGCCGGGGTCGGAGGTGGAGGTGTCGATCGCCACCACCTTGCGGTCGCGCCGCTCCAGCAGCCCGCCGGGGACGGTGACCACGGCTTCCACGTCGCGGGCATAGGGCAGCGAGAAGACCAGCGCATCGGCGGCGCCGAGCAGCCCGGCGAGGCTCGCGCGGAAGCGGAGGCCGGCAGCCTCGGCCGCGCCCTGCCTGGCCGGGTCGATGTCGTGGCCCTCGACGGCGAAGCCGGCGCGGACGAGGCTGGACGCCATCCCGAGGCCCATATTGCCGAGGCCGACCACGCCGACGGTGCGGATGGCGAGGCCCGGCCGGTCGCGGGTGGGCGGGGTCTCGGCGGCCATGGGTTCCTCCGGCGTCAGCGTGCCGGAGACTTTGCAACCCTCATGCGGTTTGGCAACCGGCCTTCAGCGCCGGGCCTGCTCGCGTACCCGCTCCGCCGGCAGCATGACCCGCGCGGTCGTCCCCTCGCCGGGCGCGCTCTCGAGGGAGAGGCTGCCGCCATGGGCCTCCACCAGCCCCTTGGCGATCGGCAGGCCGAGGCCGACGCCGCCCGCCTTCCGCGCCAGGCCGCTATCGAGCTGCTGGAAGGGCTCGAGCGCGCGGGGGATGTCCTCCAGCTGCATGCCGATGCCGTGGTCACGCACGGAGAAGACGGCACCGCCGCAGGCCTCCCGCGCGACGGCAACCTCCACCAGGCTCCCGGCCGGGGCGAATTTCACCGCATTGCCGAGCAGGTTCTGCAGTACCTGGCGGAAGCGCAGCGGATCGACGAAGACCGCGACGGGCTGCTCGGTGGGCAGGATCTCCACCGCCACCTCCCGCGTCTGGGCCAGGCCGGCGACGAGGCTCACCGTCTCCGCCAGCACCGCCTCGGCCGGCAGCCATTGCGGCGAGAGCCGCGGCAGCGCCTGCTCCAGGCTGGAGTAGTCGAGGATGCCGTCGATGAGCGCGAGCAAATGCCTGCCGCCATCCTGGATATGGCCGGCATAGCGGCCGACATCGCCCTGCGTGAGCTGGTAGTGCGAGCCGGGGAGCATCATCTCGGAGAAGCCGATGATGGCGGTCAGCGGCGTCCGCAGCTCATGGGTCAAGGTGGCGAGGAAGCGGGCGCGGGCCTCGCTCGCCCGCTCGGCCGTCGCCTTGGCGGCGCGCAGCTCCGTCTCCGCCTGCTTGCGCAGCAGCACGTCGATATAGACCGAGAGCGCGCCCTCGATCAGCTCCTGGTCGCCCGGCTCGTAGGGCCGGCTGACATTGCTCTCCGAGCGGTTGCCGAGGATCAGCGCATGGCCGGTCGAGCGGTCATGCGCCCAGAGGATGTAGGGCAGGCCGAGGATACTGGTCAGCGCATAGGCCTGCGGCTCCAGCACGCTGCGCGCGGTGGTGAAGAAGAAGCCGGGCGGCATGGTCAGCCGGACGGTGGGCGCGGCGACCTGGCCGATGGCATGGACGACGTGGAAGCACCCCGCCTCCACCGCATCCTGCTGCAGCAGCGCGGCGCCGTCGCAGAGCGCGTTCTCGACGACGACCTCGAGCAGGGCGGCGCCGATCTCCTCCGCCGTCATGTGCATGTCGGCCAGGCGATAGGCCTCGCGGATCAGCTTCGCCACGGTTCGGCTGCGCCGCGCCTCGCGGAAGGCCTGGCTCTGCTCCTCCTGCAGGCGGAGCAGGCGGGCGCCGAGGTCGTTGCATTCTCGCCGGTAGTAGGCGAGCTCGCGTTCGACCTGGCCGAGGGAGGCGAGGGGTGCACTGGTGGCCATCAGGAACGCCTCCGCAGCACGGCCAGGACACCGGTCCAGTCGAGCGGCCGGCTCGGCTGGTTGGCGAAGGGCGCGATCTCCACGCCCGAATAGAAGCCGAGGAAGGGCAGCCTGGCATCGAGGCCGTGGCGGATGACCTCCGCCTCCTCGATCGGCGCGCCGCTGCGGGCGCTGGCCCGCCCGGCGCAGTCGACATAGAGGGCGAGGAGGCTGTCCGGCCCGACCAGGCGGCGATTGGCATCCGCCACGCCGCGCTCGACGGAATCGAGCATCAGCCGGTTGTCGCGGCTCATGATCTGCACCCGGTCGCCGCAGGCGAAGTCCGGCTCGAACAGCGTCACCGAGCCGGTCGCCGGGTTGGCGCGGAGGATGAGGCGGTTGACGTAGAGGTTCTCGTCATGCGGGGCGAAGGGGTCGCCCTGCTTCTGCCCGAGCGTCGCCACGAGCGAGAGCTCCTGCCCGCGCGAGCCGCCGAGCGGCAGGCCGAGCATGGTCTCGATCACCTGCAGCGCCGGCCTGCCGTCGAGCTCGTAGACCTCGGCGCCGTTGATGCGGGTGATCTCCATGAAGGCGCTGACGGGCCGGCAGCCGTGCATGATGATCGTCTCGGCCAGGACCGTGGGCGGGAAGACGAGGGCCACGGCCGCATGCTTGGCGATGCCGGCGCCGTCGAAGACCCAGCCGTCGGAGAGGTTCATGTCGGTCAGCAGGCCGCCGCCGAACAGGCAGACCGGCTTGTTGCCGGCTCCGGCATGGAAGCCCTCGACGATCCGGCTGGCATGGTGCAGCCGCGGCGGCGAGCCGCTGGCGACGCTGTCGAAGAGCAGGAACACCGCGGCGCCCTCGGTGGCGATGGCGGCGACGGCCGCGCCCAGCTCCTCGCCGGCGGCGCGGGCATCCGCGAGCAGGCCATGCGTCACTACCGCCTGCGGCGCCAGCGCCGGGTCCTCGAAGGCGATGAGGCCGATCTCGAAGCCGCCATAGCCGAAGCCGTCCCGGCCGATCGCCCCGGCGGCGGATCCGCCATAGACTGGAACAGGGCCGAATTCATCATGCAGCGCCGCCTGCACCGCCCCCGGCGCATGCCGGCCGCCACAGAAGGCCAGCATCAGCTGCGGCGTCACCCGTCCCATGGCGGCGGCGCACTGGCGGACGGCGATGTGCGGGTCGGCATGCTTGCCGTAGCCCAGCCGGATCGTGCCGGAGGCCTGCGATGGCGTCGCCATATGGGCGTCAAACATGGGAGGCTGCCTCGCTCATCCGGCGGCGGATCGGCATCTACAGACTCTCCCACAATGCGGCGCCGAGGCGGTTGCAACAGAGGGCGCAGACGCCCCGTGAGATTGCATTATCCTTTAAGGCATACATCTTGGGTAGAGACGATCACAATTCTGTCGTCGCTTGTCATGGCAACCTCACGAATCCGTCAGGCTCGGGGCGGGGCGCCAAAGGCTTCCCCGAGGCCTGGCAGCTTGTAGCACGGCGACCACCAAATCGTCTGGATTGAAGGGCTTGAGAAACACCCGTTCCGTCGGCGGCGGTGCCCTGCCGATCATTCGCTCGGGGCTTCCGGTCACGTAGAAGATGACGAGGCCGGGCAGACGGCGCCGCGCCTCGGCGGCGAGCGTCAGCCCGTCATCGCCTTGCCCGAGATTGATGTCGGTGACGAGGATGGCAATCCGCCGGGCCGGATCGGCCAGGAGCGCCAGCGCCGCGGGCGTGTCCGTCGCCTCCAGCAGCTCGCAGCCTGCGGCTTCCAGGAACTCCGCAAGCGTCGAGCGAACGATCGGATCGTCTTCGACCAGAAGTATGGTCATCGGCGCCTTCGGTGGGTTGTGCGCCAGGTCTGGCCCCTTGAAGGTCACCGGATGACGGGGCGCCCGTCGAGTGGCAAGCGAGGCCCGCACGGAGTGTTTACCCGCAAAGGTTGTAAACTGAACCGCGACACAACCGAGGGCACGGCCGGAAGCGTCGCCCTGGCGGTCGATGAGGCCGCGGCTCAGGGCAACAGCGCCTGCCGCAGCGCCGTGTCCAGCGCCTCGAGCTCGAAGGGCTTCCGCAGGGTCGGCCAGGCGGTGCTGTTGTGCGTGCTGTAGCCGGTGACGAAGATCACCTTGAGCGACGGCCGCAGCAGGAGCGCCTGCTCGACCAGCGCCGGGCCGTCCAGTCCCGGCATCCGCACATCGGTCACCAGCACCTCGATCTCCGGATGCCGCTCGATCTCGCGCAGCGCCGGCTCGCCGTCGCTCGCCTCGAAGACGATGAGGCCGAGCGAGGCGCAATGCTCGACCAGGATCTCGAGGATCATCGGCTCGTCGTCGACGACGAGGACGCGGCGCCCGGCGAGGGCGAGCGTGCCCGGCGGCCGCACCGGCAAGGCCGCCGGCCCCGGGCCTGCCCCGCGCGTCCGGATGCCTTCGTCGCCCGCGACCGGGACGGCGCTGAAGGTGGACCGGCGGAGCGCTGTCGAGGCGGCCATCCTTCTACTCTAGGAAGGGAACGGGCGCGGGACCAGGGCGCCGCTCATGCCACGCGCTCACCGGGCGGCGAGGCCTCGGCGGAGGCGGGGGCCGCGCGCGGGAGCCAGAGCGTCACCTGCGTCCCCTCGCCGGGGCGGCTGACGAGCTGGGCCGTGCCGCCGGACTGCCGGGCGAAGCCATAGACCTGCGACAGGCCGAGCCCCGAGCCCCGGCCGACCGGCTTGGTGGTGAAGAAGGGCTCGAAGGCCCGCGCCAGGACCTCCTCGCTCATCCCCGCCCCGCTATCGGTCACGGTCAGCGCGACATAGTCCCCCGGCGCCAGCCCGGCGCGCAGCCGCTCCGGCAACTCGGCCGACGGGGCATTGGCGGCGGCGATGGCGAGCCGCCCGCCCTCCGGCATGGCGTCGCGGGCGTTGATGGCGATGTTCAGCAGCGCGACCCCGAGCTCCGACTGGTCGGCGAGCACCGGCCAGAGCCCCGGCTCCACCTGCGTCTCGACCCGGATGCGGCCGCCGAGGGTCCGGGCCAGCATGCCCTCGGCGATGTCGGGCAGCAGTTCGGCCAGCGCCACCGGGGCCGGCTTCAGCGCCTGCTCGCGGGCGAAGGTCAGCAGGCGGTTGGTGATGTCGGCGCCGCGCTGCACCGCGCCGGCGGCGCTGCGGGCCAGGCGCAGCAGGGATTCGTCCGCCGTCCGCCGCACCAGCAGCTGGAGGTTGCCGGAGACGACCATCAGCAGGTTGTTGAAGTCATGCGCGACGCCGCCGGTGAGCTGGCCCATCGCCTCCAGCCGCTGCGCCCGGCGCAGCACCTGCTCCGCCTGCACCCGCGCGGTGACGTCGAGCAGGGTGGCGATGGCGAGGCCCGCCTGCCCCTCCCCATCCGGCATCGGGGCGAGGCTGAGCTCGAGATGCAGGGTGGCGCCATCCGGCCGGCAATGGGTCAGGGGCTGCCGGTCCGCCGCATCGCCGCTCCGGAGGGCGTTGGCCAGCGGGTCGCCGGCCCGGTCGAGCGCCTCGATCGCCGCCGCATCGAGCCGGCGGGCCAGGATGCGCTCCGCCTCCGGATTGGCGAGGAGGATCCGGCCCGAGCCCGCCTCGCTGACGAGGATGCCGACGGGCAGACGCTCCAGCACGCCCCGCAGCCGCTCCTCGCTGCGGCGGAGCGCCTCGGCCTCGCGCAGGGCCAGCCGCTCGATGCGGCGGTCGACCATGGCGGCGACCAGCGCCAGGGTGAGCAGCAGCAGGGTGCAGCCAGCGACGCCGATGGCGAGCGCCTGGGCCGGGATCTCGGCCGGCCGGGCCGCCAGGCCGGGCACCGGCTCGAAGGTGACGGCCGCCATGCCGGTGTAGTGCATCCCGGCAATCGCCAGGCCGAGGGCCAGGGCGCCCAGGGCGCGGGCCGGCGCGGACCGCTCGTCGAGGGCGAGAACGAGGGCGAGGGCCGAGGCGCCGATCGCCACCGCGGCGGATGCCGTCACCAGCAGCGGGTCATAGACCGGCATCGCCGCCAGGCGCATCGCCGCCATGCCAACGTAATGCATCAGGCAGATGCCGAGCCCCATGGCGAGGGCGGCGGCGGCGATCCGCCCGCGCCCGGGCAGGGCCTGGCGGCCGGCGGCGAGCGCAAAGCCGATCGCGGTCGCGCCGATCGCCAGCAACAGGGAGACGACGGTCAGCCGTACCTCGTAGCGGACCGGCAGGCCGAGGTCGTAGGCGAGCATGGCGACGAAATGCATCGACCAGATGGAGCCGCCGGTCGCGGTCGCCGCCCCGGCCAGCCACCAGAGGCGGATGGCGCCGGCATTCGCCTGCACCCGGCGGAACAGGTCCAGCGCCGTCCAGGACCCGAGGACGGCAATGACGACTGAAAGCACGACGAGGACGGGCTCATGCGCGCTGTGCAGGTGGTGCATCGGCGGGGGCCGGGTCCTCGGTTCGGGGCGCTTCCCACCCTTTCATCACAGCGGAAGCTCCGGGCGCAAGCCGCCTCGCCCTATTGGTGCAGCCGCGGGTCGGCGCGCAGGCGCTCCACCGCCAGGTCGACGAAGCCCCGCACCCGGGCCGCGGCGCGGCGGCCCTCGGGGTGGATGACATGGATCGGCAGCGGCTCCTCCTCGAAATCGGCCAGGACCCGTTGCAGCCGGCCCTCGGCGACCAGGCCGGCGACCTGGTAGCTCAGCAGCCGGGTGATCCCCCAGCCGGCCACCGCCGCCGCGATCGCGGCCGCATTGGTGTTGCAGGCGAGGCGCGGCTGCACGGTCACGCTGCGCGGCGCCCCGGGGCCGAAGCGCCAGTCGAGGGAGGCCGTGGCGCCGGTCGGGGCGATGATCCGGTGCCGGGCGAGCTCGCCCGGATCGGCCGGGATGCCATGGCGGGCGAAGTAGTCCGGCGCGCCGCAGACCACCCGCCGCACCGCCCCGACCCGGAGCGCCGCCATGCCGGAATCCGGCAGGTGGCCGATGCGGACCGCGACATCGATCCCCTCCTCGACGATATTGACCACCCGGTCGAGGAAGAGGCCGCGGATGCTGACCGCCGGATGGCGGTCGAGATACTCGGTGAGGATCGGCAGGACGTAGATCTCGCCGAAGAGGACCGAGGCGGTGACGGCGAGCGTGCCGGTCGGGGTGCCGTAGGCGCCGGCGGCGGCGGCCTCCGCCTCGGCGATGTCGGCGAGGATGCGGCGGCAATCCTCGACATAGCGCCCCCCGGCCTCGGTCAGGCGGACGAGGCGGGTGGTGCGGGTGAGGAGGCGGGTGCCGATCGCCTCCTCGAGCGCCGCCACGGCGCGGGTGACGGCGGGCGGGCTGAGGCCGAGCTGGCGGCCGGCCGCGGCGAAGCTGCCGGTCTCGGCGACCCTGGCGAAGATGCGCATTGCCTGCCAGCGGTCCATCGCGCCCCTCCTGCCGCGAGCGAGACTAGACCGGCTTGCGCTCGGCGGCGCCTGCGGAAACCGGCCCGGGACGTCATCCGGCGGGTCGACTGCCCGCCCGGGCGTGCCCACCCGGCCGGGGCTTGCTCCAGGACCGCCCGGCCGCGTCAGGCCCAGCGCAGCGGCAGCGCGGCCTCGCGGCGGACAATGCGGCGCGGCGTGACGCGCCAGAGGCGCTCGGCGCCCTCGAATGCCGCGAGCTCCGGCCCCTCCGGCAGCAGTTCCGCCGCGCCGGTCAGCTGCAGCAGGGTGCCGGTCCCGCCATCGACGAAGAGCAGCCCGGCCCGGCCGCTCACCAAGATGTTGCCGAGGGTGTTGAAGAACTTGTTGCCGGCATAGTCGGGGATGGTGAGCGCGCCATCCGCCTCGACCCGGATGAAGCCCGGCCGGCCGCCACGGTGCGAGACATCGACCTGCCGGCCCGCGCCGGCCTCCCCGACATGGCTTGCGACGAACACCGTATCGGCGCCGCGGATCATCGCCAACGCGGCCGGGTCGAGGCGCGGCAGGGCAGCGGCGCCGGCCGGGGCGGGCCCGGCCGGGTCGCGGGCGAAGGCGATGCCGTGCGGGGTGATGTAGCGCGGGCAGTTGCCGAAGCTCTGCTCGACCGCGACGGCGAAGCCCTCGTCGCCCGTCTCGCGGCGGACATGGCCGTTCAGCCGGTTGCGCCGCCGCGTCGGCAGCTCGATGCCGAGCAGGCCGACCGGATCGCCTGCCTCCATGCCGCGATCCGCCGGGTCCGCCGCGTCGCGCCGGGCGGCGACGTGCAGCGTCTGCGCATCCGGCACGGAGAGGAAGCCGGGATGGCCGGCAAGGATGGTGGCCCAGGGGTCGCCCTCGGGGTCCACCGCGCCGAGGACGAGGAAGGGGAGCTGCGGATAGAACAGCTGGTGCTGCTCGATCAGGTGGTCGCGCAGCACATGCCGGCCGACCACGGCCATGCGCTCCGCCAGGCCGAGCGAGGATTGCAGGGCGATCTCGCCGGCATGCCAGGGGGAAAGCTGAACGGTCATGGCGGGGTCCTCCGATGCGGATGGCGCGGGCGCCGTGCCCTGCCTCGTCCCAGAGTCTATACAACCGGCCGATGCGCTGAAGCCGCTCGCCAGGGAAGGCACTGTTCCGTCGCGGGGAATAATCCCTGCCTCAGCAGACGGGCTTGCCGAGCGCCGCCTCGATGGCGAGGACGACGGCGCCGGAACCGGCGGCGGCGATGGCACGGCTGGCGGCCTCGACCGGCGCCAGCCTCCCCCCGGCCTGCCGCCCCTGGGCGGGAGGCCGGGGGGAGGCTGGCTGGCCGCCCGGGGGCGGCATTTCGGGGTCGTGGCGACGCGCGGGGCGGCGAATGCGGCACCGATGGCGCCATAGGGCGAGGCGATCCTCGCCACCTGTCGCCCGGGCGATGCGGCGCCCCGATGCCCTGCCGATGCAGCGCTGTTTCATTTTGCGCGTCAGCTTGTCATCTTATGCCCCTGGTCGAATCCCGTGGGACGCCCGGCGATGCCTCCCGCATGCCGCGCCCCTCTGCATTCGGCGATATGCACCGGTAATTCCGCGGAGATTCGCATGATACACCAATGGAACGGGGTTCCCACGCAACCCGAACAAAGCGGCTGGCACTGGGTCGAGGACGCCTCCGGCCTCCGCCCGCTGCTCTGGCGCGGCGACGACTGGCCCGACGCCATGGATCGCCATGAATGGGAGGATGGCGTCGTCGTCTGTGCGCCCGAGGACATGCAGGACGCGGCCTATTTCGGCCCGGTGGCGATGCCCGCGGCCGTCGCCCGCCGCTTCGCCTCCACCCGGCTGGCGCCCGTCCCGACGCAGCCGCCGCTGCCCTGGCAGGTCTGGCGCGGCCTGGGCTGAACCGTGCCATCCGCCCGGAACAGACGCGTCGCTGCGGCGCTTCAGGCGGAGTGAAATGAAATAGTTGCTGAAGCATGAGCCTTGAGCCGCGCTATAGCTCTCCGGTCGTGATGGAGTGCTACAGATGGCGTTTATCAGGCTTGGTGATTCGGCAGAGCGGGCTCTGGTCTCTGCAAACGGGACAAACAACCCGAGAGAAATGATGGCGGAACGCATCCAGTCTTGGCTGCAGCCGTTCCTGACTTGGCTTACCGCCCGGCCCGCACCCGGCGAAGCTGCAATCGAGCGGCCGGGCGAAAGCTTCGTCGCAATCGCCCTGCTCTGGACCTTCGCGGGCGTCGCCCTTTCCGCCGCGCCCTTCCTCCTCGCCGATGCGCCGCTCGCCCTCTGGCTGACGCTGCCGCTCGGCCTGCTGGCGACGAGCTGCGGCCTCGGCCTGTTCCAGGTGGTCATCTTCCACCATTGCTCGCACGGCACCGTCTTCCGCAGCCGGGCGCGCAACCGCCAGGTCGGCCGGCTGGTCTCGGCGTTGCTGCTGTTCAAGCGCTTCGACGACTACCAGCATGAGCACATGCTGCATCACAGCCCGAAGAAGCTGCTGACGGAGGAGGACGAGTTCGCCGATTTCGTCCTCGGCCTCTGCGGGCTGGAGCCGGGGCTGCCGAAGCGGGAGCTGTGGCGGCGGGTCTGCGTCAGCCTGGTCTCGCCGGCCTTCCATCTGCGCTTCCTGCGCCGGCGGATCGGCGCCAGCCTCTTCACCGGCGATGCGGCGCATGACCGCGTCGGGCGCATCGGCTGGGCGGGTGGATTCCTCGTCGCCGCGGCCTGCGGCGTGCTGCCCGCCTTTTTGGTCGCCTGGGTGCTGCCGGTGACGGTGCTGCTGCAGGCGGCGACGGTGCTGCGCATCCTCTGCGAGCATCGCTTCCCGGAGCCGGAACTCATCGCCATGCGCAACCGCGACTTCGTCTGCCATGCGACGGCGGGCGTCTTCCCCGGGCGGGAACCCCCGGCGGACCGGGCGAGCAGCCTGCGCGGCCTGATGCTCTGGGCCGGCTGGTGGCTGGAGATGCTGACCGTGCACCTCTTCGTCCGCCTCTTCGTGCTGGTCGGCGATGCGCCCTGCCACGACTTCCACCACCGCCGCCCGGCCACGCGGCGCTGGACGGACTACATCCATGCGCGCCAGCAGGACCTCGAGGCCGGCTCGCCGGGCTTTCCCTCCGGCTACATCGAGAATTGGGGCCTGATCAGCGCCATCGACGCCAACCTCGCCAGCCTGGCGGCGACGCGGCCGGAGACGATCGGCCGAGGGTGACGGGCCTCGGTCCGCCAGGCGCAGGCGGAGGACGCTTCGGGCAGCGGGGTGACGCCCGCCGCCCGGAGGAGGTCAGCTCTCCTTGTAGCGGTAGCCGATGCCGTAGAGCGTCTCGATCTGGGCGAAGTCGTCGTCGGCCTGGCGGAACTTCTTGCGCACCCGCTTCACATGGCTGTCGATGGTGCGGTCGTCGACATAGATGTTCTCGCCATAGGCGGCGTCGATCAGCTGGTCGCGGTTCTTCACCATGCCGGGGCGCAGCGCGAGGGCCTTCACCAGCAGGAATTCCGTGACGGTGAGCTGGATGTCCGTGCCCTTCCAGTGGCAGGTATGCTTGGTCTCGTCGAGCACCAGGTCGCCGCGGACGATGACGCCGCCCGCCGGCGTGCCGCTGCCCTCCGCCCGGCTGGCCTCGTTGCGGCGGAGCAGGGCGCGGATGCGCTCCAGCAGCAGGCGCTGGCTGAAGGGCTTGGTGATGTAGTCGTCGGCGCCGAGGCGCAGCCCCATCAGCTCGTCCACCTCCTCGTCCTTGGAGGTGAGGAAGACGACCGGCATGGCGCTGCGCTGGCGGAGGCGCTGGAGCAGCTCCATCCCGTCCATGCGCGGCATCTTGATGTCGAGCACGGCCAGGTCCGCCGGGCGGGCCAGCAGGCCCTGCAGCGCGCTCTCGCCATCCGTGTAGGTGCGCACGGTGAAGCCCTCCTGCTCCAGGGTCATGGAGACGGAGGTGAGAATGTTGCGGTCGTCGTCCACCAGGGCGATCGTGGCTGGCATGGTCGGGTCTCCGCCGGCTCGTCCGTTGGGTAGGGCACTCCATATAGGGTGGCATTGTGGCACAACCCGGACGGGATCGCGCGATGGGGACTGAAAACCTGGGCTTCGAGGCCCGCTGCCTGCTCCGCGCCGCGGCGGCGGCCACCCTGGCGACGGCGGCGGAGGGCCAGCCCTTCGCCAGCCTGGTGACGCCGGGGACGGCGCCGGACGGGGCGCCGCTGCTGCTGCTCTCCTCCCTCTCCGAGCATACCCGCCAGCTCCGGGCGGAGCCGCGCTGCGCCCTGCTCGTCAGCGGCGCGCCGGAGAGCGTGAACCCGCAGACCGCGCCCCGGGTGACGCTGACCGGCCTCGCCGAGCCGGTGCCGGAGGAGGAGGTCCCGGCGCTGAAGGCCCGCTGGCTCGCCCGCCACCCCTATGCGGCGATGTATGCCGATTTCGGGGATTTTGCCCTCTGGCGCATCCGGCCGGGCGGGGCGCTGCTGGTCGGCGGCTTCGCCCGGGCGCACCGCATCCGCCTCGCCGATCTTAAGCCGGCGGCCGAGGCGGTGGCGGCGATCGAGGCGGCCGCGGCCGGCATCATCGGCCATGTGAATGCCGACCATGCCGATGCGGTGGCGGCCATCGCCACCGGCCTGCTCGGCGGCGCCCCCGGCGACTGGCGCATGGTGACCGTCGATGTCGACGGCGCCGACCTCGCGGCGGGGGAGGAGGTTCGCCGCCTTGCCTGGAGCGCCCCGGTGGCCGATCCGGGCAGGGTGCGGGCGGAACTGGTGCGTGCGGCAGGCGAGGGCCGCTCCCGCACTGGTTAGCGAACTGGCGCCAATGTGCAGGACTTCGCGTTGACCGAAACTGTCATCACGCCTTAATTTAAGCAAAGACACTGCCGATAGATGTGTCCCCCGATGCCGCCTTGGCCCATATGGGCCCGGGCGCTTCGCGCCTTCAACGAACCGGAGAAGACACTGCATGTCAGCGCCCGAGACCGCCCTTGCCGGGACCGGTGTGGCCAGCGCCACGACCGTCCATGCCAACCTCACCGCCGCCGGCCTCTATGCCCATGCGCTGCGGCGGGGCGAGGGCCGGCTCTCCGCCGAGGGTGCCTTCATGGCGGTGACCGGGGTGCATACCGGCCGCTCCGTCCAGGACAAGTTCGTCGTCGACGACCCCGAGGTCCATGACCAGATCTGGTGGGGCAAGATCAACCAGCCCATGGCGCCGGAGAAGTTCCGCGGCCTCGCCGCCAAGGTCCGCACCTGGCTCGGCGCCCGGCCGGAGCTCTTCACCGAGGACCTCTATGCCGGTGCCGACCCGTCGCACCGCATCAAGGTGCGGCTGGTGACGACCAATGCCTGGCATGCGCTTTTCGCCCGCAACATGTTCATCCGCCCGCCGCGGGAAGAGCTCGCCGGCTTCACGCCCGACTTCACCATCCTGCACGCGCCGGAATACGAGGCGAACCCGGCCGAGGATGGCTGCCGCACCGGCACCTGCATCGCGCTGTCCTTCGCGGCGAAGACCATCCTGATCGCCGGCACCTCCTATGCGGGCGAGATCAAGAAGTCGATCTTCACCGTCATGAATTGGCTGCTCCCCGAGAAGGGCGTGCTGCCGATGCATTGCAGCGCCAATCTCGGCCAGGGCGGCGACACGGCGCTGTTCTTCGGCCTCTCCGGCACCGGCAAGACCACGCTGAGCAGCGACCCGGAGCGCAGCCTGATCGGCGATGACGAGCATGGCTGGTCGGATACCGGCGTCTTCAACTTCGAGGGCGGCTGCTACGCCAAGGTCATCCGCCTCTCGCGCGAGGCGGAGCCGCAGATCTGGGACGCCTCGCACCGCTTCGGCGCCGTGCTCGAGAATGTCGTCGGCGACGAGCTCGGCCATCTCGACCTCAATAACGGCTCGCTGACCGAGAACACCCGCTCCTGCTACCCGCTCGACTTCATCCCGAACACGGCGAAGGCCGGGCGTGCGGGCGTGCCGAAGAACGTCGTGATGCTGACGGCGGATGCCTTCGGCGTGCTGCCGCCGATCTCGAAGCTCTCGGCGGCGCAGGCGATGTACCACTTCCTCTCCGGCTACACGGCGCGCGTCGCCGGCACGGAGAAGGGCCTTGGGAAGGAGCCGCAGGCGACCTTCTCCACCTGCTTCGGCGCGCCCTTCCTGCCGCGCCACCCGGAGGTCTACGGCAAGCTGCTCGAGCAGCTGATCAACCGCCATGGCGCAAGCTGCTGGCTGGTGAACACGGGCTGGTCCGGCGGCGCCTATGGCGTCGGCAAGCGCATGTCCATCCAGCATACCCGCGCCCTGCTGCGCGCGGCGCTCGACGGCTCGCTGGCGCAGGTGGAATACGTCACCGACCCGTTCTTCGGCCTGCAGATCCCGAAATCCGTTCCCGGCATCCCGAATGAGGTGCTGAACCCGCGCGAGTCCTGGGCCGACAAGGCGGCCTATGACCGCACGGCGAAGGAGCTCGTCTCCCGCTTCGAGGCGAATTTCGAGAGCTTCTCGGGCGATGTCAGCGAGGCCGTGCTGGCCGCCGCCATCCGCGCGGCGGCCTGACGAAACGGGCGCCGCGCCGAAGGCTGCGGCGCCGACGCTCCCCGCGATGGTGGCAGCCCGCATCGCGGCATCCACCATCGGTCGCGGGCAGGCCGCCGCCCCCTGACGTGCGGCGCCCGCGGCGCAGCCGTGCCGGCACGCTGCGCCGCGGCAGCCAGCCGGAACCACGCAGGCCCGCTGCTTCGTGAAGCTGGTTCTCGCCGGACCGCATCTTGCCGCGCCGCCATCCCGGGCGCTTTAACCGCCATGGCAGATGAGGAGCGCGAGGCCGTTGCCCCAGTCAGGACATGCGACGGCGGCGAATCCGCCCGGGCGGCATTTCTTCGCATCGGCCGATGGTGGCATGAAAAGCTCGGTGGCGGACCGGTCGCCGGCCTGGCTGCAGGGCATCCTGGCCGGGCTGTTCGGCCTGGCGCATTTCGCGCTCCTCCTGCGGCCCGGCCTGGTGACGGCCGGCGATGCCTTCTGGCAGCGCCCACCCGGCGACATGGCGATGGCCGTGATCGGCGCCGAGGCGCTGCTGCGCGACGGCTGGCACCTTCCGCTCACGGCAACCGCCCTGCTCTCGGCCGGCCATCCCCTGCCCATCGTCTACACCGACAGCATGCCCTGGCTGGTGGTGCTGCTGAAGGCGCTTGGCTTCTCGGTGGACAGTGTGGCGCCGATGGGGCTCTGCATCATGCTCGGCTTCGTGCTGCAGCCGGTCGCGGCCCTGGCCCTGCTGCGGGCGGCGGGGATCCGGCGCTGGGAGGTGCTGCTGGCGGGCATCGCCTTCGCCTCCTTCGTGCCGGGCTGGATCATGCGCCTGCACATGCATCACCTGGCGCTGGCCTCGCACTGGACGCTGCTGCTGGCACTGGCCCTCGCCGTGCAGGCCGTGCGGCGCGGGGTATCGCCGGCGCTCATCGCCGGTTTCGCGGCGCTCGGCTTCCTGGTGATCGGCCTGCATGCCTATCTCTGGGCCATGGTGGCGGGCCTGGCGCTGGCCGGGCTGTTCGCCGATGCCGCGCGGCGGCCTGCCGCGGGCACCGTCCTGCGCGGCGGCTTCGGCTTCGCCGCCTTCATGGCGAGTTCCGTCCTGGCGGCCTGGCTGCTGGGCTACCAGACGGAGAACGGGACCCCGACCGGCTTCGGCTTGTATTCGATGAACCTGCTGAGCCCCATCGTGCCGCAGCTCTCCGGCCTGTTCGGCACGCTGCCGGCGGGGCCGGTGGCCGATGGCGTCATCGACGCCACCGGGGGCCAATATGAGGGCTTCAACTATCTCGGCATCGGCATCCTGCTGCTGCTGGCCGCCGCGGCGCTGCATCTGGTCCGCCATGGGATGCAGGCGCCGCCGGGTCTCTGGCGGGCTGCCCTGCCGCTCGGCCTGGTGCTGCTCGGCTGCCTCCTCTTCGCGCTGAGCAACCGCATCCTCGTCGGCGGGCATTCGCTGCCGGTCATCCCCCTGCCGCGCGGCCTGGACGGCGTGGTGAACCAGCTGCGCGCCTCAGGCCGCTTCTTCTGGCCGCTGGCCTATCTGCTCCCGGTCCTGGCGCTGGCGGTGCTGGCGCGGGCCCGGCATCGCCGCCGCATGGGCGCCGTGCTGGTGGGCCTCGTCCTCCTGCAAGCGGGCGACATGGCGCAGCTGGACCGCATGCTGGGGGCGACGTTCCACCAGCCCATGCGGGCGGATTTCGACCCGGCCCCGCTGCGGCATCCCGGGCTGGAGGGCCGGACGGTGATGCTGCACCCACCGCTCGCCTGCACACGCCCGGGCAACTGGCCCCTGGACCTGTCCCAATTCGCCATGGCGGCGATGCGGGCGGGGCTGCGGGTGGAGGGCGGGCCGGTCACGCGGCTGACCGGCGGGCGGAGCTGCGAGGCCGCGCGCCGGGACGCGCTGGCGGGGCTGCAGGACCGCGACAGGCTGCATGTCTACTTCGCAGGCCAGTGGCCGGACAGCCTGCTGCTGCGCGCGACCGCCGACGCATCCTGCCGCGGCTTCGAGATGGGGTTGGTCTGCGGGGACCCTGGCCTGGTCGCCGGCTTCACCCAGCCCCCGCCGGCGGCCCCGCCGCCCCTGCAGCCGGGGGCCGAGCTGTCCTTTGCCGCGGGCGAGGGCGGCATCAGGCTGCTCGGCGCGGGCTGGTCCATGCCGGAGCGATGGGGAACCCGCCTCGCGGCGAGCGAGGCCGAGCTGGTCCTGCCGATGCCGGCGGATTGGGAGGGGCCGGCAAACCTGACGCTGCGGATGCATGGGCCGGCGGAACCAGGCCGGACGGCCCGGACGATGACCGTCGAGGCGAAGGGACGCGAGCTCGTTCGCCGGATGGTTGCCGCGAACGGCGACATCACCCTGGCCGTGCCGCCGGAGGCCTGGGAGGACGGCCTCCTTACCCTCCGCCTCGTTCTGCCGCAGGCAGGCGAAGGCGGGATGGACGATCGGCAGCGCTCCCTCGGCCTCGAGGCCATCAGGCTGGAGCCGCGCTGAGGGGCCCGGCGTCCTCGCAAGCCTGTGGACGGCGCCCGGGGATCCGGCGCAGATTCGCCACCCCGGGCATCACGGCCGGGGTTGACCACCCGCGTTGCATGGAGGCTCGCCGATGCCGGATGGCGGAATGGGACCGGGACGTTGGCCACCCAAGGGCCAGCCGCCCTCGACCAATGTGCTGGGCGGCGCGCTGCTGCCCTGCTCCGTCGCGCCGCTCACGGGCTTCTACCGCGACGGCTGCTGCAATACCGGGCCGGAAGACCGCGGCCTCCACACCGTCTGCGTGGAGGTCACGGCGGAATTCCTGGCCTTCTCCCGGACCTGCGGCAACGACCTGTCGACGCCGGTGCCGCAATACGGCTTTCCCGGCCTGAAGCCGGGCGACCGCTGGTGCCTGTGCGCCGCCCGCTGGGAGCAGGCGCGGCAGGCCGGCGTCGCGCCCCGCGTCCTGCTCGAGGCGACGCATGTGGCGACGCTCGAGCTCTGCGCGCTCGACGACCTGAAGGCGCACGCGCTGGAGGGATGACCTACAGCCCCAGATAGACCTGCCGCACCAGGTCGTTGTCGTGCAGCGCCGCCGCGCTCTCGCCCTCGAACTCGATATGGCCATGGACGATGACATAGCCGCGGTCGGCGATGCGCACCGCCTGGTGGAAATTCTGCTCTGCCATCAGCACGGTGAGGCCGAGCCGGGCCTTCATCTCCGCGATCATCTCCATGGTCCGCGCCACGAGGATCGGGGCGAGGCCCACCGAAGGCTCGTCCACCAGCAGGATGCGCGGCGCCGACATCAGCGCCCGGCCCAGCGCCACCATCTGCTGCTCGCCCCCGCTCATGCTGCCGACGAGCTGCGCCCGCCGCTCGGCGAGGCGGGGGAATAGCTCGTAGCAGAGCGCCAGGTTGTCCCCCATCGCCGCCCGCGCCGTCGCGCGATAGGCCCCGAGGCGAAGGTTCTGCTCGACGCTGAGCCGCGGGAAGAGCCGCCGCCCCTCCGGCACCAGCACGATCCCGAGCTCCACCACCTGCTCCGGCGAGAGGCCGACCAGCTCCGTCTCCCGTCCCTCGATGCCGGCGCGGATGCGGCCCGCGGTCGCGCGGATCTGCCCCATGATGCTGCGCATCAGCGTCGTCTTGCCGTTGCCGTTGGTGCCGAGCAGCACCACCGTCTGCCCCGCCGGCACGACGAGAGAGACGCCCTGCAGCACGCGCACCGCCCCATAGCCGGCATCGAGGCCCGTGATCTCGAGGCTATTGCCGGCCAAGATAGGCATCCTCCACCTCCTGGAGCGCCAGCACCTCGCGCGGCGCGCCGTCGGCGATCTTGCGGCCGGCGACGAAGACGACCAGCCGCTCGGCGAAGGCCGTCACCGCCCGCATGATGTGCTCGATCATGATGATCGCCGTCCCCGCCGTATTCAGCCGGAACAGCAGGGCGAGGATCTGGTCGACCTCCGCATTGGAGAGGCCGGCCATCGCCTCGTCGGCGATGAGCAGCTGGGGCTCGAGCGCGATGGCCCGCGCCAGCTCCAGCCGGCGCAGCTCCACCTGGGTCAGCTCCTTGGGCAGGCATTCCGCCTTGCCCGCCATGTCCACCTGCTCCAGGCACTGCATCGCGCGCGCCGTGGCAGAGCCCGCCTGCCCGCCGAAGAGCACCGGCACCCGCACGTTCTCCAGCACGGAGAGGCTGCCGAAGGGCTGCGGCAGCTGGAAGGTCCGCGCCAGGCCCAGCCGCGCCCGCCGATGCGGCTTCAGCCCGTCGAGCGCCTGCCCGCCGAGGCTCACCCGCCCGTCATGGGCCGCGAAATCGCCCGAGATGCAGTTGACGAAGGTGGACTTGCCGGAGCCGTTCGGCCCGATCAGCCCCAGCCGCTCCCCGGCGCGGAGTTCGAGGTCGACCGCATGCAGCGCGGTGAAGCCGCCGAAGCGCTTGCCGACGCCATCGGCCTTGAGCAGCACCTCGCTCATCGGCGCTTCCTGAACCAGCCGAGGATGCCGCGCGGCGCCACGGCGACGAAGATCACCAGCATCCAGCCGACGATCCAGAGGTTGAGCGCCGAGGAGATCGTCACCGTCGCCGCCTGCTGCAGGCTGCCGAGCAGCACCGCACCGATCACCGGCCCGGCCCAGGTGCCAGCGCCGCCGATCAGCGGCATGGCGATGGCGTTCACGGCATAGGCCAGGCTGAAGGCGCCGTCCGGGTTGAGATAGCCGCTGTAATAGGGCAGCGGTGCGCCGGCGACGGCCATCAGCGCGCCGCAGAGGGCGGTCGCGATCAGCTTGAGGCGAAGGGTCGGCACGCCCACCGCCTCCGCCGCGCGTTCGTTGTCGCGGATGGCCTGGAGGCCGCGCCCGAGCCGCGTCACCTCCACCGTGCGGGCGATGCCGACAGCGAGCACCGCCAGCACCAGCATGACGAGGAAGAGGTACTCGCCATAGCTGGTGAAGGGCGCCACCTCGCGCGGCCGGACGATATAGGCGCCGCGCGAGCCGCCGACATAGTCCCAGTTCACCACCAGCGTCTGCAGCACCACGGCGAGGCAGAGCGTGGCGATGGAGAAGTAGACCCCGCGCAAGCGGAGCGTCAGATACCCCGTCCCCAGCCCGAGCAACGCGCCCACCGCCGCCGCCGCCACGATGCCGGGCAGCAGGTCGAGCCCCGTCGCCTTGCGCAGCGCGATCGCCGTGTAGGCGCCGGCCGCCATGAAGCCGGCCGCGCCGAAATTCACATAGCCCGCATAGCCGCCGAGGATGTTCCAGGCCGTCGCCAGCACGACATACTGGAGGATGAAGTAGCCGGCGAAATAGCCGTAGTCGTTGCCGATCGCCCGAAGTGCGACGAAGAGCAGCACGGCCACCGCCACCGCGCCGAGCCAGAAGGGCAGGTGCCGCCGTCCGCCCGCGGCCATCGCCGGGGCCGGCGCCAGGGGAAGCGAGGCGTCGCTCATGCTGCCTTGCCGAACAGGCCCTGCGGCCGCACCGCCAGCACCAGCAGCAGCCAGCCGAAGGCGACCGCCGGCGACCAGGACGGCCCGTAGAAGGTCGCGGTGACATTCTCCACCACGCCGAAGACGAAGGCGGCGAGGACGCAGCCCGACAGGCTCCCCATCCCGCCCATGATGCAGATGGCGAAGACCCGCCCGATGAAGACCTGGCCCGAGGAAGGCTCCACCGGCTGCACCACCACCAGCGCCCCGCCGGCGATGGCCGCCAGCGCCACCGAGAGGCCGAAGGCCAGCCGCTTGATCCGCACCGGATCGACGGCCATCAGCCTGAGCGCCTCCGCATCCTGCGCGACGGCGGAGATGGCAAGCCCGGTGAAGCTGCGCCGCAGGAAGAGCCACAGCGCTCCGATCGCCGCCATCGCCAGCAACGCCGGCGCCAGCATCCGGAGCGGGATGTCGATCTCGCCGAGGCGCCAGGTGATGAAGGCATAGGGCGGGTCGAGGAAGTGCTGTTCCGGCCCGAAGGACATCACCAGCCCCACCTCGATGATGAACATCACCCCGAAGAAGAAGGCGAGGCCCTGCAGCGCCTCGTCGCCCCGCCGCTCGAAGAAGTGGTGATAGAAGGTGTAGACGGCGACGCCGAGGAAGTAGAAGGGCACCGCCAGCAGCACCGAGACCAGCAACGGGTCGAGCCCGAGCGCGGTGCCGACCAGCACGACGAGGAAGCCGCCCGCCACCATCAGCGCCGGATGCGCGATGTTGACGATGTCGAGCATGCCGAAGGAAACCGCGAGCCCGGCGGCCGCCGCGGCATAGAGCCCGCCCAGCAGCAGGCCGGAGACAATGCCGTTCAGCAGCAGGACGAGATCGCCGTCCATGCCGGTCAGGCCGGGGCGCCGTAGGGCGTGCGCAGCTCGCCGGACTTCAGGTTCTCGGGGAAGAGGATCACCTTGGTGCCCGGCCGCTTGTACTTCTCGAGGTCGCCATCGGTGATGCCCTGGAACTGCACCAGCAGGTTGCGCGGCTCCGACCACTCGCCGCTGGCGCCGAATTTGATGTCGCCGACCACGGTCTTGAAGACATTGGCGTGCATGTCGGCGGCGAGCGCCGCCTGGTCCACGCGGCCGACGCGGCCGAGCGCCTGCTCCACCACCTGCATCTGCGCATAGGCATAGGGCTGGAGATAGTTGCCGAGCACGTCCACCTGCTCCTGCACGGCCCGTGCCCGGTACTTCTCCTGGAAGGCGCGGATGCCGGGGAAGTCCATGGTCGGCTCCGGCGAGTAGACATCCCAGTTGACGAGGTTGTTCAGGATCGGGCCGAGCTGCGCCTGCACCGCCGCGATCTGCGGACCGATCATGCCGCCGCCGAACATCTGCGCGGTGATGCGCAGCTCGCTGACCGCGCGCAGGATGCCGTTGGAGTCCGGCGGGTAGGAGCCGATGAAGATCAGGTCCGGCCGCGCCGCCTGGATCGAGCGCATGGTCGGCGTGAAGTCGACCGTCGTCGGCGGGTAGGAGCGGTCATAGGCGATGCGCAAGCCGCGCTGCTTCGAGAGGTAGCGCGCGCTGTCCGCCGCCTTCTGGGCGAACTCGTTGTCGACGGCGAGGATGGCGATGCTCCGCGGCGGCGTCGGCAGCTTCGCCGCGACATCGAGGAAGCCCTTGGCGTAATTGCCGCGGATGTCGTCGCCGGAGACGTTCATGCTGAAGTAGCGGTTGTACTGGAACGCCTCGTTCACGCCCGCGCCGAAGAGCGAGACATAGCACATGTTGCGCTGCATCACGACCGGCATGGAGGGCGCCACCATCACCGTCGCATAGGAGGAGGTGACCATGTCGACCTTGTCGACATCGAGCAGCTTCGTGTAGAGGCCGGGCACATTGGCCGGGCTGGACTGGTCGTCGTAGAAGACCAGCTCGACGGGCCGGCCGAGGATGCCGCCGCGGGCATTCACATCCTCCTGCCAGATCTTGTGCGCCAGCAGGGAGGAGCGGCCGTTCGGCGCCAGCCCGCCCGAGAGCGACATCGAATAGCCGATGCGGATCGGCGCGCCTTGCGCAAAGGAGAGGCCCGGCGCCGCAGCCAGCACGGTCGCCCCGGCCGCGAGCCGGCCGAGCTCCCGCCTCGTCATCCTGGTCATTCCTGTGTCCTCCCCGAAACCCCGCCGCGGCTTATCCCGCCGCTGGCATCAGCCGTGATGGATCAGAGCCAACCCTCCCGCCGCCATCCCCGGCGCCGAGGCGCGAGAGGCGGAAATCGTAATGCACCGCGGGCAGGTCCGGCCGCGGCGCACCGGGCAGGCCCATCGCCTCCCGCACCACCAGCGAGCCGGAGACGCCGAAGACGGTGTCGCTGTCGATGTTCGGGTCGTCGCCGAAATAGAGCGCCGTCACCAGCTCCCGGTGCCCCGGCGCCGCGACGAGCATATGGATATGCGCCGGCCGCATCCCGTGGCGCTTCTGCCGGTGCACGAGCTGGCCGACCGGCCCGTCCATCGGGATGCTGTAGCCGATCGGCTTCACCGTCCGCAGGTGGAAGCGTCCCTCGGCATCGGCGCGGAAGCGGCCGCGCATGTCCATCACCGTGGCGTCGCGCGCCTGCAGGTCGTAGAGCCCCTCGGCATTGGTCTGCCAGATATCGATCTCGGCGCCACCCAGCGGCTGGCCCTCGCTATCCGTCACCTGGCCGAAGATGACGATCTCCGTCCCCCCGGTGCCATGCACGGCGATGCTCTCGCCGAGCGCGAACGCCGGTGCCTGCTCGCGGAAGAAGGGGCCGAGCAGGCTGGTCTCCGTCCCCGCCGCCTCGCGCCCCTCGGCATCATGCATGAGGTTGACGAGGCGCGAGAGGCCGAGCACGTCCGAGAGCAGGATGAACTCCTGCCGGTAGGGCGTGCAGGCCTGGCCCACCGCGGTGAGGAAGGCGATGCCCGCCAGCCACTCATCCGGCTTGAGGTTGACCTCCTGCGCGAAGGCATGGAGGTGCCGCGTCGCCGCCTCCATGATCTCGCGCAGCCGCGGGTCGGGCGTCGCCGCCATCTGCGCCAGCGCCTCGTGGGTGACGCTCTCGCGATCGAGATCGGCCATGGCGGCGTCCTCCCTGTGCTGCGCGGCGAGGATGCTCGTTCCGCGCCCCGGCGGTCAATCCTCGGGATCAGTCCCTCTGGGGCGGGTCGCAGGCCCGGGTCGCCATGTCGCCGGGGATGGAAAGCTCGAGGATCTCCACATCGTCGGAAGTGGCGATCTCGTTGTGCTTCATCCCGCCGGGGATGAGGATCGCGTCGCCGGTGCCGGAGCGGGTGCGCGTGCCGTCCTCGAATTCCAGCTCCACCCAGCCCTTCAGGATGTAGATGAACTGCGCCTCGCACTCGTGGGTGTGCCACCCGGTCGGCTCGGTCATGCCGGTGATCGCTTCCATCACCTGCGCCCGGAGCTTGCCGCCGGTCGCCGCCTGCACGCCGAGGTCGCGGTAGCGGAAGAACTTGCGGCGGCCCTTCACGAAGGGCTGGTCCTCCTTCTTCGCCACGGTGAGCTTGATCTCCGGACGCGCAGCGCCCGCGACGGAACCGTCCATGGACCTATTCCTCCGGTTATCGGAGCGAAGGCTACACCCGGAAGGCTCCGCCGCAAGAAGGATATTCGGCGCCAGAGCATGACCGCCGCAGGCTGGAACGGCCACAGGCGTGAATCATGCGACGAAACAATAAGCGGAAATACGATCCGCGGTCCCGTGGCCGCGGATCGTAGTCTAGCGCTCCGGCCCCGCCTGCTGCTGCCGCTCGAAGCGGGCGCGGTCGTCGGGGGCGAGGCGCACGGTCACATGAATGGCATCGTCGCCGTCCTGCCGCCCGATCACCTCGCCATGCCCGTAGAGCCAGGCGAGCTGCGCCCCGTCCGAGGCGGGGATGTCATAGCCGACCGTCACCATTCCCTCGGAGAGCCGCGCATCGATCATGGCGAAGAGATCCGCAAGCCCCTCCCCCGTCCGCGCCGAGATGGCGATGCTGCCGGGCCGGGCCGGCACCTGCGCCGTGCCGCCGAGCAGGTCGGCCTTGTTCAGCACCTCGAGGCTGCGGCGCTGCCAGTCCTCGCGCAGCATGCCGTCGCGCACCATGCCGTCGAGCACGGCGATGACATCCTCGCGCTGCGCCTGGCTGTCGGGATGGGCGGCATCCCGCACATGCAGGATGAGGTCCGCCTCCGCCACCTCCTCGAGCGTCGCGCGGAAGGCGGCGACGAGCTGCGTCGGCAGGTCGGAGATGAAGCCGACCGTATCGGAGAGGATCACCCGCCGACCGGAGGGCAGCCGCGCGCCGCGCAGCGTCGGGTCGAGCGTGGCGAAGAGCTGGTTCTCCGCCAGCACGCCGGCGCCCGTCAGCGCGTTGAACAGCGTCGACTTGCCCGCATTCGTGTAGCCGACCAGCGCGACCACGGGGAAGGGCACGCGCCGCCGCGCCTCGCGGTGCAGGCCGCGGGTGCGGCGCACCTCCTCCAACTCGTGGCGGAGGCGCGCGATGCGCTCGCCGATCATGCGCCGGTCCGCCTCGATCTGCGTCTCGCCGGGGCCGCCGAGGAAGCCGAAGCCGCCGCGCTGCCGGCCAAGATGCGTCCAGGACCGCACGAGGCGGCTGCGCTGGTACTGCAGATGCGCGAGCTCCACCTGCAACGCGCCTTCCCGCGTCCGCGCCCGCTCGCCGAAGATGTCGAGGATGAGGCCGGTGCGGTCGATGACCTTGCAGCCCCACTCGCGCTCGAGATTGCGCTGCTGCACCGGGCTCAGCGCGGCATCGACCACGGCGAGGCCGACATGCCCGGCACGGATCTGCTCGCCGAGGCTCGCCACCTGGCCGGAGCCGAGCAGCGTCGCCGGGCGCGGGTGACGCATGGGCAGCGCTGTACGCAATCGGACATCCAGTCCTATCGAGCGCGCCAGCTCTTCCGCCTCGGTCAGCCGCGCCTCGGCGCTGCGGGCCTCCGTCGCGGGATCGGCGAGGGGCAGGATCACGGCGCTGCGCATCGGCGGGGCTTCGGTGAGATGCAGGGAGTCGCTCATCGTACTGTCCGCGGCATGGGTCGGGGCGTAACGCGGCTCCCTGCCAAGCGTTGAGCGCATGCCTCACGAAAACCCTTTCTCCCGACTAGGAACTCTATCTTGCCAAGCTGCGCTTGGGACGAGCCGGAGTGGAGCGGGCAGGCATGACAGCGGTTGGGATCGGACAGGAGCGCCTCGCATGAGGCCGGCGCTCTGGGGTGGACTTGAGTGCAGCGTTCTCCGCTCCGCTTGCGGTTGGCGCGACCAGTACCGGGAGACCGGGCATCACGACAGGATCGGCGACCTGGAGGCGGTGGCGGCACTCGGCATCGAGCGGCTGCGCTACACCGTCTCCTGGGAACGTGTCGCACCGGACAGTCCGATGGAGTGCGACTGGGCCTGGCATGACGAGCGGCTGGCGGAGCTCCGCCGCCTCGGCGTCACGCCGATCATCGGCCTTGTCCATCACGGCAGCGGCCCGGCCTATACCGGCCTCGACGATCCGCGCTTCCCCTCGTTGCTCGCGGATTTCGCCGGGCGCGTCGCCCGCCGCTACCCCTGGGTCACCGATTGGACGCCGGTGAACGAGCCGCTGACCACGGCGCGCTTCTCCGGCCTCTACGGCCACTGGTCCCCGCATGGCACGGACGAGGCGAGCTTCCTCCGCATCCTCGCGCATGAATGCCATGGCGTGCTGCTGGCGATGCGTGCCATCCGCGCCGCGATCTCCGGCGCGCGCCTCGTGCAGACCGAGGATCTCGGCCAGACCTTCTCGACCGCCCCGCTCGCCTACCAGGCGCGGCACGAGAACAGCCGCCGCTGGCTCAGCCTCGACCTGCTCTGCGGCCGGGTTGGGCGCGACCATCCCTGGCACGGCCGCCTGCTCGCCGCCGGCGTGCCGGAGGCGCTGCTGGAGGACCTCGCCACCGGCGATACCGCGCCGATGCTGCTCGGCCTCAACTACTACGTGACCAGCGAGCGCTTCCTCGACCACCGGCCCGGCCTCTATCCGGCGGCGACACATGGCGGCAATGGCCGCCACCGCTACGCCGATACCGAGGCCGTGCGCGTGCCGATGCCGCCCGGCAGCACCGGCTGGCTGCCCCGCCTGCGCGACGCCTGGCGGCGCTATCCCGGCCTGCCGCTCGCCGTCACCGAGGTCCATATCGGCTGCACGGAGGACGAGCAGCTCCGCTGGCTCGCCGAGTGCTGGGCGGCGGTGGAGACGTTGCGGGCCGAGGGCGCGCCGATCGAGGCGGTGACGCCCTGGTCGCTGTTCGGCGCCGTCGACTGGTGCAGCCTGCTCGGCCGGCGCAACGGGATCTACGAGCCGGGCGCCTTCGACAGCCGCGCCCCGGGCCGCCCGCGCCCGACCCTGGTGGCGGAGGGCATCGCCGCCCTCGGCCGCCATGGCCGCATCGACCACCCCCTGCTGGAGGCACCCGGCTGGTGGGCACGGGAGGACCGCGTGCATCCCGAGCTGCGACGGGCCGGGTGAGCCCCACCAGGGCACTCGATGTCCTGAACATCCTGCTCTCCGATGTCCGCTACGGGCTCGGGGCCTATCTCGGCGTCTACCTGCTGACCGAGCACCAATGGGATGCGGGGGAGATCGGCGTGGCGCTGTCCATCGGCGGCCTCGCCGGGCTGCTGGCGCAGACGCCGATCGGCCTCATGGTCGATGCCATCCGGGCCAAGCGCGCCCTGCTCGCCGGCGCCGTGCTGGTGGTGATGGCGAGCTGCCTCGTCATCCCGCTGGCGCCGCATTTCTGGCCGGTCGTGCTGGCCGGCGTCATCGGCGGGCTGGCCGGCACCTCCATCGCGCCGACGCTCGCCGCCATCTCCCTCGGCATGGTCGGGCCCGGCGCCTTCGCCCGCCGCGCCTGCCGGAACGAGGCGTTCTTCCACGCCGGCAACGGCGCGGTGAACCTGCTGATCCTGGTGACGGCGCCCTTCCTTGGCACGCCGGTGCTGTTCTGGGTGATGGCGCTGACGGGCCTTGCCAGCGCGGCGGCGGCGCTCGCCATCCCCGCCCGTTCCATCGACCATGCCGTCGCGCGCGGCCTGCTGCCCGGCGCCTCCGGCGTGGCGCCGCGCCAGGGCTGGCAGGTGCTCCTGGGCAGCCGGCCGCTGCTCGCCTTCGCCGTCACCGGCGCGCTTTTCCACATGGCGAACGGCTCGATGCTGGCCTTGGTGGCGCAGAAGCTCGCCCTGCAGAATATCGGCTGGGGCGTGGCGCTGACCGCCATCTGCGCCATCGCGGCGCAATCGGTGATGGTGCCGACCGCAGCGCTGGCCGGCGCCCGGGCCGAGGTCTGGGGGCGGCGGCCGCTGCTGCTTGCCGCCTTCCTGGCGCTGGCGCTGCGCGGGGTGCTCTACACCGCCTCCGACCATCCGGCCTGGCTGGTCGGCGTGCAGTTGCTCGATGGCGTCGGCGCCGGGCTGATCGGCGCGCTCTTCCCCGTCGTCATCGCCGACCTGACGCGCGGCACCGGGCATTTCGCCGCGGCGCAGGGCGCGGTCGGCACCGTTCATGGCCTCGGCGGGGTGGTGAGCGGGGCGCTTTCCGGCCTCTTCGTCGTCCGCTACGGCTATGACGCCGCCTTCCTCGCACTCGCGGCGATCGCCGGGTTGGGCGCGGCGTTGTTCTGGCTCACCATGCCGGAAACCCGGCCCCGGCCGCTCGAGGAGGAACTCGCCCATGACCATTCCGCTGCTTGAGACGGCGCTGACCCGCATGCCGGCGCTCGGCTTCGGCACCTGGCCGATGCGCGGGGCGGAGTGCCAGGCGGCAGTGGAATCCGCCCTCGGCATGGGCTACCGGCATGTCGACACCGCCGAGATGTACGGCAACGAGGAGGCGGTGGGCGCCGCGCTCGCCGCCTCCGGCCTGCCGCGCGAGCAGCTCTACCTCACCACCAAGGTCTGGAACGACAAGCCGCGCGGCGCCGAGATCCGCCGCGCGGCGGAGGCCAGCCTCGGGCGCCTGCGCCAACCCCATGTCGACCTGCTGCTGATCCACTGGCCGAGCCCCGAGCTCGACCTGCCGGATGCGCTGCAGGCCCTCGCCCGGATGCGGGAGGAGGGGCTGGCGCGCGCGGTGGGCGTCGCGAATTTCCCGCCCGGCCTGCTGCGCCGGGCGGTGGAGCTGGGCATCGTCCCGCTCGCCTGCCTCCAGGTCGAGCACCATGTCTATCTCGACCAGTCCCGGCTGCTCGCCTATTGCCGCGAGCAGGGGCTGCTGCTGACCAGCTACACGCCGGTCGCCAAGGGCGAGGTGCTGCAGGACCCGGTGATCGGCCGCATCGCCCGCAAGCATGGCGCGACCGCCGGGCAGGTGGCGCTGGCCTGGCTGCTCGGCATGGAGGGCGTCGCTGCCATTCCCAAGGCGGCCTCGCCGGAGCGGCAGCGGGAGAACATGGAGGCGACCAAGCTCCGCCTCGACGCCGAGGACCAGGCGGCGCTGGCCGCCCTGCCGAAGGACCGGCGCATGGTGAATCCCGGCATCGCCCCGGACTGGAATTCCTGAGCGGCAACCGCGGCGCGAGATGACGCGTAGTTGATCGCCGTACCGGCGTTCATTCCTGCGGATCACCGAAAGCGTACAGCCGCCATGCCGAAAAGGGAGGAGCGTGAAAGGGTAGCAACCCGGCTTTGCCGCCGGGGCGCGCTCCCTCCCGCAACACTCAGGCCCGACCGGCTTCGCCCTTGCCCGGGCTGGGCTTTTCCCGCCGCCCGGCAAGGATTCCCCCATTGTCCACCACCGCTGCGCCGGAGACGGCCCCCCGCAACCGGCTGCTCGCCGCCCTGCCCGCCGAGGATCTCGCGCGGCTCCGCCCGAAGCTGAAGCTGGTCGAGCTCGAGCTCCGCCAGAACCTGGCGACGCCCGAGCAGCGCATCGAGCATGCCTATTTCTTCGAGGCCGGCTGGGCCTCGGTGCTGGCCCCGCTCGATGACGGCGACAGCGCCGAGGTCGGCCTCGCCGGCATGGAGGGCATGGTCGGCTGGCCGCTCTCGCTCGGCGACGACACCGCCGAGCTCGAGGTGATGGTGCAATGCGCCGGCACCGCCTGGCGCCTCACCGCCGCCGATTTCCGCGAGGCGCTGGAGGCCAGCACGGCGCTGCGCGGCGTGATGCTCCGCTTCGTGCTGGCGCAGCACACCCAGGTCGCCTGGACCGCGGCCTGCAACGGCCGGCACAGCATCGAACAGCGCCTCGCCCGCTGGCTGCTGATGGCGCATGACCGCAGCGAGGGCGACACCTTCCCGATCACCCATGAATTCCTGTCGATGATGCTCGGCGTCCGCCGCGCCGGCGTCACCGTCGCGGCCGGCGTGCTGCAGCGCGCCGGGATGATCCGCTATGGCGGCGGGCGGATGACCATCACCGACCGCCCCGGGCTCGAGGCCTCCTCCTGCGAATGCTACGGCTCGGCCCGGCGCACCCAGGAGCGGCAGTTCCCGCCCGTGGGCGAGCGCTACCGCCGCTGACCGCCGGGGGTGGGGCGCGCCTCCACCTCATGCAGCAGCAGGCCGGGGGCGAGCACCGCTGCCGCCTCCGGCTGGCGGAGGCGTTCCAGTGCCTCGCGCATGCTGCGCTCGCCCGCCGTCCAGCGGTCGGCCAGGGTCGTGCGGGAGAAGTCGAAGACCTTGCCCGCCCCCGCCTCGTCCTCCGCCGCGTGGTAGTTGACCAGGGCCACCGTCGCCTCGGCATGGGCCAGCAGCGCGGCCAGCTCCGCCTCGCGCTCCCGCTCCGCCGGCAGCTCGGCGGCGAGGCGGCCGATCAGCGCCCGCATGCGGTACTCGCGCACGCGGCTCTCCAGCGCCTGCCGGGTCTGGTTGCCGAAGGCGAGGTCGCCCGCCCGCGCCATTGCCGCGCTGAGCGAGGCCGGCCGGCGCCCGGAGCGGGCGAAGAGCTCCACCACCAGGCATTGCAGCGGCCCGGTCCCCGGCGCATCCAGCACGATGTCGATCGGCGCATTGGTCGAGATGCCGCCATCGGCCAGCAGCCGCCCCTCCACCTCCACCGGGGTGAAGAGCGGCAGCAGGGCGGAGGAGGCGGCCAGGTGCTCCGGCCCGATCCGCGCGCCGTCCGCGGTGTCGAAGACCACGCGCTCGCCCGTCTCCACATCCGTCGCGGTGATGGTGAGGCGCAGCTCGCCGCCGTTCAGCCGGTCGAAATCGACGAATTCCGGCAGCAGCCGCATCAGCGGCCCGAGCTCGTAGAGCGAGGCGGCGGGGCCGAACTCCGGCATCAGCCGCGGCCGGAACAGCGCCGGGTTGCCGAAGAGCAGGGTCTGCGCGGCGCTCAGCTGGTTGTAGCCGCGGCGCCAGAGCCCGGCCTCCGGCGGGGGGCCGAAGAACGCATCGGCGACCGGCATCGGCTGCGTCGCCGCCCTGTCCCAGAAGCGGCGCAGGGCGGGGAGGCGGTCCGCCGGGGCGTTCCCGGCGATGATCGCCGCATTCAGCGCCCCGACCGAGGCGCCGAGCACCCAGGGGGGCGCGCCGCCCTCCACGGCTTCATAGGCGGCATAGGCCCCGGCCGCGAAGGCACCGAGGGCGACGCCCCCGGACAGGACGAGGGCGCGGCGCGGAGCGGGGGCCGGGGCGGCCTCGACCGCCGGATGCGGATGATGCATGTCCATGGCGGCTTACCGTGCGACGCCGCGACGGGTGGAAGCAGGCGCCGAGGCGCGGCCGATGCCGCCGGAGGCGCCGGTGATGACGATGATACGAGGCTCGGGCATCCTGAATCCTGTGCCGGTCATGTTGCGGTGCAATATGCCGGACGGAACGAGCTGCCCCGCGCTGGGGTTCCTTCCGTCCTCAACCCGTGCCGGGGCGCAGCCGCATGCTGTGGACCATGTACGGGAGCAGCAGCGGCGGCGGGTCGCCGCAGGCGTCCAGCAGCCGCAGGTAGGTCTCGTCCGGCAGCTGCTCGAGGGTGACGACCAGCGCCTCCGCCTCGATGTCGCCCGGGCCGCCGGCGGACTGGATCACCGGGTTCCGCTCCAGCGCCCGCATGCAACTGCCGAGCATCGCCTGCTCCGCCGCGCTGTCAGGGCCGCGCACCGTCAGCAGGTAGCGGAGCCGCATCCCCGCCCCTTCCGGCGGGTCGGCCCTGGAGGCGGTGCGCACCGGCGAGGTGTCGCCGGCGCTCTCCTCCGGCTGGATGCGCCAGAGGATGAGGGCGATGCCATGGCCCGGATTGGTCCGTGCCTGGGAGAGGGTCATCGCCTCCACTTCCATCCCCTGCAGCGCGCCCGCCTGCTCGAGGCTGGCATGGAGGTGGCGGGCGAGGGCGGCGCTGGCGGCTGCGATGGGCATGGCGGACTCCGACGCTGTACCGGCGCCAACGGCCGGGCCGAAGCCGGGGTTTCCACCCGCCCCGCGGTCTGCGGCGCCGGGCCGTGGCATCACCCTCGGCGGCCCGTTGCCGGAGGGCGCGCGGCAGACCACATTCCTCCCCGCCGGTGTGCCCGCCCGCCCGCCGAGGCGGCGCGGGAGGCCGTGCGCGGCCGCGGGCCCGCGAGGCCGGCATGGGCCCGGTCCATGCGGCAGCCGGCCGGCAAGACGCGTCAACCCCCTGCAGAGCGGAGCCCATGATGGGTGGAGATGAGACGACCGGCGCCATTCCGGCGACGCTGATCCCCGGCGACGGCATCGGGCCCGAGGTCACCGAGGCCGTGGTCGCGGTGCTGGAGGCGCTCGGCTCGCCCTTCGCCTGGGAGGTGCAGCAGGGCGGGCTGGCCGGCATCGAGGCGCATGGCGACCCGCTGCCGGGCGTGACCCTCGATTCCGTCCGCCGCACCCGCCTGGCGCTCAAGGGGCCGCTGACCACGCCGGTGGGGGGAGGCTTCCGCTCCGTCAATGTCCGCCTGCGCGAGGAATTCGGCCTCTACGCCAATGTCCGCCCGGCGCGGACGATGGTGCCCGGCGGGCGCTACGAGGATATCGACCTCGTCATCGTCCGCGAGAACATCGAGGGCCTCTACGTCGCCTTCGAGCACTACATCCCGATCGACGGCGACCCGCATGCGGTCGCCATCTCCTCCGGCGTCAACACCCGCGCCGGCTCGCGCCGCATCCTGGAATTCGCCTTCGACTATGCGGTGCGGAACGGCCGCAGGAAGGTGACGGTCGTCCACAAGGCCAATGTGCTGAAGGCGCTGACCGGCATCTTCCTCGAGACCGCGAAGGAGGTGGCGCCGCGCTATGCCGGCCGGGTGGAGTGGGACGACCGCATCGTCGATGCCTGCGCCATGCAGATGGTGCTCGACCCCTGGCGCTTCGACGTGATCGTCACCACCAACCTCTTCGGCGACATCCTCTCCGACCTGGCGGCCGGGCTGATCGGCGGGCTCGGCACGGCGCCGGGGGCCAATATCGGCGCCGATGCGGCGATCTTCGAGGCGGTGCACGGCTCGGCCCCCGACATCGCCGGGAAGGGCATCGCCAACCCGCTCGCCATGCTGCTCGCCTCGGCGCTGATGCTGGAGCATGCCGGCCGCCAGCCGCTCGCCGCCCGGCTGCGCGGGGCGGTGGACCAGGCGCTCAATGCCGACGGGGTGCGCACCCGCGACCTCGGCGGCAGCGCCTCGACCATGGATTTCGCCAGGGCCGTCATCCGCCGCCTGCGGGGCGGCTCGTAGCGGCAACCACCGGAGGGATGGAGCATGACCAAGGGATCTGACCTGCTGGTGGCGGCGCTCGAGAACGAGGGCGTCGACCGCATCTTCGGCGTGCCCGGCGAGGAGAATCTGGACGTCGTCGAGTCGCTCCGCACCTCCGCGATCCAGCTCGTGCTGACGCGGCACGAGCAGTCCGCCGCCTTCATGGCGGCGACCTATGGCCGCCTCACCGGCAGGCCGGGCGTCTGCCTCGCAACGCTCGGCCCGGGTGCGCTCAACCTCGTCACCGGCGCGGCCTATGCGCATCTCGGCGCAATGCCGATGGTCATGATCACCGGCCAGAAGGGGATCATGAGCAGCCGGCAGGCGAAGTTCCAGATCGTCGACACCATCGCCACCATGAGGCCGCTGACCAAACTCAGCCGGCAGGTCGTCAGCGCCGCCACCATCCCGACCCTGGTGCGCGACGCCTTCCGCGTCGCGCAGGAGGAGCGGCCGGGGCCCGTGCATCTCGAGCTGCCGGAGGATGTCGCGGGCGAGGAGGTGGCGAACCCGCCGCCGCTGGTGCCGCCGCACCCGATCGAGATCCCGGTCGCGCATCGCACGGCCCTCGACCGCGCGGCGGAGATGCTGCTTGCCGCCGAGCGGCCGCTGATCATGCTCGGCGCCGCCGCCAGCCGGCCGCGCTCCACCGCCGGCCTGCAGGGCTTCGTCCGCCGCACCGGCATCCCCTTCTTCACCACGCAGATGGGCAAGGGCACGGTCGCGGCCGGCATGAACCTCTACATGGGCACCGCGGCGCTCTCCGAGCGCGACTACGTGCATGAGGCGATCGAGAGCGCCGACCTCATCCTCGCCATCGGCCATGACACGATCGAGAAGCCGCCCTTCATCATGGGCCCGGGCGGGCCGAAGGTGATCCATGTCAGCTATACGCCGGCCAATGTGGAGGGCGTCTACTTCCCGCATGCCGAGGTGGTGGGCGATGTCGGCCCGAGCCTCGAGCTGCTGGCCGACCGCGTGGAGGGCCGGCTGCATCGCGCCGGCGCCCTGCTCACGCTGCGCGAGGGCATCCTCGCCCGCATCGCCGACCGGGCGGAGGAAGCGCGCTTCCCGCCGACGCCGCAGCGGCTGGTGCACGACATCCGGCAGGTGATCCCGCCGGACGGCATCGTCGCCCTCGACAACGGCATGTACAAGATCTGGTTTGCCCGCAACTACCGCACCCATGTGGCGAACACCCTGCTGCTCGACAACGCGCTCGCCACCATGGGCGCCGGCCTGCCCTCGGCGATGATGGCCTCCATGCTCCACCCGGACCGGCGGGTGCTGGCCGTCTGCGGCGATGGCGGCTTCATGATGAACAGCCAGGAGATGGAGACCTCGGTCCGCCTCCGGCTGAACCTCGTCGTGCTGATCCTGGTCGACAACGCCTATGGCATGATCCGCTGGAAGCAGTCGGTCGACGGCTTCACCGATTTCGGCATGACCTTCGGCAACCCGGACTTCGTGCGATACGCCGAGGCCTATGGCGCCACCGGCCACCGCGTCGAGGCGACCGAGGCGCTGATCCCGACGCTGGAGGCCGCCTTCAGGGCCGGCGGCGTCCATATCGTCGCAATGCCGATCGATTATTCCGAGAATAAGCGCGTCCTGGTCGACGAGCTGAAGGCCCGGCTGCCGGTCGCCTGAGCTGCCCCGGCCGCGACGCCGGAGTCTATCGCGCCCCCGGCACCGGCGCGCCGAACTCGGCATTCGCCTCGCCGAGCGCCGGCGCGCCGCGCTCCACCGGCGGCCTGGTCCCGTCGAAGGAGACCGGCAGGCCGATCCCGCGCGGCGCATCCGGCGCGGCGACAACCATTCCGAGCGCCTCGGTCTGCGGATGCGCCGCGACCGCCGCCAGGTCATGGATCGGCGAGCAGGGCACGCCCGCCGCCTCCAGCGCCGCCGCCCACTCCTCGCTCGGGCGCGTCCTCATCGCCGCCTCCAGCAGCGGCAGCAGGATCTCGCGGTGGGCGATGCGGTCCTTGTTGGTGCGGAAATGCGGGTCGGCGCCCCATTCGGGATAGCCGAGCACCGCGGTGAACTTGGCGAAGAGCCGGTCATTCGCCGCCGCCACGACGATCTCGCCATCCGCCGTGTCGAAGGCCTGGAAGACGATCAGCTTCGGGTTGCCGCTGCGGTGCCGCGGCGGCTGCCGCCCGGTCTCGAAGAAGCCGGCGAAATGCTGCCCCATCCAGCCGAGCCCGGTCTCGAAGAGCGAGGTGTCGACCGTCGCCCCCTCCCCCGTCAGGTGCCGCCGCTGCAGGGCGGCGAGGCAGCCGAGCGCCGCCCAGACCCCCGTCCCGAGGTCGAGCACCTGCATGCCGACCCGCGCGGGCGCTGCCTCCGCGCTGCCGTTCACGCTGAACATCCCGGCGAAGGCCTGCACGATCGGCTCGTAGCCCGGCTTCAGGGCCAACGGCCCGGCAGCGCCGAAGGCATGCAGCGAGCAGTAGATCAGGCGGGGATGCAGCGCCCGCACCGCCTCCGCCCCCAGCCCCATCGCCTCCAGCGAGCCGGGCCGCATGTTCTGGACGAAGATGTCGGCCTCGCCGAGGAAGCCACGCAGCCACCCGACCGCCGCCTTGTCCTTCAGGTCAAGGGCGATGCTGCGCTTGGCGCGGTTCACCGCGTGGAAGGTCGTCGCCGTCCCGGCATGGAAGGGCGGGCCCCAGCCGCGGGCGTCATCGCCCTCCGGCCGCTCGATCTTGACCACCCTTGCGCCGAGCAGGCCGAGGATCTCGCTGGCATAGGGGCCGGCCAGGTTCTGCCCGAGCTCGACCACCGTGACCCCCTGCAAGGGCAGCATGGCGGCGCCTTCCTTCCGTGGACGTTCCGCCGAAAGTCTGGGCGCCGCCGCCGGCCACGGTCAAGCCAACGGGGTCAGGCCGGCTCGAAATCGAAGTCGCCGTCCTGCGACTGCCATTGCTGGACGGTCAGCACCTGCGCCCCGCCCTCGCTCTCATGCGGCCCGTGCACCTGCCCGGCCGGATGGGTGAGGAAGCCTCCCGGCCCCATCCGCGTGCCGCCATCGATCAGCTCGCCGCTGAGCACGTAGTGCATCTCGGCACCCTTGCTGTGCGAATGCGCCGGGATGAAGCCGCCCGGCGGGATGTGGACGATGCTCGTCACCACCCCGCGCGCCGCATCCTCGTTCAGCACCTGGATGCGGAACTCGCCCCGTGCCCCGGGAATGACGAAGGGCGTCGCCGCCACCTCCGCTGCCGCCTGCTTCAATCCATCCGCCATGCTCGTCGCTCCCCGCGTGTCGCCGGGCCAACGCCGGCCCGCCGCGCCGGGTTGCCGCCTCGCTCCCGATCTGTTGACCACCGGATGGGCACCAGACGGGTTCCCGACCTGACACGATACCGCATTCTGCAGGGCACCTCCTTCAACCATGGCGCGTCAGACAGCATCCGAGCCGCATTGGTGATACCGGCATTCATCGGCCTGCGCGCAATGCCGCTCCTCCTGCTGGCCCTGGCGGCGCTTGTCCTCGGCCTGGCGGATGCGGAGAGCCGCGGCCGGATCCTGCTGCCGGTCATCCTGCTGCTCGCCCTTGCCCTCCTGCTCAATCTCCGCCTCGCTGCCGAGCGCGACCGCGTGCCGGCCGGCGAGTCCCAGGGCGAGCGCCGCTTCCGCGCCCTGGCCCAGGCCGGCGACCTCGTGCTCTGGCGCGGCGACGCCGAGGGCGCGATCCTCGAGGCCGAGGGCTGGACCGAGCTCACCGGCCAGGGCCTTGAGGCGCTGCGCGGCGCCGGCTGGCTCGAGGTGCTGCACCCCACCGACCGCGAGCCGACCCTTGCCGCCTGGGCCACGGCCCGCGCCGCCCGGCAGCCGGTTGATATCGAGTACCGCGTCCGGACCCGGGCCGGCGCCTGGCACTGGGTCCGCGCCCGCGCCGTGCCGACGGGGGATGAATGGGTCGGCCTGGTCGAGGACATCCATGAGCGCCGGCAGGCCGCCCTCGACCTCGCAGACCGGCAGGAGAAGCTCCGCCAGGCCCTCGACGCCGCGCGGCTGGTGAGCTGGGAGTATGATGTCCGCGCCGATCGCGGCCGCCGCCTCACCCGCGCCGACGACCCGATCCAGGCCCCGTCGCGGCCGGTCTTCACCCTGACCGAATGGGCCGCGTCGGTGCATCCCGAGGACCGCCCGATGGCACTCGCCCGGCTCCAGGCCACCATCTCCGGCGAGACCGGGGAATTCGCGGCCGAGTTCCGCGTCGGCCGCCGCCCGCCGGCCGAGGGCTGGGCCTGGGTCGCCACCCAGGGCGCGGTGACCGAGCGGGACCCGGCGACCGGCCAGGCGCTGCGCCTCTCCGGCATCTCGCGCGATGTCAGCGAGCGGCGGGAGGCCGAGGAGCGCCGCATCCTGCTGATGCGGGAGGTCGACCACCGCGCCAAGAACGTCCTCGCCGTGGTGCAGTCGGTCCTCCGCCTCACCCGGCGCGACCGGCCCGAATCCTACATGGCCGCGGTGGAGGCCCGGGTCGCCGCCCTTGCCCGCGCCCATACGCTGCTGGCGGAGCGGGGCTGGATCGGGGCCGATTTCCGCGTCCTTGCCGAGCGGGAGCTGGCCGGCTGCCCACCCGGCTCGGTGACGCTCGAGGGGCCGCCGCTCGCCATCGCCGCCAGCGCGGTGCAGCCGCTGGCCATGGTGCTGCACGAGCTGGCGACCAATGCGGTGAAGCATGGCGCCGCCTCGGCCCCGGCCGGGCGGATCGCCCTTGCCTGGCGGCTGGAGGAGGGGCGGCTCCATCTCGACTGGACCGAAAGCGGCGGCCCGCCGGTGCAGGCGCCGTCCGGGCGCGGCTTCGGCACGCGGATGCTGGAGGCGGTGTTGCGCGGCCAGCTCGGTGGGACGATCGAGGTCCGCTGGGCAGCAGGCGGGCTCGCCTGCCGCATCGACCTGCCTGTCACCCGCGTGCTGGCCGGGGCGGCCCCGCGCCTGCCCGCCCCCGAGCCTCGAGCCTGACTGCCGAGGGCTCGAGCGGCTGAAGGCGTGGATCACGCGCCGTGATGGAAGCCCGGGCCGGGATCCGCGGTCCGGTCTTCGCAGATCCCGCTAGGCCGTGAGCTGGTCCAGCGGCCAGCGCGGCCGCGGCGCATGGCCGAGCGGGTCGGCAAGGCCGCGCCGCAGCCGCTCGATCCCGGCCCAGGCGACCATCACGGCATTGTCGGTGCAGAGCCGGATGGGCGGCGCCACCAGCGGCAGCCCCCGCTCCCCCGCCACCCGCCCGAGCGCCGCGCGGATCGCCGCATTCGCCGCGACGCCGCCGGCGACGACCAGCGCCGTCGCCGCGGGCAGCATGTCGAGCGCATGCCGCGCCCGGTCGGCCAGCACCGCCGCCACCGCCGCCTGGAAGCCGGCGGCGAGGTCGGCCCGGTCCCCTTCCGGCAGCGTCCCCGGCGGATGCTTCGCCACGGCATGGGCCACGGCCGTCTTCAGCCCGCTGAAGGAGAAGTCGCACCCGGCCCGCCCGAGCAGCGGCCGCGGCAGCGCATAGCGTGCCGGATCGCCGCCCGCGGCCAGCCACTCCAGCGCCGGCCCGCCCGGCCAGGGCAGGCCGAGCAGCTTGGCCGACTTGTCGAAGGCCTCGCCCACCGCATCGTCGAGCGTGGTGCCGAGGCGCCGGTACCGCCCTACGCCTTCGACGGCAACGCACTGGCAATGCCCGCCCGAGAGCAGCAGCAGCAGGTAGGGAAAGCGCACCCCGCCCTCGACCAGTCCCGGCAGGGTGGCGGTCAGCGCATGCGCCTCCAGGTGGTTCACCGCGACGAAGGGCAGGCCATGCGCGATCGCCAGCCCCTTGCCGAGGCTGGCGCCGACGATCAGCCCGCCGATCAGCCCCGGACCCGAAGTCGCGGCGACGCCGGCGAGCTCGCCGAAGCCGAGCCCCGCTTCCGCCACCACCCGGGCGGCGAGACGCGGCAGGTGCTCCAGATGGGCACGGGCCGCGATCTCCGGCACCACGCCGCCGAAGGCAGCATGCTCCTCAAGCTGGCTCAGCACCGCCTCGGCGAGGATCGTCCCGTCCGCCCGCAGCACCGCCGCCGCCGTCTCGTCGCAGCTCGATTCGAGGCCGAGCACCGCGGCCGACGCATCCATTACCGCTCTTTCCCCTTGTCCATGACGGCTCTATGTCACCCCGATGCCGCTCGACGATACCCTCGCCCAGGCTCCGCGCCATGGCCGTGCCCTGCCGCTCCGGGTCGGCACCCGCGGCTCGCCGCTGGCGCTGTGGCAGACCCGGCACTTCCTGTCGATCATCACCCGCGTTTGCCCGGTGCTGCGCGCGGCCGAGGCCTTCGAGGAGCGGATCATCGCCACCTCCGGCGACCGCATCCAGGACCGGCCGCTGGCGGATATCGGCGGCAAGGGCCTCTTCGCCAAGGAGATCCACGAGGCGCTGCTCGACCGCCGCGTCGATTTTGCCGTCCACAGCCTGAAGGACCTGGAGACGGAGCTTCCCGCCGGCATCAGCCTGGCCTGCACCCTGGCGCGGGAGGATGCGCGGGATGCCATCGTGCTCGGCCCCGGCTGCGGCGTGCCGGACCCGGCCTACCCCTATGGCTGCCTGCCGGCCGGCGCGGTGATCGGCACCGCCTCCGTCCGCCGCCAGTCGCAGATTCTCCATGCGCGGCCCGACCTTCGCTGCGAGGTCATCCGCGGCAATATCCAGACCCGGCTCGGCCGGGTGCGGGCGGGCGACTTCTCCGCCTCCTTCCTGGCGCTGGCCGGGCTGAAGCGGATGGGCCTCGAGCGCGAGGCCGGCATCGTCCTCGATGCCGAGGCGATGGTGCCGGCCGCCGGCCAGGGCATCGTCGGCATCACCTGCCGCAGCGCGGATGCGGAGCTGCTGGACCTGCTCTCCGCCATCGAGGACCGTACGGCGGCGGCGGTCAGCCGGGCGGAGCGGGCGCTGCTCGGCGCTCTCGACGGCTCCTGCCGCACGCCGATCGGCGGCCATGCGCGGCTGCTGCCGACCGGGGCGCTGCACCTGACCGGCCTCGTCGCCCGGCCGGATGGCAGCTTCCTGATGAAGCGCTCCGTCACGGGCGCGGCGGCGGATGCGGTGCGACTCGGCGCCGCCCTCGGCGCGGAGCTCCGGGCCGACAGCCCGGCCGACCTCTTTGCCTGAGGCAGTCCTCGTGACGCGGCCGGAGCCGGGGGCGGAGGAGACGGGGCGCCGCCTCGCCGCCCTCGGCTGGGAGCCGGTGCTGGCGCCCGCCCTGCGCCTCGCGCCGCGGCCGCTCGCCGCCCCCGCCGGCGTGCAGGCCCTGCTGCTGACCAGCCGGGCGGCGGCGCGGG
>CADCTD010000057.1 GCA_902805545.1 uncultured Craurococcus sp. | reverse complement strand
TCGTCCTGCTGCGGCGGGCGGAGCAGGCGGGGGTGGAAGGCACGCACCTCGAGCCCGTGTCGCCCCACGGGCTGCGCGCCGGCTTCGTGACCCAGGCGACCAAGGCGGGCCTGCCCGACGAGGCGATCATGGCCCACACCCGGCACAAGGACGCCAAGACCATGCGCCGCTACGTCCGCCGCGCCCGCCTCCTCGACGACAGCCCCGCCCGCAAGCTCGGGCTGTGACCGCGGCGGCGCGGAAGCGGGCAGGGCAGGGGAGGGCGGAACAGGCCGGCGCCGCCGAGCCGTCCTCCACCGACGACGCCGACGTGCTGGCCTTGCCGCACCCGGACTGGCTCTACCACCAACTCACCGTCGCGGGGGACGCCGACCTCGTGACCCTGTTCCGCCACGCCGCGGCCGGTCCCGGCGCCATCCCCTGGGCGGACGACCTGGGGCCGGCGGAGGAGGACTGGTTCCACCTCCTGCTCGCCGCCCCGCCGGCCGGGCGGACGCGATCCATCAGCCTGCAGGGGGCGCGCATCCTTGCCGGGCAGCTGCACGACGCCATCGAGCGCAGACGGTCCGCGGCGGCCTCGGCGGCGGCGCCAGCGGGGAGGAGAGGGGGCGCCGCCGGTTGTGCTTGCCCGCTCGATCTGCACCGGCTCGTCCCCGTGCCGGCGGAGGTGCTCCGGCTCGGGCCGGGCCACCCGGACGCGCGGCGCTGGCTGTGGGCCCACTGGGGCACCACCTGGCCACTCCGGCACGTGGCGGAGTTGCCGGTGCCGAAGGCGGGTCAAAAGCCGATCCGCGAACCGGGGTGCCTGCGGCTCGGTTTCTGGTCGGCCGACTGGACGCCCTGGCCCGCCATCATCCGGATGCGCCAGGACTGGCCGGCGCTGCGCTTCGACGCCAGGCCCCGCTACGACGATGCTGGCTGAGGACGGCACGGGGACGGCGTCGGGCACGGACGGCATCGAAGCCGCCGCTTTCGAGGACGAGCCCCGCCGGGCGGCCGCCGCCGGCCGCGGCGCGGACGTGCCGGAGCTCAGGCTCGGCGCCTGGGAGGGGCCGCTGAACCTGCTGCTGGAGCTGGCGCGCGCCCAGAAGGTCGACCTCGCGCGGTTGTCCATCCTCGACCTCGCCGAGCAGTTCGGCGGTGCGCTGCAAGCCGCCCTGGCCGGCGGCCGCGTCCCGCTGTCCCAGCTCGGCGACTGGCTGGTCATGGCGGCGCACCTGGCGCTGCTGCGCTCGCGGCTTCTGCTGCCAGCGGACAGCGCGGAGGGCAGGGAGGCGCAGCGGGAAGCGGAGGCGCTGCGCCGGCGCCTCGCCGACCGCGAGCACGTCCGGCGCTTGGCAGACTGGCTGGAGCGGTGCCCGCAACTGGGCCACGACGTCTTCGCCCGGGGCGCGGCGGAGGAGCCGGAGGGCGCCGACCGCCGTGCCGCCGTGCCGCCGGCCGCCGACACCGCCGCCCTGCTGCGCGCCTGCCTGGCGGTGCTGGAACGGCCCGACCGGGGCGCGTCGTACCGGCCGGCGCCGCTCCTCCTCTGGCGGGTGCCGGACGCCCTGGCGCGGCTGCGCCGGATGCTGCCCGCCGTGCCGGAGGGCGCGGCGCTGGAGCGCTTCCTGCCGGAGATGGCGGAGGATGGATCGGGCGACGTGGTGCTGCGGCGCCGGGCGGCGCTGGCCAGCACGCTCCTGGCCGGGCTCGAGATGGGCCGCGAGGGCGCCGCTTCGCTCTCGCAGGGACAAGCATTCGGCGCGATCGTGGTCGTGCCGGCCGTGCGGCCCGAGTCCGCGCACGCCGACCCGCAGGCGGAGGTGAACCTTGACCGCCGGCCCCGCGCGCGCCTGGCGACATCCTGACGTGCGCCGGCTTTCCTGTCGCTGCGGAACGCGAGTGGGATGTTGCCGCGGAATCCCAGCCCGGTGAGTTCGTCGCGGCGATCTTCGGGAGGGCTGCGCTATGGACGACGACATCGACCCCGAGCGCATCGACGCCGCCGTGTCAGGCGGCGCAGGCGATCCGCAGCCGGAAGGCGAGGGCGGGTCAGCGCCGGCGGCGGGCCGCGGGCGCGAACCGGGGCGTCCGATCCGGCCTGCAAAGGCGCTCCGGAGCGGCGGCTACGCGGCGAGCACGTTCTTCGCCGCCGGCAGGCGGATGCGGCACTCCATCCCGCCGGCCGCGAAGTGGAGCACGGCCC
>CADCTD010000056.1 GCA_902805545.1 uncultured Craurococcus sp. | reverse complement strand
TAGTCGTCGCGCTCCGCCTCGATCTGCCGCTTGGCCGGCCTCAGGACCCGTTCGAGCATCGCCTGTGTCCCGTTCAACCGCCCTGGGTCCGGACGCCGCGCGCCATCAGGCGGAGGCTCCCGGCCATGGCCTGCAGCTGCGCCGCGGCCCGGCCGAGGCCGCGCCGGTGCAGCGGGTTCCAGCGCCCGCGGCGCTCGGCCAGGCGCCGCTCCGCCGCGGCCTCGCATTGCCGCGCCGAGGCCTCGAGCCCGGCGAGATAGCCCTGGGCGAAGTCGCGATCCCCTGCCTCCCCGTCCAGCCAGCCGCCCTGCAGCCAGGTTCCGAGGCCGTCGGCGAGCGGGGCGGGCAGGGGCGTGCCGGCCGCCTCGGCCTCCGCCAGCGCCAGGGCGATGAAGCGCAGCAGCGCCACTTCCGCCGTGGGCGCCGCCTCGGCCAGGTCATGCTGCTCGCCCAAGTCTCCGAACCCCCTCCACCGCGAAGCGCCCCACCTTACCGGAGCATGCTTGCCGGAATGCTGACCGCCGCGCCCCCGTTCTAACGCTGCGACTGCATCTGTCAGCGGGAAAACGCCGTCTCAGGCGATATCGAAGCGCTTGGCGAACCAGTAGCGGATGGCGCCCGGCGGCATGTCGATCACCTGCCCGACCTCGACATAGCCCTGGCGGCGATAGAAGCCCGGCGCCTGGAAGGACCAGGTGTTGAGATGGGTGCCGATACACCCGTTCTCCCGCGCCAGCGCCTCGGCCGCGGCGAGCAGGCGCGTGCCCCAGTCCTGGCCGCGGAAGGCCTCGGCGACCCAGAGCCAGTCGACATAGAGCCAGCCCCAGGCGATCTCGCATTTCGCCCCGCCCTGCACCGCGCCGGCCCCGTCGCGCGCCAGGATCCAGCGCTCGGTGCCGCCCAGCCGGCCATAGGCCGCACGGTTGTGGGCGCCGAGGCCGCGGCTCACCGCCTTGCGGTCGGCCGGCGCCGGGCGGGGCGAGACCTCGAGCGCCAGCATCAGAGCGTCTTCTGGAACCAGATGCGGGCATGGCCGGGCGGCATGCCCTCCAGCCGGCCGAATTCGGCATAGCCGTGCCGCGTCCAGAAGCCTGGCGCCTGGAAGCTGAAGGTATCCGTATAGGCATGGGTGCAGCCGCGGGCGCGGGCGATGGCCTCCGCCCGCTCCAGCAGCTGCCCGCCGAGGCCCTGGCCGCGCTGGTCCCGCGCCATCCAGAGCCAGTCGATGAAGAGCCAGTTCCAGTAGGTGAGGCCGAGCAGCCCGCCGCGGACCTCGCCGCCCGGGTCGCGGGCGAGGACGGTCACCGGCTCCCGGTCATAGGGGCCGCCCATCTCCTGGTTGTAGGCATGGAGGCCGCGCTGGATGGCGGCCACGGCCTCCATCTCCGGGTAGTCGTCCTCGCTGATCTCGATCGGCGGCTGGTCGCTCGGCTGCGGGTCGCTCATCCGCCGAACCGCCCCCAGGCGGAGACCGCCACGGTCAAGAGGCCGAGCGCCAGGTTCATGGTGATGAGCTGGCGGATGCGGTCGGCCTGCACGGCGGCGCCGGCGGCATCGCCTCGGGCGCGGGCGGTGCGGAATTCCCGCCAGGGCCCGGTGACGATGGTGAGGAAGACGCCGGCCATCAGCAGCGCTGTGAGGTGCATGACATGGATATGCCAGCCCGCCCCGCGGAAGCCGCCATACCAGCCGAAGAGCAGCAGGTAGCCGGTCAGCAGCAGGATCGGCATGGCATGCCAGACGATGAGGAAGAAGCGCTTCAGCACCGCCTCATGCAGGGCGAGGCGCTGCGGCGGCTCCAGCAGCGAGAGCGCCGGGCGGAGGACGAAGATGGCGAAGACCATCCCCCCGACCCAGAGCACGGCCCCGAGCACGTGGAGGGCGTAGAACAGGCTACCCAGCATTGATCATTCCTTGGAAATGGCGGCGATGGCCACGGCCAGCGCCCGCAGCTCGGCCGCGGCCGGGCTCTTCGGCGCGGACTCGGTCACCGCGAGCCCGTCGAGGAAGGCAGTGGCGAACTCCACCCGGTTGCCGAGGCCGCCCTCCAGCACCGGCACCCCGCGCTCGGCCAGCGCCGCCCGGATGCTTTCCTTCAGGCGCCCCTGGGCAGGCACGCGGTTGAGCACGGCGGTGACGCGGCGATGCGCCTCGACCGCCAACTTCACCGTCGCCTCGCTGGCCCAGAAATCGGCGGGCGAGGGCTGCATCGGCATCAGGACGAGGTCGGCGGCGCGGATCACCTGCTTCGCCTCGGTCTCGGCATGGGGCGGGGTGTCGACGATGACGAAGTCCTGGTCCCGCCGCAGCCGGTCCAGCGCGCCGGGCACGCGCCAGCCGGAGGGGCTGTCGAAGCTGAGCGGCCGGGCGCGGGCCCCCTGCTTCTGCCGCTCCTGGTGCCAGCGGAGCAGGGATTGCTGCGGGTCGGTGTCCAGCAGGGCGACGCGGTGGCCCTCGGCCGCCAGCGCCGCCGCCAGGTTGGCCGCAACGGTCGATTTCCCGGCGCCTCCCTTCTGCTGCGCCACTGCCACCACGAAGGCCATCCCGCGACTCCACGCCTGAAAGCGGGCAACCTAACCCGGATCGGCGCGGAGGCCAGCATCGCCATGCCGGGGCCCCGGGTTTAACCTCGGGTGCCTGAGGGAGGATTCCATGAACCAGCTTGACCTGAAGGGCCGGGTCGCGGCCATCACCGGCGGGGCACGCGGCATCGGGCTCGCCATCGCCGAGCGGATGGCGGCGAGCGGCGGGCGCGTTGCCCTCTGGGATGTCGACCTGGCGGAGGCGGAGCGGCAGGCGGCACGCCTCGGCGGCTTCGCCGCGCGGGTGGACGTGACCGACCTCGCCGGCATCGAGGCAGCCCTCCAGGCGACCGAGGCGGCGCTCGGGCCGGTCGACATCCTCGTTGCCAATGCCGGCATCACCGGGCCGAACGCGCCGGTCGAGAGCTATCCGGTCGACGCCTGGCGGCAGGTGATCGAGATCGACCTCACCGGGGTCTTCCTCTGCTGCCGGGCGGTGGTGCCGGGGATGCGGGCCAGGAATTACGGCCGGATCGTCAACATCGCCTCCGTCGCCGGGAAGGAGGGCAACCCGAATGCCGCGGCCTATTCGGCGGCGAAGGCGGGGGTGATCGGCCTGACCAAGTCGCTCGGCAAGGAGCTGGCGACCACCGGCATCCGGGTGAATTGCGTGACGCCGGCGGCGGCGAAGACCGACATCTTCAAGCAGATGACCGAGGCGCAGATCGAGTACATGCTGAGCAAGATCCCGGCGGCGCGCTTCGTCGAGGTGGAGGAGATCGCGGCGCTGGCCTGCTGGCTGGCGACCGAGGAATGCAGCTTCTCGACCGGCGCCGTCTTCGACGTCTCGGGCGGCCGGGCGACCTATTGAGCCGAGCCTAGGCTGCCTGGCGGCGGAGGATGGCAAGCCCCCGCCGGATCGCCTCCGCGATCCGCTCGGCGGGCATCGCGCCGCTGAACAGCACATGCCCCTCGAGCGCGAAGGTCGGCACGCCGGAAAGGCCGGCCTGGCGGAAGCCCGCATCCTCGGCGCGGACCTCCTCCGCGCCCTCGCCGCCGGCCAGGAAGGCGGCGGCCGCCGCGGCATCGAGCCCGGCCTCGCCGGCGAGCGCCGCCAGCACCTCGGGCTGGCCGATGTCCCGGCCCTCCTGGAAATAGGCGCGGAAGAGCGCCTCCTGCACGGCCGCCTGCAGGGCGAGGCCCTGCTCCCCGGCCCAGCGGATCAGGCGGTGCGCCGCGATGGTGTTCGGCGTGCGCCGCATCAGGTCGTGGCGGAATTCGAGCCCGGCGGCACGGCCGGCCGCGGCGACCTGCGCATCCAGCTCCCGCCCGCGCTCCTCGCTGCCGAACTTGGCAGCGCGGTAGCTGGCGCGGTCGACGCCCTCCGCCGGCATGTCGGGGTTGAGCTGGAAGGCGCGCCAATGCACCGCGAACCGCTCGCCCTCCGCGGCCAGGATGGCCAGCGCCCCCTCGAGGTTGCGCTTGCCGACCCAGCACCAGGGGCAGATGGCGTCCGAGACGACGTCGATGCGCCCGGGCTGGTTGACGGGGCGGGGCTGGTCCATGACGCTCTCCTCGGTTCCATGGCAAGTTCGGGCCCCTGCGTCCCGGGCGCAAGGCTGGACGGGCGCGCGGCCGCCCCGCATTCTCCCCGCCCCAACCGGGAGGGAGCCGCCATGAAGGCCCAGAACGTTCTCGCCACCATCGGCGGCACGCCGCATATCCGCATGACCCGGCTGTTCGGCGGGGCGGAGGTCTGGATCAAGTCGGAGCGGGCGAATCCCGGCGGCTCGATCAAGGACCGCATCGCCCTGTCCATGGTCGAGGCGGCCGAGGCCTCGGGCGCGCTGAAGCCGGGCGGCACCATCGTCGAGCCGACCTCGGGCAATACCGGCATCGGCCTCGCCATGGTGGCGGCGGTGAAGGGCTACCGGCTGATCCTCGTCATGCCCGAGAGTATGTCGGTGGAGCGGCGGCGGCTGATGCTGGCCTATGGGGCGAGCTTCGACCTGACGCCGCGCGCGGGCGGGATGAAGGCCTCCATCGCCCGCGCGCAGGAGATCGTCGCCGCGACGCCCGGCGCCTGGATGCCGCAGCAGTTCGAGAATGCCGCGAACCCCGAGGTGCATGTCCGCACCACGGCGCGGGAGATCCTGGAGGACTTCCCCGAGGGCCTCGATGCGCTCATCACCGGCGTCGGCACCGGCGGGCACATTACCGGCTGCGCCCGGGTGCTGAAGGCGGAGTGGCCGGGGCTCAAGGTCTTCGCGGTGGAGCCCGCGGCCTCCCCGGTGATCTCCGGCGGCGAGCCCTCGCCGCATCCGATCCAGGGCATCGGCGCCGGCTTCGTGCCGGCCAATCTCGAGACCGGGCTGCTCGACGGCGTCATCAAGGTCCAGGCCGAGGATGCGAAGGACTATGCCCGGCGCTCGGCGCGGGAGGAGGGGCTGCTGGTCGGGATGTCCTCCGGCGCGACGCTCGCCGCCATCGCCCAGAAGCTGCCCGAGCTGCCCGCCGGCTCGCGGGTGCTCGGCTTCAACTACGACACCGGCGAGCGCTACCTCTCGATTCCCGATTTCCTGCCGGAGTGACCGCCCATGGCCGACGAGACCCCGCTGCTGGTGACCCGCGAGGGGCCCGTCGTCCGCGCCACGATGAACCGGCCGGAGCGGCGCAACGCCATCAGCGCGGCGATGGGCGAGGCCTGGGACCGGCTGCTGGCCGAGCTCGCCCCTGACCGCAGCGCGCGGGTGCTGGTGATCGCGGGCGCTGGCGGCCATTTCTGCGCCGGCCTCGACCTGACCGAGGTGGCGACCGACGAGACCCCGGCGCAGAAGGTGGCCCGGCAGCAGGCCCGCAACCGTCGCATCGGCGCCCGCTTCGGCGACATCGCGGCCCTGCCCCAGGTGGTGATCGCCGCCATCGAGGGCTCCTGCCATGCGGGCGGCCTCGGCTTCGCCTGCGCGGCGGACATCGCCTTCGCCGCCGGCACGGCCCGCTTCGCCGCGCCCGAGGTGCGGCGCGGCCTGGTGCCGGCGCAGATCCTCCCCTGGCTGGTCCGGCGCATGGGCCGCCCGGCGGCGACCCGGCTGGTGCTGGAGGCGGCGGTGATCGATGCGGCGGAGGCCGGGCGGATCGGCCTTCTCCACCAGGTGCTGCCGGATGCGGCGGCGCTGGCCGCGCAGGTCGAGGCGACGGTCGCCGCAGTGCTGGAAGGCGGGCCGGGGGCATTGGCCGAGACGAAGGCGCTGCTCGCCGCGCTCGGCCCCGTCGCCCCCGAGGCCTATGCCGAGGCGGGGGCCGCAGCCTTCGCCCGGACCGCCTCGAGCGAGGAGGCGCAGGAGGGAATCGCAGCCTTCAAGGCGAAGCGGAAGCCAAGCTGGGCCGGCTGACCGCTACCCGAATCATTCGCGGACGGCCGGGCTTTTTCCGAGCCTGGGGTTGCGCGGTATCGAGAATGCCCGAATGTCCGGCTCGGCCCACCTGCCCCACCCGAGGTCGAGCTGCTCCAGCGCTTCGCCGGCGGCGGGGAGCCCATCGACGAAACCCTGCCCAGCCTCGAAGGCGGCATTGCCTTCGCCTGACCAACATCGATCACGTTTCTGGGAGAGTTTTGTCGCGATATCGTGTATACCCGTGCCGAGGCCTCCCATCCGGAGGCCGCTCCCGGACCAGGACATCACGGCATGCGCGGCAAATCCCGAGGCGAGTGGCGGATCGAAACCTTCGCCCTGGCAATTGCCGTCCTATGGATGCTTGCGCTGCAACTGATTTGCGTCGTGCTGTGGGACAGCGGCTGGCTGACCCGCCAGGGGGCGCTGGTGCATTGGCTGCTCGTCGGCGTGATGCCGCCGGCGCTCGCCCTCTGGCAGCTGGAGGCGCGCCGCTCCGCGGCTTGACAGACACATCTCGCGCAGGCGTGACGCAACCGAGGCTCGGAACTCTGCTTGTTCCGGCCGCATGCCAGATCTCATCACCCTGCCGCCGCCGCCCCGGGTTCCCGGCCTTGGGTCCATCGCGCGTGCGGCGCTTTTCCTCGATTTCGACGGGACGCTGGTGGAGATCGCCCCGCGCCCCGACGCCGTGGTGGTGCCGGCGCAACTGCCGCCCCTGCTGCACCGGCTGACCGAGGGGCTCGGCGGCGCGCTGGCCGTGGTCAGCGGCCGGGCGCTCTCGGCGCTCGACCATTTCCTGCCGGTGCCGATCCCGAAGGCGGGGGACCATGGCGCCTCGCTTCGCCCGGACCCCTTCGCCCCGCCGCTCCTGCCGGATTTCGCCCCCGTGCCGCCCGACTGGCGGGCCGCGGCCGATGCGCTGGTCGCCCGCCACCCCGGTGCGCTGGTCGAGGACAAGGCGCATGGCTTCGTCATCCACTTCCGCCTGGCGCCGGAGCTGGAGAAGGCGGCGCATGACCTGCTTGCCGGCTTCGTCGCCCGGAACCCCGACGCCTTCGACCTGCTCGAGGCCCGCATGGCCTGGGAGCTTCGGCCGCGCGGCGCCTCGAAGGCGACGGCGGTGCATGCGCTGATGGCGCGCGCTCCCTTCACCGGCCGCATCCCGGTCTTCATCGGCGATGACGTGACCGACGAGCAGGGCATGGACGCCGCCCGCAGCTATGGCGGCCAGGGCTGGCGGCTCGACGACATGTTCGGCACCCCGCAGGTGCTGCGAGAATGGCTCGCCGAGGCCGCGTCCGGACGATGAGCCGCCGCCTCGTCATCGTCGCCAACCGCGTTCCCAATCCCAAGGACCGCGCCGCCACGGCCGGCGGCCTCGCGGTTGCCCTGCAGGATGCCGTCACCCAGCGCGAGGCGATGTGGTTCGGCTGGTCCGGCCAGACCGCGGAGGCCACCGCGGCGCGGCCGACCGAGGTGGTGCAGGGCAAGCTCACCTATGCGACGCTCGACCTGGGGCGGGAGGCCTATACCCGCTACTACCAGGGCTTCGCCAACGCGGTGCTCTGGCCGACGCTGCACTACCGGCTCGGCCTCGCCCGGTTCCAGCGCGAGGACTATGCCGGCTATCGCGCGGTGAATGCCGGCTTCGCCGCCGCCCTCGCCCCGCTGCTGCGGCCGGACGACCTGGTCTGGACCCATGACTTCCACCTCTTCCCCTTCGGGCGGGAGCTGCGGCGCCTCGGCTGCCCGCAGCGGCAGGGCTTCTTCCTGCATGTGCCCTTCCCGCCCTACGGCCTGTTCTGCGCCCTGCCGCGGGCGGAGGAGTTGCTGGCCGACCTCGCCGCCTATGACGTGATCGGCGTGCAGACCGAGGATGACGCCGCCAACCTCCGCGCGGCGCTGGAGGCGGTGGGGCAGGGCGAGGCCGCCGGCCGCGTCGCCGCCTTCCCCGTCGGCATCGATGCCGAGGCCTTCCGGCGCCTCGCCGAGCGTGCCGTGACCCGGGCCGATACGCGGCGCTTCGAGCAGAGCCTGGTCGGCCGGGCGCTGGTGATGGGCGTCGACCGGCTGGACTACACCAAGGGCCTGCCGCAGCGCTTCGCCGGCTATGCCCAGCTGCTGGCGCGCTTCACCGCCAATCGCGGCCGGGCGACCTACCTGCAGGTGACGCCGGTCTCGCGCGGCGACGTGGCGCAGTACCGCAGCCTCAGGCGCGAGCTCGACGAATGGGCGGGCCGCATCAACGGGCAATATGCCGAGCCGGACTGGGTGCCGCTGCGCTACATGACGCGCCCGGTGCAGCGGCCGGTCCTCGCCGGCTTCATGCGCCTCGCCCGGGTCGGGCTGGTGACGCCGCTGCGGGACGGGATGAACCTCGTCGCCAAGGAGTATGTGGCGGCGCAAAACCCGGCGGATCCCGGCGTGCTGGTGCTCTCCCGCTTCGCCGGCGCGGCGCCGGCGATGCCGGGGGCGCTGCTGGTCAACCCGCTCGACCCGGATGAGATCGCCGAGAGCCTGGACGCGGCCCTCGGCATGCCGCGGGAGGAGCGGGTCGCGCGCTGGCAGGCCAACCTCCCCGCCGTCTGGGAGGCGAGCGCCAGAGCCTGGAGCCAGGCCTTCCTCGCCGCACTGGAAGGCTAGGGCGGGTCCCGTTGGCGAAGTCGAACGGAAACCGCTCCAGCATCGCCTCCTTCGTCTCCGCAGGCGGCGGCGGGCGGGTCGGACCGGCCCGCTCAGCCCGCCAAGGTCTGCTGATGCTGCACCAGCAGCCAGCGCTCCCCGTCCGCGCGGTATGTGGAGGTGCAGAAGCAGCGATACGGCGCCGCGCCGTCGCGGCGGCTCTCGGCCGTGTACCCCAGCACCAGGACGCCATCTCCCGCCCGGCCGGTTGCCCGGCCGGTCATGTCCACGGAGGCCCAGCGGGGCGCCTGCCGGAGGCTGTCGAGGATGTCGGCGGCGCGCATCACGCCCATGCCGGGAAACGCCATGAGGCAAGCGGGGTCCAGTAGGCCGTCGTAGACGGCGGAGCCCTCCAGCCAGAAGCGCTCCTCCAGCGCCCATGCCTCTTGCTCATCCATGCCTGCCGCCACCTCCTCGTGTCGGTCGGGTCCCGGGCTCAGCTCAGCGGCACCGCGACCTGCGTGCGATAGGGCGTCCGTTCCAGCAGCCGGTCGTACCAGGCGCGCAGCCGCGGCAGCTCCGGCCGCTCGATCGGCAGCTGGAACCAGCGATGCAGGAAGCCGCCGAGCGCGATGTCGGCGAGGCCGAAGCCGCCGGCGATGTGGTCCCGTCCCTCGAGCGCCGCATCGGCGATGCGCCAGAGCCGCTCCGCCGCCGCCCGTGCCGCCTCCGCCGCGGCGAGGTCGCGCCGCTCCGCCGGCGTCCGCACCCAGGTCCAGAAGATCACCCGCATCGGCTCGTTCATCGAGGCGAGGGTCCAGTCCATCCAGCGCTCGGCATCGGCCCGGGCTTCCGGCGCCTCCGGATAGAAGGCGTTGCCCCCCGGCTGGGTGCGGCAGAGGTAGCGGAGGATCGCATGGCTCTCCCAGAGCGCGTAGCCATGCGGCATCACCAGGGTCGGCACCGTGGCGTTCGGGTTCATCGCCGCATACTCGACATCCCGCGTGCGGCCGAACTCGCCACCGGCATCGATGCGGTGGAAGGGGATGGCCAGCTCGTTGAGCAGCCAGAGCACCTTCATCACATTGACCGAATTGGCCCGGCCCCAGACGGTGATCAGCGGATGGTCCATGGCTCAGCGCATCTCGACGGCGACATGGGTGGCGAAGCCGGGGTGCCGCTCGCGCAGGCGGGCATGCCAGGCGTCCAGGCGGGGCATCGGCGCCCGCGCGATCGGCAGGGCGAACCAGCGGTGCAGATAGGGGCCGAGGACGATATCGGCCAGCGAGAAGCCGCCCGCGACATAGTCCCGGCCCTCGAGCTGCCGGTCGACCATCGCCCAGAGCGCCTCCGCCGCATCCCGTGCCTGCGCGGTGGCGGGGTAGTCGCGCTCGGCCTCGGGGGTGCGGACATAGGAGAAGAAGACCGTCGTCATCGGCCCGTTCAGGCTGGCGAGCTGCCAGTCCATCCAGCGCTCCACATCGGCGCGGGCGCGCGGCTCGGCGGGGTGGAGCGGGCTGCCGGGGGCGTGCGCGGCGACCAGGTAGCGGAGGATCGAGTTGCTCTCCCAGAGGGAGAAGCCGTCCCCCTCCTCGATGACCGGGACCTTGGCGTTCGGGTTCATGGCGAGGTAGCCGGGCTCGGTGGTGCGGCCGAACTCGGCGCCGGCATCGACCCGCTCGTAGCGAAGGCCCAGCTCCTCGCAGAGCCAGAGCACCTTCATCACATTGCTCGAACTGGTGCGGCCCCAGAGCCTCAGCATCGGCGTGCATCCCCCATCCCGGCGGGCGACCCTATGCGCGCGGCGTCCAGCGGTCCAGTTGCGCCGGAGGCCGGGCGGCGCCACACAGGCGGCATGTTCGCCATGCTCGCCCTTGCCCTCTCCGCCGCCGCCGCGCCGCTCTTCGCCCGTGCCAGCGAGGACATCTGGGGCATCGCCCCCTGCGAGCTCTGCACCTGGCAGCGGGCGCCCTATTGGGTGGCGGCGGCGCTGGCTCTCGCCGCGGCGGCGCTGCCGCGGGCCCGGCGGCCGCTGGCCCTGCTGGCGGTCCTCGCCGTGCTGGCCTCGGGGGCGATCGCGGGCTTCCATGTCGGGGTGGAGCAGGGCTGGTGGCCCTCGCCGCTCGCCGGCTGCCAGGCGCCGCGCGCCACGGGCGGGGCGAGCGTCGACGACCTGATGCGCTCCCTCGCCGCGGCCCCCTCCAAGCCCTGCGACGCGCCGACCTACCTCATCCCCGGCCTGCCGGTCTCCATGGCCGGGATGAACCTGCTCTATGCGCTTGGCCTTTCAGCGCTGGCCGCCATCTGGATGCGGAGAGGAGCACGCCGATGACGAGGAAGACCGACCGACGGATGCTGGAGGAGACCATCCGCGTGGACCATGCCGGCGAGTACGGCGCCAAGCGGATCTACCAGGGCCAGCTTGCCGTCCTGCGCGGGACGAAGTGGGAGGGGCTGATCCGCCACATGCAGGAGCAGGAGCAGGTGCATCTCGACACCTTCACCCGCCTGATCGGGGAGCGGCGGGTGCGCCCGACCGCGTTGCTGCCCGTCTGGCATGTCGCCGGCTTCGCCCTCGGGGCCGCGACGGCCATGCTCGGCCATCGTGCCGCCATGGCCTGCACCGTTGCGGTGGAGGAGGCGATCGACGAGCACTACCAGGCGCAGGAAGCGGCCCTCGGCGAGGATGAGGAGGCGCTGCGCGCCCATATCGTGCAGTTCCGGGCCGAGGAGCTGGAGCACCGCGATATCGGCATCGAGCATGAGGCGGAGCAGGCCCCGGCCTACCGGCTGCTGAGCGCCGCCATCAAGGCCGGCTGCAAGGTGGCGATCAAGGTGAGCGAGAAGATCTGATGCAGAACCTGCCCCTGCCGGAAGCCGATGCCGCCACCACCGCGGCGGTGGAGGACTGGCTGGGGCGCTTCGCCGCCTGCGTGCGGGCGGTGGACTACGCAGCCGCCTACCCCTTCTGGCACGACAACATCGTCATCTTCGGCACCTACCAGGAGCTGGTGCGCAGCCGCCAGGCCTGGACCGACACGCAGTGGGACAATGTCTGGCCGCGGACGGAGGGCTTCGCCTTCGACCTCGGCAACACGCTGGTGCTGGCCTCGCCGGACGGGGCGATGGCGGTGGCCGTCACTCCCTGGGACAGCACCGGCTTCCACCCGGACGGCACGCCCTTCCCCCGCCCGGGACGGGCGACCATCGTCCTGGCGCGGCAGAGGGACGGCCGCTGGGTCGGCGTCCACAGCCACATGTCGCTGCAGCGCGGCGTGCCGCAGGACAGCCACGGCAAACGCCCGTTGAAGGCGCGCTGAGCGCGGATGAGCCCGCGCATCCTCGCCGTGTCCGACCGGCCGGAATTGGCGCCTCTTGTCGCCGGATGGCTGGTGGATGCCTTCCACCGGCCGCCCGCCGGCATGACCACCGAGACGATGACGGCGCTCATCCTGGCGCCGCCGCAGGGGCCGGAGGAGAGCTTCGTTCTGTTCGAGGACGACCGGCCGGTCGGCACGGCGAGCCTTTCGCATGACGACCTGCCCTCCCGCCCGGACCTGACCCCCTGGCTCGCCGGCGTCTTCGTCCTGCCGGAGCATCGGGGGCGCGGCCATGCCTCGGCGCTGGTGCGGCATGTGGAGAGATTCGCCCGCGCCGCCTCGGTCGCCGAGCTCTGGCTCTATACCCTCACGGCCGAGCCGCTCTACGCCCGCCTCGGCTGGCAGCGCGCCGGCCTCGAGCGGAACAACGGCCGCGAGGTCGTGCTGATGCGGCGGCGCCTGGACCCGTAGCCGCTTCGGCGCGAGCATGGCGCGACGCCCCGGAGAGTCGCCTTGCCCGAAGCCCCGCCGCCCAAGACCGTCATCCCCGGCCCTGCCGATCTCTTCGCCGGCTATCTCAAGATCGGCCTCTTCGGCTTCGGCGGCGTCGCCGCCTGGGCGCGGCGCGTCATCGTCGAGGAGCGGCGCTGGCTGAGCGAGCGCGACTATGCCGAGGTGCTCGGCCTCGGCCAGGTGCTGCCGGGCCCGAATGTCGGCAATGCGGCGGTGATGATCGGGCGGCGCTTCCACGGCCTCTCGGGGGCGCTGCTGGCGACCGCGGGCCTCTATTGCGCGCCCTTGGTCATCCTCGTGTTCCTCTGCCTCTTTTATGACCGCTACGGCCAACTCCCGGCCGTCGCACCGGTGATGGCGGGCATCGCGGCGGGCGCGGCGGGGATGGTGATCGGCACCGCCTTCAAGATGGCCGGCAAGCTGAAGCTGCGGCCGGAGGCCGTCGCCATCCTGCTGCTGGCGGCGCTCGGCGCCGCCTGGCTCGGCCTGCCGCTGCCGGTGATCGTGCTGGTGCTCGGGCCCGTCTCCATCGCGCTCTCGCTCTGGCGGGCGGGACTGATCGGGGCGGCGGCGCGGTGATCCTGCAGATCCTCCTCACCTTCTCCATCCTCTCCCTCGTCGCCATCGGCGGCGCCAACGCCGTGCTGCCGGAGATGCATCGTCAGCTCGTTGAGCTGCGCGGCTGGCTGGACGATGCGACCTTCTCCCAGCTCTACGCCCTGGCCCAGGCGGCGCCGGGGCCGAACATCCTCGTCGCCAGCGTCATGGGCTGGCGCATCGGCGGCGCCGGCGGCATGGCGGCGGCGACCTTCGGCATGCTGGTGCCGGCCGCCATCCTCGCCTGGTTCATGGCGGGGCTGATGCACCGGCTGCGCGGTGCTGCCTGGCTGAAGCCGGCCCAGGGCGGGCTGGTGCCGGTGGCGATCGGGCTGATCCTCGCCGCCGGCATCACCATGGCCGAGGCCTCGCACAGCCATGGCGTGATGCCGCTGGTGGTGGCCGCGGTCTCGACCGTCTTCGTCTGGCGGACGAATTACAGCCCGCTCTGGGTGCTGGCCGGGGGCGGGATGCTGGGGGCAGCCTTACTCGGCTGACCACCCGCCGGCGCCTGCCAGCTCGTCTGGGAGCGGTGCTGGGTAGGCGACGCGCCTGGGCAGAGATGCGCCCAGGAGGATGCAGGTCACATCCCCGCACACGTCGCAATGCCATTGGCAGACGAGGCAGGGCTGTCGCGCGATCCAGCCAAAGCCGCGCTCCGCCACGCCTTGGTTGTTTTCGAACGGGCCCCGACTCGCCAACCGGCACATGGCGAATTCATGCAGCCGAACTTCGCATCCGAAGCGCCAAGCCGGTGACTGCCGCCCAGCCTGGGACCTATGGGTTCACCGCAGCCCGAAGAAAGACAACACCGCGATGACCACGACTACGAGACCGACGATATAGATGATGTTGTTCATGCCAATGCTCCAATGACGTTCATGGAGACCGATTGTACCGGCCGCTGTGCATAAACGCGGCGAAGCGGTTCGGTTCCTCAACAGCACGGCCGGTCGCTGGAGGGCGCCTGGCATCGCCTGGTTGTCCGCCGGACGCCAGCCCACCGCGCCTGATGCCCAAGGCCCCGCATCTCCCCGAGGCTTGGGCGATGCGAAGCAACGGGCCGGCGGGGGCCGATCATCCTCGAACGGGCTCCTGGGAACTCATCCATGCCCCGCAGCGTGACGCGGTCGCCGGCCACGACGGCGCCGCGGACGAGGTCGACGTAACCCGCGAACTCGACGCCCTGGTTCACCGCGTTGCCGGCACTGACGGTGCCCGCCGGGATGCCCGGGCCGACGGTGGGCGGCCTGTCATCCCGCATCGGGGCATTCAGCCATAGGGCGCGCCGACATAGGTCTCGGCCAGCGCCGTCGCGGCGGGGCGGGAGGTGGTGACATGCTCCAGCTCGGCGAGCTGCCGCCGCTCGTCGAACTCGCTGGCGCCCTCGAAGCGGTGCAGCATCGAGGTCATCCACCAGGAGAAGTGCTGCACGCGCCAGACGCGCCGCAGCGCCGTCGCGGTATAGGCCTCGAGCTTCGCCATGCCCTCGCCGGCGAAGAAGGCGCCGAGCGCGCGGTCGAGATGCCAGACATCGCTGGCCGCGAGGTTGAGCCCCTTCGCCCCGGTCGGCGGCACCGCATGCGCCGCGTCGCCGGCGAGGAAGAGGCGGCCATACTGCATCGGCTCGCAGACGAAGCTGCGCATGGGCACGATATTCCGCTGGAAGATGCGCCCCTCCTTCAGCCGGAAGCCGTCCTCGCCCTCGACGCGGGACTGCAGCTCCGCCCAGATGCGGTCGTCGGACCAGTTGTCGACGCTGTCGTTGGGATCGCATTGGAAGTACATGCGCTGCACCTCCGGCGTGCGGCTGCTGATCAGGGCGAAGCCGCGCTCGTGCCGCGCATAGATCAGCTCCTCCGAGGAGGGCGGCGCCTCGCAGAGGATGCCGAACCAGCCGAAGGGATAGATGCGGAGATAGTCCTTGCGCTTGTCGGCCGGGATGGCGGGGCGGCAGGCGCCATAGGAGCCATCCGCCCCGACCACGATGTCGCAGTGCAGTTCCTGCGCCAGCCCGTCGGCATCGGTGAAGCGCAGCACCGGCCGCTCCGTCGTGACATCCGCCACCTCCGTCACGCGGGCGCCGAAGAGGATCGCCCCGCCCTGGGCAAGGCGGGCGGCGATCAGGTCCTTCAGCACCTCGTGCTGCGGGTAGAGCGTGGCGACGCGGCCGGTCAGCGCCTCGAAGTCGATCCGGTGGTCCTGCCCGCCGAAGCGCAGGATGGTGCCGTGATGCACCACGCCCTCCCGCCGCAGCCGGTCGGCGACGCCGAGCTCCGTCATCAGGTCGACGGTCGTCTGCTCGAGGATGCCGGCGCGGATCGTCGCCTCGATCGCCGCGCGCTCGCGCTGCTCGATAATGACGGAGGCGATGCCCCGCCGCTCCAGCATGAGCGAGAGCAGGAGCCCCGCGGGGCCGGCGCCGACGATCCCGACCTGTGTGCGCATCATGCCTCTCCTTCCCCGCCCGTCCCTGACCCGCCGGGCTTCCGGCGGCGGGGCTTCCACGATAGACCGGGGCCATGCCGAAGCCCGCACCCGAGCCCGAGATCGCCCCGCCTCGGGAGAATGCAATCACCTCCTCCCTGGCAGATAGCCCGGCCTTCCTCGTGCGCCTGGCCCAGCTTCGGTCCTTCGACGAGTTCCACCGCAATTTCGCCGGGCTCGGGGTGACGCCGGCCGGATTCTCCGTCTTCGCGCTGATCGTTGCCAACCCCGGCATCCGGCCGGGCGCCATCGCCGAGGAGCTGCGGGTGAAGCCCTCCAACGTCGCGGTGCTGGTGAACGGGCTGGTGGCCGCCGGGCTGGTGCGGCGCGAGGCGGACCAGGCGGAGCTGCGCGCGAGCCTGCTCCACCCGACCCCGGCCGGCAGCCGCATCTGGCGCGAGATGGATCGCGCCCACCAGGAGACGGATGCCCGCTTCGCCGCCGGGCTGACGCCGGCGGAGCGCGGGCAGTTCGTGGCGCTGCTGCGGAAGCTCCTGCATCGATGAGACGCCGCCTCCCGGAGGCCCCTTGCGGCGGGCCTCGGGCAGATTATTATGCGGCTTAATAATCGACGCAAGCCCGCTTCGGGAGGCAGGGTCGCATGACCGAGGTCACCTACGAACTCCGCGACCGCACCGCCTGGATCGGGCTGGACCGCCCGCAGAAGCGCAACGCCATCGACGACGCCCTGCTCCGCGCCCTCGAGGCCGCGACGCGCCGTGCCCAGGGCGAGGCGCGGGCGATGGTGCTCTTCGGCCATGGGCCCTGCTTCTGCGCCGGGCTCGACCTGGCTGAGCACCGGGCGCGCGAGCCGGCCGAGGTCTTCCACCACTCCCGCGCCTGGCATGCCGCCTTCTCGGTGATCCGCCGCGGGCCGATCCCTGCCATCGCGGCGCTGCACGGGGCCACGGTCGGCGGCGGGCTGGAGCTCGCGGCGGCCTGCCATATCCGCATCGCCGATGCCTCGGCCTTCTTCGCCCTGCCGGAGGGCAGCCGCGGCATCTATGTCGGCGGCGGCGCCTCGGTGAACGTCGCCCGGCTGCTCGGCGCGGCGCGGATGATGGACATGATGCTGACCGGCCGCGTGCTCTCCGCCGCCGAGGCGGAGCGCTTCGGCCTCGCGCAGTATCTCGTGGATGCGGGCGAGGCGCAGGCGAAGGCGGCGGAGCTCGCCGCCCGCGTCGTGGACATGGCGCCGCTCACCGTGCTCGGCGTGCTGCAGGCCCTGCCGCGCATCCAGGACATGAGCGAGGAGGACGGGCTCTTCGTCGAGAGCATGATGGCGGCGCTCGCCCAGACCGGGCCCGAGGCGGCGGCGCGGCTCCAGGATTTCGTCGCCAAGCGCGGCGCCAAGGTGGCGGGGCCGGCATGAGCGAGGCTCCCATCCGGCGCGCCGCCATCATCGGCACCGGCGTGATCGGGGCGAGCTGGGCCACCTGCTTCCTCGCCCGCGGCCTCGATGTCACCGCGAGCGACCCTGCGCCGGGCGCCGAGGCGGCGCTGCGCGCGACCGTCGAACGGCAGTGGCCGGCGATGGAGGCGATGGGCCTCGCCCCCGGCGCCTCGCCCGATCGGCTGCGCTTCTGCGCCACGCCGGAGCAGGCGGTGGAGGCGGCGGAGTTCGTCCAGGAGAACGGGCCGGAGCGGCTGGCGCTGAAGCGGGAGCTCTTCGCCGCCCTCGATGCCGCGGCGCCGCCTGGCGCCCTCCTCGCCACCAGCTCCTCCACCATCACCGTCAGCGAATTCCAGGATGCCTGCGCGTACCATCCCGGGCGGGTGGTGCTTGGCCATCCCTTCAACCCGCCGCACCTGATCCCCCTGGTCGAGGTCGCCGGCGGCACCGCGACCTCGGCCGATGCGGTGGAGCGGGCGCTCGGCTTCTACCGGGCGATGGGCAAGCACCCGATCCACCTGCGGCGGGAGGTGCGCGGCCATGTCGCCAACCGCCTTCAGGCGGCGCTGTGGCAGGAGGCCTTCCACCTCGTCCAGGCCGGCGTTGCCAGCGTGGCGGATGTCGACGCCGCCATCGCGCATGGCCCGGGGCTGCGCTGGGCGCTGCTCGGGCCCTTCCTCAACCTGCATCTCTCGGGCGGGCCGGGCGGCATCGGCGGGCTGTTCGAGAAGCCGCTCTGGCAGGCGACGGAGGGGATGTGGCGCGACCTCGGCCAGCTCTCGGTCGATCCGGCACTTGGCGCGCGGGTCGCTGAGGGCGTCGCCGCGGAACTGGCCGGGCGCGACGAGGCGGAGATGCTCCGCCAGCGCGACGCGCTGCTGCTCGACCTGCTGCGGCGGAAGGCGGGGGCAGGGGAGATTCCCTGAGGCCAGGGCCCTGCACGCCGGATCACGCTGTGAGCTGCATCAGGCCTGAGCGGCCTGCGTCGCCCAGGGGCCTGGACGCGAGCATGCTCTGCAAGGTCGACAGCGCCGCCGCGGCTCCGTTGCTGCTCGGTGCCGGAGACGCCGGAATGGACTTCCAGGTCTTCCACGCCTCGCCGTCCCGGGTGCCGACCAAGGTGCCGTCCGGCTGCGCCTTGACCGCATAGGTCGAGCCACCCGCCTTGAACGAGAAATCCCGTACCAGCAACGTCCCCGGCGCGAGATTGTCCTGGGCAACCTGCTTGTCAGTCGCCGGCCGCACATCAATGCCGCTTTCACCAAACATACGGCCAATACGGGAAGTAGAATAACCCAAATACTGCATACTTGCTTTTTTTCAAATTCAGCTTTTGATTTTCCAGCAATCTCAGTGAATTTCTCCCAATCCACTTGTGATACTGCATTCGCAATATCATTGTGTGTTTTGACTTCGTCGACGAGCGAGTTGATCCGGTCCTCCGCCGTCTTGTCGGCAGGGTTGGAGACAGCCGACAGCGTACCAGCGCTCAACGAGATCACCGCCGCAGGCGGCTCCGGCACGGTTGTCGTCGGGGGAGGCGTGCCTGCGCTGCCGGCCGGCGCGGCGGCGGCAACTCGTACCATGGGGCTGGGCTGGGCGACGGTCGGACCCGGCGCCGCGATGCTGGTCATGGGACCCACTCCTTCCAGCCTAGTGTGGCAGGCGCCGGTTAAGCAGGAGTCAACGCCTTGGCGGTATCGCGCCATCCAGCGGGCTGCGTAGACCCGGCGAATCAGGACTTGGCGGCGCCCTCCCGCAGCCCCGCCTCGGCGGCGGCGAAGCGCTCCGGATCGGCCAGCACCCGCGGCACCTTGTGCTGCCCGCCGAGCTTCCCCTGCGCCCGCATCCAGCCGGCGAAGGCGCCCGGCGGCAGCAGCACCACCTCCGGCACCGCCATCTGCCCGCCGCGGCGATGCGCGGCGTAATCCTCGTTCGCCGCGATCAGCCCGGCATCGACCGCGAGCGCGAGCCGCCCGGCCAGCACCGGGTCCGCCGCCCTATCCGGCTCGACCAGCCAGCGATGCGTCCCCTGCGCGCCGAGGAAGACCGGCCACACCGTG
>CADCTD010000055.1 GCA_902805545.1 uncultured Craurococcus sp. | reverse complement strand
CCGGGAGGGAGCGTAGCGAAGGTCCGGCGCCGCTGTGGATACATGCGTCTTCCCCGTGCCGGTGCCGCCGACCAGCACCACGTTGCGCTGGTGGGCGAGGAAGTCCCCGCCCGCCAGGTCGCGCACCAGCGCCTCGTTGACCGGCGTGTCCGCGAAGCTGAACTCCTCCACGTCCTTGGCCAGCGGCAGCTTGGCGAGGGTCATCTGGTACTTGATCGAGCGCGCCTGCTTCTCGGCGGTCTCGGCGGCCACGAGGTCGCCGATCACCTGCTGCGGTTCGTGCTGGCGCTTCACGGCGGCGGTGACGATCTGGTCGAACGCCGCCCGCATGCCGTAGAGCTTCAGCTCGGCCATGGTGGCGAGGATTTCGGAACGCTCCATCATGGGCTCCTCCTCAGGCGGTCGTAGCGGGCGCAGTCGGCCGCGGGCTCGTGGCGCAGCCGCAGCGCGTCGGGCGTCAGGACGGTGATCTGCGGCGCCGGCTCGCGGCGCCGGGCCAGGATGTTCAGGACGACGTCGGCCGAGTGGGCGCCCTCGCGCAGCGCCTCGGCGCAGGCGGCCTCCACCGCCGCCAGCCCGTCGCTCAACACCGCGGTCAGGATGCCGACCATCTGCCGGTCGCCGTCGGCGGCGCCCGCCAGCTTGCGGCGCACCCGCTCCAGCGCCCCGGGCAGCAGCCAATCCTTGAACGGCGCGCCGTTCCTGAGCGCGCCGGGCTTGCGCGCCAGCACCGGCACGTAGTGCCAGGGGTCGAACACCGTCTGGTCGCGGCCGAACGAGCGGCGGTGCTCGCCCACCACGCGGCCGTCCTGGCGCAGCTCGATCCGCCCGGCGTAGGCGCGGACCTCGACCGGCCGCCCGACCGCGCCCGCCGCCACCGAGTACCTGTTGTTGTCGAAGCGCACGAGGCAGGTCTTGGACACCGAGGCGGGCACCGAGTGGAAGCCGTCGAACCGCCCGGCGTAGGGCACCAGGCTCGGGCGCTCCGCCTCGAACACCTCCCAGACCGTCCGCTCGCGCTGCTCGGGATGGCGGTGCGCGCGGGCGTGGGCGATGCAGCGGTCGAGCAGCCAGGCGTTCAGCTCGTCGTGGCTCCGCACCCGCAGCCGCGGCGTGAAGAACCGTTCGCGCACCAGCCCCACCTGGTTCTCGACCTGCCCTTTCTCCCAGCCCGAGGCGGGCGTGCAGGCGACGGGCTCCACGAGGTGGTGGCTGCACATCTGCAGGAAACGCCGGTTGTAGGCGCGCTCCCGGCCGACCAGGATCGCCTCCACCGCGGTTTTCATGTTGTCGTAGATGCCGCGCGTGCAGGCGCCGCGGAAGAACGCGAAGGCGCGGTCGTGGGCGTCGAACACCATCTCCTGCGTCTCGCGCGGGTAGGCGCGCACGAACAGCATGCGGCTGTGGCACAGCCGCAGGTGCGCGACCTTCACCGTGACGGTCGTGCCGCCGATCAGCACCACCTCGTGGCTCCAGTCGAACTGGTACGCCTCGCCCGGCGCGAAGCTCAGCGGCACGAAGGCGGGCGCCGGCGCCGCCGGGCGGGACCGCTCCCACGCGCGGGCATGGCGCCGCACCGCGTCGTAGCCGCCCTCGTAGCCGAGGCCGCGCAGCGCCTCGAACACCCGCACCAGCGTCAGCCGCTCGCGGCTCGGCCGCCTCGCGTTCTCCTCGAGCAGGCGGTCGAGATCACCCCGCCACGCGCCGAGCTTCGGCAGCGGCTGGCGCGTCCTCGCGTAGCGGAACTCGGTCGCCCCGGACCGCAGCACCTTCCGGACCACCTTCCGAGACAGGCCTAGCTCCCGGCAGATCGCCTTGATGGCTTTGCCTTGCACGAAGTGCAGCCGACGGACCTTCGCAACCGTCTCCACCACCAGCATCCCCGCCGAGGCTCCCGACCATCCCGGGAGCCACCGTGAACCCCATCACCGGAGGGGTCCCGGTTGGACGCCGATCACCCCTCCAACGGGGTCCTTCTTCCACGCCGATCCACAGTCCCTTGCATGAGGACGCTCAGGGAGGCGTCCGCCGGCCTGTCCAGGCCCACGGTGAAGGTGAGCGCGGTCGCGCCGCCGGTCCCCCCGACCTGCGAAGGCCGGTCGGCGGTTATGGTGATGACGGGCGCATCGACGAGGTTCGGGAGCGCGTCCGCCGCGAAGGTGCCGTCGGCGAAGGAGAAGAGCTCCACCCCGGTGACCTCGTCACTGGCGACC
>CADCTD010000054.1 GCA_902805545.1 uncultured Craurococcus sp. | reverse complement strand
CGCCGCTGCGGGAACGCCGGGGGCGCGGGCCGGCTCAACCCATCACGGGGTTGAGCAGAAACGCGGTGATATCCTCGGCGCCGTCGTCCGAGGCTTGCGCGCGGCCGATCGCCATGAGCAGCGCCACGGCCGCGTCGATCTTCCCGTCGCGCTGTTTCGTCGGGAACAGGTTCCCGCGACGGTCCTCCTGCCCCACCACGTTCCTGACGCACCACGCGAGCACCGGATTGCCGTCGTGCGCGAGCCGGCCGGAACGCATGGCCGTGTCCAGCTCGTTGATGGCGGGCGAGAGGTTCTGCGTCGTGGTGCGGAAATCCACCATGTTGGCGCCCTCGGCGCGGAGCCGCTGCGACAGGTGCGCCGCCTGCCAGGGGTCCGTCCCCACGCTCTGCACATCGAAGCGCGCGCAGGTGGATTCAGGTGGTCGTCGCAACACCTCGAGGGAGGGGGTTGCGACGGGGGTTGGGAAGCGGCGCTCGGATCGGGCATTGCGAGCCGTGTTGCGGCGGTCACCCGGCCGGCCGGGGGTGGCGCGGCGCGATCACCGGCGGCGGCTCTGTGTGGCGATCGCGGCGGGCCTGCCGAGCGAGGATGCGGCGGTCAGCGTCGGGGTGCCGCCGATGGTGGGCGCCCGCTGGTTCCGGGAGGCTGGCGGCATGCCACCATCGACGCTGGCGCGGTCGCCGAAGCCGCCCTCCGGGCGGCACCTGTCGTTCGTGGAACGCGAGGAGATCGCGCTGTGGCGCGCGCAGGGCCATGGCGTCCGGGAGGTCGCCCGCCGGCTTGGGCGGACGGCATCGACGATCTCGCGGGACCTGCGGCGCAATGCCGCGACCCGCGGCGGGCTGGGGTATCGTGCCACCACCGCGCAGTGGCATGCCGAGCGGGCCGCGCGGCGCCCGAAGCCGGCGAAGCTGGCCACCAACGCCGCGCTGCGGACGTATGTGCAAGACCGGCTGGCCGGCGCCGTCGTCGCCCCCGGCGGGGCATCGGTTCCCGGGCCGGCGGTGGCCTGGAAGGGCCGCCGCCAAGGCCGGCGGCGGCATCGGCGCTGGGCGAGTGCATGGAGCCCGCAGCAGATCGCCCGCCGCCTGCGGCTCGACTTTCCTGGCGATGAGGCCATGCGGATCACCCACGAGGCCATCTACCAGTCGCTTTACGTGCAGGGCCGCGGCGCGCTGCGGCGCGAGTTGACGGCCCGCTTGCGCACCGGGCGGGCACTCCGCGTGCCGCGGGTGCGGAGCCGAGGCCGGGGCAAGTCGCACGTCGCGCCCGATGCGATGATCAGCCAGCGCCCGGCGGAGGCGAGCGACCGGGCGGTGCCGGGGCACTGGGAGGGGGACCTCATCCTCGGCCTCGGCAGCTTGGCGGTCGGCACGCTGGTGGAGCGCACGACGCGGTTCACGATGCTGCTGCACCTGCCTCGCGTGCCGGGCCACGGAGATGGAGCCCGCGCGAAGAACGGGCCTGCGCTCGCAGGGCATGGCGCGGGGGCGGTGCACGACGCCATCACGCGCACGATCGGCACACTGCCGGAGCAGCTTCGGCGGTCGCTGGCCTGGGACCAGGGGGCGGAGATGAGCGAGCACGCGCAGCTGCGGATCGAAACCGCCGTGCGGGTGTACTTCTGCGATCCGCACAGCCCTTGGCAGCGCGGCACGAATGAGAACACCAACGGGCTGCTGCGGCAGTACTTCCCGAAGGGGACTGACTTGAGCGCGCACGGCGCAGACGACCTCGCGGCCCTGGCTGCGGCGCTCAACAGCAGGCCGCGCAAGACGCTTGGCTGGAGAACGCCTGCCGAGGCCCTTGATGAGGCGCTACGATCGGCGCAGACAGGCGTTGCGACGACCAGTTGAACCCGGGCTGCGCGTTGTAGACGTGGTGGTGGCAGTCCGTGGCGTTCTCGGGCGCGCGCAGCCGTGGCGGCGCGGTGCCCGCCGAGTACTTCACGGGTGTCTCGACCCCCTGCGCGCGCGATGCCGCCGCGCCGAGCGTGGCCGCTGCGGCGCCTGCCCCGGCCGCGCGGAGGGGAGGTTAGACCCGCGTGGCGGCGGCCGCGTGTGAAAACGGAAAGGGCGCGGCCCCCGGCGGAACCGCGCCCTCGTTCGGACCTGACAGGGATGCGTGGGTGCCGTGTCGCCTTACCATCTTTCCATCTTATTTCCTTACTGTTTGTAGGTCGGCCAGCGGGCGGGCGCGGCCCGGGTGTCGGCGGGTGGATT
>CADCTD010000053.1:1954-2237 GCA_902805545.1 uncultured Craurococcus sp. | reverse complement strand
GTCCCCCAGGACCGCCGTCGCCACTTACAGCACCCGATCCCCGCCCAGCTCTTCGGCCAGGCGCTCGGCCATGAGGCTCTTGCCGCTCCGGGCGCCGCCGATGATGAGCGCCCGAACGCCTACAACGCCCCCCGGACGCCGTCCACGAGGACCCCGTTCTCCCCCTCGTCTCGCACGGCCACGCGGAAAAAACCCGGGCCCAACCCCGCGAACGGCCCGCACCCGCGTACCAGGATGCCCCGCCGCGCCAGTAGCTCCGGCACGGCGTCGGGCCCGGTGACGG
>CADCTD010000053.1:432-1944 GCA_902805545.1 uncultured Craurococcus sp. | reverse complement strand
GGAAGACCGTAAGCCCCGGCAGCGCGGCGAGCTCCGAGGCGAGATCCTCCCGCAGCCGGGTCACCTCCCTGATGGACCTCCGGGCGAAGCCCGTGTCGCGGGCGGCGGCGGTTCCGGCCGCGGCGGCGACGGCGTTCACCGGCCAGGAAGGTTGGAGCTCCAGCACCCGCGAGGCGTCCGGGCAGACGAGGCACCCGAGCCTGAGGCCCGGTATGGCGAAAAACTTCGTGAAGGATCTCGCGACAAAGAGACCGTCGTCCGCTTTGTCCGCGACGCTCGCTTCGGGGACGAAGTCCACGAAGGCCTCGTCCAGGATCAGGACCGCCCCGGCCTCCCGCACCCGATCGGCTATCCTCAAGACTTCCCCGCGTCCCAGTGCCCCGCCGGTCGGGTTGTTCGGGTTGCACAGGAAGACGACGGCCACCCCGTCCAGATCCGCCAGAGCATCCGCGTCGATACCAAAGCCGTTCTCGGGACGGCGGCAGACGCGGCGCACGGCCCGCATGCCGGCCGCCCCGGCCGCCGCCGCGTACTCGCTGAACGTCGGCTCCAGCACGAGCGCGGTCCCGCTCCGGCCTGCGGCCCGCGCCGCCAGGAAGAGCGCCTCCGCCCCGCCGTTGGTCGGCACGACGTTGCCGGGTTCAACCCCGAGGTAGCCGCCGAGCGCCTCCCGCAGGCGGGCGTAGGAGAGGTCGGGGTAGCGTCCGGTGTCCTCGTCCAGCGCCTTCCGGGCCGCCTCGAGCGCGGCCGGCGGGGCGCCGAGCGGGTTGATGTTCTGGCTGAAGTCGAGAAAGCCCGCCTCCCGAACGCCGAGCGTCCGGGAAACGGCCTCGCCGTGCGCCCCGTGGTGGCGCGAGCCCGGGTGGCCGGCCCACCCCTCAACCAAGCCGGCCCCGCCCAACGAGCAGGGCCACGACGGCGAGCAGGCCGCAGAGCCCGCGCATCAGCCGAACGGCACGCCGGATGTCGTCTGCGGCGGGCGCCCGCCCGTCCCCGAGGACCGCCCCGGGCCGGGCCACCCCGCCGTAGACGTTCGTCCCCCCAAGGCGCAGGCCGAGGGCGCCGGCGAAGGCCGCCTCCGCGTAGCCGGCGTTGGGGCTGGAGGAGAGCGCACCGTACCCGAGGGCGGTCGTGAGGGTCTTTGCGGGGGCCCCGGACGCCACCGCGGCGGCCACGACCGTGAGGCGGGCCGGCACGAGGTTTGCGAGGTCGTCGAGGCGGGCGCCGGCCCAGCCGAGCTCCAGGTAACGCCCGTGCCGGTACCCGACCATCGAGTCGAGGGTGTTCACGGCCTTGTAAGCGAGGGCGCCGGGGGCGCCGAACAGCAACCCGTAGAACATGGGCCCGACGACCCCGTCGCCCGTGTTCTCGGCCACGGACTCGACGGCCGCCCGGCACACGCCCTCCCTCGTCAGGTCCGCCGTGTCCCGCCCGACGAACTCCCCGACCCGGCCGCGGGCGGCGTCCAGGCCCTCCCCGGCCAGTTCTTCTCCGACCGCGCCGGCCGCCGTG
>CADCTD010000053.1:0-422 GCA_902805545.1 uncultured Craurococcus sp. | reverse complement strand
AACGCCGGGCGAAGGCCCGGGGGCGCGAGGCCGAGAAACGAGCGGGCCGAGAGGAAGGCGAGGGTCGGGAGGGACGCGGCGAGGAAGACGCCGGCGGCGCGGCGGGCTACGGGATGTTCTAACCTCAGGGCGCGTTTTTCGTAGGCCGAGGTCGCGCGCCCCATCCAGACCGTCGGGTGGAACTTCTCCGGCGGCTCCCCGAAGAGGGCGTCCAGCAGGAGGGCCGCCGCGACCGCCGGCCCGCGGGTGGGCCTCATCCGGGTCCGGGCGCCCCGTCCGGCCCGGTCTTGGACCGGCCGCGCAGGAGGCCGACGAAACCGCCGACCGTGCCGAGGAGCACGGCGCGGAGCACGAAGTTGGCCAGCGAGCGGCCGAGGTCCCGGGGGGCGGGCGGGCCCAGCGACTCCTCTACCTCGGCCGCG
>CADCTD010000052.1 GCA_902805545.1 uncultured Craurococcus sp. | reverse complement strand
CGTTTCGACGTTGCCGACGCGCACCTCCAGGTGCCGCTCGCCCTCGTGGCAGCTGCGGATGTAGGTCGCATCCAAGCTGACGGTGATCGCCGGCGCTGACGGCGCCGCCACCGCCGGCTCGGCCGCGGCCGCGTCGCGCAGTCGCTTACCGATCGCGGGCTTGCGGCTGCGCAGGATCTCGTGGCTCGCTCCGGCCGCGACCGGCAGCAGGTGGGCCAGCACGCCAGCCGCGACGCGGTAGGTCATGAGCGCGGACAGTTGCGCTTGCGGCTGGTCCAGCTCCGGAGTGGGGCGGCAGTGCGCAGGCCAGCTGACGCCCGTCTCGCCACGTCCACATCCCAGGCAGCGGAACCGCGGCAGCCGCACCATCACCGTGCCGAACAGCGCCGCGATCTGATGGGGGAGCGTCGTGCGGGTCAGCGCGACGGGGCATTGCCACGCGACGGGGGCATTGCCACGCAAACGTCGGCTGGCGACTTCCGAGGATCCGGGCGAGGTTGGCGGGATGACGCCCGAGCCCGCCACCCACCGCCGGCACCGCTTCCCGGCCGAGGTCATCAGCCACGCCGTCTGGCTGCACCACGTGCTCAGTTCGAGCCTGCGCGACATCGAGCTGATCCTGGCCGAGCGCGGCATCGGCGTCACCCACGGGAGCGTCCGGCAGTGGTGCCTCAGGTTCGGGGCCGACTTCGCCCGCAGGCTCCGCCGCCGGCGGCCGAAGCCGGGCAACACCTGGCACCTCGACGGGGTGTTCCTGCGCATCAACGGCGCGCTGCACCACATCCGCCCGCGTCGCCATCTGATGACCGCCGCCCGGTACCGGCGTGCCCGCGCCGCCGGCTTCCGGGTGTGGCGAGAGGAGACCCGCGTCCAAGCGGCGGCCTGAGCGCGCAGGCCATCGTCTCACCTGATCGAGCGCGGCCACAGCCCCGACAACTTGGCAATGCCGTCGATCGGCTTGTCGGAGGCGCCCGCCAGCGCCAGCAGCCGCCCCGTGACGTCGCGCGCGACCTTGTCGGTGATGGCGCCGAACACCAGGACCTTGCGGTGGCTGAACAGCCGGTTCTCGAGTTCGTTGACCGGCGAGGACAAAGTCTGGTTGTCGCCGGGCTCGCGCGGCTCGGGCCCGGTCGGCTCCGGCACCTCGGGGTCGTCGTCCAGCCGCGGGTCCGTCGTGCGGTGCCGGTCGGCCATGTCGCCCTCCTTGCGCGTGCGCCGCGCCCGTCAGCGCGCCAGCTTCACCGTGGCCAGATGGGGGCGGAAGACCCGGCCGTCCTTGTCCTTCACCTCGACACGGACGCCGCGCCCGCTGTCCACCGTCCGCACGACGACCCCGCGCCGCGACGAAGCGACGCCCGCGCCGACGGTCTTAAAGCGCACACTGTCGCCGCGCTTGAACTGGTTGGCCAATGCTTCCGATCCTCTATGGCGCGGGGCACGTGGTGTGCCGGGGCGGCACTTCCACCCTCGGGCGGGCACGAAGGCACCTCGCCGGAGCCACCTTCCCGGCGCCGAAGGAGCCGGGGACGGCGTTGCGCGCTCCGGCGCGTTTCCGAACGGATCGCGGCGTCGGTTCGGCGCCGCTGCCTCGCTGCGGCATCTAGGTGCACGGATCGCACTGTGGCGCGGCTTGCTCCGCGCCGGGCGGCCGAGCCTGTCAGGAGAAAGGGAGGGGGCTGCCCAGCGTTTTGAGGCGTTGGCTCGGTCCCCGTGCGAAGGTTATAGGAGCCCGAAGCCGCAACCGTCCCGTGCTGTCATCCGGGGCAGGGGTCGCGCGGCGCTCCCCGTCCCGCCGGTTCCCGAGGCCCCGCATGGCGAACGCCACATCAAAAAAGTTCGGCTTCCCCGGCACGCTCGTCGCCGAGACGGCGCACTGGTCCGTGCTGGTCCGCCCGCAGCAGGTCACGCTCGGCTCCCTCGTCCTCGTCTGCCGCGAACCGGCCACGGCCTTCGGCGCTGCGAGCCCGCAGGCCTTCGCCGACCTGCATGGGGTGGTCGCGCGTGTGGAGCGCATGCTGCGGGACTTCGTGGGCTACGAAAAGATCAACTACCTGATGCTCATGATGGTCGATCCGGACGTGCACTTCCACGTCTTCCCGCGCTATGCCGGGCAGCGCGAGCATGCCGGCGTCGCCTTTCCCGATGCCGGCTGGCCCGGCCCGCCCGCGCTGGCGCAGGCGGTGCAGCCCGAGGCGGCGGTGCTCGGAGGCCTCGTCGCGGCGCTGCGGTCGCGCTGGCCGGCGGGGGAGGGCG
>CADCTD010000051.1 GCA_902805545.1 uncultured Craurococcus sp. | reverse complement strand
CCGTAGTGTGGATCGAGTCCGGCGGGCGGCGCGGCGCGATGCGGATGCAGGGCTCGGCCGCTTGGCCCCGCGACACCGCTTCCTTGTCGGCCGCCCTGCGCGCCGCCGCGGCGGAGGACGGTTCCGAAGCCGTGATCGCCTGATCCGACGCGGTGAAGGGCGAGGGATCGCCGACGCGGTCCTACCGCATCGCGCTCGGCGGCTCGGTGGAGGCGCACGCGGCGATCAGCGAAGCGTGCGAGGCCGCGCGCTGAACCCGCGGCTTCCCGGCGCGGGCCTGTCGGGCGCCTCGCTTCCCCGCTAGGCACCCGACGCTCCGTGCCCGCCCAAAAGCGCGCTCCCGCAAGAAACGCCGCCCGGCGCGGGCGCCCGGCCGCCCTTTCTTGACGGGCATTGATCTCCGCTTCGGAGATGGAGGCAAGAGTGCCGGGGCCGCCTTTGCCGGCGGGGGCCGGGCCGGCTTTCTGCCGCCCCGAACGGTCCTTGGCCGGAACCGAAGGCATCTTCGTAGGTTTGGGCACCACCCAACCGTTTGAACGCCCCCCATGCCCCTCGACGATCCCTCGACCGATCTTGCATCCGGCGCGACGCCCGGCATCGTGGACGCCAAGGAGGCGGCGGCCGAGGCGGGGCTGCGCTACGTTTCGGACGAAAAGCCGGGCATCACGCGCCGGCCATCCAAGACTGGTTTCGCCTACCGGATGCCGAACGGGGCGCCGGTGCGCGACGAGGCGACCTTGGAGCGCATCCGCTCCCTCGCGGTGCCGCCCGCTTACAAGGACGTTTGGATCTGCCCGCACGCCAACGGGCACATCCAGGCGACCGGCCGCGACGACAAGGGCCGCAAGCAGTACCGCTACCACCCGCGCTGGCGGGAGGTGCGCGACGCCGCGAAGTTCGACCACATGATGGAGTTCGCCGGCGCCCTGCCCGGCATCCGGGCGCGCGTGGCCGCCGACATGCGGAAGCAAGGCCTGCCGCGGGAGAAGGTGCTGGCGACGATCGTCCACCTCCTCGAAACCACCCTCATCCGCGTCGGCAACGACGACTACGTGAAACAGAACGGCTCCTTCGGCCTGACCACGCTTCGCAACCGCCACGTGAAGGTGGAAGGCGACGAGCTGCGCTTCTCGTTCAAGGGCAAGAGCGGCAAGAGCTGGCGCCTCGGCCTCCAGGATCGCCGGGTGGCTCGCATCGTGCGCCAGAGCCAGGAGCTGCCGGGGCAGGAGCTGTTCCAGTACATGGACGCGGACGGCCAGCCGCGGGACGTGACCTCGGACGACGTGAACGAGTACCTGCGCGAGATCGCGGGCGCCGACGTGACGGCCAAGGACTTCCGCACCTGGGCCGGCACGGTGCTGGCGGCGTTGGCCTTGCAGGAGTGCGAGCGCTTCACCAACCAGGCCGGGGCCAAGCGCAACATCCGTGCGGCCATTGAGTCGGTGTCGGCGCGGCTGGGCAACACGCCCACCATCTGCCGCAAGTGCTACGTCCACCCGGAGATCCTGGACTGCTACCTGAACGAAGCGCTGGTCCTGGAGATAGAGGCCGAAGCGAAGGCGGAGAGCGACTCCGGGACGTTGCGGCCGGACGAGGCGGCGGTGCTGGCTCTGCTGCGGCAGCGGCTCAAGCGGATGGAGGAGGCAGCGGCGGCGTAGGGCTGATTGGCCCCGTCGGATGCCACGTTGGCGCGTGCCCGGCGTGGTGGTCGTTGGTCGGATGTAGTGCGCGCGGTGCGGCGGGATGACCGCTCGAGCGTCAGACCGCATGGCTCGTGCAGTTTAGTGACCAGTTCCGCACTCACGAGCACTATATTCAACTTATACGTTATTAATTCTTGTTATCTCTGTCGCAGCAGTTGCTTGGATCGCACGATTATGAGATTCTGACTTTCTACGTTCGGTTTCGAACGAAACGCCTGTCGCTTCTGCTACGTCTGCCGCGCCTCCGACCCGGAGAGCAGAACGGAGCGCCACCGATGCCCATTCCAATCGGCGGAGCGAAGGCGTCAGCCGCTTCGACCATCACCGGCGGCATCGGGAACAGGAACTGTGGTGCTGTTGGAGTGGCTGCGAGAGCCGCTGCGGCTCTCGTGGTGTGCGAAGCGATGTTTCCGGAATTGCCGCTTCTCGACGTCAACCTGCGCGGCGGCGCCAGCGGCGCTGACGTGGCGCGTGCGCTCCTTGAACGATGGGGTGTGCCGTAGCGCCTGATCGACGGTTTTCCGAAAAGGAACCGCGTCGATGTCGCAGCAGT
>CADCTD010000050.1 GCA_902805545.1 uncultured Craurococcus sp. | reverse complement strand
CGCGCCCGCCGCGCGAGGAAGCTGTCGCCCCCGTCCCGGCGCCGCCCGCCGTGCCGGCCGAGGCGCCGCGTGGCCTGGTCGCCGACACCCGTGCCCGATGCGGCATCTGGGCGCCCGATCTCCAGCCCGGCGAGAGCCTCGAATGGTCCGGCACCTGCCGCAACGGCGCCGCCAACGGCACCGGCGAGCTGCTGCGGCGGAAGGGCGAGGCGGTGATCAGCCTCACCCAGGGCCAGTTCAGGGAGGGCAGGCTGGAAGGCCCCGCCACCATCGCGCTTGGCGGCGGCACCCAGGTCGAGGCGGAGTTCACCGCCGGCGAGGCGAAGATCGGGCAGATCCGCTTCGGCGATGCCAGCACCTATCGCGGCGAGATCCGCAACGCCCTGCCGCATGGCCGCGGCGTCCGCACCTGGCCGCGCGGGCCCGACTATGACGGCCAATGGGTGAACGGCGTCCGCACCGGCGAGGGCCGCCAGCAGGACGGCTACGGCGTCTATTCCGGCCAGTGGCGCGAGGACCGCCGCAACGGCCGCGGCCTGCAGATCTACCCGAGCGGCGACCGCTACCAGGGCGAATGGCGCAACGACAAGCGCGAGGGCCGGGGGACGATGACCTGGTCCGGCGGCGTCTACGAGGGCGAATGGCGGGGTGACCGCCGCAACGGCCAGGGCACCGAAACCTACAGCAACGGCACCCGCTTCGTCGGCCAGTTCGTCGACGACCTGCCGAGCGGCCCCGGCGTGCTCATCGCCGCCGATGGCAAGCGCTTCGAGGGGCGCATCACCGGCGGCTGCCTGGCGACGGAGCGCGGCATCTACCGCGTCCTCGCCGGCCCGGGCTCCTGCTGAGGCCTCACCACATGCTCTCCCGGGCCCGCACCGGCCAGGCGGCGTCGTAGGCCTCGCCCCCGACCCGCCCCTCGCTCATCTCGGCAAGGATGGCGCCCGGCGTCGGCAGGCTCCGCGGGTCGACCTGGCTCTCCGGCCGCCACAGCCCGGCGCGGATGATCGCCCGCGCGCACTGGAAATAGACCTCCCCCACCCGGATCACGAGCACCGAGCGCGGTGCCTTCCCCTCCATGGCGAAGCTGTCGAGCAGCGCCGGATCCGTCTCGACCTCCGCCATGCCGTTGATCCGCAGCGCATTGCCGCTGCCGGGGATGAGGAACATCAGCCCGACCCTCGGGTCCCGCACCAGGTTGCGCAGGCTGTCGATGCGGTTGTTGCCGCGCCGGTCGGGCAGCAGCAGCGTCCTCGGGTCGGCGATGCGGACGAAGCCGGGCCTGTCCCCGCGCGGCGAGCAGTCGAGCCCCTCCGGCCCCACCGTCGCCAGGGCGAGGAAGGGCGCTGCCGCGATGAAGCGGGCATAGGCCGGCGTCACATGATCCGCCACCTTGGCCATCGAGGCCTCCCCGATCGTCTCCAGCGACCCGTAGATCGCCTCCAACTCCGCGATGCTGGTGATGACCGCCACACCTGCCTCCCTGCCCTGCGCAGGCGCATGGCTAGACGAAGCGCCCACCGGGCGACTATCGATTTCGGCTGTAGACATTGTGAGCCAAACTCACCGAAGGAGCGCCATGCCGCGCCGCCTGCCGCCACTCGCCGCCCTCCGCGCCTTCGAGGCGACGGCACGGCTCGGCTCCGTCACCCGCGCGGCGGAGGAGCTGGGCCGCACCCATGGCGCCGTCAGCCGGCAGATCCAGGCCCTGCAGGGAGCGGCCGGCCTGCCGCTCTTCGAGAAGGCCGGCACCGGCCTCCGCCTCAATGCCGAGGGCGAGGCGCTGCACCGCAGCGTCGCCGCCGCGCTGGACGGGCTGGAAGCCGGCTGGGCGGCCCTCCGCGAGGCGGCCGGCGGCCCGGCGCTGCATGTCGCCTGCAGCGCCAGCTTCGCCATGCGCTGGCTGGTCCCGCGCCTGCCGGGCTTCTACCGCGCCCAGCCCGCACTGCGCCTCCGCCTCTCGATGACCACCGCCCGCGCCCTCCGCCACGAGGGTGCAGACCTCGTCATCGCCTGGAACCGGGGCCACTACCCGCCCGGCGAGCAGGCCCGCGCCATCCCGCTCGGCCCGGTCGCCTTCGGCCCGGTCTGTGCGCCGGACTATCCGGTGGAGGTCGCCCCCGGCCGCCTCGCCGGCGCCACCCGCATCGCCCATGAGCATATCGGCCGCGCCTGGCCGGCCTGGGCGGAGCGGGCCGGCCGTACGCTCGACTGCCGGGAGGAGTTGCACTTCCCCCACACCCATCTCTGCATCGAGGCGGCGCTGGCCGGGCTCGGCCTCGCCCTGGTCGAGCAGCGCCTCGTGCGGGAGGAGGTGGCGACCGGCCGGCTGCTCGCCCCCTGCGGCTTCGTCCCCTTCCCCGAGGGCCTGGCCGCCCTGCCGACCTCGCCCCGCGCCGCCTCGCCCGCCGCCCGCGCCTTCCTCGACTGGCTGCGCGGCACGCTGGGCTGAGCTCAGCCCGCCGCCCGCTTCGGCCCGCGCCAGGCCTGCAGCTTGCGATAGATGGTCGAGGGGTTGATCTCCAGCAGCGAGGCGGCCTGCGGCACGTCCTGCCCGGTCTGCTCCAGCGCGGCGAGGATCAGCCGCCGCTCCATCTCGGCGAGCGGCATGATCTCGACGGCCGGCGGCACCGGCTCCGCCGACGCGGCGGGCGCCGCCGCGGCCCCCCGTGGCCCGGCACGCAGCAGCGGCGCCGGCAGCATCGCCGCCTCCACCTGCCCGCCATCATGCAGCACGACGACGTTGCGGACGACATTCTGCAGCTGCCGCACATTGCCCGGCCAGGGATAGCCGAGGATCGCCGCCTCCGCCTCGGGCGAGAAGCGGCGGAAGCGCTTGCGCTCCTCCCGGCTGAACTGCGCAAGGAAGGCGCGGGCGACCAGCAGCGCATCCGCCCCGCGCGTGCGCAGCGGCGGCAGCTCGATCGGCACCACATAGAGGCGGTAGTAGAGATCCTCGCGGAACCGCCCCGCCTCCACCTCGGCCAGCGGGTCGCGGTTGGTGGCGCAGACGAAGCGCACGTCCACCCTCTCCGGGCGGGAGCCGCCGACCGGCTGGAAGCTGCCGGTCTGCACGAAGCGCAGCAACTTCACCTGCATCTCGAGCGGCATCTCGCCGATCTCGTCGAGGAAGAGCGTGCCGCCATCCGCCTGCCTGGCGGCGCCGGCGCGGCTCTCGGTCGCCCCGGTGAAGGCGCCCTTCACATGGCCGAAGATCTCGCTCTCCAGCAGGTCGCGCGGGATGGCGCCGCAGTTGAGCGCGACGAAGGGCCGCCCGGCGCGCGGCGAGGCCCTGTGCACCGCCTCCGCCGCCAGCTCCTTCCCCGTGCCGCTCTCGCCGGTGATGAAGATGCTCGCCCGGCTCGAGGCGACGCTCTCGATGGTGCGGTAGACCGCCTGCATCGCCGGCGAGGCGCCGATGAAGCCCATGAAGCCCGGCCGCGCCGTCAGCGCCCGGGCCGCCTGCAGCTCCGTCTCCAGCGCCCGCTTCTCGATGACGAGGGCGCGCTTCTCCATGGCGTTCTGCAGGGTGAAGACGAGCTTCGCCTTCGGATAGGGCTTCGGCAGGAAGTCCGTCGCCCCGGCCCGCATCACCTCGACCGCGGTGTTCATCGAGGCATTGGCGGTGATGACGATGACGGCGGCTTCGAACCCCTCGGCCCGCAGCGTCCTCAGCACCTCGAGGCCGGAGAAGTCCGGCAGCTCGAGGTCGAGCAGGATGGCATCCGGGTCCCAGGCGCGGGCCTGGGCCAGGGCCTCGGTCGCGGTCTCGACGGTGCGGATCTCATGGCCGAGCTCCCGCAGATGGGACCGCGCGACCTCCGCCTGGGTGGGCGTGTCCTCGACCAGGAGGACGCGCCCGGCGCTGCCGCTCATCGGCCGTCGGCGCGCGCGACGAGCGCCGACAACTCCTGCAGGGCCGCCTGCGCCCGGTCCCGGATCACCGGCACCACCACCGCCGGCGGATGCGGCGAGCGCGGGTCCATGGCAACGCGCGCCGCCTGTTCCAGCGGCACGGCGCCGACCGCCGCCGCCGCCCCGGCCAGGCTATGGGCGGCGCGCTGGTAGCCATCCCAATTCCCGGCGATGGCGGCCGCCTCCAGCTGCCGCGCCAGCCGGCCGAGATCATCCTCGAAGGTCTCGATGATCCGCCGGAAGTCGGCCGGAGGAAAGTCCTGGGCCAACTGCTCGGCGATATAGGGGTCGATCGCGCTCACGGCCGCGTATGTCGCATTTTGCGGATTTTGTGTCAATCGACAACAAACCCTTCTCGCAACAACCCCGGAACGGCGTCCACCCCCCTCTGCATGCACCGCTGCGCGGGGCACGTCGCAAAAGTGAGCCGCCATCTCGAAAAGGAGGCAGGCTCGGCTAACCGATAAGGGAGAGCCGGCATGGCGGCGCTGCGCAGGATCAGGCTGAGGTTACCGCATCCTGCAACCCAGGCGGCAAGGTATTCGCAGAATGCAGCGGAAGCGGCCCCCAAGGGCTTGGCACGTCGGCCAGGGCCGGGCGGCAGCTCGCCCTGGCCGGCCGTCCCTGTTTCCGTCCCGCCGGGCTTTGCTCTATCACCGGCCGCCGCGGCAGGGAGGGGCAGGATGGGCAACCCGGTGATCGAGCTGAAGCTGCTGGACCAGCGGCTGCGCCAATGGGGCCTGCCCCGCTACCAGACCGGCCAGGCCGCCGCGATCGACCTGCATGCCTGCCTCGACGCGCCGCTGGAGCTGCCGCCGGGCGCCCCGCCGGCGCTGGTCTCGAGCGGCATCGCCCTGCACATGGCCGATGGCGGCATGGCGGCGCTGGTGCTGCCGCGCTCCGGCCTCGGGCACAAGAAGGGGCTGGTGCTCGGCAACCTCGTCGGGCTGATCGATGCCGACTACACCGGCCCGATCCTGGTCAGCGCCTGGAACCGTAACCCGCCGGGCAGCGAGCCCATCACCATCGCCCCCGGCGAGCGCTTCGCGCAGATGGTCTTCGTCCCCATCCTCCGCCCGGACTTCGCGGTGGTGGAGGAATTCTCGATGGACTCCAGCCGCGGCGCCGGCGGCTTCGGCTCGACAGGCTGAGGCTCAGAGCGCCCCCGGCAGCCGCCCGAAAGCCCGGCTTCCGGTCCTGGATGCCACTGGCGCGCTGCGCAGGCTGGCCGGCCGCCAAGGTGAGGGCGGTCACCGGCTTGCCGAGCCGGAGCTCCGCCGCCGTGCGGGCATGGCTGCCGGCCGGGGTGCCGATGCCCGGCACCTCAGCCACCGCCCGGATGAAGCGGTCGGCGCGCAGGTCCCAGCGCCGCGCATCGTCACCCGCTTTCCCATCCGTCCTCCTATGCCGCCAGCAAGGCCTCCGCGGGCATCAGATCGGCATATTTCTGCCCCATGTCGAAGAGGCTCGCCTCATGCGGGGCGATGGCGCGGTCGCCGACGCAATCGGTGACGACGACCGTGCGCAGATTGTGGCTGCACGCATCCACCACCGTCGCCCGCACGCAGCCGGAGGTGGTGCAGCCCGCGACCAGCACCGTGTCCGCCCGCCGCATCGCCAGCCACCCCGCCAGCTCGCTGCCGAAGAAGGCCGAGGCCTGCCGCTTGCGGATGATGAGCTCCCCCGCCGCCGGCGCCAGCTCCGGCACGATCTGGCCGGCGGGTGCCTGCTCGGTGAGGCTGCGGAGGCTCGGCACCTTGGTCGCCAGCATGCCGATATCCGAGCCATCCTCCGCATAGACGACGCGCGTATGCGCCACCGGCCAGCCGCGTCGCCGCGCATGCGCCAGCAGCGGCACCGTCCGCGCGACGGCGAGGCCGATGTTCCCGCCGCCGAACTGCGCCGGGTCGGTGAAGCCGAGGACGAAGTCGACGATCACCAGCGCCGGCGCCTGGCCGAGCCCGAGCGGGTTGGCGAAGCCCTGCCGCCTGAAGATGTCCAGTTCACCGCTCATGCCGCCTGCTCCGGATCCCAGAGCGATTGCAGCATGAAGCGGCGCATCGGGAAAACCCGCCGCCTCGGCTCCTCCGCCGTCGCGTGCAACCCGTCATGGTGGCGGCGCCGCTGCCCCACGGGCCCTGCGCCGGCTTCCCCATCCGTGCACGCAAGCACCGGGCCGATCGAACGCCAGGGCTTGGAATCCAGTCCTGCGCCGGCAATATCCGGGTCCGTCACGGAGAAGCGCCGCCATGAAGCAGCCAGGACCGGACCATCCCATCACCATCACGCCGACGCCGCAGCGCGTGCGCGTCCTCCTCGGCGGCCAGGTGGTGGCGGAGACGACGCGGGCGCTGACCCTGCAGGAAGCCAGCTACCCCGCCGTGCAGTACATCCCCCGCGAGGATGCGGCGATGGCGCTGCTCGCCCGCACGCCCCGCAGCACCCACTGCCCGTACAAGGGCGATGCCAGCTACTTCAGCATCGCCGCCGGCGGCCGGCAGGCCGAGAACGCGGTCTGGAGCTACGAATCCCCCTACCCCGCCGTGGCCGCCATCGCGGGCCACCTCGCCTTCTACCCGGACCGGGTGGACGCGATCGAGATCGGCTAGGCTATGCTCCCCTCCTGAATAAGCCTCGGGAGGAAAGCCATGGCCGAACTCGGCGTGCCCGTCGAACTCACCGCCGCCGTCTGGAAGATCGAGGCATCCCCCGGCCAGCAGGTCGCCGAGGGCGATGTGCTGATGATCCTCGAGTCGATGAAGATGGAGATCCCGGTCGAATCCCCGCGCGCCGGCACGGTGACGTCGATCCTCGTCGCCGAGGGCGACCAGGTGCAGGAGGGCCAGGTCGTCCTGCTGCTCGACGCCTGAGGTGATCGGCCCCGTCCTGATCGCCAACCGCGGCGAGATCGCCTGCCGCATCGCCGCCACCTGCCGCCGCCTCGGCCTTCGCAGCATCGCCGTCTTCTCGGATGCGGATGCCGGCGCGCTGCATGTCGCCGCCGCCGATGCCGCGGAGCGCATCGGCCCCGCGCCGCCGCGCGAGAGCTACCTCTCCATCCCGGCGATCATCGCCGCAGCAGGGCGCAGCGGCGCCCGCATGGTGCATCCGGGCTATGGCTTCCTCAGCGAGAATGCCGAGTTCGCCCGCGCCTGCGCCGAGGCCGGCCTCGTCTTCATCGGCCCGCCCGAGGCCGCGATCCGCGCCATGGGCGGCAAGGCCGCGGCCAAGGCGGTGGCGCGCGAGGCCGGCGTCCCCGCCATCCCCGGCGATGACGGCGCCGACCAGTCGCCGGAGCGCCTGGCCACCGAGGCGGCGCGCATCGGCTTCCCGGTGATGATCAAGGCGGTCGCCGGCGGCGGCGGCCGCGGCATGCGCCGGGCCGACAGCGCGGAAGCCTTCCCCGCGGCCCTCGCCGCCGCCCGGCGCGAGGCCGCCGCCTTCGGCGACGACCATGTGCTGCTCGAACGCTTCATCGCCCGCGCCCGCCATATCGAGGTGCAGGTCTTCGCCGATGCGCATGGCACCGTGCTGCATCTCGGCGAGCGGGACTGCTCCCTGCAGCGCCGCAACCAGAAGCTGGTCGAGGAATCCCCTGGCCCCGGCGTCACCCCGGCGCTCCGGGCGGAGCTCGGCCGCCGCGCCATCGCCCTCGCCCGCGCGGTCGGCTATGTCGGCGCCGGCACCGTCGAATTCGTCGCCGATGCCGAAGGCCCGCTCGCGGCCGAGCGCATCTGGTTCATCGAGATGAACACCCGCCTCCAGGTGGAGCATCCGGTGACCGAGATGGTCACCGGCCTCGACCTCGTCGAATGGCAGCTCCGCATCGCCGCCGGCGAGCGCCTGCCCGCCGCCCCGCCGCCCCTCTCCGGCCATGCCGTCGAGGCCCGGCTCTGCGCCGAGGACCCGGCGCGCAACTTCCTCCCCTCCCCCGGCACCATCACGCGGCTCGACCTGCCGGAGCCCGCGCCCGGCCTCCGCATCGATGCCGGCTTCCGCAGCGGCGACGTGCTCACGCCCCACTACGACCCGCTGATCGCCAAGCTGATCGCCCATGCGCCGAGCCGCACCGAGGCGCTGGCCCGCCTCGCCGCCGCCCTCGATGCCGTCCGGGTGGAGGGCATCCGCACCAATGCCGGCTTCCTCGCCCGCGTCCTGCGCAGCGAGGCGATGCAGGCCGGCGCCGTCGACACGCATTTCCTCGAAGGCTTCCGCCGGCAGGAAGGAACACAGGCATGATGACAGGCCCCCGGCTTCTCCTGGCTGCCCTGCTCGCCGCCGCGTTGCCGGCCGCCCCGGCCCTCGCGCAGCCCGCCGACCGGCCCCTGCGCATCATCGCCGGCTACGCTCCCGGCGGCACCTCCGACATCGTCGCCCGCGTCGTCGCCGAGGCGGTCGCCGGCCCGCTCGGCCAGCGCCCGGTGGTGGAGAACCGCACCGGCGCCAATGGCTTCATCGCCGCCGAGGCCGTGGTCCGCGGCCCGACCGACGGCTCCACCGTGCTGCAATGCCCGATGGGCAACATGACCATCAGCCCGGAAGTGCCGGGCCTGCACATTCCGATCGATGTCGCGCAGGACCTGGTGCCGGTGGCGAATGTCGCCCGCTCCAGCTACGCCGTGGTGACCGGGGCCCGGGGGCCCCATCGCAGCCTCGAGGCGCTGCTGGCGGCCGCCCGAACCCGCCCCGGCGCGCTCAGCTACGGCAGCGCCGGCACCGGCACGGCGCAGCACCTCTCGGCCGAGCGGTTGAAGCGCATGGCCGGGGTGGACATCGTCCATGTCTCCTATCGCGGCGCGGCGCCGGCGGCACTCGACCTCATCGCCGGGCGGATCGACCTGCTCATCACCAATCTCGGCGACGTCATCCGCCAGGTGCAGGGCGGCGAGCTGCGCCTCCTGGCCCTCGCCGACGAGGCCGGCTGGCCGGAATTCCCCGATGCCCCACGCCTGCCCCGCATCGTCCCCGGGCTCGAGGTGATCGGCTGGTTCGGCATCTGCGGGCCCCGCGCCATGCCGCCCGAGGCGGTGCAGCGCTGGGCCGAGGCGATCCGCACCGGCCTCGAGGAGCCGGCACTGCGCCGGCGCCTGCTCGACAACGGCATCGCCCCCGGCTTCGAGGGGCCCGAGGCCTTCGCCCGCACCATCGCCCGCGACCGGCAGGTCTGGGGCGAGACCATCCGCGCCGCCGGCATCCGCGCGGAGTAGCGGCCGGCCGCCTCAGCCAACGCCCTCGATCGCGGCGAGGCGCGCCCGCAGCCGCGGCGCCGCCCAGTCGAGGAAGGCGCGGAGCTTGGCCGGCGCCAGCCGGTGCCCGGCATGGACGAGCTGCACCGGGATCGGGGCCGGGGCGAATTCCTCGAGCACCGCCACCAGCGCGCCGGCCCGCAGCTCGTCCACCACCTGGTAGGACAGCAGCCGCACCAGCCCGAGCCCGGCAAGCGCCGCATCGATCGCCGCCTCCGTCGTGTTCACCGCGAGCCGAGGCCTGGGCTCGACCTCGAGCGCCGGGTTGTCGGCCCGGTAGCGCCATTCCGGCGAGGTCGGGAAATTGCGGAAGCTGATGCCGTCATGGCCTGCCAACTCCTCCGGCGCCGCCGGCCATCCGCGCCGGGCGAGATAGGCCGGGCTGGCGCAGATCACCCGGCGGACCTGGCCGAGCCTGAGGGCGATCAGGCCGCTATCCTCCAGATGGCCGATGCGCAGCGCGAGGTCGATATGCTCGTCCAGCAGGCTTGCCTGCCGGTCGCCGAGCGCCAGCCGCAGGTCGATCCGTGGATTGGCGGCGAGGAATTCCAGCGCGACCGGCAGCACGTGGCGCCGGCCGAACATCACCGGCGCGGTGAGGGTCAGCTCGCCCCGCGGCTCGGCGAATTCCCCCGCGGCCGCCCGCTCCGCCTCCTCCACCTCGTCGAGGATGCGCCGCGCCGCCTCGACATAGGCGCGCCCCGGCTCGGTCAGCACCAGGCGGCGGCTGCCACGGAGCAGCAGCTGCGCCCCGAGCCGCTGCTCCAGCTCCGCCACCTTGCGGCTGACGGTCGCCAGCGGCACCCGCAACCGGCGTGCCCCGGCGGAGAGGCTGCCCTCCTCCACCACCGTCAGCAGCAGCGACATGGCCTCCAGCCGGTCCATCCGAGCCTTCCAAATTCTGGGAGGATGAGTCCCGATCTCTCCGCCTGCTCGCGCATCCCGTCAAGCGGTACCCCTCTCCCTGTCGGCGGCCCCATCGCCCCGAGGCTTCCACGGACAGCAAGGAGAACGGCCATGACCCAGGACAGCACCCGGATCCGCTACCGCACCGCCACGGTGCAGGGCATCGAGATCTTCTACCGCGAGGCCGGCTCGCCCGAGGCGCCGACCCTGCTGCTGCTGCACGGCTTCCCGACCTCGTCGCACATGTTCCGCAACCTCATCCCGCGCCTCGCCGACCGCTACCACGTCGTGGCGCCGGACTATCCGGGCTTCGGCCACAGCGCCGCGCCGGCGCATGACGCCTTCCCCTACGGCTTCGCCCGCTATGCGGAGCTGGTCGGCGGCCTGACGGAGCAGCTCGGCCTCGCACGCTACGCCCTCTACGTCATGGACTACGGCGCGCCGGTCGGCTTCCGCCTGGCGACCGCGCATCCCGAGCGGGTGACGGCGCTGATCGTGCAGAACGGCAATGCCTATGACGAGGGGATCGCCGGGTTCTGGGACCCGATCAAGGCCTACTGGTCCACCGGCGCGGCGCCGGAGCGCGAGGCGATCCGCTGGCTGATGTCGCCCAAGGCGACGCAGTGGCAGTACACCAACGGCGTGCCGGACCTGTCGCTGGTCGACCCCGATGCGGCCCTGGTCGACCAGGCGCTGCTCGACCGCCCGGGCAACCAGGAGATCCAGCTCGACCTGTTCTACGACTACCGGACCAACCTGCCGCTCTACCCGGAATGGCAGGCCTATTTCCGCCGCTACCAGCCGCCGACCCTCGTGGTCTGGGGCCAGAACGACGCGATCTTCGTCGCCGCCGGCGCCGAGCCCTACCGGCGCGACCTCCCCAAGGCGGAGATCCACATGCTCGACACCGGGCATTTCGCGCTGGAGACGCATGGCGCCGAGATCGCCGGCCTGATGCGCGACTTCCTGGCGCGCCACCTGCCCGGGTAGCACGAGCTCCGGCCGGAGCGGGCCCCGCCCGATCCGGCCGGATCCCCGCCTCGCGCACCACCTCGGCTCAGCGCCGGGGGCCGGCCTCGACGCGGCAGGCGGAGCAGGTCGCCCCGGGGACAGGGCAGGTCACGCCCCCGGTGCCGCCTCGTTGCGCCTCAGCGCCGCTAGCCGGCCACTACCCGACCAGCCAGAGGGTGACCAGGCCGATCTCGAGCCCGGCGACGAGCCCGACCGTGACCAGGAAGAGCCGCTCGATCCTGGTCGCGTCATTGGCGGGGGCGCGCTGGCCCTCCTGCCGATCGGCCGGCGTGATCTGCGTGCTGGAGAAGACGGTTTCCGACGTCATCATCATTCGCTTTGCTGCAATGCAGCATGATAGCGCGGGATGATGCTATGTATCCAGAAGAATTTGCTGCATCTTATTGACTTAAAAGAATTCAGTGAACTAGCGCCGAACCCCTCGCCCGACCGCCTCGAGCCATGCCTCGGCACCCCGGAGAACGGCGCCATCCCCATCGGCGGACGCGGCGAGGCTTTGCTCGAATCGGCCAAACCGCACCGTCTCGTCACGATTGGCCGGTTGCGGCACCAGGCTCGAGGACAGTGCCGCCACGCCGACCGCGAGCAGGGTGCAGATGATCCCGCCATGCCTCACCGCTCTACCTCCTCCGTCCTGCCGGCCCGGCCCAGCCAGGCGCTACGGATGGAAGATGACGCCGCACCCGTCCCCGGTCCAAGACAGAGGAGGAATACCTGCCATCGATGGGACGAATGACGCCGAACCTCGGGATGCGCGGGAGATGGGAATGGTGGGCGCCACAGGATTCGAACCCATGACCCGCTGATTAAGGCTGAGCGCAAGCGACTCCTACAAATCCGCGCATGCCAACCCCCGGACGGTCCACGCCCCACCTGCCTTCGCGTGAGCCTCGCGCCAGAGCAAGATGCACTTGGTAGGCTGAGGCGGGGTGAACCTCAATGTCGTGGACCGCGATGCCGAGGCTGCGAGCGTCGGTCGAGCCCTCGATGATGTGGTCGGGCCGGTGTGCGACGCACTGGATCTCCAGCAGTGTGGCGTCGCATCCCATCAGCGATGTTTGTCGGACTGGCTCGCCCGGAGTGAAGGTGACCGCCAGAGATTGAGATCCGCAAATCAGCGCGACCCCCTTTTCGACCGGCAAGGGGTTCGACATGCGAAGCGTCACGTCCAGGCGGCGGGCTCGGCCGCGAAGCGGCAACACTGACGTGCCTCCCTGAGCCTCTTGCCGCGCGAGGGTTCTCTCTAGGTCCGCAGAAGGAACACGGGGCGCCGAATGGAGTGCTCCACGGCGACTAAGTCTTTGAGCTGGTTGGTGGGCGCCATAGGATTCGAACCTATGACCCGCTGATTAAGAGTCAGCTGCTCTACCAACTGAGCTAGGCGCCCCACCGGGTGGCGCTTTCTAACGGTCGCTACGGCTTTGTCCAGCCCCTATCCACGCTCAATCGCGCACCGGACCGAATTCCGCATCCCGGTGGACATGGACCGAGAGCAGCAGCCCGAAGCCCAGCATCGTCGTCAGCATGGCCGAGCCGCCATGCGAGATCAGCGGCAGCGGCACCCCGCCCACGGGGATCGACCCCGTCACCATCGCCACGTTGACGAAGACATAGAGGAAGAAGTTCGTCCCGAGCCCCACCGCGATCAGCCGGCCGAACTGGTGCCGGCAGCGCAGCGCCACGCCGAAGCAGAAGGCCAGCACGAGCGAGAGCAGCCCGAGCACCGTCAGCGCCCCGGCCAGGCCGAATTCCTCGGCGATCATGGTGAAGATGAAGTCGGTCTGCTTCTCGGGCAGGAAGTTGAGGTGCCCCTGCGTCCCTTGCAGGAAGCCCTTGCCCCACAACCCGCCGGAGCCGAGCGCGATCTTCGACTGGATGATGTTGTACCCCGCCCCCAGCGGGTCGCTCTCCGGGTCGAGGAAGGTGGTGATCCGCGCCCGCTGGTAGTCGTGCAGGTGGTCGTAGGCGATCGGCGCCGCGACGGCGACGGCGCCGGCGGCCAGCACGAATTTCCACCACCGCGCCCCGGCTGCGAAGAACACCGCCGCCCCCACCATCCCGGCGATGAGCGCCGTGCCGAGATTGGGCTGCCTCAGGATCAGCCCGACCGGCAGCAGCACCATGAGCGCCGGCGGGATGAGGAAGAGCAGGTTGCCCATCCGCTCCCAGCTCGCCCGCTGGAACCAGGCGGCGAGGCCGAGCACGAGCATGATCTTCATCAGCTCCGAGGGCTGGAGCTGCAGGGGCCCGATCTCGATCCAGCGCTGCGCGCCCTTGCCCACATTGCCATGCAGCAGCACCAGCACCAGCAGCGCGATCCCCACCCCATAGCCGAGCCAGGCCAGCCGCGCGACGAAGCGGATGTCGACCATCGCGATCGAGAGCATCAGCACCAGGCCGAAGCCGAAGCGCAGCGCATGCTTCGCCGCATAGGGCTCCGCCGAGCCGCCGCCCGCCGAGTAGAGCGCCACATAGCCGACGGCGGCGATGGCGCAGAGCAGCAGCACGAAGCTCCAGGGGATCAGCCAGAGCTTCTGCAGCAGGCCGAAGCCGCGGTCCCGCGCCAGCAGCCGGCGCTCGTAGGTGGCGCTCATCGCCCCGCCTCGGCCACCCGCTGGCCCGGCGAGGGCCGCAGCCGGTTGAACACCTCCACCATGGCGTCGCGGGCCAGCGGCGCCGCCGCCCCGGACCCGCTCAGGCCATGCTCGACGACGACGCTCACCGCATAGAGCGGGTTCTCGTAGGGCGCGAAGGCGACGAAGAGCGCATGCGGCCGCCATTCCCGCGGCTGGCTCTCGGCCTTGAAGCCGCGCTCCCGCTGCTCCCGGCTGACGCGGCGGACCTGGACGGAACCGGTCTTCCCCGCCATCACCCCGAGCGCCGCCGGCAGCCGGGAGCCGAGCGCCGTGCCGCCCGGCTCGTTCACCACCGCCCACATCCCCTCGCGCATGAGCTTCAGGTCCCGCTCCGCGATGCCGAGGCTCGGCCAGTCCTCCGGCCTCGTGCCGCGGCCCGGCCTGCCGCCGACCATCCGCGTCAGATGCGGCTGCACCGCCCGTCCCGTCGCCAGCCGCGCCGCCATGGTGGCGAGCTGCAAGGGGGTGAGCTGGTAGAAGCCCTGGCCGATCCCATGCACGACGGTGTCGCCGAGGTTCCAGGGCTTGCCCTGCGCCTGCCGCCAGGCCCGGGTCGGCACCAGCCCCTTCTTCGTCCCCGGCAGCTCGATGTCGAGCTCCACCCCGAGGCCGAAGCGGTTGGCCATGGCCGCGATCCGGTCGATGCCGGTGCGCTTCGCCACCTCGTAGAAATAGACGTCGCAGGACAGCTTGATGGCGCCCCGCATGTCGAGCGAGCCATGCCCATGCCGCTGCCAGCAATGGAAGCGCGTGTCGCCGAGATCCAGGTGGCCGGGGCAGAAGACGCGGTCGCCCGGCGTCACCACCCGCGCCTCCAGCCCCGCGAGCCCGACGATCATCTTGAAGGTGGAGCCCGGCGCGTAGAGCCCGTTGGTCGCCTTGTTGATCAGCGGCGTCGCCCGGTTCGCCGTCCATTGCCGCCACTGCGCGCCGGAGACGCCGGCATTGAACACGTTCGGGTCGAAGGAGGGCTGCGCGGCCATGGCCAGCACCTCCCCATTCCGCGCATCCATGACGACGACGCTGGTGCCCTCCTCGATCCGGCCGCGCAGCGCCTTCTGCAGCCCGGCATCGACGGAGATCTGCACGTCCTGCCCCGGCACGCCCTCCCGCCGGTCGAGCTCGCGGATCACCCGGCCGACCGCATTGACCTCGAGCTGCACCGCCCCCGCCCGGCCGCGCAGCAGCAGGTCGTGGTGCCGCTCGATCCCCGCCCGGCCGACGCGGATGCCGGGCAGTTCCAGCAGCGGGTCGCCATCCATGTCCCGCTCGGCCGGCGGCGCCACGTAGCCGACGAGATGGGCAAGGTGCTCCCGCTCCGGATAGAGCCGCGTGGTGCCGACATCGATCAGGATGCCGGGCAGGTCCGGCGCGTTGACCTCGATCCGCGCCATATCCTCCCAGCTCAGGAATTCCCGCACCGCGACCGGGACGAAGCGCCGCCGCCGCCGCACGTCGCGCTCGATCCGCGCCCGCTCCTGCTCTGTCAGCGGCACGATGCGGGAGAAGGTCTCGAGCGTTGCGCCCACATCCTGGGTCTGCTCGGCCACCAGCAGGGCCCGCCAGTTGAGCTGGTTTCCGGCCACCACCTGCCCGTTGCGGTCGAGGATGCGCCCGCGCGGCGGCGGGATCAGCCGGGCGGAGACGCGGTTCTCCTCGGCGAGGGTCGCGTAGCGGTCGCCCTCCTCCGACTGCAGCCGGTAGAGCCGGCTGCCGAGGAAGCCGAACAGCCCAAGCTGCCCCGCCCCGAGCAGCAGCGCCCGGCGGGTGAAGACGCCCCGCCGGCGCTCCTCCTCGCGGCGCACGCCCCTGAAGCCGGACCCGCCCGGCCTGCCGCTGCCGAGCCCCCGCTCCGCCCTGCGCCAGGGCCTCATGGCGCGGCCTCCGCCCGGCTCATTCCCTCATGCAGCCGGCTCATCACCCAGGCGAGGCCCGGATACAGCCCCGCGCTCATCGCCGCCTGGCAGAGCCCCGGCGCCAGCGGCACCAGCCGCCACCCCAGCACCACCTGCAGCAGCCACCCGAGCGCCGCCGCCATCAGCGCCACGCCGCAATAGGCGAGCCAGACGGCGAGGAAGGACTGCTTCACCAGGAAGCGCCGCCATCGCGTCACCAGCCCCGCCACCACCAGCAGGGTCAGCACGCCGGAGCCGACCGGGGCGAAGCTCAGCAAATCCCCCAGCAGCCCCAGCCCGAACACCGCCAGCGGCGGGAGCGCGGCCGGGCGGAACACCGACCAGAAGACGATGCAGGGCAGCGCCGCCGCCGACACCATCCCGGGCAGACCCACCGGCACCGCGGCCAGCACCATCAGCAAGGCGGTCAGGCCCGTGGGGAAGGCGGCCCGGGCCAGCGCGTCGATCTGGCGCAGCAACCCCATGGCGGGGGCGGGGCGCCCTTTCATGGCGCGCTACCGCCGCGGCCGCGGCTCGGGCCGCGCCACGGCTTCCGGCGGCAGGATGCCGCCCAGCCCGTAATCGAAGAGCCGCACCACATCCAGCCGGTCCAGCCGGGCGAAAAGCTCGACCTCCGGCGCCCCGCCCTCGCTGCGGCGGACGATGCCCACCGGCAGCCCGGCCGGGAAGGCGCCGGCTTCCGCGCTGGTGACGATGCGCTCGCCATCCTCCGGCGCCGAGCCCTCCGGCCAGTGCTGCAGGCGCGGGCGGGCGCCGTTGGTGCCGACCATCATCGCCCGCGCCCGGCTGCCCTCCAGCACCACCGGGATGCGGCTGTTCATGTCGGTCGCCAGCAGCACGCGGGCGGAGCGCAGCCCCACCTCCGTCACCCGCCCGACCAGCCCGCGCGCGTCGAGGGCGATCTGCCCCTTCCGCACGCCATGGCTCGGCCCGAGGCCGAGCAGCACGGCCCGGGCATAGATTCCGCCGCCATCGGCGACGACGCGCACCGTCTGGAAGGCCGGCGCCGCCTCGGGCACGAAATGGAGCTGCCGCTGCAGCATCCCGTTCTCCGCCTCGAGGGCGAGGGCCGTCGCCTGCCAGCGCCGCAGCCGCTCATTCTCCTCGCGCAGCCGGGCATTCTCGGCCCGGAGGTTGAGCAGGAACTCCGCCTCCTGCACCGCCCCCCGCACCGAGGCGACGGGCTGCTGCAGGGTCGCCCAGATGGGCGCCAACAGGTCGGCCAGCGCCATCCGCGCCCGCTCCGCCAGCAGCGCATCCGCCTTGCCCAGCAGCATGGTGCCGAAGGCGAGCACGATCAGCACGGGCAAGGACAGGCGCGACAGGGCCTGCCGAAGCGGAATGCTGAGCCGGATCACGCCACCTCCTCGACCCCTGGGTTGAAGCTGGCCACTCGCGAAAACTAATTGGACTTCAATACATCGAACTCAACACCTGGCGGAGTTTCTTCGTCTCCTCCAGCGCCCGACCGGTGCCGAGGGCGACGCAGGAGAGCGGCTCCTCCGCCACCACCACCGGCAGGCCGGTCGAGGCGCGCAGCACCTCGTCCAGCCGGTGCAGCAGCGCCCCGCCCCCGGTCAGCACGATGCCCTTGTCGACGATGTCGGCGGCCAGCTCCGGCGGAGTGTTCTCCAGCGCCACCTTCACCGCCTCGACGATGGCCGTCACCGGTTCCGCCAGGCTCTCGGCGATCTGCCGCTGCGAGACATAGACCTCCCGCGGCACGCCGTGCATCAGGTCGCGGCCTTTCACCTCGGTAACGGGCCCGTCCTCGCCATGGTCCGGCATCGCCGCGGCGCCGATCTCCATCTTGATCCGCTCGGAGCTGCTCTCGCCGATCAGCAGGTTGAACTGCCGGCGGATGTAGGAAATGATCGCCTCGTCCATCTTGTCGCCGCCGACGCGCACGCTCCGCGCATAGACGATGCCGCCGAGCGAGATCACGGCGACCTCGGTCGTCCCGCCGCCGATGTCGACGACCATGGAGCCGGAGGGCTCCGTCACCGGCAGCCCGGCGCCGATGGCGGCGGCCATCGGCTCCTCGATCAGCAGCACGCGGCGGGCGCCGGCACTCTCGGCGCTTTCCTGGATCGCCCGCCGCTCCACCGCCGTGCTGCCCGAGGGCACGCAGACGATGATCATCGGCGAGGCGAAGCTCCGCCGGTTGTGCACCTTGCGGATGAAATGCTTGATCATCTCCTCCGCCACCTCGAAGTCGGCGATCACGCCGTCCCGCAGCGGGCGGATGGCGGCGATGTTGCCGGGGGTGCGGCCCAGCATCATCTTCGCCTCCTCGCCGACGGCCAGCACCTGCTTGCGGCCGCGGATATCGGCGATGGCGACGACGCTCGGCTCGTTCAGCACGATGCCCCGGCCCTTGACATAGACCAGTGTGTTCGCGGTCCCGAGGTCGATGGCCATGTCGGCGGAGAGGAAGCCGAACAGGCGAGAGAACATGCTGGGCCAACCTTCCTGATCGCGCCACCGGCCTCCCCGCCCCGCAAGCCGAATGTTGCTTGCGGAGTTGAAATCACCGATCCGCGAGGTGCAGCGGAGGCCGTGCCCTTACCCCCCTGGGGCCCGCCGCTCAAGCCTCCTCTCCATGCCTCCCGAGGCTGGGACATGCCGGGACAGCAACCTAAGCGGAACAACGGACGTTGAGGCGCTGGAAACACGGGAGATCCAGACATGCGGAAAGCAATGATTGCCCTCCTGGCCACCCTCGCCCTCGGCGCCTGCGGCTACCGCACGAGCGACCGCGCCGTCTCCGGCGGCCTGCTCGGCGCGGGTGCCGGCGCGGGCGTCTCGGCGCTCACCGGCGGCAGCATCGGCACGGGTGCGTTGATCGGCGGCGGCGTCGGCGCCGCGGGCGGCGCGCTCACCAGCGGGCGGGATGTGAACATGGGCCGGCCGGCCTGGCGCTAAGCTAACCACCGGGGGCTCTGCCCCCGGTGCCCCCGCCGGGAAGGCAGGCGCCTTCCCGGACCCATGCATCAGTCAGCTTCCCCAGCCTGCGCAGCCTTGCGACGGAAGAGGCGACGGATCGGGTTGCGGTTGCGCTTCTCCCGCCTTGGTTGACGACGGCGCAGGCGAGCCCCTTCGGCCCCTGGGATCAGCTTCAGCGTCCGGTCGTGATAGGCATCGAGTCCTGGCCGGTGCCCGATCGAGACCAGCGCGCTCCCGGCCAGCTCCTCCCCGAACATCCGCATCATGCTGTCCTGGTTGGCCTCGTCGAGCGCCGCCGTCGCCTCATCCATGAAGACCCAGCCCGGCCGGTGCAGCAGCAGCCGCGCGAAGGCCAGCCGCTGCTGCTCGCCGAGGGAGAGGATGCGGTCCCACCGGTCCTCCTCCTCCAGCCGCGGCACCAGCGCCTCCAGCCCGCAGCGCCTGAGCGCCGCCTGCACCGCCTCGCGGGAGTATTCCTCGGCCGGCGCCGGATAGGTGAGCGCCGCATGCAGCGTGCCGAGCGGCAGGTAGGGCCGCTGCGGCATGAACATCATCGACGCCCGGCGGGGGATCCGGATCGCCCCCGACCCCCAGGGCCACAGGCCCGCAATCGCCCGGAACAGCGTCGACTTCCCGCTCCCGCTCTCGCCGAGGATCAGCACCTTCTCGCCCGGCCCGATCTCCGCGTTCGCCTGCTCGATCACCAGCGTGCCATCGGCCTGGGCGATCTGGAGGTCGCGGAAGGCCAGGACCTCCTGCCCGTCCTCGCCCGGCCCCTCCTCGATGGCGATGACGGTATCCGCCTCCTCCACATCCGCCCCGTCCAGCGTCTCCTCCAGCTCGACGACGCGCGCCACATGGCTGCGCCAGTCCGCAAGGCGCGGGAAATTGTCGACGAACCAGTTGAGGCTGCTCGTCACCTGCCCGAAGGCGGAGGAGATCTGCATCAGCACGCCGAGCGTGATGGCGCCGGCGAAATAGCGCGGACTCGCCACCAGCACGGGGAAGACCGTCAGCAGCATCCCATAGGCCGAGGTCAGCCACATCAGCCGCCGCTCGCTCCGCATCAGGTCGAGCATCGACTGCGCCACCTGGCCGAAGGCGCGCTGCAGCCCGCGCTCCTCATCCGCCTCGCCGCGGATCAGCGCGACGCCCTCGCTGCTCTCCCGCAGCCGCACGAGCGCGAAGCGGTGGTCGCTCTCCGCCTCGTTCCGCCGGATATTCGCCTCGACCATCGGCCGGCCGATGAACCAGGTCAGCGCCGAGCCGATGCCGGCGTAGAGCAGCGCCGCGAAGACCATGTAGCCCGGGATCTCGAAGTCGCTGCCGCCGAGCGAGACATGCAGCGGCCCCGACAGGGTCCACAGGATGCCGACGAAGGAGACGAGCATCAGCACCGAGCTGACCAGCCCCACCGCCATGTCGACGGCGATGGCGGTGGCCCAGCGCGTGTTCTCGCTCATCCGCTGGTCCGGATTGTCCGCCGCGTCGGGGAGGAAATTGATGCGGTAGTGCCGCCCGCCCTCCAGCCAGCGGTGCTGCAGCCGCTTCACCAGCCATTCCCGCCAGTGCAGCTGCAGCATCTGCCGCATGTAGAGCTGGAACACCGCCGTCACCATGCTGCCGACGGTCAGCGCCACGAACAGGCCGAGCTGGCCGAAGAAGGCATCGCGGTCGCGTGATTCCAGGGCGTTGAAGAAGTCGCGGTTCCAGATGTTGAACCGCACCTGCACGCCGATCTGCAGCAGCGTCAGCGCCAGCACGCCGCCCGTCAGCCACCAGGCCCGCCGCCGCTCCTCGCCGCGATAGTATTGCCTGGTCAGTCGCCAGAAGCCCGCCATGAAGCCGGGCTTGCCGCCATCCTCGGCGCTGTCGTCCTCGGCCATGGTCAGCGCGGCGGCCCTGGCAGCGGCCGCAGCGCATCGGGCGCGGGGCCGAGCCGCTCGGCAAGCAGCGCCCGTCCGTCCGGCCCCTCCCGCCCCGGCCCGGCCGCGGCCAGCGCCTGGCCCGGCTTCAGCATGTCCTGCACGCCGGCGACGGCGGAGGCCGGCACCAGCACGACGCTGCCATCCTCGAGGATCGCCCCCGCCACTTCACCCTGCGGCGTGTAGTAGGGCTGCTTGACCGTGCCGGAGAGGCGAAGCGCGGTGCCGCCCGCCTGCGCCATCCGCCCGCCGAGCCGCCAGTAGAAGCGGTCCACCACCACCGGCGTCGCATCGGAGCTCGGCGCGAAGGCGAGCATGGTGATCACCGGCGCCCGCCGCGCCCGGATGCCCCAGATGATGACGGATTTCCCGGCCGGCGCATCCCGCCGCACCGCCTCCGCTACATCGGGCGGGAAGACCACCTGCGGGCCTTCCCGGAAGGTCAGCCCGTCCACCTCGCCGAGCGGGTTGGGCAGGTAGCGCTCGACCGTGCCGGTGAAGGAGGGCAGCTGCGTCGGGTCGAACCAGAGATCCGGCTCGCCGCGCCGCCCCGCCGCGGTCTGCGCCCGCGCGCCGCCCATGGGGGGGGCGATGGCCAGGGCCGCGAGCAGCCCGCGCCGCCCGAGCCTCATGCCCCGCGGACGGCCCCGAAGATCAGGGACGCGACGAACAGCACGATGAAGATGGTGAAGAGGACCTTGACCATCCCAGCCGAGGCCGAGGCGATGCCGCCGAAGCCGAACAGGCCGGCGACCAGCGCTACGCCGAGAAAGACGAGCGTCCAGTAGAGCATGACATCCTCCGCAGGGTCTGCCGGCTGAACGCCGGCGCCCCCGTTCGGTTCTTCATGCATAACGAACCCGTGTTACATCAAACCGGGCGCACGCCTCGCGTCACGGCCTGGTAGGTCGCCACCGCCAGCGTCGTCGGGTCGAAGGGCTTGGTGATGACGAAGGCCGGCTCCACCGCCTCGCCGGTCAGCAACCGCTCCGGATAGGCGGTGACGAAGATCACCGGCGCCGTCAGGTCGCGCAGGATGCGCGCGACGGCGCTCGCCCCGTCGCCGCCGGCGCCGAGATTGATGTCGGCCAGCACCAGCCCCGGCCGCTCGGCCCGGGCGATCTCCACCGCCTCCGTCTCCGTCGCCGCGATGCCGACGACGCTGTGGCCGCAGCGCTCCACCAGCTCCTGGATGTCGAGGGCGATGATCGGCTCATCCTCGATGATGAGCACGCGGGCGGTCACGCCGGTGCGCAGCCCGTCGCGGGCCACGCGCAGCTCCGCCTCCGCTTCCGCCGGCGAGATGCGGCAGGCGGAGGCCGCCGCGGTCAGCGGCTGTTCCTCGAGCGCGGTCAGCAGCAGCAGCATGCGCTGCTGCAGGGTCAACCCGGCCGGATCCTTCGGCGGCCCGGTATCCGCGGCGCGCACGGCATCGCCGACGGCACCGTACAATATGGCACGCGGCGTCGCATTTTCGGGGAATTGCTGCGCCATGACCTGCCGCAGCGCATCCGCCACCATGGCATCGCCCTGGCCTTGGGTCCCGGTCAGCGCGCGGGCATAGCGGCGCGCATAGGGCAATGCCTTGATCATCCCCGCCCGGTCGATGGCGCTCATGCCGTTCTCATCCTGCACAGGCGATGGATATCCTTATCGCACCCCGATCGTGGTGATATTGAGCATGTCGTGACCGAACAAGCCATGGATCGCGCGCTGCGGACGGCGCTCGCGCATTTGTTGCCCGAACTCCGGGCCTTTGCCCGGTATCTCTCGGGCTCGCGCACGGAAGCCGACGATCTCGTGCAGGAAGCGGTCTTGCGGACCCTGCGCTCGCTCGACGGCAAGTCGGAGGGTGTCGACCTTCGTGCCTGGTGCCTCGCCGTCATCCGCAACACCTTCCATGAGCAGCTCCGCTCGCGTCGCCGCGAACGCCGCCTTGCCGAGTCGCTGCCGGAGGAAAAGCAGGGTGCGCCTGCCGAGCAGGAAGTTCCAGGGCGCATGCGCGACCTGACGCGGGCGCTGCGCGACCTGCCGCCGCTGCTGCGCGAGGCGGTGATCCTGGTCGGCGCGCAGGGCCTCTCGCACCAGGAGGCCGCCGCGATCTGCGACGTCCCGCTCGGCACCATGAAGGCCCGCGTCTCCCGCGCCCGCCGGCTGCTGGCGGCCGCCCTCGAGAAGCAGCCTCCCGATCCCGTGACTTCCTGACGCGTGCGTGATGCATCCTTTCCCACCGGCCGGTCACTCCTCCTCAGACGAAGCAAGAGGAACCGGACCACTATGGACGGACACACCGACACCACCGCGAAGCCCGCTCACGCCGTCAGCAGCGCTGCCGAATTCCATGGCCAGCTCGTTGCCCTGCTGCCGAAGTTGCGGGTCCAGGCCCTGGCGCTGACGCGCAACCGGGCCGCTGCGGAGGATCTGGTGCAGGATGCCGTCGCCAATGCCCTGGCGGCGAAGGACAGCTTCACCCCCGGCACCAACTTCGCCGCCTGGATGCACCGCATCCTGCGCAACCGCTTCATCTCCACGCTCCGCAAGCAGCGCGAGACGACCGACATCGAGGATCTGCCGATGTCCGCCTTCGCCGTCAGCGGTGCGCATGAGGATCGCCTCGTCCTCAAGGAGCTGAGCCGCGCCCTCGGCCGCCTGCCCTCCGACCAGCGCGAAGCGCTGTTCATGGTGGTCCTCCAGGGCCTCTCCTACGAGGAAGTCGCCCAGGCCACCGGCTGCGCCGTCGGCACGGCGAAGAGCCGCGTGTTCCGCGCCCGCCGCCAGCTCCAGGCCTGGCTGATGGGCGAGGACCAGCCGACCGCCGAGATTCGGAACGGCGCACAGCGCGACCGGACCGATACGGTCGTTGGCGAAATCCGCTCTGTGGTATAGTGTAATATGACACGGAGTGGGGCGGCGGTGCTTGAGCGGCACCCCGCCAGCCCGTCCTTGGCGGCCGGGATGATGGGCAAGATCGAAAAGAAGCGCGCAAACAATCCGGCAAAGCCCGGTGTCGAGCAGGAGGGCAAGGAGGTGGACCAGGCCTTCGATGTCTGGCTGCGGCGTGGGCTGCACCAGCTCTACGATACCGTGGCGCGCGAGCCGATTCCGGACGAGTTGCTGCGTCTCATCGAGGAGGACCAGTCCTCCTCCGGCAAGACTTAGCGCACCCCGCCATATGCGCCTTCATGAGCCCCGGCCGGCCTGGCCGGGGCTTTTTTCATGCGCTCAGTGCCATGCGCTCAGGCCGACAGCGCGGCACCGATTTCCGCCGGTGCGGTGCGCTCACGCTTCACCAGCAGCTTGTTCAGGGCATGCACATAGGCCCGGGCGGAAGCCACGATGGTGTCGGTATCGGCGCCCTGGCCGTCGACCAGCTTGCCGCCTTCCTCCAGCCGCACCGTGACGCGGGCCTGGGCGTCCGTCCCTCCCGTCACGCTCTGCACCGCATAGAGCTTCAGCGCCACCTCATGGGGGATGGCGTTGCGGATGGCGTTGAAGGTGGCATCCACCGCGCCGTCGCCGCTCGCCATGCCATCCTTGTGCTCGCCGTCCACCTCGAGCGCCAGCGTCGCCATCGGCTTGGTGCCGAGGCCCGTCGCCACCGTCAGCGCCAGCAGCTTCACCCGGTCGTTGCCGCGCACCACCTCGTCATCGACCAGCGCCACGACATCCTCGTCGTAGACGACCTTCTTGCGGTCGGCGAGGTCCTTGAAGCGGCGGAAGGCGTCGTTCAGCTGGTTGTCGCCGACCGTATAGCCGAGCGCGGCCAGCTTGTCGCGGAAGGCCGCCCGGCCGGAATGCTTGCCGAGCACCAGGCTGTTCTTGGTCCAGCCGACGCTCTCCGGCGTCATGATCTCGTAGGTGGAGGCATCCTTCAGCACGCCGTCCTGGTGGATCCCCGATTCATGCGCGAAGGCGTTGCGGCCGACGATCGCCTTGTTCGGCTGCACGTCGAAGCCGGTGATGGTCGCCAGCAGCTTGCTGGTGCGCAGCAGCTTCTGCGTGACGATGTTGTTGGTGTAGGGCAGCGCATCCCGCCGCGTCCGCAGCGCCATCGCCACCTCCTCGAGCGAGGCATTGCCGGCCCGCTCGCCGATGCCGTTGATCGTGCTCTCGATCTGCCGCACGCCGGCCTGGATGGCGGCGACGGTATTGGCGACGGCCATGCCGAGGTCGTTGTGGTTGTGCGCCGAGAGGATGACCTTCTCGATTCCCGGCACCCGGTTGCGCAGGTCGCGGAAGATCCGCGCCATGTCCTCCGGCATCGAGTAGCCGACCGTGTCGGGGATGTTGATGGTCGTCGCGCCCGCCTTGATCGCCGCCTCGACGCAGCGGCAGAGGAAGTCGGGGTCGGAGCGGCTGCCATCCTCGGCCGACCACTCGACGTCGTCGCTGTGCTGCCGGCCGAGGGTGACGCTGCTCGTCGTCAGCTCCAGCACCTCCTCCGGCGACATGCGCAGCTTCACCCGCATATGCAGCTCGCTCGTCGCCAGGACGATATGGATGCGCTTGCGGGCCGCGGGCTTCAGCGCCTCGGCGCTGCGCAGGATATCGGCCGGGTTGGCGCGGCCGAGGCTGGCGACCACCGGCCCGTCCTTGGCGAACCTCCGTGCGATCGACTGCACGCTCTCGAAGTCACCGGGCGAGGCGATGGCGAAGCCCGCCTCGATGACATCGACGCCGAGCTCGGCCAGCGCCTCCGCCATCCGCAGCTTCTCCTCGAGGTTCATCGAGAAGCCGGGCGACTGCTCGCCGTCGCGCAGGGTGGTGTCGAAGAAGATGATGCGGTTGTCGTCCAGCGTGCCGAAGCTGGGATGGGTGATGGCCATGGATTCGTTTCCTTCGTGCTCGCGCAGCCTCTCGCTCAGTCCCCCCTGAGCGAAGCCGGCCGTCAGCCGAGCGTCACGCCCAGGGGCGGGTAAGTCGAAGGAGGAGGCCGAGAAGCGGGCGCGCGCGGCCGGCGGCGGAGCCGCTCGTCAGGCCGGAAAGGGGCGCGCGCACTGTCATGCAGTCAAAAGCCTAGCCGCGCGCCGCCCCAGCGGCAAGAGGCCTTGGCGCCGGACGCCGATGGTTTCACCATCCCACCACAATCCGGGGGAGGACCATCCACATGCCGCACCGCATCCTGCTTTGCCGCGCCCTGCACCCTGCCGGCCAGGCGGTGCTGGCGGAGCGGGGCGACCTCGACATCGTCACCCTGCAGGACCCGCCGGTCGAGCAATTCCACCAGCATCTCTCCTCCGCCGATGCCGTGCTCTGCTGGCTGGAGCGGGTGGACCGCGCGGCGCTGGCCGCCGCATCACGGCTGAAGGTCGTCTCCCGCTACGGCGTCGGCTTCGACACGGTCGACATCGCCGCCTGCACCGAGCGCGACATCCCGGTGATGGTGGTGAACGGCACCAACGACCTCAGCGTCGCCGAGCATGCGATGATGCTGATGCTCGCCGTCGCCCGCCGCGCTCTCGACAACGACCGCATCGTCAAGGAGGGCGGCTGGTGGGCGAAGTCCGGCCCCGGCATGGTCGACCTCGCCGGCCGCTCCGTCCTGGTGGTGGGTTATGGCCGCATCGGCAGCCGTGTCGCCAGCTACTGCCGCGCCTTCCAGATGAAGGTGATGGTGATGGACCCTGGCTTCCACCCGGCCCGCATCGCCGCCGACGGCTTCATCCCCATCCGCGACCTCCAGGCGGGCCTCGCGGAGGCGGATGTGGTGACGCTGCACTGTCCCCTGTCGCCGGCGACCCACCACCTGATGGACACGGCCGCCTTCGCCGCCCTCAAGCCCGGCGCCATCCTGGTGAACACCGCCCGCGGCCCGATCGTGGAGGAAGCCGCCCTGGCCGCGGCCTTGCGGAGCGGCCGCCTCCAGGGCGCCGGCCTCGACGTGCTGGAGGTGGAGCCCTCGACCGCCGCCAACCCGCTCTATGCGCTCCCCAATGTCGTCGTCAGCCCGCATAATGCGGCGAGCACGGAGGAAGGCCTGGCCCGCATGGCCCGCCAGGCGGCGCGCAACATCCTCGACGTGCTGGACGGCAAGCGGGACCCCGCCTTCATGGTGAATGGCGAGATCGCCCGGTAGGAGAGGCCGCATGGACGCCAGGGACTTCGCCGACATCCTGCGCGCGGAGGGCTTCACGGAAGTCCTCACCCGCAGCCTCCCGCCCGGCCAGGCCGTGCCGGAGCACACCCACCCCTTCGACGCCAAGCTGCTGGTGACGGGAGGCGCCTTCACCCTCGCCCGCGACGGCCAGGCCACCACCTACGGCCCGGGCGATGTCTTCAGCGTCCCCGCCGGGCATCGCCATGCCGAGACGGCAGGGCCGGAGGGCGCCGACTACATCGCCGGCCGCCGCCACAAGCCGGCCTAGGTCTCCTCCGGCCGGAACCCGCTCTCGGCGATGATCGGCGCCCATTTGTCGAAATCGGCCCGGAAGCGCCGGGTGAAGTCGACGATGGAGAGCGGGTAGGGCCGCATCTCCAGCCGGGCGATCGCCTCGCGGTAATCGGGCATGGCGATCGCCTCCACGGCGGCGCGGTGCAGCGCCTCCTGCACCGGCCCCGGCGTCCTCGCGGGCAGGAAGAGGCCGAACCACTCGGTCCCCGTCAGCTGCGGATAGCCCTGCTCGGCGAAGGTCGGCACATCCGGGAAGCGCGGCAGCCGCTGCTCGGAGGAGACGCCGGCCAGCCGCACCGGCCCGCCCGGTGCCGCCGCATGGGGCGCGAGGTCGACCATCGGGTGGTAGCTCGCCGCCAGCCTGCCGCCGAGCAGGTCCTGGATCGCCGGCGCGCTGCCCCGGTAGGGGATGTGCGTCATGGAGAGGCCGGTCGCCTTCGCCACCTGCACGCCGAGGAAGTGCAGCATGCTGCCGGCCGCCGCGCTGCTGTAGGGGATCTCGCTCCGCCCCGTGCCCCAGTCCTTGAAGGCCGCCAGCGTGCCGACGCTGTTCGCCATCGGCCCGACCCCCATGCCGAAGGGGAATTCCCCCGCCGGCGTCACCGGCATCAGGTCGGTGAAGGGGTCGTAGCGCAGCGTCGCCGGCCGGTAGAGATGCGGGAAGATCACCAGCATGCTCGCCGCCGTCAGCAGGATGGTGTTGCCGTCCGGCTCCGCCGCCTTCACCGCCTCCACCGCCAGCCGCCCGGCGGCGCCGACGCGGTTCTCGACGATGACGTTCTGCGCATAGGGCCCGCGCAGCCGCTCGGCGATCAGCCGCGCCGTGGTGTCGGCGCTGCCGCCCGCCGGGAAGCCGACGACGATCCGCGCCATCGGCCGCGCCGGCTGCGCAAGGGCGGGCGCGGCCAGAGGGGCGGCGAATGCGGCGAGCCCCAGCCCCAGGGCGGAACGGCGATGCAGCGTCATGGAGGTTTCCTCATGGCTTATTGGGATGGGTGCTGCGCCAGCCAGTGCCGGGCGATCTCGGCACGGCGGCAGACCCAGACATCGCTATGGCGCGCGACATGGTCGAGGAAGCGCTCGAGCGCCGCGGCCCGCGCCGGCCGCCCCGCCAGCCGGCAATGCAGCCCGACGGACATCATCCGCCCGCCCTCCCGCCGCAGCAGGTCGAAGCTGTCGGTCAGGTGCTGCGTGAATCCGTCATTCGCCGAGAAGCCCGGCGGCACCGCGAATTTCATGTCGTTGTTGTCGAGCGTGTAGGGCACGACCAGCAGCGGCTTCCCCGCCGCCCGCACGTAGTAGGGCAGGTCGTCGGCATAGGAATCGCTGTCGTAGAGGAAGCCGCCATGCTCGGCGACCAGCCGCCGCGTCCGCTGGCTGATCCGCCCGGTATACCAGCCGACCGGCCTGCTGCCCGTGGTCCGCTCGATCACCTCGGCGCAGCGGGCGATATGCTCGCGCTCCACATGCTCCGGCACGCGGCGGTAGTCGATCCAGCGCCAGCCATGGCTCGCCACCTCATGCCCCGCCTCGGCGAAGGCCTGGCCCGCCTCGGGGTGCAGCTCCAGCGCCCGCCCGACGGCATAGATCGTCAGCGGCAGGTTGCGCTCCCTGAACAGCCGGAGGATGCGCCACAGCCCCGCCCGCGCGCCGTAGTCGAACTGGCTCTCGGTCGAGAGGTCCCGCTCCGCCCGCGGCGTGCCGCCCGGCACCTCGTGCAAATAGAGCTCGCTTCCCGCATCGCCGTTGAGCACGGTGTTCTCCGCGCCCTCCTCGTAATTCAGCACGAAGGAGAGGGCGAGCCGCGCCCCGCCCGGCCAGCGCGCATCCGGCGGGTTGGGCCCGTAGCCGTGGAAGTCGCGGGGATGCTCGGTATCGCCGGCGAGGATCATACCGGGAGTGTGGCCCGGCCCGGCCCCGCGCCGCAACTATCCGCGGCGCAGCCCTTCGAGGATGGCATTCACCATCGGCTTCATGTGGAAATTCTCCTCCGGCATCACCGCCACCTCGCCACCCGCCGCCCGCACCGCCTCGGCGACAACGGGCCCGACGGCTGCAATGCGAGTCCGCCGGAGCGCCTCGGCCAGCACCGGCTGCTGCCCCGCCCCTTCGGCCAGGCTCACCAGCCGCCGCACCTGCGGGGTGCTGGTGAAGACGACGAGGTCGACCCGCCCCGCCGCCATTTCGCCCACCGCCTCGAGCACCCGCTCATCCTCCGCCCGCGTCGCATAGGCGTAAGGGAGGACCGGGTCCGCCTCCGCCCCGGCCCCCTTCAGGAAGTCGAGCAGCGGCGCATTCGGGTTGTCCGGATAGAGCTGCACCGCGACCCGCCGCCCGCGCAGGTCGAGCGCCTCCATCCCGGCGATGATCCCCGCCGTCGTCGCCGGCTCCGGCGCCAGGTCCGGCCCGAGGCCGATGCTCCTGAGCTTCTGGCTCGGCTTCGGCCCGCGGCAGACGCGCCTGACGCCGGCCAGCGCCGCGCGGAACTCCCCCTCGATCCCCGCCCGCTCCGCCACGCCGAGCAGCCGCCCGAGCCCCTCCCCCGTCAGCAGGATCAGGTCATCCGGCGGCGTGGCGATGAAGCGCCGCAGCCAGGCCTCCACCGGCGCCGGGTCGGGCGCGTCGATGATGGCGACCAGCGGGCAGCGGATCGCCTCCGCCCCCTGGCGCTCCAGCATCCGTGCCAGCACCTCCAGCTCCCGCGTCTCCGGCACCACCACCCGGAGCCCGGCCATGGCCCCGCCCACCGTCTCGCTCATGCCGCCTGCTCCAGCTCCGGGACCGCCACGCGCCGATGCATCCACCGCTCGCCGCTGCGGAAGACGACGTATTGCCCGGGCTCCATCACCGTCCAGGCCTCGTCCCGGGTCAAGGGCCGCGTCGCCACCACCGTCACCACGTCGCGCGGCGTGGTCTCCTTGGCGAAGTCGGCGCTGAGGTCCTCGTCGATCAGCGTCGCCGGGCCGAAGGGCGCCCGCCGCGTCAGCCAGGCCATGCGCTTGCCGCAGAAGCAATAGAGCCAGCGCCCGTCGCTCAGCAGCATGTTGAAGACGCCGGTCGCCGCCAGCCGTTGCGACAGCGCCTCGACCGCCGCCGCCAGCCGATGCCCGGGCGGCGAGGCCGGGAAGGCCTCCCGCAGCCGGCCGAGCATCCAGCAGAAGGCGTGCTCGCTGTCGGTCGTCCCGACCGGGTGGTAGTGCCGGAGCGGCCAGCGCTTCACCCCGGCGAGCTGCCCGTTATGCGCGAAGGTCCAGAGCCGACCCCAGAGCTCCCGCTGGAAGGGGTGGGTGTTCTCCAGCGCGACCCGCCCCCGGTTGGCCCGGCGGATATGCGAGAGGACGGTGCAGCTCTTGATCGGGTGGTCGCGGACGAAGCGCGCCACCTCCGAGTCCGCCGAGGGCCGGGGGTCATGGAAGGCCCGCGCGCCCTTGCCCTCGTAGAAGGCGATCCCCCAGCCATCCGCATGCGGCCCGGTCCTGCCGCCGCGCTGCATCAGTCCGGCGAAGCTGAAGCAGATGTCGGTGGGGACATTGGCGCTCATCCCGAGAAGTTCACACATGTCGCCAGCCTGACCCTCCAACGCAGCCTGAGCGGGCATTTGGCCCATTCGTTCCGCCGGTCTAGGCTCACCGGATGCGGAGACGCCTGCTCCTTGCCGCCCTGGCCGCGCCCCTGGCCGCGCCCGCCCTCGCCCGGGCGGCGCCCCTGCTGCGCATGGGGTCGAAGAATTTCACCGAGCAGCTGGTCGTCGCCGAACTCTTCGCCCAGGGGCTGGAACGCGCCGGCGCCACGGTGCAGCGACGCCTCAACCTGGGCGGCACGGCCATCGCCCATCAATCGCTGCTCTCCGGAGAGATCGACCTCTACCCGGAATACACCGGCACCGGCCTCGGCGTCGTCCTGAAGCAGCCGCCTGAGGGCGATGCCGCCACCATCCTCGCCAAGGTCCGCGCCGGCTACGCCCCGCTCGGCCTCGACTGGCTCGATCCCTCCGGCATCGACAACGGCAATGCCCTGCTCGTCCTGCCGGAGACGGCGCGGCGCCACAACCTCGCCACCCTCTCCGACCTCGCCCGTGCCGCGCCCCGCCTGACGCTCGCCGCCGGCAACGAATTCGCCGACCGCGCGGACGGGCTGCCCGGCCTCCGCCGCGTCTACGGGATGGAGTTCCGCCGCTTCCGCCAATTCGCCGCCCTCGGCCTGCGCTACGCCGCGCTGAACCATGGCCAGGCCGATGTGGTGAACGCCTATGCGACGGACTGGCAGATCGCCACCTACGGCTTCACCACCCTCCGCGACGACCGGCATCTCTGGCCGCCCTACCAACTCGCCGCCGTGGTCCGGCAGCAGGCCCTGCTGGACTTCCCCGGCCTCGCCCCGCCCATCCTCGCCATCGGCGCCAGGCTCGACAACGGCGTGATGCAGGAGCTGAACCGCCAGGTCGACCAGGATGGCGAGGAGCCGCGCGAGGTCGCCGCCCGCTTCCTGCAGCAGCAGGGCCTCGCCTGATGCGCTGGACCAGCCGCAACCTCGATTCGGTCGGCGCCGCCGTGCTTGCCCATGCCGGGCTGGTCGCCGCATCCCTGGCGCTGGCCCTGCTGATCGCCCTCCCTCTCGGCCTGCTGGTCGCCCGCCGCCCCGGCCTCCGCACCGGCCTGCTCGGCACCGCCTCCGTGCTCTACTCGCTGCCGACCCTCGCCCTCTTCGCCCTGCTGGTGCCGGTGCTCGGGCTCGGCTTCGCCCCGGCGCTGCTTGCCCTCGTCACCTATGCCGTGCCGGTCCTGTTGCGGGCGCTCGTCACCGGCCTCGCCGGCGTGCCACCCGCCGTGTTGGATGCGGCCGAGGGCATGGGCCTCACCCGCCGCCAGCGCCTGTTCCGCGTGGAGCTGCCGCTGGCGATGCCGGCGCTGCTGGGCGGGTTGCGCGTCGCCTCCGTCACCCTCGTCTCGGCGGCAACCGTCGCCGCCTATATCAGCGCCGGCGGCCTCGGCACGCTGATCCTCACCGGCCTCGACCAGGGCCATACCGAGAAGATCCTGGTCGGCGCCGGCCTCGTCACTCTCATGGCCCTGCTGATCGATGCGGGCCTCGGCGCCGTGCAGCGCCGCCTGCCGGCGAGCCGCTGATGGAGTGGCTGCGCACCCATCCCGGCCTCTTCCTCGGCGCGGTCGGTGAACACCTGCTGCTCTCGCTCACCGGCCTCGCCATCGGCATCGCGCTGGCGCTCCCCGTCGGCATCGCCGTCGCCCATCGCCCGCGCCTCGCCGAAGCCTCGATGATGCTCGCCGGCGCGCTGCGCACCATCCCGAGCCTTGCCGTGCTCGCCGCGCTGCTGCCGCTGCTCGGCGTCGGCTTCACCCCCTCGGTGATCGCCCTCGCCCTGCTCGCCCTGCCGCCGGTGCTGGTCAACACGGTGATCGGCATCCGCACCGCCGACCCCGCCGCGCTGGATGCCGCGCGCGGCCTCGGCATGACCGGCCCGCAGCGCGCCGTGCGCGTGGAGCTGCCGCTCGCCGCGCCGCTGATCTTCGCCGGGCTGCGCGTCGCCGCGGTGCAGGTGGTCTCGGCCGCGGCGCTCGCCACCTTCATCGGTGGCGGCGGGCTCGGCGACCTCGTCACCCAGGGCCTCGCCCTGCTCGATACCGGGCGGATGCTGGTCGGCGCCATCGCCATCGCCCTGCTCGCACTCGGGACGGAGGCCGCGCTCGGCATGCTGGAACGCCACCTCGCCGCACGGGTCCGCGGCGCATGATCGAGATCGAGGGCCTGACCAAGCGCTGGCCCGGCGCCGACCGCGCCTCGGTGGAGGACATCTCCCTCTCCGTGCCGGAGGGCACGAGCTGCGCCCTGATCGGCCCCTCCGGCTCCGGCAAGACGACGCTGCTGCGCATGGTCAACCGCCTGGTGGAGCCGAGCGCCGGCAGCATCCGCATCGGCGGCGAGGATGCGCGCGCGATGGATGCCACGGCGCTCCGCCGCCGCATCGGCTACGTCATCCAGGAGGTCGGCCTCTTCCCGCATTGGGACGTGGCGGCGAACATCGCCACCGTCCCGACGCTGCTCGGCTGGGACCGCGCCCGCATCGGCGCCCGGGTGGAGGAGGTGCTCTCCCTCGTCGGCCTCGAACCCGCCCGCTTCGCCAACCGCCGCCCGCATGAGCTGTCGGGTGGCGAGCGCCAGCGCGTCGGCGTCGCCCGCGCGCTGGCCGGCGACCCGCCCGTGCTGCTGATGGACGAGCCCTTCGGCGCCGTCGATCCCGTCCAGCGCGCGAAGCTGCAGGAGGAGGTGCTGCGCCTGCTCCAGCAGCTCCGCAAGACCGTGCTGCTGGTGACGCATGACGTGGCGGAGGCCGTACGCCTCGGCGACGCCGTCGCCCTGCTGCGCGACGGCCGCCTCATCCAGCACGCGCCCGCGGCGGCGATGCTGGCCCACCCCGCCGACGGCTTCGCCGCCGAATTCCTCGGCGCCAACCGCGTGCTGCTGCGCCTCGCGCTCTTCCCGCTCTCATCGCTGCCGGTGCGGACGGAGCCGGCGCCCGGCCCCGCCTTGCCGGAAGGCGCCACGCTCCGCGACGCCCTCGCCCGCATGCTTGCGGACGGCACTGCCGCCGCCCCGCTGCCGGGCGGCGGCTCCATCACCCTCGCCGACCTCCTGGCCTTCGCCGGCCGGGGCTGAGCAACCTGCCGCGGCCCATACCGGCCGCGGCACGAGGCTCGCTCAGGCGTGCTTCAGCGCCTTCTGCACCAGGTCGAACCGGTCGAGGTTCATCACCTTGGTCCAGACCTTCACGAAGTCCTTGAGGAAGGCCGGCTGCGAGTCGTCGCAGGCATAGGCCTCCGCCACCGCGCGGAGCTGCGTGTTGGAGCCGAAGACGAGGTCGATGCGCGTCGCCGTCCAGCGGGGCTGGCCCGTCGCCCGGTCCCGCCCCTCATAGACGCCCTTCTCCTCCGCCGCCTGCCAGGCCGTGCCCATGTCGAGCAGGTTGACGAAGTAGTCGTTGGTCAGCGTCTCCGGCCGGTCGGTGAAGACGCCATGCTTCGTCCGGCCATGGTTGATGTTGAGCGCGCGCAGCCCGCCCAGCAGCACCGCCATCTCCGGCGCGGTCAGCATGAGCTGCTGCGCACGGTCGATCAGCAGCTCCTCCGGCGGGGCCTTGTAATCCTGCTTGAGGTAGTTGCGGAACCCGTCCGCCACCGGCTCCAGCACCTCGAAGGATTCCACATCCGTCTGCTCGGCCGAGGCGTCGGTCCGGCCGGGCGTGAAGGGAACCTCGACGGTCGCACCCGCCTTCCGCGCCGCCTCCTCCACCGCGGCGCAGCCGCCGAGGACGATGAGGTCGGCCAGCGAGACCTGCTTGCCGCCGGCACCTTGCGAGGCATTGAACTCCGATCGGATGCCCTCGAGCTTCGCCAGCACGCCCGCAAGCCGCTGCGGCTCGTTGACCTCCCAGTCCTTCTGCGGCGCGAGGCGGATGCGCGCCCCATTGGCCCCGCCGCGCTTGTCGGAGCCGCGGAAGGTCGAGGCCGAGGCCCAGGCCGTCCCGGCCAGGTCGGAGATCGACAGGCCGGAGGCGAGCAGCTTGCCCTTCAGCGCCTTGATGTCCTCCGCCTCGATCAGCGGATGCGCGACGGGCGGGATCGGGTCCTGCCAGAGCAGCACCTCCTTCGGCACGAGCGGGCCGAGATAGCGCGAGACCGGCCCCATGTCGCGGTGCGTCAGCTTGAACCAGGCCCGCGCGAAGGCATCCGCGAGCTGGTCCGGGTTCTCGTGGAAGCGCTTCGAGATCTCGGCATATTTCGGGTCGACCCGCAGCGCGATGTCGGTCGTCGCCATCATCGGCGCATGGCGCTTCTCGGGGTCATGCGCGTCCGGCACCGTGTCCTTCGCGGCCGGGTCGGTCGGCGTCCACTGCCAGGCGCCGGCCGGGCTCTTCGTCAGCTCCCACTCGTACTTGAAGAGGTTGTCGAAGTAGCCGTTGTCCCACTGGATGGGGTTGGTGGTCCAGGCGCCCTCGAGGCCGCTGGTGATGGCATGGACGCCGTGGCCCTTGCCGAACTTGTTCTTCCAGCCGAGGCCCATCTCCTCGATCTCGCCGCCCTCGGGCTCGCGCCCGACATGCTCCTGCGGGCTGCCCGCGCCATGGCACTTGCCGAAGGTATGGCCGCCGGCGATGAGCGCGACCGTCTCCTCGTCGTTCATCGCCATGCGCGCGAAGGTCTCGCGGATGTCGCGCGCCGAGGCCGCCGGGTCCGGCTTGCCGTTCGGGCCTTCCGGGTTGACGTAGATGAGGCCCAACTGGACCGCGGCCAGCGGCGCCTCCAGCTCGCGGTCGCCGGTGTAGCGCTTGTCGCCGAGCCAGGTGTCCTCGGCGCCCCAGTAGATGTCCTCCGGCGGCTCCCACAGGTCGATGCGCCCGCCGGCGAAGCCGAAGGGCTTCAGCCCCATCGACTCGATCGCGCAGGTGCCGGCGAAGATGATGAGGTCGGCCCAGGAGATCTTGCGGCCGTACTTCTTCTTGATCGGCCAGAGCAGGCGCACGGCCTTGTCGAGGTTGCCGTTGTCCGGCCAGCTGTTGAGCGGGGCGAAGCGCAGCGTGCCCGCGCCGCCGCCGCCGCGGCCGTCGCCGGTGCGGTAGGTGCCGGCGCTATGCCAGGCCATGCGGATGAAGAGCGGCCCGTAATGCCCGTAATCGGCCGGCCACCAGTCCTGCGAGGTGCGCATCAGCGCGACGAGGTCCTGCTTCAGCGCCTCGAGGTCGAGCGTCTCGAACTCCTTCGCATAGTCGAAGGCCTCGCCGAGCGGATTGGCGAGGTTGGAGTGCTGGTGCAGGATCCTGACGTTCAGGGCGTTGGGCCACCAGTCGCGGTTCGACCGGCCGCCGAAGGATGTGTGCCGCGGCGCGCTGCCATGCACCACCGGGCACTGACCGGCGCCGGGGCTCTGATTGCCGTCCATGTCTCTCTCCGCTGCCAATTCGTTGATGGATGGAGGCCGCGTCGCGGCGGCCCGGCCAGGGCTTGCGTGGTCGGCCCGTGGCCCGGCATCTCCTTCCTCCCCGCCGACGCTACCCGCGTTATGCAGATAGAGGTAAGCGAAAATTTTCAACCGACCTGATAGGCGGCAGCTATCGATGTCACCATAATGCCCGCATGAACCTCCGGGATTTCCGCTACCTGCTGGCCGTCGCCGAATATGGGCATTTCGGCCGCGCCGCTCAGGCCTGCGGCGTCAGCCAGCCGACGCTCTCCGTCCAGCTCCGCAAGCTCGAGGAGCAGCTCGGCGTCGCGCTGTTCGAGCGCGACCGCAAGGCGGTGGTCCCGACCAGCGCCTGCGAGCGGCTGATCGGCCATGTCCGCGCCGCGGTGGCCGAGGTCGATGCCATCCTCGCCGCCGCCCGCGACCTCTGCGACCCGCTGGCGGGCAAGCTTCGCCTTGGCATCATCCCGACCCTCGCGCCCTACCTGCTCCCCCTCGTCTTCGCCCCGCTGCACGAGGCGCTGCCTACCCTCCTGCTCGAGCCCTGGGAGGACCAGACCCTGACGCTGCTCGATCGGCTGCGCGCCCATGAGCTGGATGCGGCGCTGCTGGCGACCGAGGTGGACGGCACGGAGTTCGCCAGCCGGCCGCTCTTCGACGAGCCCTTCCTCGCCGCCCTGCCGCCCGAGCACCCGCTGGCCGCCCGCGAGGTCGTGGCCGAGACCGACCTCGCCCAGGACATGCTCGTGCTGGCCGACGGGCATTGCCTGCGCGACCAGGCCCTGGCCGCCTGCGGCCAAGGGGGCGCACCCGGCGGCGCGCTCGGCGGCACCCTGCGCGCGGCGAGCCTCTCGACGCTGCTCAGCATGGTCGCCGCCGGCTACGGCACGACGCTGATCCCAGGCCTCGCCGCCGGCACCGCGCAGGACATGGGCATCGTCCTCCGGCCGCTCCGCGAGCGCACCGGCCGCACCGTGCGCCTCGTCTGGCGCTCGAGCTTCCCGCGCCGCGCCGCGGCCGAGGCCGTCGGCCGGGTGATCGCCGACCGCCTGCGCGGCTTCGCGGCGGGGCCCATCTAAGGCCCGTCGGACAAGGCCGACCGGGTCGGCTCGCCGGGTCTTTCTCGCCCCCGGTGCGTCGGCCCTCAGCCTCCGGCCTTGCCCAACGGGCCCTGGCGCAGGGGATGGGCACCCCAGCCGCCCGGGTCTAGCCTTCGCCCCAAACCGACCCTGCGGGAGAGAAACCCATGGCCCTCACCACCGACGGCTTCGCCATCCCGGCGCTGGCCGAGGAGCACCGCATGGTGCGCGACCTCGTCGCCCGCTTCGTCGAGCGCGACCTGATGCCGCTCGAGCCCGCCGTCCTCAAGCGCGAGGCGGAAGGCGGCAAGTACGGCCTGACCCCGGAGGAGGAGGGGCCGCTGCTCGCCAAGGCGCGGGAGCTCGGCCTCTACGGCCTCGACGTGCCGGAGGAGTTCGGCGGCGCCGACCTGCCCGTCTCCGCCCTGATGGCGATCGAGGAGGAGATGGGCCGCACCGTCACCCCCTTCATCTTCCCGCCCGACAGCCCGAACCTCCACATGCTGCTCGCCGTCGCCAGCCCGGAGCAGCGCACCCGGTATCTCGACCCCTATGCCCGCGGCGAGATGCGCTCCTCCATCGCCATCTCCGAGCCCGGCGCCGGCGGCGACCCGGCGGGGATGACCACCCGCGCCGTGCAGGACGGCGAGGACTGGGTCATCAACGGCCGCAAGATCTGGGTGAGCGGCGTCCCCCGCGCCGACTTCGTCATCGTCATGGCCCGCACCGGCGAGGGCAAGCGCCAGGAGGGCGTCACCGCCTTCATCGTCGAGCGCGGCACCCCGGGCTTCATCATCGAGCGCGAGATCCCGATGATCGGCGGCAGGCGGACCTACGAACTGGTCTTCGAGGATTGCCGCGTGCATTCCCGCCAGATCCTCGGCGCGCTCGGCCAGGGCTATGCGCCCATGCAGCTCCGCCTCAACGTGCGCCGCCTGCAGATGGGCGCGCGCTGCACCGGCATGGCCCGCCGCGCGCTCGACATGCTCTGCGAGCAGGCGAAGAACCGCAGCACCTTCGGCGTCCGCCTCGCCGACCGCCAGGCCATCCAGTGGTGGATCGCGGATGCCGCGACGAGGATCCACATCACCCGCCTCATGGTGCGCGACGCCGCCGCCAAGATGTCCGCCGGCGAGGATGTCCGCACCGAGGCCTCGATGCTGAAGGTCTACGCCACCGAGATGGCGCAGGAGGTGCTGGACCATGCGATGCAGACCTTCGGCGCCATGGGCATGACGAAGGAGCTGCCCCTGCAGCTCATGGCCAGCCAGGTCCGCGTCCAGCGCATCTACGAGGGGCCGAGCGAGGTCCACCGCATGGCCATCGCCCGCCGCATGCTGAAGGGCTGAGCCCAGGCGACAGGCGGGCTAAATTGCGGCATGGCTGCATCCGCGGGCTGGCCTCCGGCGAATGGCCTGCAGGAGGATGACCGCATGACCCCGACCCGCCGCCTGCTGCTTGCCTCGGCTCCGCTGCTCGCCACCCCGGCCCTCGCCCAGGGGGGAGGCCAGGGGGGGCCGCTCCGCTGCGCCGTCGGCCCGTTCCAGCCGACGGCGGGCGACACCCGCCGGGCCTACGAGCCCTTCTTCACCCATCTGGCGCGGGCGGTCGGCCGGCCGCTCGACCTCACCGTCACCACGGACTGGGCCGGCATCGCCGTCGCCCTCTCCAACGAGCAGGTGGATGTCGCCTGGATGGGCCCCTGGGGCTACGTCCTCGCCAAGGACCGGGCGAAGGCGGAGGCGCTGGCCGTCGTCCAGTACCAGGGCAAGCCGACCTACCAGGCCATCATCATCGCCCGGCCGGACCTCGCCATCGCCCGCTTTCCCGAGGATGCGAAGGGGATGTCCATCTCCTTCGCCGATGCCGGCTCGACCAGCGGCTGGCTGATCCCGCATCACTGGTTCAGGACCCAGGGCATCGACCCCCGCAGCTATTTCCGCTACCGCGACGGCGCCTCCCACGCCGCCAACGCCATCGCCGTGGCAACCGGCCAGGTGGACCTCGCCACCGACTACGACCGCAACCTCGCCGCCATGATTGCCGCCGGTCGCCTGCGGGAGGACCAGGTGAGGATCGTCTGGCGCTCCGACCCCCTGCCGAACGACGCCCTCGCCGCGCGCGACCGCCTCGACCCCGGGCTGAAATCGGCGCTCCGCGACGCCGCCCTCGGTATCGACGCGGCCAGCGCCGCCCGGGTCATGCCCGCCAACTACACCGGCTGGGTCCCGGCGCGGCCCGACAGCTATGCGATGATCGAGGCCGCCGGCCGCGCCCTCGGCCGCATCGGCGGCGGATGAGGCGAGCCCTCGGGCTCCTGGCGCTGGCGGCGCTCTACGCCGCCTGCATCGCCGTCGTGCAGCCTGACCTGCCGCGCCTTTGGGCCGGGCTGCCGCGCCTTGCCCATTGGCTGGCGGGCGCCTTCCCGCCCGACTTCTCCGGCCTGCCGGACCTGCTGCGCCGGGCGGCCGAGACGGTGGCGATCGCAACCCTCGGCACCAGCCTCGCCGCCCTGCTCGCCCTGCCCCTCGCGCTCATGGCGGCCCGCCCGGTCGCCCCCTTGCCTGCCCTCTACCACCCGGCCCGCGCCCTGCTGGATGCGCTCCGCGGCATCGACGGCTTCGTCTTCGCCCTCATCTTCGTCGCCGCCGTCGGCCTCGGCCCCTTCGCCGGGATGCTCGGCGTCGCCCTCCACTCCACCGGCTCCATCGCCAAGCTCTGGTCCGAGGCGCTGGAGACCGCCGACCCTGCCCCGGTCGAGGCCGCCCTCTCCGCCGGCGGCAGCCGCGCCCAGGCCGCCGCCGTCGTCCTGCTGCCAGAGACGCTGCCGCAGACCCTCTCCGCCCTGCTCTATGTGTGGGAGTTCAACATCCGCGCCTCCACCGTGCTCGGCCTGGTCGGCGCCGGCGGCCTCGGGCAGGAGCTGAAGAATGCCGTCGACCTGCTCGACTTCGCCCGCGTGCTCGCCATCCTGATCATCATCATCGCCCTGGTCCTCGCCGCCGACCGCCTCTCCGCGACCCTGCGCCGGAGGCTCGCCTGATGCTGGAGACCCGGCGCGGCCTGGTGCTGCGCGGCCTCGGCCTCTCCCTCGGCGGGCAGGCGGTGCTGCACGCCGTCTCGCTGGAGGTGGCGCCGGGCGAGGTGGTGGCGCTCGAGGGCCCCTCCGGCGCCGGCAAGACCAGCCTGCTCCGCGCCGCGGCCGGGCTGTTGCCCTGCCAGGGCACCATCCTCGCCGATGGCGGCCGCCCCGCCCTCGTCTTCCAGCAGCACGCCCTGGCCGGCCGGCTCTCCGCGCGGGAGAACGTGCTGGTCGGCGCCCTCGGCCGCCTCGGCTTCTGGCGCCCGGCGCTTGGCCTCTGGCCGGCGGCGGAGGTGGCGGCGGCGGAGGATTGCCTCAGCCGCGTGGGCCTTGCCGGGCTCGGCGGGCGGCGGGCCGCGCATCTCTCGGGCGGCCAGCGCCAGCGGGTCGCCATCGCCCGCGCCCTGCTGCAGCGCGCCCGCATCCTCCTGGCGGACGAGCCCGTGGCCAGCCTCGACCCGGAGAATGCCGATTCCGTCCTCACCCTGCTGCGCCGCCTGGCGCGGGAGGAGGAGCTCGCCATCCTGGTCAGCCTGCACCAGCCCGACCTCGCCCGCCGCTTCGCCGATCGCCGCCTCCGCATCGAGGCGGGCCGGCTCCAGGAGACCTGATGGACACCGACCTCCCCTTGCTCTGCTTCGGCGGCCCCTACTCCAACCGCCAGGCGCTCGAGGCCCTGCTGGCCGAGGCCGCGCGCCTCGGCATCCCGCCCGCCCGCATGCTCTGCACCGGCGATGTCGTGGCCTATTGCGCCGAGCCGGCCGCGACGCTCGACCTGATGATCGCCGCCGGCATCCGGACCGTGATGGGCAATTGCGAGGAAAGCCTGGCCGAGGGCGCCGGGGATTGCGGCTGCGGCTTCGCCGAGGGCACCGCCTGCGACCTGCTCTCCCGCGGCTGGTTCGCCCATGCCGACCGGGAGGTGACGCCGGCCCACCGCGCCTGGATGGCCGCCCTGCCGCGCCGCATCGACCTCCGCCTCGCCGGCCGCCGCCTCGCCGCCGTCCATGGCGGGGCGGCGAGCATCAACCGCTTCCTCTTCGCCTCCGCGCCCGATGCCACCCTCGCCGGGGAGATCGCCGAGACGGGGGCGGAGGGCGTCATCGCCGGCCATTGCGGCCTGCCCTTCACCCGCCTGGTCGAGGGGCGGCTGTGGCACAATGCCGGCGCCATCGGCATGCCCGCGCATGACGGCACGGCGCGGGTCTGGTTCTCCATGTTGACCGCCGTGCCCGGGGGCATCCGCATCGAGCACCGCGCCCTCGCCTACGACCATGCCGCCGCCGCCCGCGCCATGCGCGCCGCCGGCCTGGCGGAGGGCTACGCCGCCGCGCTCGAGACCGGCCTCTGGCCTTCGGAGGATGTGCTGCCGCCGGACGAGCGCGCCCGCCGCGGCCAGAAGCTCAGCCCGCCATCCGTGCTCTGGCCAGGATCGGCACCGCCATCGCCAGGGTGAAGCCGAGCCAGACCCAGCGCGACAGCGCCTGCTCCGCCGCGACATGCCGCCGCGCCTCCTCCCCCTCCGGCCGCAGCAGCCGGTATTCCAGCCACCACCAATAGGGCGTTGCGACGCACCAGCCGGCGAAGAGGCGGAGAAGCCAGGGCGGCGCCGGCCCCTCGCCCCCGACCGCCCCCACCACCCCGACAGCGCCGAGCAGGAAGCCAAGCAGCGCCACCAGCCGCCGCACCCTCACCCGCCACCGAGTCCCAGCAGCCCGCGCCGCAGCCCCTCATCCGGCATCGCCGGCCCGATCCAGCAGCCGAGCAGCCGCCGCGCGAAGCCGGCGCCTGCGACCCGCGCCGCCGGCCGCCCCGGCCCCTCCAGCACCACCCCATCGCCGAGGAAGAGCTGCCGCTCCATATCCCCCACGGCGATCGGCCGCAGCCAGGCCCGGAACGCCTCCGGCAAGGGTTGGCCGAGGGTTGCCTCCCATGCTGCGACGACGCTCTCCAGCGGCACCGCCCGCCGGTAATGCACCTCCACCAGCCGCGGCCCGGTGGCGGCGAGGATCGCCTCCGCCTCCCCGCTCGGCCGCTCCAGGTAGAGCGCCGCCCGGTAGACCTCGACCCGCAGCCAGGAATAGAGCCGCCGCCCCGTGCCGTTGAGCACCAGCCGCCGCCCGCCCGCCTCGCGGGAGGCCGGGAATTCGCCATCGGCAAAGGCCGCCAGCAGCAGCGCCCGCCGCCTCACCGCGCCCGCCGCGCGACGAGCAGGGCCAGCACCACCAGCACCAGGTCCTCGAGCGGCGAGGTCCAGCGCAGCGGCCGCGCCAGGAAGACGCCGAAGCACCCGCAATTCTCGAGCGCGATGCCCCGCCACAGCGTCAGCACCAGCACCGCCCCGTTGAGCGCCGCCAGCGCCGCCGCCGCCAGCGCCGCCCGCCGCCGCCAGCGCGCCAGCACCAGCCCGAGCGCGATGGCGAGCTCGAACCCCGTCACCCCCAGCGCCGCCGGCCACAGCAGCCCGGCGGGCATCAGCCGGTACTCGCCGAGCACCGCGACGAAGCCCGGCAGGTCGAGCAGCTTGCCGATCCCTGCCGCCGCCTGCAGCGCAGCCAGCAGCCAGGCGAGCAGCGCCATCCCTACCCTGCGCTGCCCGGCTGTCGGTTGATCCGCCAGTCATAGTCGAAGAAACCCAGCGACCAGTCGGCCGGAATCGGCTCCCGCCGCCAGCGATTGATGTAGGCGATGAGGCTCGGCGCATGCTCCGGCACGAAGTCGCCGGTGAAGAAGTCGAAGATCTGCGAGACGGAGACCCGCCGCTGCGCCGGGTCCAGCCTGACCTGATACGGGCTCTCGCAGAACTCCCGCGTCGCCGCCGCCATCTGCGCCTCCAGCCGCGCCGCGCGGAAGGCCTCGCGCGGCAGGCGCGGGCAGCCCCGCACCATGCAGTTCAGCGTGAAATGCACCCGCGGCTCGCCGAGCCTGCGGATCACGTCGTCCTCGTAGGATTTGAGCGTCGTCGTCGCCCCGGCGATGCGGATCGCGGTATTGGCGAAGAACTGGTAGCGCCCGAACAGCCCCAGCGCCTCCGGCACCCCCCGCTTGACGACGCCGTACATCGCGGTCGCGTTGTAGGCGTTGAGATGCCAGGCGAGCACATCCGCCGGCGTCGGGAAGGCGGAGGGCTGGTTGCCCGGCCCGGCCGCCTCCACCTCCGCCACCACCGCCCGCAGCGGCCCCGGCTCCGCCGCGATGCCGGCGAAATCCACCCGCCCCTCGGCATCCACCCGCCGGCGCAGCACCGCCTCCCAGGGATCGAGCCAGGCCGGGTAGCCGACCAGCCGCGGCTGCGCGACCGCAGGCGCCGCCAGCACCAGGCCGAGCAGCGCCCGCCGCGGGACGGCGCTCACGGCATCGCCCCCTGGCTTGCCGCCCGCCGATGGTCGATCTCCAGCCGTCGCCGGCCGCGGGCATTCTTCCGCGTCAGCACCGGCGCCGCCGCCTCGCCCGGCGCCTCGCGCGCCGCGCCGGTCAGCGGGTCCCAGAAGCCGCCATCCTGCAGCGGCACGGGCTTCAGGATGAAGGCATCGCGCTTGGCATTGTGCAGGCACATGGAGACCGGCCCATCCCCCGTCGCCACCATGAAGACACAGGCGCCGATCCGCCCGCAATCCAGCGCCCCGGCATCCATGAAATTATGCAGGAAGAAGGAGAGCTTGTGGGCCCGCCCCCGCGCCGCCACCAGGTCCTGCCGCATCCCCCAGAGCCGCCTTGCCGCCCAGGGCAGCAGCGCCAGCGCCGCCACCGGCCGCCGCGCGAACCCCCGCGCCAGCGCCGCCACCGCCCGGCCCTTGTGCTTGCGGTCGAACTGGATGCCCGCCGTCGCCTCGAGGATGGTGGCCAGCGGCCGCCCCTCGCCATAGAGGTCATGCACCCGCCCGTTGGCGACGAGCGTCATCGCATAGCGGTTGCATTCGGCATGGCCTGCGATCGGCGTGTCGAAATTGATCTCCGCCCCGGCTCCCGTCCGGATCTGCGCCGAGACCGTGCCGATATCGATCGGCTGCTGCCGCCGCCGCAGCGTCCCCCGGCCGGTATCGGCCTGGAGCTGGAAGCTTGCCAGCCGCACCACATCCGCATGGCCGACGAAGAACCGCACCACCTCCGGGATCTCGTGGAAATTCCCGTCGAAGACCGTGGTGTTGAAGAAGACCGAGAGGGGCAGGCCCCGCGCCCGCCCGATATAGTCGGCCCGGACCGCGTTCAGCGCCACCTCGTCGGCATAGCCCGGCCGCTCCTGCGTCATGTCGACATGGAAGGCGACGTCGACCAGCCCGGCCTCGCACAGCTCCGCCAGCAGGTCCCGCGTCGCCTTGATGCCGTTGGTGAAGAGGCTCGGCCGCATCCCGCGCTCGGCGATGCGCCGGACGATGGCCACCAGCTCGTCCCGCCGCCGCAGCGTCGGGTCGCCGCCGGTGACCTGCACATCCGTATCCGGCCCGTAATGCGCCCGGATCATGTCGATCCGCTCGAAGACGGCCTCGAGCGGGATGTCCTTCACCGCCTCCGAATGGTCGGAGAGGTAGCAGAGCGAGCAGTCGAGGTTGCAGCGCTGGGTGATCTCCAGCGCGACGCAGCCGATCGTCCAGCGCCGCCCCATGGACTGGCGCGGATGCCACTGCCCCGTCGCCTCCATCCGCTCCCGCGCGAGCTGCATCGGGCTGGTCCCCGCCGGCGGCAACGGGTAGGGCGCCGCCGCCGCGATCTCCGCCGCGCTCATGATGCCGCTGCCGCTGCACGCCATGCTTCGCCCCCACTGACCTACAGCTGCGTTACGGCCGAGGGCGGGCTCCGGATACAGCGCGCCGGCATTTTTCGGCGCCGCTGCAACCCTTCGCCCGCCAGGCGCTGAAACCGCATCGCTCAGGAGGTGGGCATGCCCCAGGAAGTCGCCAGCCCGGAGGAAGCGATCCGCCGCCGTGCCCATGCGCTCTGGGAGGAGGCCGGCCGCCCCGAGGGCCAGGCGGAGGAATTCTGGCACCGCGCCCGCGAGGAGGCGGAGCTCGCCAGCCGCGCCCCGCAGGAATTCGCCGGCGAGACCGGGGCCGCGCCCCTGCCGGAGCGGGACTAGCCTGGCGGGACCAGCCTACAGGCCCGCCTTCTTCACGGCCCGGCGGAGCAGCCAGCCATGGATGCCGGGCACCTTGGCGATGGCATCGCGGAGGGTCTTGAGCTCCCCCTCGGCCCGCGACTTGGCGACCGCCGCCTCGACGGCCTGCCCGCGCGCCACCTGCTGGCCCTCTTCCAGCTCCGCAATCCGCCGCGCCGCATAGGCCTCGACGCCGCCCTTCTCGAAGGCGCGCAGGCTGGCTTCCGCCTTGGCGAGCTTCGCCCTGGCCTCGGCCAGCTCCGCCTCGAGCTGCGCCACCCGGCGCCCCTGGCCCTTGGCGCCCTTCGGCTTCATAGGACGTGGCGTCCGGATCATGCTGCCTCCCGCCGGATGAAGCCGCCGCCCAGCACCCGCTCCCCGTCATAGAGCACGCAGGCCTGGCCGGGCGCGGCGATGGCCGGCACCTCGGGCGTCACGCGCAGCACGCCGCCCGCCGCGTCCCAGCGCACCAGCGCCGGCTGCGGCACCTCCCGCGCGCGGAGCTTCACCTGGCAGGCGAAGGGCCCCTCCGGCGGCGCACCCAGCCAATTGACCTCGGCGACCGTCACCTCGGCCTGCGGCAAGGCGGCCCTTGGCCCGACGACGACGCGCCGCCGCCCCGGCTCCACCGCCGCGACATAGAGCGGCTGGTCCCCGTCCCGCGAGGCCTGCCCCAGCCCGCGCCCCTGCCCGACCGTATAGCGCGCGATGCCCGCATGCCGCCCGAGCACCCGCCCGTCGAGATGGACGATCTCCCCGGCCTCCGCCGCATCGGGCCGGAACTTCGCCACCACGTCGGAATACCGTCCCTCCGGCACGAAGCAGATGTCCTGGCTGTCCGGCTTCTCCGCGACCGCGAGGCCGAGCCGTGCCGCCTCCGCCCGGACGGAAGCCTTGTCCGGCATCCCGCCGAGCGGGAAGCGGCAGAATTCGAGCTGCGTCCGGGTGGTGGCGAAGAGGAAGTAGCTCTGGTCCCGCGCCGGATCAGCGGCGCGGTGCAGCTCGGCGCCCTGCGCGCCCTCGATGCGCCGCGCATAATGCCCCGTCGCCAGCGCCTCCGCCCCAAGGTCGCGGGCCAGGCCGACCAGATCCTCGAACTTCACCGTCTGGTTGCAGCGCACGCAGGGGATGGGCGTCTCGCCGCGGGCGTAGCTGTCGGCGAAGTCCTGCACCACCGCCTCGCGGAAGCGGCTCTCCCGGTCGAGCACGTAGTGCGGGATGTCGAGCCTGTCGGCCACGCGCCGGGCATCATGGATGTCCTGGCCCGCGCAGCAGGCCCCCTTGCGGCTCGTCGCCGCGCCATGGTCGTAGAGCTGGAGGGTGGCGCCGATGACCTCGTGCCCCTCCGCCTTCAGCAGCCCCGCGACGACGCTGCTGTCCACCCCTCCCGACATGGCGACCAGGATGCGCATCAGGTTGCGTCCAGCCCCTGCTGCCAGAACCGCGCCTCCAGCCGCGCCGCCTCGGCGAAGGTCGCCGAGAGGATGGGGAAGCGCGCCGAGCCGCCATGGCTCTCGCCGAGCGCATCGATCCGGAGGGCGGCCGCCCGCGCCATCGCCTGGTAGTCCGGCGCGGCATAGGCGTCGATCCAGCTCTGGTAGGGGTTGCCCTCCCGCCGCCGATGCGGGTCGGCGAGGATGCGCAGCGCCACCTCCCCATAGCCCACCGTGCAGGGGGCGAGCGCCACCTCGAGGTCGAGGATGTCCCCCGCCAGCCCGCGGTCGATGACGTAGCGGGTGTAGCTGACGGTCTCTGCGCTCTCGGCCGTGCCGCGCACCTCCGCCTCCGCGAGCCCCCATTCCGCGCAATAGCCGAGATGGAGCTGCGTCTCGGCGAGGATGGCGGCGATGGCGGCCGTCTTGTCCCGCATCGCCTCGATGCTCTCGGCCTTGAACACCGCCAGCGCCTTGGCGCGCGCGAAATGGATGAGGAAGAGGTAGTCCTGGATCAGGTAGCGGCGGAAGGCCGCCAGCGGCAGCGTCCCGTCCGACAGCCCCTGGACGAAGGGATGCCAGGTATAGGCCGCCCAGTCGCCCGCGCAGGCCTCCCGCAGCCGCCGGAACAGCCCGCCCTCGGCCCCGAAGCTCTCCCAGGGCGTATCAGCCACCGGCATTCCGCGTGCCGGAGGGCAGCTGCACCACCAGCCCGTCCAGCGCCTCGGTCATGATGATCTGACAGCCCAGCCGGCTCGTCTCCTGCAGGTCGAAGGCGAGGTCGAGCATGTCCTCCTCATCCTCCGTCGGCTCGGCGAGCTTGGTGAACCAGCCGCCATCGACGATGACATGGCAGGTCGAGCAGGCGAGCGAGCCCTCGCAGGCGCCCTCGATGTCGACGCCATGCTTGTGCGCGATCTCGAGCACCGAGAGGCCGAGCGGCGCGTCGACCTCGCGCCTGGTGCCGTCCCGCTCGACGAAGGTCATCTTCGGCATTCTACCCGTTCGCTCCAGCAAGGGCCGCCCGCCAGCCCGCGGCGAGGGATGCCGCGGCCCGGTCCACATCCGCGGGCGAGGTAAAGCGGCCGATCCCGATCCGCAAGGTGGCGCGTGCCTCCGCCTCCGGAATCCCGATGGCCCGGAGCACATAAGATGGCTCCACCGCCGCCGAGGAACAGGCCGAGCCGGTCGAGACGCAGACCTCCGGCGCCGCCGCCATCAGCGCCTGGGCATCGACCCCGCCGGGGAAGGTGAGGTTGAGGTTGCCCGCCACCCGCCGCTCGGGGTGCCCGTTGACCCGGATCTCCGGCACCTCCGCCCGCAGCGCCTCGAGGAAGCGGTCCCGCTGCCCGGCAATCCGCCCGCTATCGAGCATCGCCTCGATGCCCGCCACCCGCGCCGCCTCGCCGAGGCCGACGACCAGCGGCGCCGGCAGCGTCCCCGAGCGCAGCCCCCGCTCCTGCCCGCCGCCGGAGAAGAGCGGTGCGAGGCGGACGCGCGGCCGCCGCCGCACATAGAGCGCGCCGACGCCCTTCGGCCCATAGATCTTGTGCCCGGAGATGGAGAGCAGGTCCGCCCCGATCTCCTCCACATCGAGCGGGATGCGCCCAACCGCCTGCGCCGCATCGGTATGGAGGAGCGCGCCGGCCGCCTTCACGATGCGGCCGATCGCCTCGAGGTCCTGCACCACGCCGATCTCGTTGTTCACCGCCATGACGGAGACGAGCAGCGTCCCGCCCTCCACCGCCTCCCGCAGCCGGTCGAGGTCGACCAGCCCGTCCGGCCCGACCGGCAGCAGCACCGGCTCGAAGCCCTCCTCCGCCAGGTCCCGCACGCTCTCGAGGACGCATTTGTGCTCGGTGGCGAGGGTGACGACGCGCCGCCGTTCATCCCCCTGGGCCCGGGCGAAGCGCGCCGCCCCCTTGATGGCGAGGTTGTTCGCCTCCGTCGCGCCGGAGGTCAGCACGATCTCCCGCGCCTCGGCCCCGATCAGCCCGGCGATCTCGGCCCGCGCCGCCTCGACGGCCTCCTCGGCCGCCCGCCCCATGGCGTGCTCCACGCTGTGCGGGTTGGCGAAATTCTCCTCCCACCAGGGCCGCATGGCGGCCAGCACCCGCGGGTCGAGCGGGGTGGTGGCGTGGTTGTCGAGATAGACGGGACGGTTCGGGCGCATCACCCCATGGTGGGGCTTCAGGCCGCGGATTGGGAGAGGCGCCGGCGCATGGCAGACCACGCATCGAGGAAGCGCTCCGCCGCATCCTCCGGTGCATTCCAGGGCAGCGAGACGCGGATGCCGCAGCCGGCCAGCGCCCCGAAGCCCATCGCCGCCAGCACCGGGCTCCGCGCCACCTTGCCCGAGGAGCAGGCCGCCCCCGCCGAGACCCTGACGCCCGCCAGGTCGAGCGCGATCACCTGCGTCTCCGCCGCGACGCCGGGCAGGATGATGCAGGCGGTATTCGGCAGCCGCGGCGCCCCAGCCCCGGCGATGACGGCCTCGCCCGCCAGCCCCGCCTCGATCCGGTCCCTGAGCGCCGCCAGCCTCACGGCCTCGCCTGGCGCTGGCTCCGCCGCCGCCATCCCGGCGATGGCGGGCAGCGGCTCCGTCCCGCCCCGGCGCCCGCGCTCCTGCCCGCCGCCCGCGATCAGCGCCGGCAGCTCGAGCCCCGGCCGCAGCAGCAGCGCCCCCGCCCCCGGCGGCCCGCCGAGCTTGTGGCCGGAGATCGCCCAGCTATCGGCCCCCTCGGGCAGGGGGATGCGCCCGGCCGCCTGCACCGCATCCATGTGCAGCAGCGCCCCATGCGCCCGGCACAGCGACGCCGCCTCGGCGACCGGGTGGATCACCCCCGTCTCGTTGTTCGCCGCCATCAGGCAGACCAGCGCCGGCGGCCCCGCGCCCAGCATCCGCTCCAGCGCGGCGAGATCGGCCTGCCCGTCGGGGAGCACCGGCACCGTCCCGGCCGCCGGGCCCGCGGCCGCCAGCACCGCCGGATGCTCCGTCGCCCCGATGAGCACCCTTCGCCCCTGCCCGAGGCCATGGACGGCGAGCGCATTCGCCTCCGTCCCGCCCGCGGTGAAGACGACATCGCCCACCCGCGCCCCGAACCGCGCCGCGATCGCCTCGCGCGCCTCCTCCAGCCGTCGCCGCGCCGCGCGTCCCGTGCCGTGCACGGCGGACGGGTTGCCGCCGGCATCCAGCGCGGCAAGCACCGCCGCCCGCGCCGCCGGGCGCAGCGGCTCGGTGGCATTCGCATCGCAATAGAGGGTCATTCCGCCGCCTGCATCCTCGGCACGTTCGCCCGCCCGGCGATCCGCCCCGCGATCACATCCGCCAGCGTCACATGCTGGAGGAAGAGCCGGATCTGCTCGCCGAGTTCCTGCCACAGGTCATGCGTGAGGCATCGCTGCCCGGCAAGGCAGCCGGGCGAGCCCTCCTCGCAGCGGGTCGCCCGCAGCGGCTCGTCCACCGCATCGACGATGGCGGCCACCGCGATCTCCTCCGGCGGCCGGGCCAGGCGATACCCGCCCCCCGGCCCGCGCGCCGATGCAACAAGCCCGGCCCGCCGCAAATGGCCGAACAATTGTTCGAGATAAGCCACCGAGAGTAGCTGCGCCCCGGCCAGGTCCGCCAGCGAGACCGGCCGTGGGGCCGGATTCCCAGGCCTTCCAGCGCCTTCGTAGCCTCCTTGCCGCGCGGCCAGCTCGACCATCGCCATCACCGCATAGCGACCACGGGTGGAAAGTCGCATGCCTTGCTCCCCTTTTTGCGGGCGCTGGATCAGTTTGTGCCCGGCCCGGTCCCGGGAACATGGGGGCGATGCCTTGATTTCGTTATGAAACGTGGCGCCAGGGTGCCTATATTCCCGCCGACCCCGGGTCCGGGAGACTGCCCGGGGCTTACCGATCCATGAACCGGAGACATAGCTGCTGCGATGAAACACGTCCCCTCCGGGAACATCGCATCGATCAGGCTATTTTGTCCGACCAGCCCGGTCAACCATTGGGCCTGGAAGGACATGGACGGTAGCTGGCCCGGTCAGGCCAGCACGGACTTTCCCATCAAGCGTCCATGCGCGCTTGGCCTGTCGGCGGACCGGGGCGACCCCCCGTCGGCAGCCCAGACGCGCAGGGCACAACCGGAATTGGACCCACGGGACGATGCCTGAGGTCATGTTCGCCGGCCCTGACGGCCGGCTCGAAGGCCGCTACCACCACTCCAAGCAGCCGAACGCGCCCGTCGCGCTGCTCCTGCACCCGCACCCGCTGCATGGCGGGACGATGAACAACCGGGTGATCTACGCGCTCTACCAGCGCTTCCAGGCCATGGGCTTCTCGACCCTGCGCTTCAACTTCCGTGGGGTCGGCCGCAGCCAGGGCCGGTACGACGGCGGCATCGGCGAGATCTCCGACGCCGCCTCCGCGCTCGACTTCCTGCAGGCGGTGAACCCGAACTCGCACAGCCTCTGGGTCGCCGGCTATTCCTTCGGCGCCTATGTCGGCATGCAGCTGCTGATGCGCCGGCCGGAGATGGGCGGCTTCGTCTCCATCAGCGCGCCGGCCAGCCACTACGACTTCGGCTTCCTCGCCCCCTGCCCCTGCAACGGCCTCATCCTGCACGGCGCGACGGACGAGCTGGTGCCGGAATCCTCGGTGAAGAAGCTGGTCGACAAGCTGAACACCCAGCGCGGCATCACCATCGACTACCGGGTGATGCCGGGCGCCGGCCATGTCTTCACGCCCGAGGAGACCGAGCGGGTGGTCGACATGGCGGAAGACCATGTGAACGGCCGCATGAACCGCAGCCGGATGGCGCTCGCCGCCGATTGATTGCGGGATCCGAGGTTGCAGGACCGAGGGCCGGGGGGGACACTCCCCGGCCTTCGTCATTTCGGGGACCTCCGATGCCCAAGCGCCGCGCCCTGCTTGCAGTCCCCGCCCTGCTCCTCGCCCGCCCGGCCGCGGCCGCCGACTGGCCCGGCCGGCCGCTCGCCATGATCGTCGCCTTCGCCCCCGACGGCAGCACCGACCTCGCGGCCCGCACCATCGCCCGCTTCCTCGAGCGCGACCTCGGCCAGCCCGTCGTCGTCAGCAACCGCCCCGGCGCCGGCGGCGAGATCGGCTTCGGCGAGCTGGCCCGGGCGACGCCGGACGGCCTCACCATCGGCGTCATCAGCACGCCGCACATCGTCACCCTGCCGATCGAGCGCCGCGCCCGCTTCCGGCTGGAGGACTTCACCCCCATCGCCAACATCGTCGACGACCCGGGCGCCTTCTACGTCCTGACCGACAGCCCCTACCGGAGCCTCGCCGACCTCATCGCCGCCGCCCAAGCGAGGCCCGAGAGCATCAGCTACGGCAGCACCGGCATCGGCTCCGACGATCACCTCGCCGTCCGCGCCTTCGAGCGCCTGTCCGGCATCCGCCTGCTCCACATCCCCTATGCCGACAGCGCCCAGGTGAAGCAGGCGCTGATCGGCAAGACCATCGACATCGCCTCGATCAATGTCGCCGAGGGGGTGCAGGAGAGCCGCCAGGGCCTGCTCCGCATGCTGGCCCAGATGGGCGAGCGCCGCACCGAGGTCGCCCCCGAGATCCCGACCTTCCGCGAGGCCGGCTTCGACGTGGTCGAGGGCTCGATGCGCGGCCTCGCCGCCCCCGCCGGCCTGCCGCCCGCGGTGCTGGAGCGGCTGTCGCTGGCGGTGGACCGCATGGTGCAGGACCCCGATTTCCAGATGAGCGCCGCGCAGCAGGCCCTGCCGCTCCGCTTCCTCGGGCCTGAGGCCTATCTCGCGGAGCTCGCCGCGCTCCGCGAGAAGCACCAGGCCCTCTGGTCCGCCCATCCCTGGAAGGAGTAGCAGGGGAGGGGCCACGCGCCCCTCCCCGCCCGGTCAGGCGAAGAGCTGATCCGCTGCCGCCGCGCTGCCGGTATCGGTGAAGGCGAAGTCCACCGCCCCGTTCCGGTTCAGCAGCGCCGTGTCGCGGGCCAGGTCGGCGCCGTTGTAGGTGATGCCGTCGACATGCAGGTTGCGGTCGGCGCCGGCGCTGCCGCCATACGCATCGTTGAGGAAGGTGACGGTGACCTTGTGGTTGCCGACGCCCCAGTCGCCCTTGACGGTGATGACGTCGTCCTGCCCCGACGCATGCGAGGCGCTCGCGGTCAGCGTGGTGCCGACCTGCTTGCCGTCGACCTTGACGGTGTATTGCGCGCTGCCGTTCCAGGCATCCTGGCTGATCTTCAGCACCAGCGCGTCGCTGCCGCTGCCGATCGTCTTCGCCACCCCGCCGGATGTCGTGGCGCCGGATGCCGCGCCGCCGGCCTCGCTGAAGGCGAAGTCCGCCGCGCCGTTCTTGTTGAGGAAGGCCGTTCCCTGCGCGAGCGCCTTGCCGTTGTAGGTGATGCCGTCGACATGCAGGTTGCGGTCGGCGCCGGCGCTGCCGCCCCAGGCATCGTTGAGGAAGGTGACGGTGACCTTGTGGTTGCCCGCGCTCCAGTCGCCCTTGACGGTGATGACGTCGTCCTGCCCCGACGCATGGGAGGCGCTCGCCGTCAGCGTGCCGCCGATCTGCTTGCCGTCGACCTTGACGGTGTATTGCGCGCTGCCGTTCCAGGCATCCTGGCTGATCTTCAGCACCAGCGCGTCGCTGCCGCTGCCGACGGTCTTCACCACCCCGCCGCCGGGCGTCGGCCCGGGTGTCGGCGCCGGCGCCGGCGAAGAGGATGTCAACCAGTCGAAGCGCTTGGCGAAGTCGCCCTGCCAGGCGGCCCGGTCCTCATAGACCGTCCGCGCCCCGCCGCTGCCCTGCCAGTTGAAGCCCTGGTCGGTGCGGTCCACCCAGTACTGGTCGCCCGCCTTGCGGTACTCGCCGCCCCAGCTCTCGGCCGTCGGGTCGCCGTTGTTGCTGGCGGTGTCGATCAGGTAGAGGATGGTGGCCGAGTCGCCCATCTTCGTCAGGTTCAGGTCGCCCGACGTGCCGCGGATGTCGATCGTGTTCTGGTAGAACAGGTCGCCGAGCGCCCCGTGCCCCTTCGCGTTGTTGACGGCCCAGCTGTTGCCGGTCGGGTAGCGGTTGTCGGGGAGGGCATAGACGCCGAAATGCGTGGTGGCCTCGTCGACCCACCAGAGGTCGCCCTTGCCGGCAAAATTCGCCTTGATGTACTTGTACGCATTCGGCTCCTGCAGCTCGCCGGCCACCGAGAGCAGGCGGATGTTGTCCGCGATGTCCGGCGCGTCGTACAGCGCCCGCGCCACGTCGCCGACCCCGCCCCAGGTGGCGACATAGAGGTCGGTGCCCGCCGCCGCGGCCTCGCGCGCCTCGCGCACGATGGCGCGCGAGCCCTCGGTCTGCCCCACGATGCCGCTGCTGCCGGCAACCGTCTTGGTGCCCTGGTAGGTGATGCCGTGCAGCTCGGCCGCCGTCTTGAAGCCGCTGCCATGCCGCGCAAGCTCGTCCTGGTTGGCGCCGTACTTGTCGATCACATGGTGGATGAAGGACGTGTCGTTCTTGCCGGGCTGCCAGCGCGAGACGCTCGAGGCGATGCCGACGATGTCGAATTTGTCCTGGTACATCAGCGCATGGACCATCGACTGGACGTCGTCCTTGTCCCCGTCGATGTTGTTGATGCCGGTGATCATCTGCATGTCGGTCGAGATGAACAGTCTCGGGAGAGCCATCGGAAACTCCTGCCTTCTGCCTGCCGTCCCGGCTGCCTGGCCCGTCATCCCGATCGGAGGAAGGCCTGGCCGCCGGGGCGGCTCATGGAGGTCTGACTTCGCGATTGCGTGAGTCGTATGTCCTGTCTGTCATTCGTCTTGCTTGAAACTTAACGGCATAAAATAAACTTGAGGTTGAGACACCGCCGCCGGCACAGCCGCGGTCCGGTGCTTTTCCGGGAAACACCCTGACAATCGGCCCCGCCTCGCCCAGACTGCCCCCGCATGACCGGAGGCCGCCGATGATCCAGGTCCATCACCTGAACAACTCCCGCTCGCAGCGCATCCTCTGGCTCCTGGAGGAGCTGGACCTCCCCTACGAGGTCATCCGCTACGAGCGCGACCCGCAGACGATGCTCGCCCCGCCCGGGCTCCGTGCCATCCACCCGCTCGGCAAGTCCCCCGTGCTGGTCGAGGATGGCGAGGTGGTCGCCGAGACCGGCGCCATCGTCGAGTACGTGCTGGAGCGCCACGGCGCCGGCCGCCTCGCCCCGCCGCCCGGCACGCCGGCCCATCGGCGCTTCCGCTACTGGCTGCATTTCGCCGAGGGTTCGGCGATGACGCCGCTGCTGGTGAAGCTCTACCTGATGCGCGTCGGCGAGGCCGCCGCCCCGGTCCTCTCCCGCATCGAGGCCAATCTCGCCGCCATGCTCGACTACCTGGAGGCGGAGGTCGCGAAGGAGGGCCATTTCGCCGGCCCCGAGGTCACCGCCGCCGATGTGATGATGAGCTTCCCGCTCGAGGCCGCGACCGCCCGCGGCGGGCTGGATGCGTCGCGCCCCGCGCTCTTCGGCCTGCTTCGCACGCTCCAGGCCCGCCCCGCCTATCGCCGGGCGCTCGAGCGCGGCGGCCCCTACGCCTACGCGCCTTGACTTCGCCTGCTCCACAGAGCATCTGAATTGCTCGAAGGAGCAGAGCATGCACTCCCAAGCCATCCCGGCCGGCCTGCCGGGCTATCTCCGCCTCTATCAGGCCTCGGCCATCGAGCGCATCGAGATGATCAAGGGCGGCCTCCGGGCGAGCGAGGCCAAGCGCATCTTCGCCGACCTCTCCATCGGCCAGGGCGCCGCCCTCAAGGCGCTGCGCCTGTCGCCGGCGACGGTGAACAAGAAGGCGAAGCAGGACCAGACCCTCTCCCCCGGCGAGAGCGAGCGCGTCCTCGGCATGGCGAAGCTCGTCGGCCAGCTCGAGGCGATGATCCAGGCCTCCGGCAATCCGGAGGGGTTCGATGCCACGGGATGGATGTCCCGCTGGCTGCAGGCGCCCCTGCCCGCCCTCGGCGGGCGCCGCCCGATGGACCTGATGGACACGATGGAGGGCCAGGCCCTCGTCTCCGCCACCCTCGCCCAGATGCAGGGCGGGGCCTATGCGTGAGCCGCACCGCCTGGCGCATCGCCACCGACGCGCCCGACTACGAGGCCGATGACCTCTCCGGCGCCGGCGCGAAGCAGACCGGCGGCCGTTGGAACGAGCGGGGGCTGCCCCTGCTCTACGCCTCGGAGAGCCGCGCCCTCGCCTGCCTCGAGACGGTCGTCCACCTGAATGCCGGCGGCCTGCCGCTCAACCGCTACCTCGTCGAGATCGCCATCCCCGACCCGCTCTGGGCGGCGGCGCAGCGCGAGACGCCCGCGAGCCTGCCGGTCGGCTGGGACGCGGAGCCCGCCGGCCGCGCCAGCATCGCCTTCGGCACGCAATGGCTCCGCGCCGGCCGCTCGGCGCTGCTGGTCCTTCCCTCGGTCATCGTGCCGGAGGAGCGGAACATCCTCGTCAATCCCCAGCACCCGGCAAGCCGCGGCATCGCCGCCCGCAAGGTCCGGCGCTGGCTCTACGATGCCCGGCTTGGGTAAACCGCGCGGCCCCGGTTGCCCTCGCCTCCCGTAGCGACTACCTGACGCGGGATAGTTTCCCCCCTTTTGCAAAGACAGGCATGAGCGATCCAACCGACCTGCCGCCGGGCACCGCGCCGGCGGATACGCAAGCCGCGGCCCAGGCCACCGAAGCCGAGGCGAGCCCCGACCAGTCCCCGCCGAACAGCTTCGCCGAGCGCATCGCAGCCCTCGAGGCCGAGGTCGCCCAGTTCCGCGACCGCTGGATGCGCGCCGAGGCGGAGACGCAGAACCTCCGCGCCCGCACCCAGCGCGAGGTGGCGGATGCCCGCAACTACGCCATCCAGAAATTCGCCGGCGACGTCGTCGAGGCCGCGCAGAACCTCCGCCGCGGCCTGGAGGCGCTCCCCGCCCCGCGCGGCGACGAGGACCCGCTGCTGGTGAAGCTGCGCGAGGGCTTCGAGGGCGTCGAGCGCAGCTTCCTCGGCGTGCTCGAGCGCCACGGCATCCAGCGCCAGGAGGCCCAAGGGCAGCCCTTCGATCCCGCGCTGCACCAGGCGATGGCCGAGCAGCCGGCGCCCGAGGGAGTCGCCCCCGGCACCGTCATCCAGGCCTGGACCCCGGCCTGGACGCTGAACGGCCGCCTGCTGAAGCCGGCCATGGTCGTCGTCGCGGCCGGCGGCTCGGCCAGCGCCTCGGCCGCCTAAAATTTAGCCAGAACCCGGGCAGGGGGCTTGTTCTGCCCCTGGCCCGCCAATACATCGGGGGCGTCGCCGGAAGCATTCCGGCAATATTCCCATCCGAAGATCGCCCGGGCCCAGGCCTGGGCAAGGTCAGTTGAAGGGGACGGGCGCGGTGCCAATCCAAGGGCCGCCCCCGCCCGCCGCAGAGGAGAAGTACGGATGAGCAAGGTTATCGGCATCGATCTCGGCACGACCAACTCCTGCATCGCCATCATGGAAGGCAAGGAGACGCGGGTCATCGAGAACGCCGAAGGGGCGCGCACGACGCCCTCCATGGTCGCCTTCGCCAAGAATGGCGAGCGGCTGGTCGGCCAGAGCGCCAAGCGCCAGGCGGTGACCAACCCGAACAACACGCTCTACGCGGTGAAGCGCCTCATCGGCCGCCGCTTCGACGACCCGATCGTCAACAAGGACATCAACCTCGTCCCCTACAAGATCGCCCGTGCCGACAACGGCGATGCCTGGGTCGAGGTCGAGGGGCAGAAATACGCGCCGCAGCAGATCAGCGCCAATGTGCTGACCAAGATGAAGGAGACGGCCGAGGCCTATCTCGGCGAGAAGGTGACGCAGGCCGTCATCACCGTCCCCGCCTACTTCAACGACGCCCAGCGCCAGGCCACCAAGGAGGCCGGCGCCATCGCGGGCCTCGAGGTGCTGCGCATCATCAACGAGCCGACGGCGGCAGCCCTCGCCTACGGCATGGACCAGAAGAAGGGCGGCACCATCGCGGTCTACGACCTCGGCGGCGGCACCTTCGACGTCTCCGTGCTCGAGATCGGCGACGGCGTCTTCGAGGTGAAGTCCACCAACGGCGACACCTTCCTCGGCGGCGAGGACTTCGATGCGCGCATCATCGACTACCTGGCCGACGAGTTCCGCAAGGAGCAGGGCATCGACCTGCGCGGCGACAAGCTCGCCCTGCAGCGCCTGAAGGAGGCCGCCGAGAAGGCGAAGATCGAGCTCTCCTCCGCCAAGCAGACCGAGGTGAACCTGCCCTTCATCACCGCCGACGCCTCCGGGCCGAAGCACCTGGTGATGACGCTGACCCGCTCGAAGCTCGAGGCGCTGGTCGATGACCTCATCGCCCGCACCATGGAGCCCTGCAAGCAGGCGCTGAAGGATGCCGGCCTCACCGCCGGCGAGATCGACGAGGTGATCCTGGTCGGCGGCATGACCCGCATGCCCAAGGTCATCGAGGCGGTGAAGCAGTTCTTCGGCAAGGAGCCCGCCCGCAACGTCAACCCGGACGAGGTCGTCGCCATCGGCGCCGCCATCCAGGGCGGCGTGCTCAAGGGCGAGGTGAAGGACGTCCTGCTGCTCGACGTGACCCCGCTGAGCCTCGGCATCGAGACGCTGGGCGGCGTGTTCACCCGGCTGATCGACCGCAACACGACGATCCCGACCAAGAAGTCCCAGGTCTTCTCGACGGCCGACGACAACCAGACCGCCGTGACGATCAAGGTCTTCCAGGGCGAGCGGGAGATGGCGGCCGACAACAAGCTGCTCGGCAATTTCGACCTGCAGGGCATCCCGCCGGCGCCGCGCGGCGTGCCGCAGGTGGAGGTGACCTTCGACATCGACGCCAACGGCATCGTCTCCGTCTCGGCGAAGGACAAGGCCACCGGCAAGGAGCAGCAGATCAAGATCCAGGCCCGCTCCGGCCTGTCGGACAACGACATCGAGCGGATGGTGAAGGAGGCGGAAGCCAACGCGGAAGCCGACAAGAAGCGCCGCGAGACCGTCGAGGTCCGGAACAACCTGGAGGCCCTGATCCACAGCGCCGACAAGACGCTGAAGGAGAATGGCGACAAGGTCGGCCCGTCCGAGAAGGGCGAGGTCGAGAGCGCGATCGCCACGGCCCGCACCGCCCTCGAGGGCGGCGAGCTCGAGGCCATCCGCTCCGCCTCCGAGGCGCTCTCCCAGGCGACGATGAAGGTCGGCGAGGCGCTCTACAAGGCGCAGCAGGCCGCCGAGCAGCAGCAGCAGGCCGGCGGTGCCCAGCCTGGCGCCGGGGCCCCCGGCGGCGGTTCCGACAAGGTGGTGGATGCCGACTTCGAGGAAGTCGACCCCACCAAGAAGAAGTCCGGCTAAGCCCGGGCAGCGCCCGGCCCTTCAAAGGGGCCGGGCTTGTCGGAGTTCGGGCCCGGGGACTGGTTCCTCCGGGCCCTTTTCGCTGCACCTTCCTCAGGGGATGTCGCCCCGGCCATGGCGAAGCGGGATTTTTACGAAGTGCTCGGCGTCTCGCGCGAGGCGAGCGAGGACGAGCTGAAAAAGGCCTATCGCAAGCTGGCGATGGTCTACCACCCTGACCGCAACCAGGGTGACAAGGAGGCCGAGGCCAAGTTCAAGGAGCTGAACGAGGCCTACGACGTCCTGAAGGATGCCGAGAAACGCGCGGCCTATGACCGCTTCGGCCATGCCGCCTTCGAGGGCGGCGGCGGCCCGGGCGGCGGTGGCGGCGCGGGCGGCAACCCCTTCGGCGCCGGCTTCGAGGACATCTTCGAGGAGATGTTCGGCCGCTTCGGTGGCGGCGGCGGGCGCGGCCGGCAGCGCCAGGCCTCCGGCCGCGGCGCCGACCTCCGCACCACGGTCGAGATCAGCCTCGAGGACGCCTTCGCCGGCACCAAGTCGACGGTCCGCGTGCCGTCCAGCGTCTCCTGCGAGGCCTGCAACGGCAGCGGCGCCGAGGCCGGCTCCACCGCGGCGCAGACCTGCCCGACCTGCCAGGGCGCCGGCAAGGTCCGCGCCCAGCAGGGCTTCTTCCTGATCGAGCGCACCTGCCCCACCTGCGGCGGCCAGGGCCGGATCATCAAGAACCCCTGCAAGGTCTGCCAGGGCGCCGGCCGGGTGCAGCGCGACCGCACCCTCAATGTCTCCATCCCGGCCGGCGTCGAGGACGGCACCCGCATCCGCCTCGCCGGCGAGGGGGAGGCCGGGCTGCGCGGCGCGCCGGCGGGCGACCTCTATGTCGATGTCGGCATCCGCCAGCATTCGATCTTCCAGCGCGACGGCGCCAACATCTTCGTCCGCGTGCCCCTCAGGATGACGCAGGCGGCGCTCGGCGGCGCGGTCGAGGTGCCGGTGATCGATGGCAGCCGCGCCCGCGTCACCATCCCGGCCGGCACCCAGGCAGGGGACCAGTTCCGCCTGCGCTCCAAGGGCTTCTCCGTCCTCCGCAGCGCGGCGCGGGGCGACATGTATGTCCAGGTCTCGGTCGAGACGCCGCAGAACCTCAGCAAGCGCCAGCGCGAATTGCTCGAGGAATTCGAGGCCGAGGCCGCCAAGGGCGGCCGCACCAGCCCGGAAAGCGAAGGGTTCTTCGCAAAAGTGAAGGATTTCTGGGACGGGCTGGCGCGGTAGGGGATAGCGCTGGAAGAATGATTCGGCTGCGGGAACCCGGGCCGATTCGCCACGTTGAACCACCCGACCGCCGCACTTCCCCCCAAACGGCGGTCCAGGCAGGCGGCGGTGCGCGACTGGTCCCATCGCACCGCCGCCCGCCCCCCCTTCAAAACAGGAGACCAGGCATGGCCGCCAGCCCTGTGGCCCCCGGCGTGGCCATCGAGGAAACCGCCCAGCTTATCGCCGCCGGCAAGGTTGGCGGCACGCCCGTCTTCAACCGGCGCGGCGAGCGGCTCGGCACGGTCGAGGATGTCATGCTCGACAAGCGTTCCGGACGCGTCGCCTATGCAGTGATGGCCTTCGGCGGCTTCCTCGGCATCGGCGAGCGCTACCACCCCCTCCCCTGGTCCATGTTGCGCTACGACGTGGAGCTCGGCGGCTATATGGTCGATCTCGACCGCGACCAGCTCGAGGGCGCTCCGAGCTATGCCACGACCGACGAGGTCGACTGGGCCGACCGCCAATGGGGCCAGCGCCTCTCGGACTACTACGGCGTCCGTCCCTACTGGTCCGAGGTTCCCTGACCTGACCATCTGGACGGGCGACCGGCGCCCGGCCAGACTGCCGTCATGTCCCTCCGCATCGGCATCGCCGGCATCACCGGCCGCATGGGCCGCCTCCTCACCGAGGAGGTCGCCGCCGCCGGAGCCACCCTCGCGGGCGGCCTCCGCCGCGGCGACGACCCGGCCCCGCTCTTCGCCGCCAGCGAGGTCGTCATCGACTTCAGCCATGCCGCCGCCGCCGAGGCCCATGCCGCGGCGGCGCTCGCGGCCGGCATCCCCCTCGTCCTCGGCTCGTCGGGCCTGTCGACGGCGCAGGAAGCCGCGCTGGCCGAGGCCGCGCGCCGCATCCCGGTCGTCTATGCCGCCAATTTCGCCCCGGGCGTGAACCTCGTCCTCGCCATGGCCGAGCGGATGGCCGTCGCCCTGCCGGGGGCGCAGTACGATGCCGAGATCCTCGAGATGCACCACCGCCAGAAGGTGGACGCCCCCTCCGGCACCGCCATCGCGCTCGGCCGCGCTGTCGCCCGCGGCCGCGGCACCACGCTGGAGGAGGCCGGCTCCGAAAGCGGCCGCGACGGGCATTGCGGCGCGCGGGGAACCGGCACGATCGGCTTCGCCGCGCTCCGCGGCGGCCAGGTCGTCGGCGAGCACAGCGTGATCTTCGCCGCAGGCGCCGAGCAGATCATCCTCACCCATCGCAGCTTCGACCGCCGGGCCTATGCGACGGGCGCCGTCCGCGCCGCGCTCTGGCTGCAGGGCCGCCCGCCCGGCCTCTATGACATGCGCCACGTCCTCGGGATGGCCTGAACGGTCCTGCAACAAGCCGTGTTGGGAGTCCCGGCCCTTCCGCTTGACCCCCCGCCCCCCGCCTGCGACACACGCGCGCCCCGCTCGGGGCCAGCCAGGCCGGGGTATGCCGGACCGTCAATCCGCGACAAGAGGCCGAACCAAGCCATGCGCGACAAGGGCGACTACCTTTTCACCTCCGAATCCGTGTCCGAAGGCCACCCCGACAAGGTCGCCGACCGGATCTCCGACACGGTGCTCGACGCCTTCCTCTCGGCTGACCCCTATGCGCGCGTGGCCTGCGAGACGCTGGTCACCACCAACCGCATCGTCCTCGCCGGCGAGACGCGCGGGCCGGAGAGCGTCACCCCTGGCCTGCTGGAGGACCTCGTCCGCGCCGCGGTGAAGGATATCGGCTACGACCAGGACGGCTTCTCCTGGCGCAACGCCGCCTTCGAATGCCATCTGCACGCCCAGTCCGCCGACATCGCCGTCGGCGTCGACGCGGCCGGCAACAAGGATGAGGGCGCCGGCGACCAGGGCATCATGTTCGGCTACGCGACGAACGAGACGCCGGAGCTGATGCCCGCCCCGCTCACCTTCGCCCACACCATCCTGCGCAAGATGGCGGAATACCGCCATGCCGGCGACAAGCGCGCCCGCGGCCTGCAGCCCGACGCCAAGTCCCAGGTCACGCTGCGCTATGTCGACGGCAAGCCCGCCGGCGTCACCTGCGTCGTCATCTCGACCCAGCATGACGAGGGGATGGACCAGGCCGAGATCAAGGAGCTGCTGCGCCCGATCGTCCGCGACGTCCTGCCCGCCGGATGGGAGGTGCCCGAGGCCGAGTTCTACGTGAACCCGACCGGCAAGTTCGTCATCGGCGGCCCGGACGGCGATGCCGGCCTCACGGGGCGCAAGATCATCGTCGACACCTATGGCGGCGCGGCCCCGCATGGCGGCGGCGCCTTCAGCGGCAAGGACCCGACCAAGGTCGACCGCTCCGCCGCCTATGCCGCCCGCTACGTGGCGAAGAACGTGGTCGCGGCCGGCCTCGCCGACCGCTGCACCATCCAGGTCTCCTACGCCATCGGCGTCTCCAAGCCGCTCTCGGTCTATTTCGACCTGCACGGCACCGGGCATGACGTGGACGAGGTGAAGCTCGCGGGCGTGGTGCAGGAGATGGTGAACCTCTCCCCCCGCGGCATCCGCGAGCTGCTGCGCCTCAACCGCCCGATCTACGTCCCCTCCAGCGCCTACGGCCATTTCGGCCGGACGCCCGACCTGGCGCGCGACACCTTCACCTGGGAGCGCACCGACCTCCTGGCCCCGGAGCTGAAGCGCGCCTTCGGGCGTTGATGGAAGGCGCCGGCATGCAGCCATTCCGCATGCCGGCGCCATATCATGCCCATGACCGCTGACCGTCCCCCTCTCGCCGAGGGCATCCCCGACCGGCTCTATGGCCGCCGCCGCGGCCATCCCCTCCGCCCGCGCCAGCAGCGGCTGCTGGAGGAGACGCTGCCCCGCCTCCGCCTCTCGCCGGAGCAGGCAGCCGACCCGCGCGCCGCCTTCGCCACCCCCGTCACGGCCCTCTGGCTCGAGGTCGGCTTCGGCGGCGGCGAGCACAGCCTGGCGCAGGTCAGGGCGAACCCCGATATCGGCTACATCGCCTCCGAGGTCTTCGAGAACGGGCTCTGCTCGCTCCTCACCCAGCTCGTCCCGGAGGGCGAGGAAGCGACGGCCCTCCTCCCCGGCCATCTCCGCCTCTGGCCGCAGGATGCCCGCCACCTGCTCGGCCTGCTGCCGGAGGGCGCGCTCGACCGCCTCTTCCTGCTCTTCCCCGACCCCTGGCCGAAGGCCCGCCACGCCAAGCGGCGCTTCGTGAACCCGGCCATGCTGCCCCTCGTCGCCCGCGTCCTCCGCCCCGGCGCCGAATGGCGCATCGCCAGCGACGACCCGACCTACCAGGGCTGGGTGGCGGAGGTGATGGCGGCGCAGGCGTTCTTCGACGTGCCCTCGCCCGCCACCGCCCGCCCGGAGGGCTGGCCCGGCACCCGCTACGAGGCCAAGGCCCTGCGCGAGGGCCGCAGCCCGCTCTACTGGAGCCTCACGCGGCGCGGCTGATGCTCCGGCCCGCCGCCCTCCTCGCCTGCCTCTGGCTCGCGGCCTCCGCCGCCGCCGCGGAGCCATCGCCCGACCGGATCTACCCGCTCGGGGAGGGGCCGCGCCTTCCCCCGGGCACCGCCTGGCAGGCCGAGGACGAGGCCGGCCGCATGATCGCCGGCCCGGAGGGCAGCCTGCCGCCCGGCGGCTGGTACCGCCTGCTCCGCCGCGAACCGGACGGCAGCCTTGCCCCGGTCGGCGGCCGCTTCGCCATCGGCCTCGTCGTGATCGTCACCGGCCAGTCCCAGGCGAGCTCCCTCTTCGCCACCGCCCCGGCCGCGGCCGGCGCCTTCCCCGCCACGCCCGATGACCCGCCGGCCCCGCCCCTCGCCGCCATCCTCCCCGACGAGGCAACGGGCTGGACCACGGCCATCGCCCCACTCGGCGCCCGCATCCTGCTCGCCGAGCTGGCCCGCCATCTCGGCCCCGGCCTGCCGCTCGGCCTGGTCAATGCCGCCTGGGGCGACAGCAGTGCCGCCATGCTCGCCGACCCCGCCACCCGGCCCGGCGCCCGGCTGCGGCGCATGGCGGCGATGCCCGCCTCGGCCGCCCTCATCCTTGCCCATGGCACCACGGATGTCCTCGCCGGCACGCCGCCCGCGGCCTATGCCGAGCGCCTCGCCGCTGTCATCGCCACCCTCCGCACCGCCTCCCCGGCGATGCCCGTCCTGCTCGCCCCGCTTCCACCTTTGCTCGGCCGCACCACCTTGCTCGGCAGCGGCAGGCTGGCGATGCACCTGCCCGGTCTCGCCCGCCGCCAGCCCCTCGACCCGGCCCTGGTCCGCCGTGCGGAGGCGATCCGCGCCGCCCAGTCCGGCCTCGGCCTCCCCTCCGGCGGCTCGATGGCCGCCATCACCCCCGGCCTCGACGGCATCCACTGGACGGAGGCCGGCGTCCGCCAGGCCGCCCGCGAGGCCGCCGCCGCCCTCGCCGCGGCGCTGCGCGGCACCGCTTGCACCCGGGCTGGCCGATGCCTATAGTTGCGCCAGTTAACCTCATCCGCTCTCAGGGGGGTGGCCTTCACGGGCCGCCTTTTTTGTTTTTGCCGACCGAACGCCCGCAGCACGAAGGCCTCGAGGCCCGCATCGCCGATGCGGTGGCGCCCACCATCGAACATATGGGCTACGAGCTCGTGCGCGTGCAGGTCAGCGGCAAGGAGCGCCCGGTCGTGCAGATCATGGCCGACCGCGCCGACGGCGCCGCCTTCCGCGTCGAGGATTGCGAGGCGATCAGCCATGCCGTCGGCGCCGTGCTCGATGTCGAGGACCCGATCAAGGGCGAGTGGTCGCTCGAGGTCTCCTCCGCCGGCATCGACCGTCCGCTGACCCGCACCAAGGACTGGGTGAACTATGCCGGCCACCTCGCCACGATGGAGCTGATGGTGCCGCAGGACGGCCGCCGCCGCTTCCGCGGCACGATCCTCGGCGCCGATGACGCCGCGGCCCGCATGCGCCTCGAGGAAGGCACCGACATCGCCGTGCCCCGCGGCAACATCCGCCGCGCCAAGCTGGTGCTGACCGACGCCCTGATCGAAGCTACCGCCGCCGCCGCGGCCGGCCTTCCCGACCAGGATGTTCCCGACCAACACGACGAGACGGATGCCGCGGAACCGGCAGCCGAAGCCCCCAAGCCGCCCAGGAGGAATTAGCGCCATGGCCGTCGATATCACCATCGCGCGCCCGGAGCTGCTGCAGGTCGCCGACGCCGTCGCCCGCGAGAAGATGATCGAGCGCGACGAGGTGCTGGAGGCGATGGAGCAGGCCATCCAGAAGGCCGGCCGCGCCAAGTACGGGCACGAGAAGGACATCCGCGCCGTCATCGACCGCAAGAACGGCGAGGTCCGCCTCTCCCGCTGGACCGAGGTCGTCGACCTCGAGCCGGTCGAGAACGAGGCGACGCAGATCCCGCTCCGCATCGCCCAGAAGTTCAAGCCCGGCATCCAGGCGGGCGAGTTCATCATCGACCCGCTGCCGCCGATCGATTTCGGCCGCATCGCGGCGCAGACGGCCAAGCAGGTCATCGTCCAGCGCGTGCGCGAGGTCGAGCGCAAGAAGCAGTTCGACGAGTACAAGGACCGCGTCGGCGAGATCATCAACGGCACGGTGAAGCGGACCGAGTACGGGAACCTGATGGTCGATCTCGGCCGCGCCGAGGCCCTGCTTCGCCGCGACGAGACCATCCCCCGCGAGGCCTTCAAGAACGGCGACCGGGTGCGGGCCTATATCTACGACGTGCGGGAGGAGCCGCGCGGCCCGCAGATCTTCCTCAGCCGCACCCATCCCGGCTTCCTGGCCAAGCTCTTCGCCCAGGAAGTGCCTGAGATCTACGACGGCATCATCGAGATCCGCGCCGTCGCCCGCGACCCCGGCAGCCGCGCCAAGATGGCGGTGATCTCGCGCGACAGCTCCATCGATCCCGTCGGCGCCTGCGTCGGCATGCGCGGCAGCCGCGTCCAGGCCGTGGTGCAGGAGCTGCAGGGCGAGAAGATCGACATCATCCCCTGGTCCGGCGACAACGCCACCTTCGTCGTCAATGCCCTGGCCCCGGCCGAGGTCACCAAGGTCGTGCTCGACGACGATGCGCGGCGGGTTGAAGTCGTCGTGCCGGACGACCAATTGTCGCTGGCCATCGGGCGTCGCGGCCAGAATGTCCGCCTCGCCTCGCAGCTCACCCGCTGGGACATCGACATCCTGACCGAGGCCGAGGAATCGGAGCGGCGGCAGGAGGAATTCCGCAAGCGCTCCGGCCTCTTCGTCGAGGCGCTGGACGTCGATGATGTCATCGCCGGGCTGCTGGTGACCGAGGGCTTCACCTCGGTCGAGGACATCATCTCGGTCGAGGACGAGGAGCTGGCCGGCATCGAGGGCTTCGACGAGAGCGTCGCCGCCGAGCTGAAGCGACGCGCCGAATCCTGGCTCGAGCGCCGCGACGTGGAGCTGGACGAGAAGCGGCGCGAGATGGGCGTCGAGGATGCGGTTGCCGAGATCGGCGGCTTCACCCCGTCGCAACTTGTGGCGCTCGGCGAGAAGGGAGTGAAGACGCTGGACGACCTGGCCGACCTCGCCTCCGACGAGCTGATCGAGATCGTCGGCACCGATGCCATGGACGAGGAGACGGCCAATGCCGTCATCATGGCGGCGCGCGAGCACTGGTTCGCCGAGGACGGCACGAATGCAGACGGCCCCCCAGCATGAGCCGGCGGTAGCCGGTGAGGCGGAGGAGGCCGAGCGCGGCCCGCTCCGCCGCTGCATCGTCACGCGGGAGAGCCTGCCGAAGGAGCGGATGATCCGCTTCGTGCTCGGCCCCGACCGCGAATTGGTCCCCGATCTGGCCGGCAGGCTGCCCGGCCGGGGAATGTGGTTGTCGGCCAAGGCCGATGTGTTAGAACGCGCCCTGACGCGCGGCGCCTTCTCCAGGGCGGCTCGCGGCACCGTGAACCCGCCCCCTGACCTTCGCGTGCGGATCGAGGACGGCCTGAAGCGCCGCCTCCGCGATCTCGTCGGCTTCGCCCGGCGCGGCGGCCAGGCCATTTGCGGCCGGGATTCGGTGCGGGAATGGATGCGGTCCGGCAAGGCCGGGCTGTTGGTGGAAGCCTCCGACGGCAGCCCAAGGGAAAGGGCCAGGCATGTCGGCGGGTTCGGGCTGCCGGTCGTGGCGCCATTGCCGGCCGACATGCTCGGCGGCATCTTCGGCCGGGACCAGGCCGTCCATGTGGCCATCGCGCCGGGACGACTGGCCGAGGCCATCGAGGTCGAGGCCGCACGGCTCGCCGGCATCGCCGGCACGGCGGCGAATTAGGTTTTTCCGGCGCGAAGCCTCGCGTCGGCAGTGAACGGACGGCAATGACGTCAGACGGATCGGGTTCGGATCAGCGCATGAGTGACCAGAACGACCAGGATGCGGCGAAGAGCAGGCTGAGCCTCCGGCCGGCCGGTGGCCGCCTGGAACTGGGCAAGACGGTGGATGCGGGCAGCGTCCGCCAGAGCTTCAGCCATGGCCGCAGCAAGACCGTCCAGGTCGAGGTGGTGAAGAAGCGCGTGGTCACGCCGGGCACCCGCCCGGCCGCCCCCACGCCCGCTGCCAGCACCGCAGCAGCACCTGCGGCCGGTCCCCGCCCCGCGGGCGGCCC
>CADCTD010000049.1 GCA_902805545.1 uncultured Craurococcus sp. | reverse complement strand
GGCTCATAACCTGAAGGTCACAGGTTCAAATCCTGTCCCCGCATCCCAAAACACCCCCCTCAGGCCCAGCCGAGGGGGGTTCGTCATTCCAACGCAAAACAGGAATGGGGCCGTCGTATCAGCCAGACAAGGCCGGGACGACTTCCGCAAGATCGACCGCTGGCTGATCCTCGAGCACGCGCCAGACGCCGCCGATCAGCACCTCACTCGGCCGGAAGCGGCTCTTGTAGGACATCTTCCGGCTCTCCGGCACCCAGTAGCCGAGATAGACGAAGGGCAGGCCAAGCGCCTGCGCCCGCGCCACCAGCCAAAGGATCGCCCAGCTGCCGAGCGATCGGCGGTCCGCCGCCGGGTCGTAGAAGGAATAGACGGCTGAAAGGCCATCGGAGAGCCAGTCGGTCAGGCAGGCGCCGACCAGGCGATCCTTCGAATCCCGGAACTCCACCATTCCAGTCGTGATCGGCGTGTCCTCGACCATCGCCCGGTAGTCGTAGAAGCCCATCGCCGCCATGTCGCCCTCGCCATGCCGCGCCTGCTGGTAGCGCTGGAAGAGCGCGAATTGCTCCGCCGTGGCACGGGCCGGCATCTCGAAGCCAGCGATATCGGCATTGACCTTCTGCAGCTTCCGCTGCGCCCGGTTCGGCTCGAACTGCCCGGCGAGGATACGGATCGGGATGCAGGCCGAGCAGCCGGGGCAGACCGGCGAATAGGCGATGTTGTGGCTGCGTCGGAACCCGGCACGTGACAGCCGATCATGCAGAGCCTCCGCATCCGGCCCTGTCAGCTCGGTCACGATCTTCCGTTCCGTCCGGCCCGCCAGGTAAGGGCAGGGCAAGGGAGCGGTCGTGTAGAAGAATTGCGGACGTCGGTTGGGGCGGTGCAGCATCGCTTCGCCCAGTGTCGGCGCGTGCGGCGCGGGAATCAACCGCAAGCCTTAGGGAGATCAGGGACGATTTGTCAGGGCAACAGTCGGAACCGCCCAGCGGGGCCTGAAGGGGCGCGGCCCAGCCGGATGGCGCTCCCGTCACGCCAGGTTGGCAGCAGGTCGTCCCAATGAGGCGAGAGCGGATGGCCGGACTGCCCGGTGGCAATGACGGCCAGCGTCGAGTCGGGGTCGGCGAGGTCGGCGACCAGGCGCAGGCCGGCGCCATGGACATGCTGCCAGGCTTCGGTGCCCTGGCCACCGCGCACGCCGCCGCGGGCGATGGTCCATTCATCGCCGCCAGTCATTGCTTCCAGCCGCCCAAGATCGCCGAGGCCGGGGATGGCGCGCAGCAGCGGATGCTCGAACACGGCACGGTGGACAGCACCCCAGCGCCAGCCGGCCGGCTCCTCGCCCTGGGTCGGCTGCAACGCGGCAACCGATTCGGCGAGGGCGCGGGCGGCGAGCGCACGGCAGTCGCCGCTGCACCAAGCCGCTCCGCGATTGTCAGGCGACAGGATCAGGCTCAGGAAGGCCGCGTGCGGCCCTGTGGCACCCTCCGGCACGCCACCGGCCGCCAGCGCCAGCCGCCCCAGCCGCTTCAGCCAGGCATTGAAGATCAGCGGCTCCGGCCGGTCGGCGGCGACATCGCCATCCCAGCCGAGCAGCAGCGCCTGTGCCCGGCCGGCAGCGCCCTCGGCCATGGGCAGGCTGCGCAGCAATGAGTCGGGACCGATCAGCGACCGGGCGAAGGGGGAGACCGTGTCGCGCTGCATGGCGGCAAAGCCTGCGGCGTCGTGCTGCGGTCGCGCCGCGAGCAGGGCGCCGATTCGGCGAAAGCGCCAATCGGCGGTCCATTCCGCACCGAGGAAGACCGGATGGCCAGCCGGCGCCACCCGGTTGTTGGCATTAGCCAGCATGCCGCTCGATGGGTCGAGGACATGCGGCAAGGCCTCGAAGGGCGCCCAGCCGAGCCAGTCATGCGCGCCGTCCCATCCGGGGACGGGCATCGTGCCATCCCCTGCCTTGCGAACCGGTGTCCGTCCGGTGAGCAGCATGCCGATGCTGCCGCCGGCATCGGCCGCCATCAGGTTCTGCGGAGGGCTGGTAACCAGCGCCGCCGCCCCTCGCGCCTCGGCGACCGAGCCTGCGCGGTTCAGCACATACAGGCCGGTCGCCGCCGTATCGGCCGGAGCAAGGTTGGCGGCGGCCAGGGCGAGCACGGTCCCGTCCCCGCGCTGCGTCTCGTCGAGGTCGGAGATGACCGGCCCGTGCCGCGTCTCCCGAACCCGCAGGATCTCCGGCTGGGCGCCGCGCACGCCGATCCGTTCCTCGACCACGGTGAAGGGGCGCGGCCCGTCCGGCGTCTCATAGGCATCCGGCCCGGCCAGGCGCTCGATAAAGAGGTCCTGGGTATCCGAATGAGTGGTGGTGAAGCCCCAGGCGAGTTGCGCGTTCCGCCCGATCACCAGGAAGGGCACGCCGGGCGAGGTCGCGCCGGCGAGCATCCGCCCGTCCCTCAGGTCGATCCGCGCCAGGTACCAGAGGATCGGTGCCTGGAAGCCGAGATGCGGGTCCGAGGCCAGCAGCGGCGCGCCGGAGGTGGAGTGGCGGCCGGCGACCGCCCAGGCATTGCTCGCCGAACCGGGGAGGGTGCCCGCCTCCGGGAAGCGCGGCAGGGCGGCGGCGAGGCGCCCGAGCCGATCAGGGTCTAGCGCGGCCTGCGGCTGATCCGGCCGCCCCGCGCTGCCCTCGGCGGGGAAGAGCTCGCGCAGCCGCTCCGGCGGCAGGAGGGCGGTAAGGCGCGCGCGCTCCAACTCACTCCGCCAATTGCCGGAGAGCCAGAGCCCCATCACCTTGCCCCAGAGCAGGCTGTGCGCCGGCTGCCAGGCCTCAGGCGCGCCGAGGGCGAGGAATTCCGGCGCGGCGAAGCGGCCGCGGGCGGCGATCCAGGCATTCACCCCGGCGGCATAGGCTTCCAGCACCGCCCGGGTCTCGGGCGATTGCGCGGCCAGGTCGGCCTGGGCGCGGCGGGCGAGACCGAGGGTGCGGGTGAAGCGGTCGAGCCGCAGCGCCGGCGGGCCGACAAGTTCCGCCAGGCGGCCAGCGGCGCCGCGGCGCATCAGCTCCATCTGGAACATCCGGTCGCGGGCGTGAAGCCAGCCGAGGGCCATGGCCGCATCCCGCTCATCCGCGGCGGCGATGCGGGGGATCCCCTGCGCATCGAGCGTCACCTCGACCGGGGCGGAAAGGCCGGCCAGGCGCAGCTCGCCCTCCTCGGCCGGCAGGCTCCACCAGAGGGCGCCGGCAAGGCCCGCGGCGCCGATCAGCACCATGGCGAGCAGCAGGAAGCCCAGGCGGCGGAGCCAGCGGAAGCGGGAAGGGGGGCGGCGAGGCATGGCCGGGGGTATCGCCCGAACCGCCATCGCTCGTCCATGCGGCGGGAATCGGAGCGTCGAGCCTTGGAAAGCGGCATGGCCTGCGCTACACGCCCCAATCCGGCGTCGTCCTGGCTTCTCTCCGGCCTTGGGCGGGCGTGGTGGAATTGGCAGACACGCCGGATTTAGGTTCCGGTGGCGCAAGCCTTGGGGGTTCAAGTCCCTCCGCCCGCACCATCGGCGCCGCTTACAGGGTTTGGGAAGAAAGTGACGACGATGCAGGTGACCGAGGTCGCGAATGACGGGCTGAAGCGGGCCTATACGGTATCGGTCCCGGCGGCCGATATCGCGGCCGAGCGCACGCGGCGGCTCGACGAGCTGGGCCGCGAGCTGCGCCTGCCCGGCTTCCGCCCCGGCAAGATCCCGGCGAGCGTGGTGAAGGCCCGCTATGGCCAGGCGGTGATGAGCGAGGTGCTGGAGCAGTCGGTCAGCAAGGCGACGCAGCAGGTGGTGACCGATCGCGGCCTCCGCCCGGCGCTGCAGCCCAAGATCGAGCTGGTGAATTTCGCTGATGGCGCCGACCTCGAGTTCAAGGTCGAGCTGGAGCTGCTGCCGGAGATCCCGATGCCCGACTTCGCTGGCATCGAGGTGGAGCGGCTCAAGGCCGAGCCCTCCGAGGAGCAGGTGAACACCACGATCGAGACGATCGCCGCCCGCAACCGGAAGCTCGAGGACGTCACCGAGGATCGCGGCGCGCAGAAGGGCGAGGTCGCGGTCTGCGACTTCACCGGGACGCTGGAGGGCGAGAGCGAGCCCTTCCCGGGCGGCAGCGCGACCGACATGCAGATCGAGGTGGCCGGCGCAGGCTTCATCCCCGGCTTCACCGAACAGCTCGAGGGCATCAAGGCGGGCGAGACCCGGACCGTGAATGTCAGCTTCCCGGAGGAGTACGGTGCGAAGGAGCTGGCCGGCAAGGCGGCCGCCTTCACCGTGACCTGCAAGGGGCTGAAGGCGCCGGTGAACTCGCCGGTCGATGACGAACTCGCCAAGAGCATGGGCTTCGAGGACCTGGCGAAGCTGCAGGAGGCCGTGCGCGGCTCGCTCCAGCAGGAATACGACAACCTCTCCCGCCTGAAGGTGAAGCGCTCGCTGCTCGACGGCCTGGCCGAGCGCGCCAGCTTCCCCGTGCCTGAGGGCATGGTGGAGGCCGAGTTCGCCCAGATCTGGGAGCGCATCGAGGCCGACCTGAAGGCCGGCCGGTTGGACGAGGACGACAAGGGCAAGGACGAGGAGGTGCTGAAGGCCGACTACCGCGCCATCGCCGAGCGCCGCATCCGCCTCGGTCTGCTCCTCTCCGAGATCGGCCGGACCAACAACATCTCGGTCACTGCCGATGAGCTGTCCCGGGCGATGCGGCAGGAAGCCGCCCGCTATCCCGGCCAGGAGCAGCAGGTGATGGAGTTCTTCCGCAAGAACCCGCAAGCGGCCGAGAACCTCCGCTCCCCGATCTTCGAGGAGAAGGTGGTCGACTTCATGCTCGAGCTGGCCAAGGTGAGCGAGCGGAATGTGGCACCGGACGAGCTTTCCGCTGCCGCCGCCGCGTGAATCTGATATACAAGTTTCACGGAACCGGATCGTGACCGGGCCGGACCCCCGCCATTCGGCGGGGCCTTCCGGCGCGGCTCCGGTTGCACCACATTAAGGGTTGCGGGCTAGGCTGGGCTCGCCTGCCACCTGTCTGAAAGGCGTCATCATGCGGGACCGTGATCCTGTCGAGGTCTACAACAACAACTTGGTCCCTATGGTCGTGGAGCAGTCGGCCCGCGGCGAGCGCGCCTGGGACATCTATTCCCGGCTGTTGAAGGAGCGGATCATCTTTCTCACAGGCCCGGTCTTCGATCAGGTCTCCTCCTCGATCTGCGCCCAGCTGCTCTTTCTCGAGAGCGAGAACCCGAACAAGGACATCGCCTTCTACATCAACAGCCCGGGCGGCGTCGTTTCCGCCGGCCTCGCGATGTATGACACGATGCAGTATATTCGCGCCCCGGTGAGCACGGTCTGCATCGGCCAGGCGGCCTCCATGGGCTCGCTGTTGCTGGCGGCCGGGGCCAAGGACAAGCGTTTCGCCCTGCCGAACAGCCGCATCATGGTCCACCAGCCTTCCGGCGGTGCCCAGGGCCAGGCGACCGATATCGAGATCCAGGCGCGCGAGATCCTGAAGCTGCGCCAGCGGCTGAACGAGATCTACGTGAAGCACACCGGCCAACCGATCGAGGCGATCGAGCGGAAGCTGGAGCGCGACACCTACATGTCCGCCGAGGAGGCCCGGGATTTCGGCCTGGTCGACCAGGTGGTCGAGGTCCGGCCGGCGGCGCCCGGCGCCTCCGAGGCGCCGAAGAGCTGAGGCGAGCGCGCATCCTTCCTGGGTGGCGGTCGGTCGCGGGGCGGGTTCGCCGGTTGCGTTTGGCCATGCCGCCGCCCAGTGTGACGCCACAAAGCTTTTCCCCCGGTGACAGGGGGGCTACAGTCCTAGGGAAAGCCCCCTCTTCGGCCCGGGAGGGGGGGCGTGGCCTGCCGGTGGCCCGCGCGCTGCGTGCGATCCCCAGCCGGCCCTTTCAGGCGGAGTGCCCATGAGCAAGTCCGGCGACTCGAAGAATACACTCTATTGTTCGTTCTGCGGCAAGTCGCAGCACGAGGTCCGCAAGCTTATCGCCGGGCCCACCGTCTTCATCTGCGATGAATGCGTCGAACTCTGCATGGATATCATCCGTGAGGAGCACAAGACGCATTTGGTGAAGTCGCGGGACGGGGTGCCGACGCCGAAGGAGATCTGCAAGGTCCTCGATGATTACGTCATCGGCCAGGATCATGCGAAGAAGGTGCTCTCCGTCGCGGTGCACAACCACTACAAGCGGTTGGCGCATGGCGCGAAGAACAACGATGTCGAGATCGCCAAGTCGAACATCCTGCTCCTCGGCCCGACCGGCAGCGGAAAGACGCTGCTGGCCCAGACCCTGGCGCGGATTCTCGACGTTCCCTTCACCATGGCGGATGCGACGACCCTGACCGAAGCCGGCTATGTCGGCGAGGATGTCGAGAACATCATCCTCAAGCTGCTCCAGGCCGCCGATTACAATGTCGAGCGGGCGCAGCGCGGCATCGTCTATATCGACGAAGTCGACAAGATCAGCCGCAAGTCGGACAACCCCTCCATCACCCGGGACGTCTCGGGCGAGGGCGTCCAGCAGGCGCTGCTGAAGATCATGGAGGGCACGGTCGCCTCCGTCCCGCCGCAGGGCGGGCGGAAGCATCCGCAGCAGGAATTCCTCCAGGTCGATACCGCGAACATCCTCTTCATCTGCGGCGGCGCCTTCGCCGGTCTGGAGCGGATCATCGGGGCGCGCGGCAAGGGCTCGGGCATCGGCTTCGGCGCCGAGGTCCGCTCGCCGGATGACCGCCGCACCGGCGCCGTCCTGCGCGAGGTGGAGCCGGAGGACCTGCTGAAATTCGGGTTGATCCCGGAATTCATCGGCCGCCTTCCGGTGATCGCCACGCTCGAGGACCTCGACGAGAAGGCGCTGATCGAGATCCTGACCAAGCCGAAGAACGCCATCGTCAAGCAGTACCAGCGCCTCTTCGAGATGGAGGGGACCAAGCTCACCTTCACCGAGGATGCGCTGCGCTCGGTCGCCACGCGGGCGATCCAGCGAAAGACCGGTGCGCGCGGGCTCCGTTCCATCATGGAGCAGATCCTGCTGACCACCATGTTCGACCTGCCCGGCCTCGACGATGTCGACGAGGTGGTGGTGAACCGGGAGGTGGCGGAGAGCCGGGCCAGCCCGCTCTTCATCTATGGCGAGCGGGCGGCCGAGCAGAGCTCGGCCTAAGGCCCGGCGCCGGCCGGAGGCGGGGGTTTAGGCCCCGCCATCCGGCCCTTCGGGCTTGCGGTGGGGTGTCCGGCTGACCATTTGCATGACATCCCCGTGGCGCCGCGGGTCACGCCGCCAACCAGCCGAATGCTGGGGGTGACCCGTGGGCCGACTGTCCTTCAGTGAGGTCCATAATGGCGGATAAATCCCCAGAGTTGTTGCGCGGCGAACTGCTGCCTGTCCTGCCCCTGCGGGACATCGTGGTGTTCCCGCATATGATCGTGCCGCTCTTCGTCGGCCGCGAGAAATCCGTCCGCGCGCTGGAAGCGGTGATGCGGGAGGACAAGCAGATCCTCCTCGTCGCGCAGAAGAATGCCGCGCAGGACGATCCCGAGGCCGAGGATCTGTATACGGTCGGCACCGTCTCCACGGTGCTGCAGCTGCTGAAGCTGCCGGATGGCACGGTGAAGGTGCTGGTCGAGGGCGGCAAGCGCGCGCAGATCACCGGCTTCAAGGAAACCAAGACCCATTTCGAGGCCTATGCGGCGCCGCTCGCCGAGGCCGCGGCCGAGCCGCCGGAGACCGAGGCGCTGGCCCGTACCGTGGTCGGGCAGTTCGAGCAGTACATCAAGCTCAACAAGAAGATCGCGCCCGAGGTCCTGGTTTCGATCAACCAGATCGACGACCCGGCGAAGCTCGCCGACACCGTTGCCAGCCATCTCTCGCTGAAGATCCCGGAGAAGCAGGAGCTGCTCGAGACCGCCGGCACCGCCGCGCGGCTGGAGCGCGTCTTCGGCCATATGGAATCCGAGATCGGCGTGCTGCAGGTCGAGAAGCGCATCCGCAACCGCGTGAAGCGGCAGATGGAGAAGACGCAGCGCGAGTACTACCTGAACGAGCAGCTCAAGGCGATCCAGAAGGAGCTGGGCGAGGGCGAGGACGGCAAGGACGAGGTTGCGGAGCTCGAGGCCCGCATCAAGGCGACCGCCTTCAGCAAGGAAGCGCGCGAGAAGGCGTTGGCGGAGCTGAAGAAGCTCCGCACCATGTCGGCGATGAGCGCCGAGGCCACGGTGGTGCGCAACTACCTCGACTGGATGCTCTCCATCCCCTGGAAGAAGAAGTCCCGGGTGCGGCGCGACATCGTGGCTGCCGAGAAGGTGCTCGATGCCGACCACTACGGGCTCGAGAAGGTCAAGGAGCGGATTATCGAGTACCTGGCGGTGCAGTCGCGCTCGCCGAAGATCCGCGGCCCGATCCTCTGCCTGGTCGGCCCGCCCGGCGTCGGCAAGACCTCGCTCGGCAAGTCGATCGCCAAGGCCACCGGCCGCACCTTCGTGCGCATGTCGCTTGGCGGCGTGCGGGACGAGGCGGAGGTGCGCGGCCACCGGCGGACCTATATCGGCTCCATGCCGGGCAAGGTCATCCAGGGCATGAAGAAGGCGAAGACCTCGAACCCGCTCTTCCTGCTCGACGAGATCGACAAGCTCGGTGCCGACTGGCGCGGCGATCCGTCCTCGGCGCTGCTCGAGGTGCTGGATCCGGAGCAGAACGGCACCTTCGCCGACCACTATCTCGAGGTCGATTACGACCTGTCGGATGTGATGTTCGTGACGACCGCCAACAGCCTGCGCATGCCGCAGCCGCTGATGGACCGCATGGAGATCATCCGCATCCCCGGCTACACCGAGGATGAGAAGGTCGAGATCGCACGGCGCCACCTGCTGCCGAAGCAGTCCGAGGCGAATGGGCTGAAGCCGGGCGAGTGGTCCGTCACCGAGGAGGCGCTGCGCGACCTGGTGCGCTACTACACGCGCGAGGCCGGCGTGCGGAACCTCGAGCGCGAGGTGGGCGGGCTCGCCCGCAAGGCGGTGAAGGAGATCGTCTCGAAGAAGGCGAAGAAGGTCGCCATCACCGCGAAGAATCTCGAGAAGTTTGCGGGCGTGCGGAAGTTCCGCTACGGCGAGGCCGAGGCCGAGGACATGGTGGGCGTCGTCACCGGCCTCGCCTGGACCGAGGTGGGCGGCGAAATCCTGACGATCGAGTCCGTCACCGTGCCTGGCAAGGGCAAGGTGCAGACCACCGGCAAGCTCGGCGACGTCATGCAGGAGAGCGTCTCGGCGGCAATGTCCTATGTCCGGTCGCGGGCGACCAGCTTCGGCCTCAAGCCGACGCTGTTCGAGCGGCGCGACATCCATGTGCATGTGCCGGAGGGCGCGACGCCGAAGGATGGGCCGAGCGCGGGCATCGCCATGGCGACCAGCATCGTCTCCGTCCTCACCGGCATCCCGGTGCGGCGCGACGTGGCGATGACGGGCGAGATCACGCTGCGCGGCCGCGTGCTGCCGATCGGCGGGCTGAAGGAGAAGCTGCTGGCGGCGCTGCGCGCCGGCATCACGCATGTCTTCATCCCGAAGGACAACGAGAAGGACCTCGCGGACATCCCGGACAATGTGAAGAAGGGCCTGACCATCAAGGCCGTCTCGCATGTGGATGAGGTCATCTCGACTGCGCTCGTACGCAAGCCGGAGGCGATCTCGTGGGAGGAGCCGGCGGAGTCGCCGCCACGCGCCGCCGAGGCCGATGGCAGCGTTCCCGCTCTGCCGCACTGACGGCGTGACGGTGCGGAAGGCGGGGCGACTCGTCTTCCGCGCGGTCTCGATGCCACTGTCGCTCGGAAAACTGCGGTTTGCGGCCCAGCCGGCCGCACCCTTCGATTGACGCCTCAGAATCGACCCTCCTACAGTCCCGCCGGGTTTCGGCCTGGAATCGTCCGGGCCGGCAAAGGCGTGCCGCCTTGCAGGGGGGTTGGTGTATGAACAAGCAGGATCTCATCTCGATCGTAGCCGAGGTCGGTGATCTGCCCAAGGCGAAGGCCGGCGATGTCCTGGATGCGGTATTCGAAGCCATCGCCCAGTCCCTGACCAAGCAGACGGATGTACGCCTGGTCGGCTTCGGCACCTTTTCCGTCTCCAAGCGCAAGGCCGGCAAGGGCCGCAACCCGCGCACCGGCGAGGAGATCAAGATTCCCGCCAGCACCACCGTGCGCTTCAAGGCCGGCAAGGGGCTCAAGGACGCCCTGAACTGAGCCTCGGCTTCTGCATTAGTCGAGTGGATACCTCCGGCCATACCGGCCGGAGCATGCGCCTTGGGCGCTTAGCTCAGCGGTAGAGCGCCTGTCTTACACACAGGTGGTCGGCGGTTCGATCCCGTCAGCGCCCATTCTCCACCCGGGCGTGAGTTTCATTACATCCATCCCTCGTGTAGAATTCCGCGGCAGAAACGTCCGTTCTTTCCTGGCGTCATCTTGGCGGAGGCTCGCTTGCGGCAGAGTGTTCTTCGATTTGGTTTCCTGGCCTGCACGACGATGGTGCTCGGCGGCTGCGTGCAGCAGGGCACGGCGAGCGGTCCGGTGACCGGTGCGGCGGGCGGCGGGTCGAGCGTCGGCGCCGCCTCCAACCTCCAGCGCTGTGCAGAGCCGCTCGGCACCGTCGCCATCGATGACGGGCGCGAGCAGAGCTGGTGGGGCCCCTTCAGCGCCCGTACCCAGATCACGACGATCGAGCCGATGGTGCGGCTGGTGGTGCAGCAGTCCAATTGCTTCGTCATCACTGCCATGGGCAACAACCGGCTCGAGGGCCGGATGCGCGGCATGGTCGGCGACATGCGCAACAGCGGCGAGTTCCGTGCCGGCTCCAACATGCAGCGCGGCCAGCGCGTCGCGGCCGACCTCTTCATCGAGCCGGCGATTCTTTTCGCCAACCAGGACATGGGCGGATTAGGCGGCGGCGTCGGTGGCTGGGGCGGCGTGGCGCTCGGGCTGGCGGGGGCGGCGATGTCGACCTCGGCGACCTCAGTGACGCTCTCGGTTTTCGACATGCGGAGCGGCGTGCAGGTCGCGGCCTCCGAGGGCTCCTCCACGGCGACCAATTTCGGCGCGCTGGTCGGCGGCTTCGGTGCGACGGCGGGCGGCGTGCTCGGCGGCTACCAGCGGACGCCAGCGGGCCAGGCGACCGTCGCCGCCTTCGTCGATGCCTACAACAAGCTGGTCGTCGCCGTGCGCAACTACCGGGCGCAGGATGTTCGGGGCGGGTTAGGGACGGGTGGTGGTGCGCTGCGCTCCCGCTAGCGCGGCAGGGCTGGCTGCCCTCGCGCTGCTGCTCGGTGGCTGCCAGCCGCGCATGGTGGGCGGCAGCGGCTTCGGCCCTGCCGTGCAGGTCTGCGACGAGGCCGGCTGCCGCGTGCAGCCGCGCGAGGCGCAGACCCTTGCCATCGGCGAGGATGAGCGGCTGCGGCGCCAGGCCGACCCCGATCTCTATCGCGGTGAACCGGTCGCCGGGTTGCGGGTGGCCGCGGCAGGGCGCGATCCCGGCGCGGCCTACAGGTTGGGACAGGCCTATGAGTTCGGCGCGGGGGGACTGCCGCGGAGCACCGGCCAAGCGGCGCGGCAATACGAGGTTGCGGCCGATGCCGGCATGCCCTTCGCCATGTTCCGCCTCGGAAGGCTGGTGGAACAGGGGGCGGCGCCGGGCGGCCGGGCGCGGGCCATCCAGCTCTATACCCGCGCGGCGCAAGGCGGCGTGGCGCAGGCGGCGCACAACCTCGGCTTCCTCCATCTCGATGGGCGGGGGGTGCCACGAGACATGGACGAGGCGGCACGCTGGTTCACCCAGGCTGCCGAGCGCGGCGTCGCCGAGAGCCAGTACAATCTCGCCCTGATGTATTTCCGCGGCGAGGGCGTCTCCCGCCGGCCCTATGAGGCGCTGCAATGGATGCGGCGTTCCGCGCAGAACGGCTTCCTGCCGGCGCAAAAGGCCGTCGGGCGGGTCTACATGACCGGGCTCGAGGAGATGGGCCAAGATCTTGGCGAGGCGCGGAGCTGGCTCTCGCTCGCCGCGAGCCGGGGCGATGCCGAGTCGCGGCGCTGGCTGCAACAGGTCGACCAGGCGGAGCGTGCCGAGCGCGACTTCCAGCGGAGCCTCGCCATCCAGGCGCAGCAAACCCAGGCGATGTGGGCTTCGGTCGCCTTGGCGGCGGCGCTCGCTCCGCCGCCGGTTACCGTGATCATGTACTGAGAAGCGCTTGACACCGGGGGCGCGGAGCCATACACCCCGCCTCCTGTCGCGGGCGGGTGTAGCTCAGTTGGTTAGAGCGCCGGCCTGTCACGCCGGAGGTCGCGGGTTCGAGCCCCGTCACTCGCGCCACGCGACGGACTGCAACGACGGCGCCGCTCCTCATGGGGCGGCGCCGTCGCCGCATTTAGGCCCCTTTTCGTTCCGGGGCGCCGTCGCCAACTCTGGCGCAGAGAAGAGCGTTCCCCCTATGGCGGAGCGGACGGGGCAGGGCTAATGTCCGGCCGCGCTGCGCTGCGGCAAGGCGGGACCGATGCTCGATCCTGACCTCGAAAGGCTGCCCCGGCGCGTCTGTGGGCGGAGCAAACATGACCCAGCCGCTGCTGGCCGAATATTTCCCGATCCTGGTCTTCCTGGCCATCGCCGGCGCAATCGCCGTCGCCATGGTGGGCGGCAGCCTCCTCGTGGCGCGGCAGAAGCCGAACGCGGAGAAGCTCTCGGCCTATGAATGCGGCTTCGAGCCCTTCGACGACACGCGCCGGCGCTTCGATGTCCGCTTCTACCTCGTGGCCATCCTTTTCATCATTTTCGACCTTGAGGTCGCGTTCCTTTTCCCATGGGCGGTGGCGCTGGGCGACATCGGCTGGTTCGGCTTCCTCTCCATGGTCGCCTTCCTCGGCGTCCTGACGGTCGGCTTCGTCTATGAGTGGCGCAAGGGCGCCCTGGACTGGGAGTGACGGCACGCCGTCCCCACCGGAGACCCGCTATGCAAGAGAACACGGACACCATCGCCTGGAACCGCAATCATCTGGCGCCTGGCCCGGCGCAGGATGCGGTGGTCAAAGGCATCACCGGCGAGATCGAGGACAAGGGCTTTGTCGTCGCCAATCTCGACAAGGTGGTGAACTGGGCCCGCACCGGCAGCCTCTGGCCGATGACCTTCGGCCTGGCCTGCTGCGCGGTACCGATGATCCACGCCTATATGGCCCGCTACGACCTCGACCGGCTCGGCGTCATCCCGCGCGGCTCGCCGCGGCAGTCGGACGTGATGATCGTTGCCGGCACGCTGACCAACAAGATGGCTCCTGCGCTGCGCAAGGTCTACGACCAGATGAGCGAGCCGCGCTGGGTCATCAGCATGGGCAGCTGCGCCAATGGCGGCGGCTACTACCATTACAGCTACAGCGTGGTGCGCGGCTGCGACCGGATCGTGCCGGTCGATGTCTATGTGCCCGGCTGCCCGCCGACGGCCGAGGGGCTGATCTACGGGATCCTGCAGCTGCAGAAAAAGATCCGGCGCTCGGGGACGATCCTTCGTGGGTGAGAACGCAATCCTGGCCGAACTCGGCGAGGCCGTGCAGGCGGCGCTGCCCGGCGGCCGCACCGACATCGAGCGCGGCGCCGAGCTGGTGCTCACCCTGCCGCGCGAGGGGCTGGTGGCTGCGATGCTGCGGCTGCGCGACGAGTTCCATTTCGAGCAACTGATGGATCTCTGCGGGACGGACTGGCCGAACCGGCCGCTCCGCTTCGAGGTGGTCTACAACCTGCTCAGCCTCTCGCGGAACCGGCGCATCCGCGTCGTCGTTGCGACCGATGCGGCGACGCCAGTGCCAAGCATCGCCTCCGTCTGGCCGTGCGCGACCTGGTACGAGCGCGAGGCCTGGGACATGTATGGCATCGTCTTCGAGGGCCAGACCGATCTTCGCCGGCTGCTGACGGATTACGGCTTCGAGGGCCACCCGCTCCGCAAGGACTTCCCGCTCACCGGCCATGTCGAGGTCCGCTACGACGAGGAGCGGAAGCAGGTGGTCTACGAGCCTGTGAAGCTGCAGCAGGACTTCCGCAATTTCGATTTCCTCTCGCCGTGGGAAGGCATGACGAGCCTGCCCGGCGACGAGAAGGTGCATCTCAACCGTATCGAGGAGAGCAAGGCATGAGCGGCAGTTCCGCGATGGCCTCGGAGGCGGGGCCGCTGACCTCCGCTGCCGATCCGGCCAGCATGCCGTCCGCGACCGGCGCCTCCAACGAAGTGAAGACGGTCGAGGTCGACAGCCACACCATCAATTTCGGCCCGCAGCATCCGGCGGCACATGGCGTGCTGCGCCTCATCCTCGAGATGAAGGGGGAGATGGTGGAGCGTGCCGATCCGCATATCGGCCTGCTGCATCGCGGCACCGAGAAGCTGATCGAGTACAAGACCTATCTCCAGGCCATGCCCTACATGGATCGCCTGGACTACGTCAGCCCGATGTGCATGGAGCACAGCTGGGTGCTGGCGGTGGAGCGGCTGCTGCGTATCGAGAACGACGTTCCGGAGCGCGCCCGCGTCATCCGCACGATGTTCGCCGAGCTGACGCGCATCCTGAACCACCTGCTGAACGTGACCACCTATGCACTGGACTGCGGCGCCATCACGCCGGCGCTCTGGGGCTTCGAGCAGCGCGAGCATCTGCTGGAGTTCTACGAGGCGGCGGGAGGCAGCCACTACCACGTCAACTACTTCCGCCCGGGCGGCGTCTCGCGCGACCTGCCGACCGATCTCCCGGGGCGGATCTCTGGCTGGTGCGACCAGTTCCCGAAATTCCTCGACGACCTCGAGGGGCTGCTGACGAACAATCGCATCTTCAAGCAGCGCACCGTCGATATCGGCATCATGACGGCCGAGATGGCGATGGAGTGGGGTTTCTCCGGCCCCTGCCTGCGCGCGTCCGGCGTCCCCTGGGACCTGCGCAAGTCACAGCCCTACGAGATCTACGAGCAGCTCGATTTCGAGATCCCGGTCGGCCGCCAGGGCGACTGCTACGACCGCTACCTCGTGCGCATGATGGAGATGCGGCAGAGCCTCAGCATGGTGAAGCAGTGCCTGGCGCGGCTGAAGCCCGGACCGATCAAGATCCTCGACAACAAGATCGTGCCGCCGAAGCGCGGCGAGATGAAGCGGTCGATGGAATCGCTGATCCACCACTTCAAGCTCTACACCGAGGGCTTCCATGTGCCGGAGGGCACGACCTACACCGTGACCGAGGCGCCCAAGGGCGAGTACGGCATGTACCTCGTCGCCGACGGCACCAACCGGCCCTATCGCTGCAAGGTCCGGGCGCCGGGCTACGCCCATCTCCAGGCCATGGAGGTGCTCTCCAAGGGGCATATGCTGGCCGATGCGGTGGCGATCATCGGCTCGCTCGACATCGTCTTCGGGGAGATCGATCGCTGATGGATGCCGAGCTTTCCACCGCAACCGAAATCCCGCAGCCCAATAGCTTCTCCTTCGACGAGGAGAGCCTGAAGGCCATCGAGGCCATCGTGAAGCGCTACCCGCCGGGCAAGCAGGCGAGCGCCGTCATCCCGCTGCTCTATGTCGTGCAGCGGCAGATGAAGCGCAGCACCGGCAGCGGCTGGGTGCCGAACAAGGGCATGGATGCGGTGGCCGAGCGGCTCGGCATGGCGCCGATCCGCGTCTATGAGGTCGCCACCTTCTACTTCATGTTCAATATGAAGCCGATCGGGAAGCATCACCTCCAGGTCTGCGCCACGACGCCTTGCTGGCTGCGTGGCTCGGACGAGGTGTCGCGCGCCTGCCGCGAGGCCGGCAAGCTCGGCGGCTGGGGCCAGACCAGCGAGGACGGCATGTTCACCTTGTCCGAGGTGGAATGCCTCGGCGGCTGCGTGAATGCGCCGATCCTGCAGGTCGACGACGACTACTACGAAGACATGGATTACGAGAGCACGGTCAGGCTGATCGAGGCGCTGCGGCGCGGCGAGCGGCCGGCGCCCGGCTCCGTCATCGGCCGCCAGACGAGCGCGCCTGAGGGCGGACCGCAGACGCTGCTGGACGTGCCGGGAGAATGACACCATGGCGCTGAGCGACAAGGACCGCATCTTCACCAACCTCTACGGGCTGCAGGACTGGCAGCTGCCGGCTGCCCGCAAACGCGGCCAATGGGACGGCACCAAGGCCCTGATCGAGAAAGGGCGCGACTGGATCATCGAGGAGGTCAAGAATTCGGGGCTACGCGGCCGCGGCGGCGCCGGCTTCCCGACCGGCCTCAAATGGTCCTTCATGCCGAAGCAGGCGAGCGAGCGGCCGCACTACCTCATCGTCAATGCCGATGAGTCGGAGCCCGGCACCTGCAAGGACCGCGACATCCTGCGGCATGACCCGCACACGCTCGTCGAGGGCTGCCTGATCGCCGGCGTCGCCATGGGCGCGCATGTCGGCTACATCTATGTCCGCGGCGAGTACTACAACGAGCATCTCGTTTTGCAGGCGGCGATCGACGAGGCCTATGCGGCCGGGCTGCTCGGACCGAATGCCTGTGGGGCAGGCTGGGATTTCGACCTCTACGTGCACCGCGGCGCCGGCGCCTATATCTGCGGCGAGGAGACGGCGCTCATCGAGAGCCTCGAGGGCAAGAAGGGCATGCCGCGGCTGAAGCCGCCCTTCCCGGCGGCCGTCGGCCTCTATGGCTGCCCATCCACGGTGAACAATGTCGAGACCATCGCGGTGGTGCCGACCATCCTGCGGCGCGGCGCGTCCTGGTTCGCCGGCTTCGGCCGGCCGAAGAACAGCGGCACCAAGATCTTCTGCATCCAGGGTCATGTGAACAAGCCCTGCAATGTCGAGGAGGAGATGTCGATCCCGCTGCGCGAGCTGATCGAGCGGCATGCGGGCGGCGTGCGCGGCGGGTGGGACAACCTGCTCGCGGTCATCCCCGGCGGCAGCTCCACGCCGATGATCCCGAAGGCTGTCTGCGACGACGTGCTGATGGATTTCGACGCGCTGCGCGAGCACAAGACCGGCCTCGGCACGGCGGGCGTGATCGTCATGGACAAGTCCACGGACCTCATCAAGGCGATCGCCCGGCTCTCGACCTTCTACAAGCATGAGAGCTGCGGCCAGTGCACCCCCTGCCGCGAGGGCATGGGCTGGGTGAAGCGCATGATGGACCGCATGGTCGAGGGCCGCGCCGAGGTGGCCGAGATCGACGTGCTGGAGCAGGTGACGCGGCAGATCGAGGGACACACGATCTGCGCGCTTGCCGATGGCGGCGTCTGGCCGGTGCAGGGGCTGATCCGGCACTTCCGGCCGATGATGGAAGAGCGTATTGCCGCCTACAAGGCGGGCAGGGCCGCGCCGATGGCGCTGGCGGCGGAGTAGGACTATGGCAAAGGTCACCGTCGACGGGATCGAGGTGGAGGTGCCGAACGGCGTCTCCGTCCTCCAGGCCTGCGAGGCAGCGGGGAAGGAGATACCCCGCTTCTGCTATCATGAGCGGCTGAGCGTGGCCGGCAACTGCCGGATGTGCCTGGTCGAGGTGGAGAAGGCGCCGAAGCCCATCGCCTCCTGCGCCTATCCGGTCGCGGATGGGATGAAGGTCTTCACCGACAGCCCGATGGTCCGCAACGGCCGTCGCGGCGTCATGGAATTCCTGCTGATCAACCACCCGCTGGACTGCCCGATCTGCGACCAGGGCGGCGAGTGCGACCTGCAGGACCAGGCGATTGCCTTCGGCGGCGATGCCAGCCGCTACCGCGAAGAGAAGCGCGCGGTGAAGGACAAGTATCTGGGCCCGCTGGTCAAGACGATCATGAACCGGTGCATCCAGTGCACCCGCTGCGTGCGCTTCGCCACCGAGGTCGCCGGCGTGCCGGAGCTCGGCGCGACCAATCGCGGCGAGAACATGGAGATCGGCACCTATGTCGAGAAGGCGCTGACGACCGAGCTCAGCGGCAACCTGATCGACATCTGCCCGGTCGGCGCGCTCACCTCGCGCCCCTATGCCTATGTCAGCCGGCCCTGGGAACTGCGTAAGACCGACAGCGTGGATGTGCTGGACGCGACCGGCACCAACATCCGCGTCGATGCGCGATCGGGCGAGGTGCTGCGCATCCTGCCGCGGACCAATGACGACGTGAACGAGGAATGGATGGCCGATCGCGGCCGCTTCGCCTTCGACGGGCTGAAGCGCCGTCGGCTGGACCGGCCCTGGGTGCGCCAGGGCGGCAAGCTGAAGCCGGCGAGCTGGGCCGAGGCCTTCACCGCCATCGCCGCCGGGATCAAGGGGCGGAAGATCGGCGCCATGGCCGGCGACCTGGTCGATGCCGAGGCGACGGTCGCGCTGCGCGACCTGATGGCGGCGCTCGGGAGCGACCACCTCGAATGCCGGACCGATGGCGCGGCGATCGACGCCTCGCGGCGCGACTTCTACACCTTCAACACCGGCATCGTCGGGATCGAGGAGGCGGATGCGCTGCTGATCATCGGCAGCAACCCGCGGGTCGAGGCGCCGGTGATCAATGCGCGCATCCGCAAGCGGGTGGCGACGGGCGGCATCCCGGTCGGCTTCATCGGGCCGCGCGGGCTGAACCTCACCTATGCGCAGGACTGGCTGGGGGAGGGGGGTGCGACGCTCTCCGCCCTGGTCGGCGGGCAGCATCGCTTCAACGAGGTGCTGCGCGGCGCGAAGCGGCCGATGGTGATCCTCGGCCGCGGGGCGCTGGCGCGGCCGGACGGCGCGGCGGTGCTGGCGGCGGCCTGGCAGGTTGCGGTGGAGAACGGCATGCTGCAGGCCGACTGGCATGGCTTCAACCTGCTGCACCAGTTCGGCGGGCAGGTGGCTCCGCTCGATCTCGGTTTCACCACCGGCATTCCAGCGGATGTGCAAGCGTTGTGGCTGCTCGGCGCCGAGCCTTCGGTGGTGCCGGAGGGTGCCTTCGTCATCTATCAGGGCCATCACGGCGAGGCCGGCGCGGCGCGGGCGGATGTCATCCTCCCCGGCGCAGCCTATACCGAGAAGGACGCCACCTGGGTCAATACCGAGGGTCGGGTGCAGCGGGGGCGGCTCGCCGTCTATCCGCCGGGCGAGGCGCGGGAGGATTGGAAGATCCTCCGCGCCGCGAGCGAGGTGCTCGGCCTGCGGCTGCCCTATGACTCGCTGGATGGCGTGCGGGCGCGGCTTGCCGAGGCCAACCCGGTCTTCGCCGGGGCGGGCTTCGTGGCGCATGGCTGCACCGACATGACGGGGCCGGCGGGCGATGCGGGAGGGGTTGCCGAAGTTGCCTTCGACACGACGGTCCACAACTACTGGCAGGCGGATGTGATCAGCCGCGCCTCCGCCACCATGGCGGAATGCGCGCGCACCTACCTGCCCCAGGCGGCGGAGTAAGCGGGGATGGACGGCTTCCTCGCCTCGCCCGTTGGCATCCTTGCCATCACGGTCGCGCAGACGCTGGCCCTGCTGGTGCCGGTGCTGATCGCCGTCGCCTACCTTACGCTGGCCGAGCGCAAGGTGCTGGCGGCGATGCAGCTGCGCCGCGGGCCGAATGTGGTCGGCCCCTTCGGCCTGATGCAGCCATTCGCCGATGCGCTGAAGATGCTGATGAAGGAGACGATCATCCCCTCTGGGGCTAATCGCTTCCTCTTCCTCCTGGCACCGATCCTGCTCTTCATGCTGGCGATGATCGCCTGGGCGGTGATCCCGGTGCAGGATGGCTGGGCGATCGCCGACATCAATGTCGGGATCCTCTACCTCTTCGCGGTCAGCTCGCTCGGCGTCTATGGCATCATCATCGCCGGTTGGGCCAGCAACTCGAAATACGCTTTCCTCGGCGCGCTGCGCTCGGCGGCACAGATGGTCAGCTACGAGGTCTCGATCGGCTTCGTCATCGTCACCGTGCTGCTCTGCGTCGGCTCGCTCAACCTGTCGGATATCGTCCGGGCGCAGGAGCGGGTCTGGTTCTTCATCCCGCTCTTCCCGATGTTCATCATCTTCTTCATCAGCGCGCTGGCCGAGACCAACCGCGCGCCCTTCGACCTGCCGGAGGGCGAGAGCGAGCTGGTGGCCGGCTTCTTCGTCGAATACAGCAGCATGTCCTTTGCGCTGTTCTTCCTCGGCGAATACGCGAACATGATCCTGATGTCGGCACTGACCACCATCCTCTTCCTTGGGGGCTGGCATCCGCCGATGCATATGGAGCCCTTCACCTGGATCCCGGGCTTCGTCTGGTTCGCGCTGAAGATCGCGCTGCTGCTCTTCGTCTTCATCTGGGTCCGGGCGACCTTTCCGCGCTACCGGTACGACCAGCTCATGCGCCTTGGCTGGAAGGTCTTCCTGCCTTTCAGCCTGGTCTGGCTGGTGCTGACGGCGGCGGTGCTGAAGCTCGCCGGCTGGCTCCCGGCCTAAGGATATCCTGCCATGGCAAGCCTCGATCGCGCCGCCCGCAGCCTGCTGCTCTCCGAGTTGGTCTCGGGCATGGCTCTGACCTTGAAGTACTTCTTCAAGCGCAAGGTCACCATCAACTATCCATATGAAAAAGGCCCGCTCAGCCCCCGCTTCAAGGGCGAACACGCGCTGCGCCGCTACCCGAACGGCGAGGAGCGGTGCATCGCCTGCAAGCTCTGCGAGGCCGTGTGCCCCGCATTGGCCATCACCATCGAGGCCGAGCCGCGCGAGGATGGCAGCCGCCGCACCACGCGCTACGACATCGACATGACCAAGTGCATCTATTGCGGCATGTGCGAGGAAGCCTGCCCGGTGGATGCCATCGTCGAGGGGCCGAATTTCGAGTTCAGCGTCGAGACCCGCGAGGAGCTGATGTACGACAAGGCCCGGCTGCTCGCGAACGGCGACCGCTGGGAGCCGGAGCTGGCCAAGCGGCTCGAACTCGACGCCCCCTATCGCTGAAGCGGAAGACCCGATGATCGCCGCGCTCGCCTTCTACCTTTTCGCGGCCATCCTGATCGCCTCCGCGGTCATGGTGGTCACGGCACGCAACCCCGTCCACAGCGTGCTCTTCCTGATCCTCGCCTTCTTCAACGCGGCGGCGCTGTTCCTGATCGCCGGGGCCGAGTTCCTGGCGATGATCCTGGTCATCGTCTATGTCGGCGCGGTCGCGGTGCTCTTCCTCTTCGTGGTGATGATGCTGGACATCGACTTCGCCCGGCTGCGCGAAGGCTTCCAGCGCTACGCCCCGATCGGCGCCATCATCGGCGGCATCCTCTTCCTCGAGCTGATCTTCGTGGTGGGGAGCTGGGGCTTCTCCAGCCAGGCGAGCGAGCTGCGGCTGGCGCCCAATCCGGGCGGCGGCGTCACCAATGCCGAGGCGATCGGGCGCATCCTCTACACCGACTATGTCTTTCTCTTCCAGGCTTCGGGCCTGATCCTGCTGGTGGCGATGATCGGTGCCATCGTGCTGACCCACAGGCAGCGCGAGGGGACGAAGCGGCAGAACATCGCCTCGCAGGTCTACCGCACCGGCTCCGTCGCGCTGGAGAGGGTGCCGAGCGGCGCCGGCATCTCCGCGCTCGGCATCCGCCGCCCGCCGCAGCCTGAGCCTGAGGCGCCGAAGGTCACGCACGAGTCCGGGCATGGAGGGCATCACTGACATGGTCATCGGCCTCGCCCACTACCTGACCGTCAGCGCCATCCTCCTGGTGCTTGGCATCTTCGGCATCTTCCTCAACCGCAAGAACGTTATCGTCATCCTGATGAGCGTGGAGCTGATCCTGCTCGCGGTGAACCTCAACTTCGTCGCCTTCTCCGCCAGGCTGGACGACCTGAACGGACAGATCTTCGCCATGTTCGTCCTCACCGTGGCGGCGGCGGAGGCGGCCATCGGGCTCGCCATCGTCGTCATCTACTTCCGCAACCGCGGCAGCATCGAGGTCGAGGATATCTCGACGCTGAAGGGCTGAACCCATGTTCGTCGGCGCGATCTTCTTTCCCCTGCTGGGGGCTTGCCTCAGCGGTTTCCTCGGCCGCTGGCTCGGCGACAGGCCGGCGCAATGGGCGACCGTCGCCTGCATGGCCTTGGCCGCCGCCTGCGGCATCCTCGCCTTCGGACAGGTGGCCTTCGACAGCCAGCCCACCACGGTGCCGCTGCTGACCTGGATGGATGTCGGGGGGCTCGAGATCTCCTGGGCGCTCCGCTACGACACCCTCAGCGTGGTGATGGTGGCGATGGTCACCTTCATCTCGACGCTGATCCATCTCTACTCGGTCGGCTACATGTCGCATGACGCGACGCCGGCGCGCTTCTTCGCCTATCTCAGCCTCTTCACCTTCATGATGCTGATGCTGGTGACGGCGGACAACCTGGCGCAGCTCTTCTTCGGCTGGGAGGGCGTCGGCCTCGCCTCCTACCTGCTGATCGGCTACTGGTACGACCGCGAGAGCGCGAACCGTGCGGCGATGAAGGCCTTCATCGTCAACCGGGTCGGCGACGTCTTCTTCATGCTCGGCCTGGCGCTGACTTTCCACACCTTCGGCAGCATCGAGTTCGACACGATCTTCTCCTCGGTCGCGGCCCATGCGGATGACCGCTTCGGCGGCCTGCCCTCGATCGAGCTGATCGGCGTGCTGCTCTTCCTTGGCGCCTGCGGCAAGTCGGCGCAGCTCGGCCTGCATACCTGGCTGCCGGATGCCATGGAGGGGCCGACACCTGTCTCCGCCCTCATCCATGCGGCGACCATGGTGACGGCCGGCGTCTTCCTCATGGCGCGCATGTCGCCGGTCATGGAATACGCGCCAGTCGCTCTCGCCATCGTCACCGTGGTCGGCGCCTCGACGGCGCTCTTCGCCGCGACGATCGGCTGCGTGCAGAACGACATCAAGCGCATCATCGCCTATTCGACCTGCTCGCAGCTCGGCTACATGTTCTTCGCGGCGGGCGTTGGGGCCTACCAGGTCTCGGTCTTCCACCTCTTCACCCATGCCTTCTTCAAGGCGCTGCTCTTCCTCGGTGCCGGCAGCGTCATCCATGCGATGTCCGACGAGCAGGACATCCGCCGGATGGGCGGCATCTGGACCAGGATCCCCGTCACCTACGCCGTGATGTGGGTCGGCAGCCTCGCGCTGGCCGGCATCCCCTTCTTCGCGGGCTACTACTCGAAGGATGCCGTTCTCGAGGCGGCCTTCGCCGCGCACAGTGTCGTCGGCACCTATGCCTGGGTCTGCGGCATGCTCGCCGCCTTCCTCACCGCCTTCTATTCCTGGCGCCTGTTGATCCTCGCCTTCCACGGCAAGCCGCGGGCGGACCGGCACACCATGGAGCATGTGCACGAGAGCCCGGTGACGATGCTCGTCCCGCTGCTGGTCCTTGCGACGGGGGCGATGCTGGCAGGTGCGCTCTTCGCCCCCTTCTTCATCGGCGAGCACGAGCAAGCCTTCTGGCATGGGTCGATCTTCAACGGCGAGCACAACCACATCATGCACGCCATGCACGACGTCCCGGCCTGGGTGCCGCTGGCGCCGACCGTCATGGGCATCGGCGGCATCGCGCTCGCCTATCTGATGTACATGGCGATGCCCGGCCTTCCGGCGCGGCTGGCGGAGAGGTTCAGTGCCCGGCCGCAGCTCGTCCGCCGCCTTCCGCTCATCCCTCAGGAGGGTGCGGAGCAGCAGACCGAGCCAAACCCGGGCGGGCTCTACGGCTTCCTGCTGAAGAAGTGGTACTTCGACGAGCTTTACGACTTCCTCTTCGTCCAGCCGGCGCGGCTTCTCGCGCAGCGGCTCTGGAAGACGGGCGATGCCAGGATCATCGACGGCATGCCGAACGGTGCTGCGAGCCTCGCCGTCGCCGGGTCGCGCGGCGCGGCCCGCATCCAGACCGGGCGGGTGGCGAACTACGCCTTCGCCATGATCATCGGCCTCGTCCTCTTCGTCACCCTCTTCCTGATCGGGCGCTGAGAATGAACGCCGCCGGCTTCCCGCTGCTTTCGCTGCTGACCTTCCTGCCGCTCGCGGGCGCGGCCGTGATCATGTCCGTTCGCGGCGATGACGAAGTCGTCGCCCGCAATGCCCGCTGGACCGCGCTCTGGACCAGCCTCATCGTCTTCCTCCTCAGCCTCATCCTCTGGGCCCGCTTCGACACGGCCTCCGCCGCCTTCCAGTTCGAGGAGAAGCTGGAGTGGCTGCCGGAATTCGGCGTCGGCTACCATATGGGCGTCGACGGCATCTCGGTGCTCTTCGTCCTGCTCTCGACGGCGCTGACGCCGCTCTGCATCCTGGCCTCCTGGGAGTCGGTGACGTCGCGCGTGCGTGAGTACATGGTCGCCTTCCTCGTCCTCGAGACGATGATGGTCGGCATGTTCTGCGCGCTCGATTTCATCGTCTTCTACGTCTTCTTCGAGGCCGTGCTGATCCCGATGTTCCTCATCATCGGCGTCTGGGGCGGGGCGCGACGGGTCTACGCGGCCTTCAAGTTCTTCCTCTACACGCTGCTCGGCAGCGTGCTGATGCTGCTGGCCATCCTCTATCTCTGGTACAATGCCGGCACCACCGACATCCCGGCGCTGTTCCAGTACCAGGTGCCGCGCGCCGCCCAGACCTGGATCTTCTTCGCCTTCCTCGCCAGCTTCGCGGTGAAGGTGCCGATGTGGCCGGTGCATACCTGGCTGCCCGATGCCCATGTCGAGGCGCCGACCGCCGGCTCGGTCATCCTCGCCGGCGTGCTGCTGAAGATGGGCGCCTACGGCTTCCTGCGCTTCACCCTGCCGCTGCTGCCGGAGGCGAGCGCCACATTCGCGCCGCTGATCTTCGCCCTCTCGGTCATCGCAGTGGTCTACACCTCGCTGGTGGCGCTGGCGCAGGAGGACATGAAGAAGCTGATCGCCTACAGCTCGGTCGCCCATATGGGAATCGTCACGATCGGCATCTTTACCTTCAACCAGCAGGGGTTGTCCGGCGCGCTCTTCACCATGCTGGCGCATGGCGTCGTGTCCGGCGCGCTCTTCCTTTGCGTCGGCGTGCTCTATGACCGCGTCCATAGCCGCGAGATCCTGCGCTATGGCGGCATCGCCAAGATCATGCCGGCCTACGCGCTCGTCTTCATGCTTTTCACCATGGCCTCGATCGGGCTGCCGGGGTTGGCCAATTTCGTCGGCGAGTTCCTGGTGATCGTCGGCGCCTGGCGGGTGAATGCCTGGGTCGCCTTCGGCGCGGCGCTCGGCATGATCCTCGGCGCGGCCTACATGCTCTACCTCTACCGCCGGGTTTCCTTCGGCAGGATCACGCGCGACGACCTCAAGGCGCTTCTCGATCTCAGCCCGCGCGAATATGCGGTGTTCGCGCCGCTGATCGCGCTCACGCTCTGGATGGGCATCTATCCGCAGCCCTTCCTTTCCTTCTTCGAGGCCAGCGTCGCCGCGCTGGTTGCGCGGCATGAGGCCGCGCTGAACCTCAGCCGCCTGGCGGGAATGTAAGCCGATGTCTTGGACTCTCGCCCTTCCGGAACTCGTGCTCGCCTGCTCCGGCCTCGTGCTGCTGCTGGCCGGCGTGATTCCGAAGCAGGAAACCTTCTTCCCCGTCACCATGGGCGCGATCGGCGCGCTGCTGCTCGCCGCGGTCCTGGTGCTCGGCCAGGGCGAAGGGACGGCGCTCAACGGCCATTACGTTGCTGACAGCTTCAGCGGCTTCATGAAGATCCTCTCGCTCGGCGCCGCCGCCATCTCGCTGCTGGTGTCGCTCGACTTCAACGAGAGGGAGGGGCTCGGCCGGTTCGAGTTCCCCGTGCTCGTCGTCTTCGCCAGCCTCGGCGCGATGCTGATGATCTCGGCGAACGACCTGATGGCGCTCTATCTGGGGCTGGAGCTGCTGTCCCTGCCGCTCTACGTCATCGCCTCCTTCAACCGCGACAATGCGCGCTCGGCCGAGGCGGGGCTCAAGTACTTCGTTCTCGGTGCCCTCGCTTCGGGCCTGCTGCTCTATGGCAGCTCGCTGGTCTACGGCTTCGCGGGGACCACGAATTTCGACCGGCTGGCGGATGCCTTCTCGACGGCGGACGGCGTCTCGCCCGGCGTCGTGGTGGGCGTGGTCTTCATCATCGCCGGCCTCGCCTTCAAGGTCTCGGCCGTGCCCTTCCACATGTGGACGCCCGATGTCTATGAGGGCGCGCCGACGCCGGTGACGGCCTATTTCGCCTCCGCCCCCAAGGTCGCCGCCATCGCCCTGCTGGCCCGCGTGCTGCTCGGCCCCTTCGGCGATCTGGCGGCGCAGTGGCAGCAGGTGATCCTGCTGGTCTCCATCGGCTCGATGATCCTCGGCAGCTTCGCCGCCATCGGCCAGACCAATCTGAAGCGGCTGATGGCCTATTCCTCCATCGGTCATGTCGGCTATGCGCTGATGGGTCTCGCCGTAGGCAGCGACATCGGGCTGCGCGGGCTGCTGGTCTACATGGCGATCTATGTCTTCATGAACATGGGAACCTTCGCCGTGCTGGTCGCCATGCGGCGGCAGGGCAGGGCGGTGGAGCGGATCGACGACCTCGCCGGCCTCGGCCGGACCGACCCGACCATGGCGCTCTGGATGGCCGTCTTCATGTTCTCGATGGCTGGCATCCCGCCGCTCGCCGGCTTCTTCGGCAAGCTTTACGTCTTCCTCGCGGCGGTGCAGGGCGGCTATTGGACGCTCGCCGTCATCGGCGTGCTGACCAGCGTGGTGTCCGCCTACTACTACCTCCGCATCGTGAAGGTGATGTATTTCGACCAGGCGGTGGGCGCGCTCGACCGGGCGCCGGCGAGCCTCACCATCGTCATGGCAGGCACCGGTCTCTTCACCCTGCTCTTCTGCCTCTGGCCGGCGCCGATGCTGGCCGCGGCGCAGGCCGCCGCCGCCGCGTTGCTGGGGTGACGCTGCCCCCTGGCTGGCGGCTGGAGGTGCATGAGGCGCTGCCGAGCACCTCCGACCGCATCGCGGCTGCGGCGGAGGCGGGCGAGCCGGCCGGCCTCGTCGTCCTTGCCCGCGTGCAGACGGCCGGGCGAGGCCGCTCCGGCCGGGCCTGGTCCTCGCCGCCCGGCAATCTCCACTGCTCGATGCTGCTTCGCCCCGACCGGCCGGCCCGGGAGGCGGCGCAATGGTCGCTGCTGGCAGGCGTCGCCCTTGCCGAAGCCGCGGCGGAGATCGACCCGGAGCCTGCCGCGCTCCGCCTCAAATGGCCGAATGACCTGCTGCGCCACGGCGGCAAATGTGCCGGCATCCTGGCCGAGACGTCGCTCGATCCGGAAGGCCGCCTTGCCTGGCTGAGCCTCGGCATCGGGGTGAACCTCACCCATGCCCCGGCCCTGCCGGACCGGCCGACCAGCTGCCTCGGCGCTGCCGAGCCGCCGGAGGCCTTCGCCGCCCGGCTGACCGCCCGGCTGGACCATTGGGCCCGGCGCCAGGCAACGGGTGGCTTCGCCCCGATCCGCGCTGCCTGGCTGGCGCTCGGCCCGGCCCTTGGGACACCCGTCACCCTGCGGGACGGGCCCGTCGGGGGCGGGGCCTTCGCCGGCCTGGCCGAGGACGGAGCCTTGCTGCTGGAGCGTGACGGCGGGGTGCACGTCCTTCGCAGCGGCGAAATCGAGCGACTTGGCTGATTGCCCGCCGGCTCCCATCTCTCCGGTGACATTCCGGCGCAATTCCTCCTGGCCAGCGGGATCGCCCACGGGATCGCGATTGCATGAAAGGCTAGGGGCGCGCCGCAGGGCGCATTGCCCTAGAAGGTAGTGATGAACGATTTCCAGGCTTCGGCTCTCCCCGACGCGACCGACGACTTGGCCTTCATCCCGCTGGGCGGCACCGGCGAGATCGGCATGAACCTCAACGTCTACCGCTGCGACGGAAAGCTGCTGGCGATCGATTGCGGCATCGGCTTCGGCGGGCCGGAGATGCCGGAGGTCGAGGTCATGGTGCCCGACCCCGCCTGGCTGGCGGAGCGGCGCGACCGGCTGGTCGGCATGGTCATCACCCATGCGCATGAGGACCATATCGGCGCCGTCGCCCATCTCTGGCCGATGCTGCGCTGCCCGCTCTATGCCGGCCCCTTCGCATCGGCCGTGCTGCGGCGCAAGCTGAACGAGGCCGGGCTCGGCAGCGAGGCGCGTGTCACCACCCTGCCGCTCAGCGGCCGGATCGAGTTGAAGCCCTTCGACCTCCAGTTCCTCCGCGTCTCCCACTCCGTTCCGGAATCCCAGGCGGTGGCGATCCGCACCCGGCACGGCCTCGTCCTCCATACCGGCGACTGGAAGCTCGACCCGGAGCCGCTGCTCGGCCCGCCGACCGACGAGGCCGGCTTCGCCCGCATCGGCGAGGAGGGCGTGCTCGCCATGGTCTGCGATTCGACCAATGCGCTGGTCGAGGGCCATAGCGGCTCCGAGGCCGAGGTGCGGCGGACGATGGAGGCGCTGATCCGCGGGCTGCGCGGCCGGGTCGCCGTCACCTGCTTCGCCACCAACCTTGCCCGCGTCGAAAGCATCGCGCTGGCCGCCCAGGCTGCCGGACGGCAGGTCGCGCTGTTCGGCCGGTCGCTTCGCAATGCCGAGGCGGCGGCACGGGAATGCGGCTACCTGAAGACGGTCGAGCCCTTCGTGCCGGAGGACGAGGCCGGCTACATCCCGGACGACAACCTGCTCATCATCTGCACCGGCAGCCAGGGCGAGCCGCGCTCCGCGCTGGCCAAGATCGGTGCCGATACCCACCCTTCGATCGCGTTGGGGGAGGGGGATACGGTCATCTTCTCCTCGCGCATGATCCCCGGGAACGAGCGCGGCATCCTGCAGATGCAGGACCAGCTCGCCCGCCGCGGCTGCCGCATCATGACGGCGGACGACCACATGGTGCATGTCTCCGGCCATCCGGCGCGCGATGAGCTGCGCCGCCTCTACGCGCTGGTGAAGCCGAGATACGCGGTGCCGGTGCATGGCGAGTGGCGCCATCTCTCGGAGCACGCCGCCCTGGCGCAGCAGCTCGGCGCCGAGCCCATCCTGGTCGAGGATGGCGACGTGCTGCGCTTTTCCCCCGGCCGGCCGGATGTGGTGGAGGGCGTGCCGACCGGCCGCCTCGCCGTCGACAATGGCCGCCTGCTGCCGCTCTCGGGCGGGGTGCTGGCGGCGCGGAAGCGGATGCTCTTCAACGGCGTCGTCGTCGCCTCGCTGGCGGTCGATGGCGGCGGGCGGGTGCTGGGGACCCCGCAGGTCTCGGCCCCCGGCCTCTTCGAGAGCGGCGAGCAGGATGCGGTGCAGATCGCGGCCGAGCTCGCCCGGGCAGTGACCGACCTGCCGATGCAGCTCAAGCGCGAGGACGATGCCCTGCGCGAGGCGGCCCGCAGCGCGCTTCGCAAGGCGATCGGCCGGCGGGTGCGCAAGCGCCCGAATGTCGAAGTCCATCTGCTGCGCGTATAGGGGGACGCACCCATGGGCTGGGTCAGCGGGATCGTCGTCTATGTGCTCATCTGGTGGGTGGTGCTCTTCGCCGTGCTTCCCATCGGCACGCAGCCGGTGGCAGAGGGCGATGCCGAGAGCGGCTGGCGCGGTACGCCGGCGAATCCGCAGCTTTGGCGGAAGCTGCTCATCACCACGCTGGTGTCAGTCGTCCTCTGGTTCGGCGCCCGCGCGGTGATCACCAGCGACTATATGAGCTTCCGCAGTGGCTGGCTGGCCATGCCCGAAAAGTAGGCGACTTTCGGCCAACTCGGCCCGTATCGCTTCTTTTTATTGCGTTTAATGTCTGGGAGCCACTTTTTTCAGCGTTCGCGGCATCGATTCCGATTGTGCCGCGTTGGTCTCCCGCGCCACCATACTGGCAGGAAGAGGGTTGGTCCTCTTTCTGCCGTGTGACTGGCGTTTCCTCCCTAAACTCGGGCCGTGCCTTTTGGCGCGGCCCTTTTTTTGTCTAACCCAGGTCTTGCACGCCGGCAAGGCGTAACCAACGCCGGGGCGCAAAATTCTTTCAAAATCGTTCGTGACGCAGTGCGGTATCGCAAGAAAATTGCTGCAAACCGGCGTAAACCGGAGCACTGGCGGAGCAGGCGCCACCCCACTAGTCTCCGGCGCCCGATCAAGCCCCTGGAGCCTGCCTTGCGCCTGTCACGCGCCTTCCTGCCGACCCTCAAGGAAACCCCGGCCGATGCGCAGATCGCCTCGCACCGGCTGATGCTGCGCGCGGGCATGGTCCGGCAGACCAGCGCCGGCATCTATGCTTGGCTGCCGCTCGGTTGGCGGGTGCTGCAGAAGGTGGAGCAGATCGTCCGCGAGGAGCAGGACCGCGCCGGCGCGCAGGAAATCCTGATGCCGACCATCCAGACCGCCGATCTCTGGCGCCAGTCCGGCCGCTACGACGCCTACGGTCCGGAGATGCTGCGCCTCAAGGACCGGCACGACCGGGACATGCTCTACGGCCCGACCAACGAGGAGATGGTGACGGAGATCTTCCGCACCTATGCGAGAAGCTACCGCGACCTGCCGCGCAACCTCTACCACATCCAGTGGAAGTTCCGGGACGAGGTGCGCCCCCGCTTCGGCGTCATGCGCGGCCGCGAATTCCTGATGAAGGACGCCTACAGCTTCGACCTCGACTTTGCCGGCGCCCAGCGCAGCTACCGCCAGATGTTCGTCGCCTACCTGCGGACCTTCGCCCGGATGGGGCTGAAGGCCATCCCCATGCAGGCGGATACCGGCCCGATCGGCGGCAATCTCTCCCATGAATTCCTGATCCTCGCCGAGACCGGGGAGAGCCAGGTCTATCTCCACCGCGACCTGCTGGAGTTCGACGTGCTCGGCCAGGCGCCGGACTACGAGGGCGACCTTTCCCCCATCGTCGATTTCTGGACCAGCCGCTACGCCGCGACCGACGAGAAGCATGACGAGGCGGCCTGGAACGCCGTTCCCGCCGAGCGCCAGGTCTCGGCGCGCGGCATCGAGATCGGCCATATCTTCTATTTCGGCACCAAGTACAGCGTGCCGATGGGCCTCCAGGTCCAGGGGCCGGACGGCAAGCCGGTGGCCCCGGAGATGGGCAGCTACGGCATCGGCGTCTCCCGCCTGGTCGGCGCCATTATCGAGGCGAGCCATGACGAGGCGGGCATCGTCTGGCCCGATGCGGTCGCTCCCTTCCGCCTCGCCGTGCTGAACCTGAAGCAGGGCGATGCCGCGACGGATGCGCTCTGCGACCGGCTCTACGCCGCCTTCGCGGCCGATGCCGTCTATGACGACCGGCCGGAGCGCGCGGGGGTCAAATTCGCCGATGCCGACCTCATGGGCTATCCGTGGCAGGCCATCATCGGCCCGCGGGGCGCCGCCGCCGGCAAGGTGGAGCTGAAGCGCCGTGCCACCGGCGAGCGCCTCGAACTCTCGCTCGAGGATGCCATCGCCCGCATCCAGGGCGCCTGAGCCCCAGCATGTTCAACGCCTTCGAGCGGGCCGTCGCGTTCCGCTACCTGCGCGCCCGGAAGGGCGAGCGTTTCGTCTCCGTCATCGCCATCTTCTCGCTCGTCGGCATCGCCCTCGGCGTCGCCACGCTGATCATCGTGATGAGCGTGATGAACGGCTTCCGCCAGGAGCTGCTCGGCCGCATCCTCGGCCTCAACGGGCATATGGGCGTCTTCGCGGCCGATGGCGGGCCGCTCCGCGACTACGACCCGCTGGCCGAGGCCATCCGCCGCGTCCAGGGCGTCACCGCCGCGACGCCCATCGTCGAGGGCCAGGTGCTGATGACCAGCGAGCAGGGCGGCGCCACGGGCGGCCTCGCCCGCGGGATCACGCCGGAGGACATGCGCGCCAAGGCGATCGTCGCGGGCAACATCCGCCGCGGGTCCCTCGCCGAGTTCGGCGGCGAGGACAGCATCGTCATCGGCACCGGCCTTGCCAGCAAGCTCCGCGTCGGGGTCGGGGACCGGGTGACGCTGGTCTCGCCCCAGGGCCGGACCACCGTGCTCGGCACCCTGCCGCGCGTCCGCGCCTACCGCGTCATCGCTCTCTTCAACATCGGCATGAACGAGTACGACACCAGCTTCGTCTACCTGCCGATGGAGGCCGCGCAGCTCTTCTTCCAGACCAGCAATGCGGCGACGCAGATCGAGGTCTTCGTCCAGGACCCGACCCGGGTGCGCGCCGTCAACCTCGACATCCGCCGGGCGCTGGGCCAGCAGCAACCGGTCCGCATCGTCGACTGGCAGGATGCCAACAGCAGCTTCTTCAACGCCGTCCAGGTCGAGCGGAACGTGATGTTCCTGATCCTGACGCTCATCATCATCGTCGCCGCCTTCAACATCGTCAGCTCGCTCATCATGCTGGTGAAGGACAAGGGGCGGGACATCGCCATCCTCCGCACCATGGGGGCGACGAGCGGGGCGATCCTCCGCATCTTCCTGCTCTGCGGCGCCTCGGTCGGCGTCATGGGCACGCTGATCGGCTTCGGCATCGGCCTCGTCTTCTGCATGAACATCGAGAGCATCCGCGAGGCGCTGCAGGCGCTGACCGGGACGGAGCTGTTCAGCCCGGAGGTCTACTTCCTCTCCCAGCTCCCGGCCGTCGTGGACCCCAACGAGGTGGTGCAGGTGGTGCTGATGGGCCTCGGCCTCTCGCTGCTGGCGACCGTCTACCCGAGCTGGCGGGCGGCGCGGCTCGACCCGGTGGAGGCGCTGCGCAATGAGTGAGGCGCCGCTCCGGCTCGATGCCGTCGCCCGCCGCTTCCGGACGGAGGCGGGCGAGCTGCCGGTGCTGACCGGCGCCGAACTCACCCTCGCCGCCGGCGAGATCGTCGCCCTCGTCGCTCCCTCCGGCACCGGCAAGTCGACGCTGCTGCACCTCGCCGGGCTGCTCGAGCGGCCGGATGCGGGCGAGGTCTATGTCGCCGGCCGTGCAGCCGGCACGCTCTCCGACGATGCCCGCACGGCGATCCGCCGCACCGAGATCGGCTTCGTCTACCAGTTCCACCATCTGCTGCCGGAGTTCACCGCCGAGGAGAACGTGGTCCTGCCGCAGATGGCGAACCGCACCCCGCGTGCCGCGGCGCAGGACCGCGCCCGGCAGCTGCTGGCGAGCTTCGGCCTCAAGGGTCGGGAGCATCACCGGCCTGGCCGGCTCTCCGGCGGCGAGCAGCAGCGCGTTGCCATCGCCCGGGCGCTGGCCAATGCGCCGAAGGTGCTACTGGCCGACGAGCCGACCGGCAATCTCGACACCGGCACCTCGGACCTCGTCTTCGGGGAGCTGCTGGCCGCCGTCCGCGGCCAGGGCGTCGCCGCGCTGATCGCCACCCACAACCCGGTGCTGGCGGCGCGGATGGACCGGGTGGTGACGCTCCGCGACGGCCGGATCATCCCCGGCTGATCAGCGGCGGCGCCACAACGCGCCGCAGAGCATGCCCGCGATGACGGTCGCCATACCGGCGACCTGCATCGGGGTGACATGCTCGCCGAGCAGCAGCCAGGCCCAGAGCACGCCGAGGGCCGGGACCAGGGGCGGCAGCAGCGCCGCCCGTGCCGGCCCCATCGCCACCACCGCCCGGCTGTAGAGCACGATGGCGACGCCGCCGGCGATCAACCCCTGGTAGCCCGCCTGCCGCAGCGCCTCTGCCGGATGCGCGGCGATCCCCTCGATGCCGAAGACGGCGAGGTGGACCGGCACCCAGGCCAGCGAGACGGCGCCGATGATCGCCGCCGCCCGCAGCCCGCTCACCTCCCAGCGTTGCATCAGCACGCCGTAAAGCGCCCAGTTGAAGCCGCTCGCCAGCACCATCAGGTCGCCGATCCAGACCCTGCCGCCGCCCTCGCCGAGGCCGGCGCCGCCGATCAGCAGCAGGCCGAGGGCGATCACCGGCAGGCCGATCCGCACGCCGATCTCGGGCGGCGTCCGCAGCAGCCACCAGGCGAGCAGCGGGGCGAAGACCATGGTCCCGCCTGGATTGAGGATGGAGGCATGCACCGCGGGCGCGAAGCGCAGCGCCATCGCCGTCAGCAGGAAATAGGGCGCCCCGCCGAGCGCCGCCAGCACCACGACCCGCCACCAGGCGAGCCCACCGAGCCCGATCCGCAGCAGGAGCAGCAGGAAAAGCGGCCCCGCCGTGCCGTAGCGGAGGAAGACGAGGTCCGGCACCGACAGCCCCTCGGCCAGCGCATGGCCGGTGGCGGCGAAATTGGCACTGAACATGAACATGGCGAGGACGCCGGCGGCGACCACGGCGCGGCTGGGCTGTTCCGGCATCGCGCGGATCATGCCGGGGCAGGGGCCTTCGTGCTAGTCTTGCCGCCATGAGCGACGACTCGACGGCCGGCTTCGTCCACCTCCATGTCCATTCGAGCTATTCGCTCTCGGAAGGCGCCATCAAGGCCGAGAAGCTGGCAAGCCTCGCCAAGGAGGCGGGGATGCCCGCCGTGGCGCTCACCGACACGGCAAACCTCTTCGGCGCGCTGGAATTCGCGCAGGGGTGCCAGGGGAAGGGCATCCAGCCGATCATGGGCTGCCAGCTCTGGCTCTCCCGCGCCGCCTCCGACCCGCGGCCCGAGGCGGAGCGCCTGCCGCCCGACCCGGTCGTCGCCCTGGCGATGAATGCCCGCGGCTACGACAACCTCCAGCGCCTCTCCTCGCGCTCCTTCCTCGGCTCCGACGCGTCGGGCAAGCCCTGCCTGAGCTACGCGACCCTGGAGGAGCATGCCGAGGGCATCTTCCTGCTCACCGGCGGCACGCTCGGCCCGGTGAGCCGCCTGCTGGCGGAAGGCCGGCGCGAGCCGGCGGAGGCGCTGCTGCGCCGTCTCGCCGCCACCTTCCCCGACCGTCTGGCGGTGGAGCTGCATCGCCACGGCCTCGCAGTGGAGAGGGCGATCGAGCCCGCCCTCCTTGCGCTCGCCGACGAACTCGCCCTGCCCATCGTTGCCGCGAACGACGTCTACTTCGCCCTGTCCTCGATGCATGAGGCGCATGACGCCCTGCTCTGCATCGCCGAAAGCCGGGTGCTGGCGGAGAAGGACCGCCGTCGCGTCACGCCCGAGCACTGGTTCAAGCCGGCCGCCGCCATGCGCGCCCTCTTCGCCGACCTGCCGGATGCCTGCGACAACACCCTCGCCATCGCCCGCCGCTGCGCGGTGATGGCGGAGACGAAGAAGCCGGAACTGCCGGTCTGCCCCAAGGTCCAGCCCGGCATGACCGAGGCCGAGACGGTGCGCGACATGGCCCGCCGCGGCCTCGCCGCCCGGCTCGACGCCGCCGGCATCGAGGGCGACAAGCGCGAGGTCTACACAAAGCGCCTCGAATATGAGCTCGGCGTCATCGAGAGCATGGGCTTCGCCGGCTACTTCCTCATCGTCGCCGACTTCATCCAATGGGCGAAGGCGCAGGTGCCGCCCATCCCGGTCGGGCCCGGCCGCGGCTCGGGTGCCGGCTCGGTCGCCGCCTGGGCGCTGCAGATTACCGATCTCGATCCCCTCCGCTTCGGCCTGCTCTTCGAGCGCTTCCTCAACCCCGAGCGCGTCTCGATGCCGGATTTCGACATCGACTTCTGTCAGGACCGGCGCGACGAGGTCATCGCCTATGTCCGCCGCGAATACGGCGAGGACCGGGTCGCGCAGATCATCACCTTCGGCAAGCTCCAGGCCAAGGCGGCCGTGCGCGATGTCGGCCGCGTGCTCGGCATGCCCTATGGGCAGGTGGACCGCATCGCCTCGCTCATCCCCTTCAACCCGGCGAAGCCGGTGACCCTTGCCCAGGCGATCGAGGGCGAGCCGCGGCTGCAGCAGATGCGCGATGGCGACGAGCAGGTGGCGCGGCTGCTCGAGATCGCCAACCAGCTCGAAGGCCTCTACCGCAACGCCTCGACCCATGCGGCCGGCGTCGTCATCGGCCAGAAGCCGCTGATCGACATCGTGCCCCTCTACCGCGACCCGCGCAGCGACATGCTCATCACCCAGTACTCGATGAAGTATGTCGAGCAGGCGAGCCTGGTGAAGTTCGATTTCCTTGGCCTGAAGACGCTGACGGTCATCGAGCAGGCGCTGGAGATCCTGAAGGGGCAGGGGACCGAGATCGACATCAACGCCATCCCGCTCGACGACGCCAAGACCTATGAGATGCTGCGGAAGGGCGACGCCGCGGGGGTGTTTCAGTTCGAAGGCCAGGGCATGCGCGACTGCCTCCGGCAGATGAAGGTCGACCGCTTCGAGGACCTCGTCGCCGCCGTCTCGCTCTACCGGCCCGGCCCGATGGCGAACATCCCCGCCTATTGCCAGCGCAAGGCCGGCGAGCCCTGGGAGAGCCCGCACCCGAAGATCCACCCCATCCTGGAGGAGACCTTCGGCATCATGGTCTACCAGGAGCAGGTGATGCAGATCAGCCAGGAGCTCGCCGGCTATTCGCTCGGCGGCGCCGACCTGCTGCGCCGCGCCATGGGCAAGAAGATCGCCCGCGAGATGGAGCAGCAGCGCGCCATCTTCACCGAGGGTGCGGTCAGGAACGGCATCGAGCCGGCCAAGGCGACCGAGATCTTCGACATGATGGCGAAATTCGCCGAATACGGCTTCAACAAATCGCACGCGGCCGCCTACGCCCTGGTCAGCTACCAGACCGCCTGGCTCAAGGCGAACCACACCGTCGCCTTCCTCGCCGCCTCGATGACGCTCGACCTCGACAAGACCGACAAGCTGGCGGGGCACATGCAGGAATGCTCGCGGCTCGGCATCCCCGTGCTGCCGCCTGACATCAACCGCTCCGGCGCCTTCTTCCTCGTCGAGGCGCAGGAGGACGGCAAGCCGGCGATCCGCTTCGCCCTCGCCGCGGTGAAGCGCGTCGGCGCCGCCGCGATGCAGGCGCTGGTCGCGGCGCGCGATGCCGGCCGCCCCTTCGCCTCGGTCGCCGACTTCGCCCATCGCGTCGACCCGAAGCTGCTGAACAAGATGCAGATCGAGAACCTGGCCAAGGCCGGCGCCTTCGACGCGATGGAGCGCAACCGCGCCAGGCTCGTCGCCGGCGCCGAGGTGGTGCTGCGCGCCGCACAGGAAGCCGCCGAGCGGCGCGAGGACCCGACCGCCGACATGTTCGGCAACACCGGCGGCCCGGTGCCCCTGCGCCTGAAGGACATTCCCGACTGGCCGCAGCTCGAGAAGCTGGCCTATGAGGCGGAGGCGGTCGGCTTCCACCTCTCCGCCCATCCGCTCGACACCTACAAGGAGGTGCTGAAGCGCCTCGGCGTGACGCCCTTCCTCGCCATCGCCGACCGCGCCAAGGGCGGCTCGGCCAAGCTGACGCTCGCCGGCACTGTCGTCGCCACCAAGGAGCGGCCGACCCGCACCGGCAGCCGCATGTGCTGGCTCACCCTCTCCGACCAGACCGGCAGCTTCGAGGTGACGCTGTTCAGCGAGGTGCTGAACCGCGTCCGCGACCTGCTGGCCGAGGGCAATGCGCTGCTGGTCAAGGCCGAGGCGCGAATCGACAACGACGCGCTGCGCCTGACCGCGAGCGAGGTCGAGAGCCTGGAGAAGGCGAGCCAGGGCGTCGGCCAGGGCATCCGCCTCTGGCTGGAGGGACCGGCCGCCGTCGATCCGATCCGCACGCTGCTGGAGCGGGAGGGCCGGGGCCGCGGCCGCGTCGTCGTCGTCGCCCGCACCGGCGAGGGGCAGGAGGTGGAGCTCGCCCTGCCCGGCAAGTTCAACGTCTCGCCCCGGCTGATGCAGGCGATGAAGGTGCTGCCCGGCGTGGCGGAGGTCGAGGCCGTCTAGCCCTTCGCCCCCGCCCGCTCCTTCGCCAGCAGCGCCCGCTTGCGCGGCACGCCCCAGCGATAGCCGGTGAGGTCGCCATCCGCGCCCACCACGCGATGGCAGGGCACCGCCAGCGAGACGTGGTTCTGCGCGCAGGCCCGGGCGACGGCGCGGATGGCCCGCGGCGCGCCGATGGCGAAGGCCATCTGCCCATAGGTCCGCGTCTCTCCGAAGGGGATGGCCTGCAGCGCTTCCCAGACGCGGCGCTGGAAGGCCGTGCCGCGCAGGTCGAGCGGCAGGGCAAGGGCGGCCTTCGGCTCCTCGAGGAAGGCGACCACCTGCCGCACCGTCTCCGCCAGCGCCTCCGGCGCCGGCTCGATGCGCGCCTTGGGGAAGCGCTGCCGCACGTCGCCCTCCAGCGCGTCGAAATCCTCCGCAAACCCGATGAAGCAGACGCCGCTCTCCGTCGCCCCCACCATCAGCGGCCCGAGCGCGCTCGTCGCCGTGGCGATGCGAATCGTCTCGCCCTCGCCGCCACGGCGCGCGGCGCCCGGCGTCATTCCCAGCACCCGCCCCGGCGCCCCGTAAACCCGGCTCTCGCTGCCATAGCCGGCGCCGGCGACCGCTTCCGCCACCCGGTCGCCCGCCGCCAGCGAGGCCTGCAGCCGACGGGCACGCACCGAGGCCGCGTAGGAATGCGGCGTTACGCCGGTGATTTCCTTGAACAGGCGCAGGAAATGGTGCCGCGCATAGCCGGCACGCTCGGCGAGCGTCGCCAGCGAAGGCGTCGCCTCGCTCGCCTCGATCAGGTCGCAGGCGGCGCGGATGGCCGCGGCATGGATGGCGGCCCGCTCGCCCTTCGGGTCGCAACGCTTGCAGGCGCGGAAGCCGTCCGCCTCCGCCGCCGGCGCATCAGCATAGAAGCGCACATTCCGCTGGAGCGGCGGGCGCGAGGGGCAGCCGGGCCGGCAGAAGACCCCCTGGGTGGTGACGGCATAGAGGAAGGCGCCGCAATCGGGCATCGGGTCGCGGGCCAGCAGGGCTTCCCAGCGCAGGGCATCCTGGTCGAGCATCGGTCTGTCCTCGTCGTCGTTGCTGGGGTCAGGTTGGCGATGCGGCGCCTGGGCGGCCATCCGGGCATTGCCCCGGCATGAGGGGAGGGGGCGATGACCGAGACGATCACCGGCTGGCATGCGCATGTCTACTACGATCCGGCGACGAACCGCAGCACCGCCGCGGCGCTGCGCGAAGCGCTCGCCGCCCGCTTTCCCGAGGCGGTGCTCGGCCGCTGGCATGACGTCCCGGTGGGCCCGCACCCTTCGGCCATGTACCAGGTCGCCTTCGCGCCGGGGCTGCTGCCCGGCCTGCTGGCCTTCCTCGCGCTGAACCGGGCCGGCCTCGCCATCCTCCTGCATCCCGAGACCGGCCGGCACCGCGCGGACCACTCCGACCACGCCCTCTGGATGGGCGCGGTGCTGCCGCTCAGGCTGGAGATGTTGCCGGAGTAGCGAGCACCGCCCCGATCAGCGCCTCCACCGGCTGTGGGGCATAGAGCCGCAGCACGGGGCCGGGGGAGGTCCCAGCCAGCTTTCCTGTTGCGCCCGGCTGCGTTGGCCGAGCCCGGCCGTGTCATAGGCGGCCGCCGAGGCGTTGACCGCCGAGCCCGAGGCCCTGGCGCCGATGCCGGCGCGCCAGCCGCGCTGAACCGCGCTCAGGCCCGCGCGGTCACCAACCAGATCGCGGCCGGCATGGTGACGCCGGCCGGGCCCTCGGCGGCCCGGTAGAAGTCGAGGAGGCGGTCCCGCACCACCTCCCGCAATCCCTCCCGCGCCCCGTCCGGCGCATCCTGCAGTGCCCGGCTGACCTGGCCGAGCGTCATGGCGAAAGCGGCGGCCTCCGCCGCATCGGCGCCGAGCCGCATCGGCACGTCCTCCGGCGCCAGCGCCACCTCGGCGAAGCCCGCGCCGCGCAGGATGCGCTCCACCCGCGCCGGATCGGCGAAGGCGAACTGCCCCGGCTCCTCCGGACCGGGCGGCGGCGGGGGCGGCACGAGGTCCCGCACTGCCGCTGCCGCGCCCGTGGTCCAGCGGTTCTCCGCCGGGCTGCGGAAGGCCGTCAGCACCACCCGCGCCCCCGGCCGCAGCGCCGCCCGCAGATGCGCGAAGGCGGCGATGGGCTGGAGGAAGAACATCACCCCGAAGCGCGAGGCCAGCAGGTCGAAGCCGCCGGGCGGGAAGGGATGGGTCGCCGCATCCGCCAGCAGCACCTCGGCCTGGGCGAGCCCCGCCGCGTCGATCCGACGCCGCGCCACCTCCACCGACTCCGCCGCGATGTCGATGCCGAGCACCCGCCCCGCCGGTCCGACCCGCTCCGCCAGAGCGATGGTCGAGGTGCCGCTGCCGCAGCCGATATCGAGCACGCGCTCGCCCGGCTGCGCCGCCGCCCGCGCCAGCAACCGGTCGAGGATCGGGGCGAAGCGGGCATCGATCCGCTCATGCTCCCGCGCCCAGGCCCGGGTGGACGGCCCGTTCCAGTATGCCGCCTGCGGCGCGTTCGGCCCCTCGCCCGGCATGGCCCGGTCCCTTCCTATTTGTAGAGCGCTGCGATCTCCGCCGCGTGGCGCTCCAGCACCGCGCGGCGCTTCACCTTCATGGTCGGCGTCAGCAGCCCGTTCTCCACCGAGAAGGCGGCCGGCGCCTGGCCCCAGCGGCGGATGCGCTCGATGCTGGCGAGCCGCGCATTCACCCGCGCCACCGCCTGGGCGAGCCCCGCCTCATGCCCGTCGGCCGCGACAAGCAGGGCGACGACGCCCGGCTGCCCCTCGCCGGCGACGACGGCCTGGGCGACCTCCGGCTCGGCCATCAGCAGGGATTCGATCTTGGCCGGGCTGACCATGTCGCCGCCGAGCGTCTTGATGAAGTCGCGCTTGCGGTCGGTGATGGTGATCCGCCCGCCTTCGATCCGCGCCACGTCGCCGGTATGCAGCCAGGGCGCCTCGCCGGGCTCCACGGGGCGGATGGCCGCCGCCGTCGCCTCCGGGTTGCTCCAGTAGCCGTCCATGACAAGGGGGCCTCGCACCAGCAACTCGCCATCCTCGGCGAGCCGAGCCTCCACCCCCGGCAACGGGTAGCCCACGGTGCGCCGCGCATTGTCCCAGGGCGGGTTGACCGCGATCACCGGCCCCGCCTCGGTCTGCCCATAGCCCTGGATCAGCGGCAGGCCGAGGCCGATGAAGAAGCCGGAGAGGTCGGGGTCGAGCCGCGCCCCGCCGCAGACCATCGCCTGGAGGTGGCCGCCGAAGCGCGCCCGGACCTTCTCCCGCACCAGCCGCTCGAGCACCGCGTCCTGCAGCCGTTCCACCAGGGAGAGCCGCCCCCCATCGGCGCGCTTCAGCCCGAGTGCCAGCGCCTGGCGGAAGAGCCGCTGGCGGAAGGGCGCCTCCTTCTCCAGCTGCGCCAGCATCCGGCCGCGCAGCACCTCGAAGAGCCGGGGCACGGCGGTGATGATGCTGGGCTGGAATTCCTGGAACTCCGCCGACAGCCGGTCCGCCCCGCGCGAATAGACCACCTCCACCCCGAGCGAGGGGAGGAGGAAGACGCCGACCGTGTGCTCGTAGCTGTGCGAGAGCGGCAGGAAGGAGAGGTAGACCGTGCCGTCGAGCCTGAGGCGCTTGGCCAGCGCCGCGACCCCGTCGCGGTTCGCCAGCATCGCCCGGTGCGGCAGCATCACGCCGCGCGGCGTGCCGCCGGTGCCGGAGGTGTAGATGAGGCAGGCGAGGCGGCCGGGCGGGATCTGCTCCGCCTCCGCCATCAGCAGCGGCAGGTCGCCCGGCTCCGCCAGCAGCTCCGGCCAATGCGCGACCCGGGCCGCCGCTCCCTCAGCCGGCCTGGCATCGAGGGCGATCAGCAGGTCGAGCCCCTCCGGCGCCGCCTGCGCCAGCCGCGCCGCGAGCGCGGCGGAGGAGGCGATGGCGATGCGTGCCCCGGAGTCACGCAGGATATGCGCATGGTCCGCATCGGTATTGGTGGTGTAGGTCGGCACGGTGACGGCGCCGATCGCCATCAGCGCCACATCGGCGATGTTGAATTCCGGCCGGCTCTCGCTGACCAGCACCACCCGGTCCCCCGGCATGACACCGGCCTGCCGCAACCAAGCAGCGGCGGCGGCAACGCCCAGGGCGAACTCGCCCCAGCTCAGCCGCTGCCAGCCGCCATCCCGCCAGTAGCGGACCATGGGCCGCTCCGGCCGCGTGCGGGCGATGTCGAGAAGCATCCAGGGCAGGCTGCCCCAGGGCGTCGCGCCGAGGCTGCCCGCAAAGGCGCCAGCCTGGGTGGGACCGATATCCGGCATCCGTGGCTTTTCCTCCCTGCCTGACCGCTTGGCCCTGCCTGCCTGCGCCATATATGCAATGCCGTGACCAGAGCCGAGCCCCAATCGACCCCGCCCCACGCTGCTGCGGATGCCGCGGCGGGGGCCCTCCGCCTGCCGGTCCCCCGCGGGCCGGCCTTCTCACCCCTCGATGCCGGCGGCGAGGCGGGCCCGCCCCTGCCGGTCTGGGACCTCTCCGACCTTTACGCCTCGCTCGAGGATCCGCGCCTCGCCGCCGATCTGGACCGGGCGGAGGAGGGGGGCAAGGCCTTCGCCGCCCGCCTCTCGGGCAAGCTCGGCGGCCTCTCCGGCGACGCCCTCGCCGAGGCCATCGGCGAGTATGAGCGGTTGGAGGAGGTGCTCGGCCGGGCAATGAGCTTCGGCCAGCTCATCTTCGCCGGCGATGCGACCGAGCCGGCCAATGGCCGCTTCTACCAGACCCTGCAGGAGCGGGTGACGGCCATCAGCAGCCACCTGCTGTTCTTCACCCTGGAGCTGAACAGGCTCGAGGACTCCGAGATCGAGCGCAAGCTCGCCGGCAGCCCGGCACTCGCCCGCTGGCAGCCCTGGCTGCGCGACCTCCGCGTCTTTCGCCCGCACCAGCTCTCTGACGAGATCGAGAAGCTGCTGCACGAGAAGGAGGTCACCGGCCGCTCGGCCTGGAACCGCCTCTTCGACGAGACCGTCGCCCATATGCGGGTGAAGATCGGCGAGGAGGAAGTGACCGTCTCCGCGGCCCTCAACCGCCTCTCCGACCGCGACCGTGCCGTGCGCGCCGCGGCGGCGGAGGGCGTCTCGGCGGCCTTCAGCGGGCAGGTGCGGCTCTTCTCGCTGATCACCAATACCCTCGCCAAGGACAAGGAGATCATCGACAACTGGCGCCGCTACCCGCGCCCCGGCTCGTCGCGCAACCGCGCCAACATGGTCGAGGACGAGGTCGTCGATGCGCTGGTGACGGCGGTGCGTGACAGTTTCCCGCGCCTCTCCCACCGCTACTATTCGATGAAGGCGAAGTGGCTCGGCCTGCCGAAGCTGCAGCACTGGGACCGCAACGCGCCGCTGCCGGAGGAGCAGGACCGCAGCATCGCCTGGCCGGAGGCGGTACGGACGGTGCTCGACAGCTACCGCGCCTTCAGCCCGGAGCTCGCCGAGATCGGCGGCCGCTTCTTCGACAAGCCCTGGATCGACGCCGCCCTCCGCCCCGGCAAGGCGAGCGGCGCTTTCGCCCATCCGACCGTGCCGAGCGCGCATCCCTATCTGCTGCTCAACTACCATGGCAAGTCGCGCGACGTGATGACGCTCGCCCATGAGTTGGGCCATGGCGTCCACCAGGTTCTGGCCGGCGCCCAGGGCTACCTGCTCTCGGGCACGCCCCTCACACTGGCCGAGACCGCCTCCGTCTTCGGCGAGATGCTGACCTTCCGCGGCCTGCTCGATGCCGAGACGGACCCGAAGCGCCGCCGCCTGATGCTCGCCGGCAAGGTGGAGGACATGCTGAACACGGTGGTGCGGCAGATCGCCTTCTACCGCTTCGAGACGCTGCTGCATGACGAGCGTCGCCGCGGCGAGCTTTCCGCCGAGCGCATCGCCGAGCTCTGGATGCAGGTGCAGCGCGAGAGCCTCGGCCCCGCCTTCGACTTCACCGAGGATTACGGCGTCTACTGGGCCTATATCCCGCACTTCGTCCACTCGCCCTTCTACGTCTACGCCTATGCCTTCGGCGACTGCCTGGTGAACGCGCTCTACGGCGTCTACCGCGAGGGCCGCGTGCCCGATTTCGAGCGGAAATACCTCGACCTGCTGCGCGCCGGCGGCACGCTCCGCCACCGGGAGCTGCTGGCCCCCTTCGGCCTCGATGCCTCGGACCCCGCCTTCTGGCAGCGCGGCCTCGACGTCATCGCCGGCTTCATCGATGAGTTGGAACAGGATGTCTGAGCGCAGCCCCGACAGCACCATATTCGGCGAGCTGCGCCGGATGGCGCGGACCTCCGGCGCCGTCGGCGGCATCGCCGCCCGTGTCGCCGGGGAGCGCATCTTCGGCGTGAAGACCGACAAGACGGCGCATGCGGAGGACCTGAAGGCGATCCTCGGCGGCCTCAAGGGCCCGCTGATGAAGGTCGCGCAGTTCCTCTCGACCGTGCCGGACGCCCTGCCGGAGGAATACGCGCAGGAGCTGGCGACGCTCCAGGCAAACGCCCCGCCGATGGGTTGGCCCTTCGTCCGCCGCCGCATGGGCTCCGAGCTAGGCCCGGCCTGGGAGAGCCGCTTCAAGAGCTTCGGCCGGGAGGCCGCCGCGGCGGCCAGCCTCGGCCAGGTTCACCGCGCCACCTTGCCGGACGGGCGGGAGGTCGCCTGCAAGCTGCAGTATCCGGACATGCCAAGCGTGGTGGAGGCCGATCTCCGCCAGCTCAAGCTCGCCGTCGGCCTCTACCGCCGCATGGACAGCGCCCTCGACAATGGCGAGGTCTACCAGGAGATGTGCGACCGGCTGCGCGAGGAGCTCGACTACCTCCGCGAGGCCTCGCAGATGCGCCTCTACGGCATCATGATGCGGGACACGCCGGACGTCTCGATCCCGACCCCGGTCGAGGGCCTCTGCACCAAGCGCCTGCTGACGATGACCTGGCTCGACGGCCGCGCCATCATCAAGCGGCTCGAGGAGGACCCGCCGCTCGAGGAGCGCAATGCCTATGCCAAGGCGCTGTTCCGTGCCTGGTACAAGCCTTTTTACCAGTACGGCGTCATCCATGGGGACCCGCATCTCGGCAACTACCAGGTGCGGCCGGACCGCGAAGGCATCAACCTCCTCGATTTCGGCACCATCCGCGTCTTTCCGCCGAGCTTCGTCGGCGGCGTGATCCTGCTCTACGAGGCGGTGCGCGACGGCGACGACGAGAAGGCGGCCGAGGCCTACCGCATCTGGGGCTTCCGCAACCTCTCGAAGGAGACGATGGAGGTGCTGAGCCTCTGGGCGAAGTTCCTCTACGAGCCACTGGTGCAGGACCGCGTCCGACCGATCCAGGAGGTCGACGACCTGTCCTATGGCCGCAAGATGGCAGCCAAGGTGCATGAGGGGCTGAAGCGCACCGGCGGCGTCCGCATCCCGCGCGAATTCCCGCTGATGGACCGGGCGGCAATCGGCTTGGGCAGCGTCTTCCTCCGGCTCCGGGCTCAGATCAACTGGCACCAGATGTTCATGGAGCTGGCGCAGGAATTCTCCGAGGCGGCGCTGGCGGAGCGCCAGGCCTCGGGGCTCCGGGAAGCCGGCGTCCCGGTCGCAACGGCGGCCGTCGCCGCCAAATAGGCAGGATGCCCGATCGCTGAGCCGGGTCATGGTCTCGCCCAGGTCCGTGGCCCCGCATGGGACATTCTGTCTTGCCACCCCCGCCAGGGATGCGCATGTTCCGCGCCCGAAGGGGGAGACCCGCATGCGACTTGCAGTGCTCAAGGAACGCCGCCCGGCCGAGAACCGGGTCGCCGCCACGCCCGAGACGGTGAAGAAACTCATCGCCCTCGGCCTCACGGTCGCCGTGGAAGCCGGGGCCGGCCTCACCGCCGGCATTCCGGACTCCGAATATGGCGCGGCCGGCGCCGAGATCGCCCCGGATGCCGCCGCAGCCCTCCAGGGCGCCGGCATCGTGCTGAAGGTCCGCGCTCCGCTCGGCTCCGGCGAGGGCGCCATCGACGAGCTCTCGCTGATCCCCCGCGGCGCGCTCGTGCTCGGCCAGCTCCAGGCGACGCCCGAGATGGCGGCGACCTATGCCCAGCTTGGCATCGACGCCGGGGCGATGGAGCTGCTGCCGCGCATCACCCGCGCGCAGAGCATGGACATCCTCTCCTCCCAAGCCAACCTCGCCGGCTATCGGGCCGTCATCGAGGGCGCGGCCGCCTTCGACCGCGGCTTCCCCATGCTGATGACCGCCGCGGGCACCATCCCGGCCGCCAATGTCTTCGTCATGGGCGCGGGCGTCGCCGGGCTCCAGGCCATTGCCACCGCGCGCCGCCTCGGCGGCCGCGTCTCGGCGACCGATGTGCGGCCGGCGGCGAAGGAGGAGATCAAGTCCCTCGGCGCCAGCTTCGTCGGCTATGAGAGCGAGGAGAGCAAGCAGGCCCAGACGGCCGGTGGCTATGCCAAGCAGCTCTCGGCCGAGTTCTACGCCGAGCAGGCCAAGGTGGTCGCCACCCATATCGCCAAGCAGGACATCGTCATCACCACCGCCCTGGTGCAGGGCCGCCGCGCGCCGACCCTGGTGACGGCGGAGATGGTCCGCAGCATGAAGCCCGGCAGCGTCATCGTCGACATCGCCTCGGATGCCGGCGGCAACGTCGCCCTCACCAAGCCAGGCGAGGCGATCACCACGGAGAATGGCGTCACCATCCTCGGCCATGCCAACTGGCCCGGCCGCATCCCGGCCGCCGCCTCGGCCCTTTATGCGCGCAACCTGCTGACCTTCCTGACCACCTTCTGGGACAAGGAGGCCAAGGCGCCGAAGCTCCCGGAGGGCGACGAGATCGTGAAGGGCGTGCTGCTGACCCGCGGCGGCGCCGTGATCCACCCGAGCCTCGCCCCCGCCCAGGCCGCCTGAGGAGACCCCTGCGATGAACCCGACCGACCTGGCCAACCAGGCCAGCGCCACGGCGCAGCGCGCGCTGGAGCTTGCCGCCCAGGCGCGGCAGCTGGCCGAGGCGCATGTCGCGCCCGTGGCCGCCGCGGCCGACCCTTTCCTCTTCCTGCTGACGATTTTCCTGCTTGCCTGCTTCGTCGGCTACTACGTGGTCTGGAACGTGACGCCGGCACTCCACAGCCCGCTGATGGGCGTGACCAACGCCATCTCCTCGGTCATCGTCGTCGGCGCCATCCTGGCGACGGGTCTCGGCGAGAGCCTCGCCGCCCAGGTCTTCGGCTTCCTCGCCGCGGCGCTGGCAGCGGTGAACATCTTCGGCGGCTTCATCGTGACGCGCCGGATGCTTGCCATGTTCCAGTCAAAGAAGAAGGGCTGAGACCGTGGCCGCAACCCTCTCGACGCTCGCCTATCTCGTCGCCGCCGTCCTGTTCATTCTGGCGCTGCGCGGCCTCTCTCACCCGACCACCTCCCGCCAGGGCAACCTGTACGGCATGGTCGGCATGGGCATCGCCGTCGTGGCGACCCTGCTGCGCCCCGGCATGGGCGGGGGCGGAATCGGGCTGATCATCCTGGCGCTCGCGATCGGCGGCGGGGCAGGGGCCTATATCGCCTCGCGCATCCAGATGACGGCGCTGCCGCAGCTTGTCGCCGCCTTCCACTCGCTGGTCGGCCTCTCGGCGGTCTTCGTCGCGGCGGCGGCATTCTATGCGCCGGAAAGCTTCGGCATCGGCCATTCCGGCGACATCCATGCCGGCTCGCTGATCGAGATGTCGCTCGGCCTCGCGATCGGCGCCATCACCTTCTCCGGCTCGGTCATCGCCTTCGCCAAGCTGCAGGCGTTGATGTCGGGCGCGCCGATCACCTTCAAGGGCCAGCACTGGCTGAACCTGGGCCTCGGCATCCTGCTGCTGGTGCTGATCATCGCCTTCGTCGCCTCGGGCAGCGCGGCGCTGTTCTGGCTGATCGCCATCCTCGCCTTCGCCATCGGCTTCCTGCTGATCATCCCGATCGGCGGCGCCGACATGCCGGTCGTCGTCTCCATGCTGAACAGCTATTCCGGCTGGGCAGCGGCGGGCATCGGCTTCACCCTCAGCAACCTGCTGCTGATCGTGACCGGCGCGCTGGTCGGCGCCTCGGGCGCCATCCTCTCCTACATCATGTGCAAAGGCATGAACCGCAGCATCATCAACGTGTTGCTGGGCGGCTTCGGCACGGATGCGGGCGGCGCGGCGGCCGGTGGCGGCGGTGACGGCGAGCGGGCTCCGGTGAAGGCCGGCAGCCCGGAGGATGCCGCCTACATCATGAAGAATGCCCAGAAGATCATCGTCGTGCCCGGCTACGGCATGGCGGTGGCACAGGCCCAACAGGTGCTGCGCGAGATGGGCGACCTGCTGAAGAAGGAAGGCGCTCAGGTGGAATACGCCATCCACCCCGTCGCCGGCCGCATGCCCGGGCACATGAACGTTCTGCTGGCCGAGGCGAACGTTCCCTATGAGGACGTGAAGGAGTTGGAGGAGATCAACCCGGAGTTCGCCGAAGCCGACGTGGCCTTCGTCATCGGCGCCAATGACGTGACCAATCCGGCGGCGAAGACCGACAAGTCCAGCCCGATCTACGGCATGCCGATCCTCGACGTGGAGCGGGCGAAGACCGTCTTCTTCATCAAGCGCGGCATGGCGAGCGGCTATGCCGGCGTGGACAACGAGCTGTTCTTTCGCCCCAACACGATGATGCTCTTCGGCGACGCCAAGAAGGTCACGCAGGAGATCGTGCAAGCCCTCCAGCGTGACTGAAACCAATGGAGTCAGATGAAGGGCCGGGGAGAACACCTTCTCCCCGGCCCTTTTTCATTGGTTGTTGAGCAATGCCGCGCGGACCTCCGCCCCCGTCGTCAGCCACCCGAAGAACGTCTCGATGTTGAACTCGGTCGCCTGCTGCGCCGCCGGCCCTGCCGCCATGGTCGCATCGGTCACCATCACCGGGAAGAACTCCCGGTGGTACGCATCCCGGATGGTGCTCTCGACGCAGACATTGGTGGCGACGCCGGCGACCAGCAGCGTCCGGATCCGCCGCGCGGCGAGGATCTGCTCCAGCCCGGTCCCGGCGAAGCCGCTGTAGCGCGACTTCGGCACGAGGATGTCGCCCGGCTCCGGCGCCAGCGCCTCGACGATCGCATGGTCCCAGGTGCCGTGGGTGATGAGCCTGCCGGCATAGGCTTCGTTGGCGCGCATGAATTTCAGCGCGTTCGACTTATGCCAGACCGGCGCCGAGGGCCCGCCCACCTCCCGCTGGTCGGGCGAGAAGCCATTCTGCAGGTAGATGACGGGAATGCCGGCGGCCCGGCAGGCGGCGATCACCTGCGCTGTTTCCTCGATCACCGGCGGGGCGCCGCTCACGTCGAACCCGACCAGGTCGATATACCCACCGGGCGAGAGATAGGCATTCTGCATGTCGACGACGATCAGCGCGGTTTCCTCGGGCACGACGGTGATCGGCTCCGGACGGGCAGAAAGCTGGACGGCGCGGGGCATGGGTCGGACCTCGACGAGCTGGACGCCGGGGCTTCAAGCACATGACATGCCATTTAAGGCTTTTCACGTTGCTGTTTTTCAACAAACCGGCACATGACTCTAGCGCGCCGTAACGGTAACCGATGGGTCACCCCAACGATCCGAAGCGCCGCAACGATGCTCAACGCGTTACAACCACCGAACCCGCCGGCGGTTCCGTTGGCGCTTCAGCCCGGCAACCGGACCGTCGGGGAGACGACGCCGCCCTGGGCGATCGGACTCGCTGCCATCCTGCTGATCTGGCCGGCGATCTGGAACGGCTACCCCCTCGTCTTCGCCGATACCGGCACCTATCTCAGCCAGGCGCTGATGGGCTATGTCGGCTGGGACCGGCCACCCTTCTACAGCCTCTTCGTCCATGCCCTGCACTGGCGGATCTCGCTCTGGCCGGTCGTGATCGGCCAGGGGCTGATGCTGGCGCATCTGCTGCATCTGGTGCTGCGGGTGCAGCGCCAGCCGGGGCCGGTGCCGCTGGTCGTGGCCGCCGCGGTGCTGGCGATGCTAACCGGCCTTCCCTTTGTCGCCGCGCAGATCATGCCGGATTTCTTCACCGGCGTCGTGGTGCTCTGTATCTGGCTGCTCGGCTTCCAATGGCGGGCGCTCGGGCGCTTCGAGCGGCTTTACCTGCTCGGCCTTTCGACCCTCGCCGTCGTGGTGCACCAGAGCCATGTCCCGCTCGCCATCGGCCTTGCCGTGGTCTCGACGGTGCTGCTCGGCCTCGGCCGCGGGGCGATGCCTGCGATGCGCGGCTTCGGCCGCATGCTGGCGCCGACCGCGCTCGCCGTCGTCGCACTGCTGGCGGTGAATGCCCTCGCGCACCGGGTGATCTCGATCTCGCCATTCGGCTCGGTCTTCCTGGCGACGCGGTTGATCTTCGACGGCACCGGCCGCGACTATCTCGAGCGGCATTGCCCGAACATCGGCTTCCGCATCTGCGGCGCGCTCGATCGGATCGGCACGGACCACAACCTCTTCCTCTGGACGCTCGACGGACCGCTCTACACCGATCTCGGCGGGCCGAAGATCTGGACGCAGGAGGCGCGGGCCATCATCCGCGGCGTTCTCGCCGAGAACCCGCTCGGCGTGCTGGCGGACGCCACGCGCAACACTGTGAACCAGCTCGTCATCACCGCGAGCGGCGACGGGCTGGAGCCCTGGCGCAGCCTGCCCGGGCCGGAGCCGGTGATCGCCCGCTATTTCCCGCAGGAGCACGCGGCCTATCTCGGCTCGCAGCAGCAGCTGGGCGAGCTCTTTCCCTTCGTCCGCCGCCTGACGCCGCTGCATATCGGCGCCTTCTGCCTCGGCCTGGTTGGGCTGGTGGTGCTCGCCTTCCGCCGCGGCTGGTCGCTGCCGGAACTCGCGCTCGCGCTGCTGCTGCTGGCGGCAGTGGTGGGCAATGCGGCCATCGCCGGCGGCCTCTCCGGCCCAGCCAACCGCTACCAGGCGCGGCTGCTATGGCTCAGCCTCTTCGTCGCCATGGTCGTGCTGCGGCCGAAGCTGCGGGCGGCGACCAGGCCGGGCAGCAGCGGGCTGGCCGGCGCCGGCGGTACCCGCTGAGCCGCCTCAGCCCCGCCGGAGGCGTCGCGCCGCCTGCCGCTGCATCCCCGCCAAGTGGCTGGCGATGGCAGGCGTGACCATCAGGCCGAGCGCCGGCACCATCGGCGCCGGCAGCAGCAGCGCGCCAAGGATGGCGGTGGCCAGGCCCAGCACGGGCGGGAAGGGGCGGGACATCCGATCGGCTCTCCTGGAGGCGCTCGCTTGCGCCGCCATACTCCTGCCAGACGCGGATTGACCGCCTGTTGCGCCGCGACGGCGCGTCCACCGGGCATTCTCCCCAAGTGCAGCGCCCTCTCAAGGGAGGGGCGCCGCCATCGATGCCGACCCGCACCCGCCCTGTCGGCGCGATGTGATCGGCAGCCGCGGCCTGCCGTTATGGCGCCCTTGAGCGAGACCGGGCGCCGCGCAATCCTGGCAGCAACGCCCGCGCGATCGACGCGCCGGGTTGAATCAGGGAGGAACTGGCCGCATGCCCGGACCGCTCGCGGGCATCCGCGTGCTCGATCTCACCACCGTGCTGGTCGGCCCCTACTGCACCCAGCTCCTGGCCGAGATGGGCGCCGAAGTCACCAAGGTGGAGGCGCCCGAGGGCGACATGGTCCGCCTCATCGGCCCTGGCCGCAGCCCGGGCATGGGCGGCATGTTCCTCACCGTGAATCGCGGCAAGCGCAGCATCGCCCTCGACCTGAAGCGGCCGGAGGCGCGCGGGGTGCTGCTGCGCCTGGCGCGCGCCGCCGATGTGCTGGTGACGAATATCCGCCCCGCGGCGATGGCGCGGCTCGGCCTCGACTATCCGGCGCTGCAGGCGGTGAACCCGCGCCTCGTCTACGCGGCGGTGCTCGGCTATGCGCAGTCCGGCCCCTATGCGCGGCGCCCGGCCTATGACGACCTGATGCAGGGGGCTTCGGGCATCGCCCACCTGCAGTCCCGCACCGGCGACGGCACGCCGCGCTACGCGCCGCTCGCCATGGCGGACCGGATCACCGGCCTCGCCGCACTCGGCGCCCTTTGCGCCGCCCTCGTCCACCGCGAGCGGGCCGGGGAAGGGCAGCTTGTCGAGGTGCCGATGTTCGAAACGATGGTGAATTTCGTCCTCGGCGACCATCTCGGCGGAAAGACCTTCGACCCGCCGCTCGATGCCGGCGGCTATGGCCGACTGCTCTCGCCCGACCGGCGCCCCTACCGCACCCGGGACGGCCATGTCTGCACGATGATCTACAACGACCGGCAGTGGCGCAGCTTCTGCGCCGCCGTCGGCTGGCCCGACCTCGTCTCGACCGACCCGCGCTTCGCCAGCCATGCGACGCGCACCCGCCATATCGACGCGGTGCTGGCGATGCTCGCCGAGGAGTTCCTCACTCGCACGACGGCCGAGTGGATGGAACTACTCGCCGCCGCCGACCTGCCGGTGACGCCCGTCCATACGCTGGAGAGCGTCTTCGAGGACCCGCATCTGCTGGCGACCGGCTTCTTCGGCCGCGAGGAGCACCCGAGCGAAGGCCCGCTCACCCGCATGGCGGTACCCTTCGCCTTCTCCGCATGCCCGGCCGGCGAGCGCGCCCCGGCGCCCCGCCTCGGCGAGCACAGCGCCGCCATCCTGCGCGAGGCCGGGTATGGCGAGGCGGAGATCGCCGTCCTGCTGGAGAGCGGCGCCGTCCGCGTTGCCGAACCAGCCGCGGCCGGCGGCGTTGGCTCCGCATGCGCCGCCGGATGATCCTCGCCCTGCCCCTGCTTGCCGCCTGCACGGAGCGCGCCGAACGGCCTGCGCCCGGGCCGGTCCGCGGCGATGCGCCGGCGGCCAATACCGGGCTGCTCCGCCCCGAGGCGGGCATCGACCCGGGCATCCAGGCGCCCTTGCCGAACCGCAGCCCAGCGGCGACGCCCGTCATCCCGCCCAACCCTGCCATCCAGGCACGCTGACTGGCCGCGGCGCGCGGCGCCGCCTATGTTCACCGCGTGCCCGGCTTCACCCTCACCACCATCGGCCATGTCGAGACGCCCTGGCCGACCCCCGCCGATTGCCCGCGCAACGGCCGCCTGCCCGATCCGCGCCCGCTCTGCCGGGCTGTCATCGCCGAGGAGTTCCACGCCGGCCTCGACCAGCTCGACAGCTTCTCCCACCTCATCCTGCTCTATTGGATGCATCTCGCCGAGCCGGCGCCCCTGACCATCACGCCACGCTTCGCCGCCGGCCCGCGCGGCGTCTTCGCCACCCGCGCGCCGGTGCGTCCCAACCCCATCGCCCTCTCCGTCGTGCAGTTCGAGGGCTTCGCCGGGCCTGGCGTGCTGCTGGTCCGCAATCTCGACTGCGCCAGCGGGACGCCGCTGCTCGACATCAAGCCCTACCTGCCGACCGTGGATGCCGAGCCGGGGGCCGGCATGGGCTGGCTCGCGCCGCGCCAGGGCTGAGCCGGGCGCCGTCAAGCCGCCCGCAGCCGATCGAGAAAGGCGCCGACCGCATGGCGCATCAGCTCCGCCTGGCGGGAAAGATCGCCCGAGGCCTGGCGCAGATGGGCCGCCGAGGCTCCGGTCCGCTCCGCCTCCTCCTGCATGCCTGCCGCATGCGTTGCCGCCTCCCCGGTGCCGCAGGCCGCCTCGGCGACCGCCCGGCCGATCTCGCGCGTTGCCGCCGCCTGCTGCTCCGTCGCCGCCGCGACCGCCGCGCTGGTGCTGTCGATCGTCTCGATGATGCGGGCGATGCTGGCGATGGCCTCCACCGTCCGCCCCGTCTCGCCCTGCATCGCGGCGATCTGCGCGCCGATCTCCTCGGTCGCCCGCGCGGTCTGCCCGGCGAGCGCCTTCACCTCGGAGGCGACGACGGCGAAGCCTTTGCCGGCCTCGCCCGCGCGCGCCGCCTCAATGGTGGCATTCAGCGCGAGGAGGTTGGTCTGGCCGGCGATGTCGCTGATCAGCCGCACCACCGCGCCGATGCGCTGCGCCGCCTGGGCCAGGCCATGCACCGTGGCGTCGGTCTCGTGGGCCTGGTCGGCCGCGCGCCGCGCCACCTCCGCTCCGGCACCCACCTGCCGGGCGACCTCGGCGATGGAGGCCGCCAGCTGCTCGACCGAGGCGGCGACGGCCTGGACATTGGTGCTCGCCAGCCCGGTGGCGCCGGCGACGGCCGCCGCGCGAGCCATGCCGTGCTGCGCCGTGCTCGTCATGTCGCCGGCCGTCCGATCGAGCTCCGTTGCAGCCTCGGCGACGGTACCGAGCATCTCGGCCGCCTCCGCCTCGAAGCCCCGCACCAGGGCGCCCACCCGCTCCGCCTGCTCGGCCTTGGCCGCACGCTCCGCCAGGCGCGCTGCCGCAGCGGCCTCGCGCTCGACCGAGGCGCTGCGCAGCGTCTCGACCGCGCCCGCCATCGTGCCCAGCTCGTCCTGGCGCCCGATGCCCGGCACGGCGAGGTCCAACTCGCCGGCGGCGATGCGCTCGACGACGCCTGTGATCCCCTGCAGCGGCCGCACCACGCGGCGGAACAGCAGCCAGACCGAGGCGAGCATGGCGACGGCGCCGGTCGCCATCAGCGCCAGCGCGAGCAGGACCCAACGGCGGCCCGACTCAGCCAGGTCCGCGCTGTCCGCGAGAGCCTGGTCGAGCGCCGCATCCCGCAGCAGGATGATCTCCGCCTGGGCCGGCACGCTCCAGGCGCGGAAGGCGGCCACGGTCTCGGACCAGGCGGGTACCGCTTCACCGGTCGCCCGGGCCCGGCCCCATTGCAGCAGGCGCTCCCAATGCGGCGCATTCCGGCCGTCATGGGCCTCGCGCAACCGGGCCGCGGCGGCCTGCAGGCGTGGTGCCTCCGGCAGCATGGCGAGCTTGCCCTTCGTCGCCTCCCAGGCCTGCTCGGCCCGGCCGGTCAGCCGCTCCGCGGTGACGTAGTCCTCGAGCGAGATGGCCTGGCCGGCGACCCAGTTGTTCATCATCAGGTTGCGCCGACCCGTCGCCTCGCGCATCGCCATGGCCTGCATGGCGATGTCGACGGGCGTGGCGAGCGCGGGGGCCTCCGTCGCCACGCGTCGCGCGGCGGCTTCGGCCGGCTTGGCCAGGCGGGCGCCGAGGGCGGAGCGCTGGGCGATGACCTCCCGGCCGAAGTCCGGGTCACGCTCCGCTGGTGGCTTGCCGAGCAGCCCGTCGAGCCGCCGGCGCAGCTCCGTCAGCGCGCTCCGCGCCTCCAGCGCCGGGCGTTCGTCGCCGCTCGAGTCGGCCAGGCTCCGCCGCGCCGCCTCGATCAGGTGGTCGGTGGCCTGGGCGCCGCGGGCCAGGGCCTCCCGATCCGGCTGGGCGGCGAGGCTCGCGGCCAGGAGCACGCCGATCTCGGTGACGACCGCCGTCTGGGCCCGTTGCAAGGCGCTGATCGCCCGTGTGTTCGCCTCGGCGGAGCGCGCATCGGACCAGCGGGTCCACGCCGTGCCGGCCACCCAGGCCGTCGTAGCCAGTCCGGGAACGGAGACTATGGCGAAACCGAGGAGAAAGAGGGTCCGAACGCGCACGAGCCTGTTCCTTGCCGGGGACGGCAGGCTAGATCGTGCATCATTACAAAATGGTTACGGTCTTCCGGGCTCAGGCCCCGGAGCAGCCCTTGGCCTGCAGCGAGGCCACCACCCAGTCCCGCTCCCATGTCCCGCCGTCGATCGCCCGCTGCGCCTGGGCCTCCTTCGCCTGATGCGCCTCGGCGGCCGCAACCGCCGCCGCGGCATCGGCCGCCGGCAGCACGACGACGCCATCCTCATCCGCCATGACGAGGTCGCCGGGCATCACCACCTGCCCGCCGCAGGCGACCGGATAGCCGATCTCGCCCGGACCGTCCTTGTACGGCCCCGAGGGCGTGATGCCCCTGGCCCAGATGCCGATGGGCAGCTCGCCGAGCTGTGCCGCATCGCGCACCGCGCCATCGACGATGACGGCCGCGATCCCCCGCCGCGCCGCCCAGCCCATCATCAGCTCGCCGGTGATGGCGATGTCGAGATCGCCGCCGCCATCGACGACGATGACGTCGCCCGCCTCGGCCATGTCGATCGCCCGGTGCAGCATCAAGTTGTCGCCGGAGCGCGCCCGCACGGTGAAGGCCGGCCCCGCCACGGCGAGCTTGCCGCCGAAGGCGCGGAAACCGCCGCGCATGGTCTGCATGCGGTTCACCACATCTCCGATATTCGCCGCGGGGACGGCGAGGGCGCGGGCGCAGAGCGCCGGGTCGACGCGGCTCGTCACCGGCCGGATTCGGAAGCCGAGTGTCATGGGCTGTTCCCCCTTCGGGTCGTGCAGCCGGCATCATGCCGGCCCCAAGCGACCTGTCGAGCCTGCCTGGCAATTGATCAACTGTCCGTGCCTCGATGGACCCGGTGCATCCCTTGGCCTTACGGCACGTATCGCAACAGTGACGTTACCGCATCCACTCGATCTTTGGACGACGAGGCATGAACTCCTGACCATGCATCGGGCCATCGCTTCGTTGTTTGACAGCATCGTGTCCGGCGCCGGGCAAACATTCCATTGTGCACCTGCAAGAACGGCGCAATGAATCCAATAGGTTGAAAAGCGGCATTGGCCGCAAGCCAATCGAGTTCCTTGGTACCGACCCCCGACCGGAGGCTATGATGACGCCGCGCCCCATCCTGATCGTTGAGGACGACGCCGCCCTGCGCGCCACATTGGCCGAGCAGCTCGCACTCAACGGCGACTTCACGGCCGACGAGGCCGAGAGCGCCAGCGAGGCGGAAGCCAAGCTCGCCGATGCGAATGCGCGCTACGATGCCATCCTCCTCGACATCGGCCTGCCCGATGCCGATGGCCGCGACTTCTGCGCCAAGCTCCGCCGCGACGGCCGCCGCATGCCCGTCATCATGCTGACCGGCGCCGATGGCGAGCAGGATGTCGTCCGCGGCCTCGATTCGGGCGCCAACGACTACATCGCCAAGCCCTTCCGCCTGCCGGAGCTGCTCGCCCGGGTCCGCGCCCAGCTCCGCATCTTCGACAACAGCGAGGATGCCGTCTTCTCCATCGGGCCCTACATGTTCCGCCCTAGCGTGCGGACGCTGATGGAGCCGGCGCGCAACCGCCGCATCCGCCTGACCGACAAGGAATGCGCAATCCTGAAATTCCTCTACCGCGCCGGCGGCAAGCCGGTCGGCCGGCAGGTGCTTCTGAACGAGGTCTGGGGCTACAACAGCGCCGTCACCACCCATACGCTCGAGACGCATGTCTATCGCCTGCGCCAGAAGATCGAGCCCGATCCCTCCCAGGCGCGGCTGCTGCTGACCGAGGCGGGCGGCTACAAGATCGCCGCCGCCGCCCTCGGCGCCGGCCACGCCTGAGGCGCATCTTGCCAGTCCTCCGGCCGGGCCGCAGCATGTTGCGCCCGCCGGAGGACGCGCGAGATGAGTGACCTGCCGAGTCTTGCCGAGCTGGAAGAGATCACCGGCGCCGCCGCCCCGGCCGCCGCCGAGATCCTCCTCGGCGATTGCCTGCTGAGCGAGGGCCCGCCGCTGCCGAGCGAGGCGCGCCTCGCCCTCGCCGCCGCCATGGTCGAGGCCGGCTACCGCCGTATCGGCCTCACCAGCCTGCGCGATCCTGCCCGCTTCCCGGGCTTCGCCGATGCGGAGGTGCTGCTGCGTGGCGCGCCGCGGCGGCCTGGCATCGTCTGGCAGGTCCTGTGTCCCGACCTGATGGCCATCCGCCGCGCCCTGGTCGCGCAGGACGGCGGCTGGGGTCCGGAGGAGGTGCTGCTTCCCATCGCCGCCACCGACGCCGCCGCCGAGGCGCTCCTCGGCGAGGACCGCGCCGCCCGCTGGAGCAGGATCGGCGAGATGGCGGCCCAGGCGCGCGGCCGCTTCACCCTCTGCGCCAGCATCGACGCCGCCTTCGCCGAGGGGGCCGAGCCTGCCGGGGTGCTGGCCGATGCGGAGCGCCTGGCCGAGCAGGGCATCAGCCGCATCGCCATCGCCGATGCCGAGGGCGCCGCCACGCCGCCCCGCGTCCGCGACCTGATCGGCTGGCTGCATGGCGGCCTGCCGACCGCCAGCTTCATCGCCCGCTTCAGCGACCGGCGCGGCACCGCCATCGCCAATACCCTGGCCGCGATCGAATCGGGCCTGGCCGAGGCCGATGCCGCGCTCGGCGGCGCCGGCGGCGCCTGCTGCGCCGAGGATCTGGCCGCGGCGCTCGCAGCCATGGGCCTCGGCACTGGCCTCGATCCGGCGGCGCTGCACCGCGCCGGACGCGCCGCGGAGCAGGCGCTCGGTCAGGCGTTGCACAGCCGCGTGCTCCACCTGGCCGAGGCAGGCCAGAGCAAACCCGGATCGGGTGATCCCACCTGACCGGAATCTGCTTGGGGAGACCCGAGGCCGGAGCGGTGTCCGCGAGCCGGGGTGACCGCCCTAGGCCGCCAGCCGCACCCGCGCCGCCGCCTTCACCAGGTCGGCGCATTTCTCGCCGATCATGATGGCCGGGGCATTGGTGTTGCCCGAGACGACCGTCGGCATGATCGAGGCATCGGCGACGCGCAGCCCCTCGGTCCCGCGCACCCGAAGCTCCGGATCGACCACGCTCGCCGGATCGCCGCCCATGCGGCAGGTGCCGCTCGGGTGGTAGATCGTGATGCCGGTCTGGCGGATGAAGGCGAGGATCTCCTCGTCGCTCGCCGTCGCCTCGCCAGGCACGATCTCCTGCTCCACCCATTGCCCGAGCGCCCGGGTCTGCGCCAGCCGCCGCCCGAGCTTGATCCCCTCGACCATGCAGCGCCGGTCGGTCTCGGTGGCGAGGTAGTTGGCCCGGATGCGCGCCTTCGCCTCCGGGTCCGGGCTGGCGAGGGTGATTGTGCCCCGGCTCTCCGGCCGCAGCTGGCAGGCGCTGATCGTCATGCCAGGGAATGGATGCAGCTGCTGCATGCTCTTCTCGGCGCTGAAGGGCAGGAAGTGGTACTGCACGTCGGGCGTCGCGCTGCCCGGCAGCACGCGGGCGAAGAGGCCGGCCGTGCCCGCGCTCACCGTCAGCGGCCCGGTGCGGCGCAGCGCGAATTCCGCCCCCATCAGGAACTGACCCCAGAGGCTCCGCGTCCGCGTGTTCATGCTGACGGGCTTGTTGACCCGGAAGGCCAGTCGCGCCTGGAAATGGTCCTGCAAGTTGCCCCCGACCGTGGGCAGGTCCTGCACCACCTCGATGCCCATCTCCTGCAGATGCTCGGCCGGCCCGATCCCCGAGAGCATCAGCAGCTGCGGCGAGGCGATGGCGCCGCCGCACAGGATCACCTCCCGCTCCGCCCGCACGGTCAGCATCGCGCCATGCCGGCGGAAGCGCATGCCGGCCGCGCGCCGCCCTTCCATCAGCAGACCGGTGCTGTGCGCATCGGCGACGACGGTGAGGTTGGGCCGCCCCCGCGCCGGCTTCAGGTAGGCGGTCGCGGCGCTCACCCGCCAACCCTTGCGCGAGGTCGTCTGGTAGAAGCCCGCGCCTTCCTGCGTCTCGCCATTGAAATCCTCGTTGCGCGGGAAGCCGAGCTCGACCGCGGCGTCGACGAAGGACTGCGCCAGCGGGTTCCGGTCGCGCAGGTCGCTGACGGCGAGCGGCCCGCCGGTGCCATGCAGCCGGCTCTCGCCCCGCTCCTGGTCCTCGGCCCGGCGGAAATAGGGCAGCACGTCCTCGAAGGACCAGCCGGTGCAGCCGAGCTGCCGCCAGTGGTCGTAATCCTCGTGCTGCCCCCGCACATAGAGCAGGCCGTTGATGGCCGAGGAACCGCCGAGGACCCGGCCGCGCGGCCAGGGCACGCGGCGCCCCTCCAGCTCCGGCTCCGGCTCGGTCGTCAGGTTCCAGGAGAGGGTCGGGTGGTACATGGTCTTGGCATAGCCGATCGGCACATGCAGCCAGGGGTTCCAGTCCCGCGAGCCAGCCTCCAGCAGCACGACCCGCACCGATGGATCCTCCGAGAGCCGCGCCGCCACCGCACAGCCGGCCGAGCCGGCGCCCACCACGACATAGTCGGCGCTCGCCGGCACGTTGTCGCTCATCCTCGTTCCTCCCACATTGTGCACAGTGAAGCCTTGTTGCACCCGCGCGCCAAGGGGCTTGCGGGGGCAGGGGAGGGGCCTGAGACTGTCCGCCATGCCCGTGCTCGATGCCCTGGCCGAAGCCCTCGGCCCAAGAAACTGCCTGACCGACCCGGCGGACATGGCGCCCTATGCCGTCGACTGGCGAGGCACCTCCCGCGCCATGCCGATCGCCGTGCTGAAGCCCGGCACCGTGGCGGAGGTCTCCGCCGCCGTGCGCCTGGCCAGCGAGGCCGCCATCCCGGTGGTGCCGGCAGGCGGGCGCACCGGACTCGCGGGCGCCGCGGTGGCGCGGCCGGGCGAGCCGCGCTCCATCGTCCTCAGCCTCGAGCGGCTGAACCGCATCCGCGACGTCGATGCGCGCGACTTCTCCCTCGTCGCCGAGGCCGGATGCGTGGTGCAGCAGGTGCAGCAGGCGGCGGCGGAGGTGGACCGGCTCTTCCCCATCGCCTGGGGCGCCCAGGGCACGGCGCAGATCGGCGGCATGCTCGGCACCAATGCAGGCGGCATCCGCACCATCCGCTGGGGTAATGCGCGGGAGCTGGTGCTCGGCCTCGAGGTGGTGCTCGCCGACGGACGTGTGCTGAACGACCTCCGCCGCGTGCGGAAGGACAATAGCGGCTATGCGCTGCGCCACCTCTTCATCGGCGCGGAGGGCACGCTCGGCGTCATCACCGCCGCCGCGCTCCGCATGGTGCCGCCGATGCGCGCGGTCGAGACCGCCTTCCTCGCCGTGCCCTCGCCGGATGCCGCGCTCTCGCTGCTCGGCCGCATGCAGGGCGCGGGGGCGGAGCTGGTCGCCTTCGAGCTGATGAACCGCCTCTGCCTCGAGATGGTCGCCCGCCACGGCCCGCAGCTCCGCCTGCCGTTGCCGCTGGAGAGCCCCTGGTACGTCATGGTGGAGCTCGCCGCGCCGCACCCGGCCGTGCCCGTCCGCGCCATGCTGGAGACGGCGCTGGAGGGCGCGCTCGAGGCCGGCGAATGCACCGATGCCGTCCCCGCCGAGAGCGAGGCGCAGCGCCTTGCCTTCTGGCGCATCCGCGAGGACTTCCCGGAATTCGGCCGCATGGACGGCCCCTCGATCCCGACCGACACCGCCGTGCCCGTCTCCGCCGTGCCGGCCTTCCTCGCCCGCACCGAGGCGGCCCTGGCGGAGCGCTGGCCGGACGGGCGGATGTTCGCCATCGGCCATGCCGGCGACGGCAACATCCATGTCAGCCTGAAGGCGCCGCCCGGCCTCACCCATGCGGAATGGGCCAGCCGCGCCGCCGGCGCCGACATGGTGGTCAACGAGATCGCCGTCTCGCTCGGCGGCAGCTTCAGCGCCGAGCACGGCATCGGCACCAGCAAGCTGCAGGCGATGCAGGCGCTGAAGGACCCTCTGGCGCTGGAGCTGATGCGGCGCATCAAGGCGACGCTCGACCCGCAGGGCCTCATGAATCCCGGGAAGGTGCTGCCCTCGAACTAGGCCGGCTCAGCTCATCCAGTTGCCGCCGTCGATGTTGTAGGTCTGCGCCACGATGTAGTCGGCATCGGCGCTGGCGAGGAAGGCCGCCAGCCCGCCGATCTCCTCCGGCCGCGCCATCCGCCCGATCGGCACCGCCGCGCCGACCTGCCGCTTCTTCTCGCCCGGCGGCAAGCCCTCGTAGCGGGCGAAGCGCCGGTCCACATCCTCCCAGTGCTCGTTGTCGACGACGCCCGGCGCGATGGCGTTGACATTGATCCCGTGCCTGATGAGGTCGAGCCCCGCGCTCTGCGTCAGGCTGATCACCGCTGCCTTGGAGGAGCAGTAGACGGCGACCAGCGCCTCTCCGCGCCGCCCGGCCTGGGAGGCGAAGTTGATGATCTTCCCGCCATTGCCCTGCGCGATCATCTGCTTTGCCGCGGCCTGAAGGGTGAAGAGCAGGCCCTCGACATTCACCGCATAGACCCGGGCATAGCTCTCCCGCGTGATCTCGACGATGGGCGCCAGGTCGAAGATCCCGGCGTTGTTCACCAGGATGTCGAGCCGCCCGAAGGCCGCGACGGTGCCGGCGATGGCGGCGTCGATGCTATCCTGCCGCGTGACGTCGAGATGCAGCGACCGCGCGCCCTCGCCGATCGCCTGCGCCGCCGCAGCGGCGGCCTCCGCATTGAGGTCGCCGATCATCACCCGCGCACCTTCGCGGACATAGCGCTCGGCGATGGCACGGCCGATGCCGCGCGCGGCGCCGGTGACCAGGGCGGATTGACCGCGCAGCATCATGGCTTCACCTCCAGGGATGAGAGGGCAGGGTAGAGCGCCCGCCAGCGGGGCAGCCGCTCGGCATAGGCGGCGGCGAGGCCGGGATCGGGCGCAATGGTCTCCAGCCGCTCCGGCGTGGTGCAGACCGCCTCGGCCGCCTCGCCGGTGACGGCCAGCCGCGCCAGCCGCGCCGCGCCGAAGGCCCCGCCCAGCTCCCCCGCCGCCAGCCGGTGCAGCGGGATGCCGAGCGCCGCGGCCAGCACGCCGACCCAGAGCCGCGAGCGCGAGCCGCCGCCGATCACCGTCGCCTCCCGCAGCGCCGTGCCCGAGGCTGCCAGCGCGTCCAGCCCGTCACGAAGCGAGAAGGCAACGCCCTCGAGCACCGCCTGCGTCATCGCCGCCCGGTCGCTCTCCTGCGCAAGCCCGGCGAAGGCCCCGCGCACCGCGCCGTCATTGTGCGGCGTCCGCTCGCCGGAGAGATAGGGCAGGAAGAACACCGGGCTCGGCGCCTGCACAGCCGTCAGCCCGGCCAGCAAGGCGGCCTCGCTCTCCCGCGCGACCCCGGCCCACCAGGCGAGGGAGGCGGCGGCGGAGAGCGTCACCGCCATCTGGTGCCAGGTCCCTGGCAGCGCATGGCAGAAGCTGTGCACCGCCCCCTGCGGCCAGGGCCGGTAGTGGTCGGTCGTGGCAAAGACGACGCCCGAGGTGCCGAGCGAGATGAAGGCATCGCCCGGCCGGATCGCGCCGAGCCCGACCGCCCCCGCGGCATTGTCGCCCGCGCCTCCCGCCAGCACCGGTGGCTGATCGAAGCCCCACTCCACCGCGAGAGCAGGCCGCATCCGCCCGGCCGGCGCGCTCCCCTCCACCAGCCGGGGCATTGCCGCGCGGGAGAGCCCCGTCGCCGCCAGCAGCGCCTCCGACCAGTCCCGCCGCGCGACGTCGAGCCAGAGCGTGCCGGAAGCATCCGACATCTCCTCGACCATCTCGCCGGCCAGCCGGTAGCCGAGCCAGGCCTTGGGCAGCAGCACATGCCGCGTGCGGGCGAAGACCTCCGTCTCGTGCCGCTGCAGCCAGAGCAGCTTCGGCGCGGTGAAGCCCGGCATGGCGAGGTTGCCGGCGATCGCATGCAGCTCCGGCACCGCCGCTTCCATCGCGCGGCATTCCGCGGCGGCGCGCGTGTCGTTCCAGAGGATGCAGGGACGCAGCACCGCCCCCGCCGCATCGAGCGCCACGGCCCCGTGCATCTGCCCCGAGAGGCCGATCCCCCGCACCGCCGCCCAGTCCCGCGGCCGCGCCGCACGCAACTCCCCGGCGACGCCGAGCAGCGCCTGCCACCAGGCCTCCGGATCCTGCTCGCTCCAGCCCGGATGCGGCCGCGCGACGGTGAGCGGCCGCGTCGCGTCGGCCAGGATGCGCTGCCCCTCGTCCAGCAGCAGCGCCTTGACCGAGGACGTGCCTAGATCGATGCCGAGGAACATGCTCACCCTGCCGCCTCGACCTCCGCCGCCCGCGGCAGGTCTGCCCCGCGCCGCGTGCAGGTGATGCCGGCCGCGATTCCCGCATGGCGCAGCGCATCGCCGAGCCCCTCCGCGCCGATCCCGGCCAGCGCCTCGCGCCGCAGCAGCCCGCGCTGCCGCAGCCGGGCGAGCAGCGCGGCGTGGAAGGTATCGCCCGCCCCCACGGTGTCGATGACGGTGACCGGCCGCGCCGTCGCCTCCACCCGCGCGGCGGAGGACCAACCGATGGCGCCGTGGCTGCCGCGCGTCAGCACCACCAGCGCCACACCCTCGGCCAGCCGCTGCTGCGCCCAGGCTTCGGCGTCCACGCCCTCGCCATAGGCCGCTTCGAGGTCCTCGAGGCTCAGCTTGACGATTGCGGCATGCCGCAGGAAGCGGCCGAACCGCTCCCGCCACCGTCCGAGATCGCCGATGAGGGCAGGCCGCAGGTTGTGATCGAGGCTGACGACGCGCTGCGCCGCCTCGCGCGCCGCCAGGGCGAGCAGCGCGCTCCCGACCGGCTCCACCGCAAGGGCATAGGAGCCCATGGCGATCGCCTCCACCGCCGGCCCGAGCGTCGCCGGCAGGTCGTCTGGCGATAGGTCCCGCTCCGCGCAATTCTCGGCATGGAAGCTGTAGGCCGGCTGCCCCGCCGCATCCGCCGAGACGATGGCAAGCGGCGTCGGCCGCTGGCTGCGCCGGGCGAGCCTCGTATCCACCCCCTCCGCGGCCAGCCGCGCGGCGAGGAAGTCGCCGAAGGCGTCGCGCGACAAGCCGCCGAGGTAACCCGCCGGCGCCTCCAGCCGCGCCAGGCCGACCGCGACGTTGAAGGGCGAGCCGCCCGCCGCCGCCGTCACCGGCAATGCCGCCCCGGGCCCCGCCTGACCGAGGAAGAGATCGATCAACGCCTCGCCGCAGACGAGGATCATGCGGCGAGCGGGTGGCGCTCGAGTGCCGGCAGCGCCTGTCCCGATTCATCGAAGATATGGCAGGCGGCGCCATCGACCGCGAGGCGGATCGGCTCCCGCGCCCCGGTCCGGTCGCCGCCCTCGATCTGCACCACAAGGGGCTCGCCCCCCGCCAGCGTCACATGCAGCAAGGTGAGCCCGCCGAGCCGCTCCGCCAGCCGCACCTCGCCAGCGATCGGCCCCTCGGGATCGGGCCGCAGCGACTCCGGGCGGATGCCGAGCGTCGCCGTGCCGCCGGCCTGAGCCCCGCCCATCGCCGCCGGGACGACGATCTCCGCCCCCGAGCGCAGCGCGACCCGCACGCCGCCGCCATCCGCGCCGAGGATCCTCGCCTCGAGAAAATTCATCCGCGGCGAGCCGATGAAGCCCGCGACGAAGAGATTGGCCGGATGATGGTAGAGCTCGAGCGGCGAGCCGATCTGCTCGACCTTGCCTGCCTGCAGCACGACGATCTTGCTGGCGAGCGTCATCGCCTCGACCTGGTCGTGCGTGACGTAGACCATCGTCGCATCCAGCTCCTGGTGCAGCCGGGCGAGCTCGATCCGCATCTGACCGCGCAGCGAGGCGTCCAGGTTTGAGAGTGGCTCATCGAAGAGGAAGATGCGCGGGTTGCGGACGATGGCCCGCCCGATCGCCACCCGCTGCCGCTGCCCGCCCGAAAGCTCCTTCGGCCGCCGGTCGAGATAGGGCTCGAGCTGGAGGATGCGCGCCGCCTCGGCCACCTTCCGCTCCCGCTCCGCCTTGGCGATGCCCGCCATGCGGAGCGCGAATCCCATGTTCTGCCGCACCGTCATGTGCGGGTAGAGCGCGTAGGACTGGAACACCATGGCGAGGCCGCGATCCGCCGGCCCCACCTCGTTGACGCGCTTGCCGTCGATCAGCAGCTCGCCGCTGGTGATCTCCTCGAGCCCCGCGATCATCCGCAGCAGGGTGGACTTGCCGCAGCCCGACGGCCCGACGAAGACGACGAAGTCGCGGTCCGCGACATCGAGGTTGACGCCCTTGATGACCTCATGGGCGACGTAGCTCTTGCGGATGTCCCTGAGCTCGAGAGTGGCCATGGATGGGCTCCTACTTCACGGCGCCGAAGGTCAGCCCGCGCACGAGCTGGCGCTGGCTGAGCCAGCCGAAGACGAGAATGGGCGCGACCGCGACCGTCGAGGCGGCGGAGAGCTTGGCGAAGAACAACCCCTGCGGCGAGGAGAAGGAGGCGATGAAGGCCGTCAGCGGCGCCGCCTCCGAGGAGGTGAGGTTGAGGCTCCAGAAGGCCTCGTTCCAGCAGAGGATGAGCGAGAGCAGCCCGGTCGAGGCGATGCCCGGCACCGTCAGCGGCAGCAGCAGGTGCCAGAATTCGGCGCCGGTCCGCGCCCCGTCCATCCGGCCCGCCTCCAGGATCTCGCCCGGCACCTCCTTGAAGAAGGTGAAGAGCATCCAGACGACGATCGGCAGGTTCATCAGCGCATAGATGACGACGAGGCCGGCGCGGCTGTCGAGCAGGCCGAAGGTGCGGAACAGCAGGTAGATCGGCACCAGCACGCCGACCGAGGGCAGCATCTTGGTGGACAGCATCCACAGCAGAGTGGAGCGGGTGCGCCGCGTCGGATGGAAGGCCATCGCATAGGCGGCCGGGATGCCGAGCGCCAGCGCCAGCACCGTGCCGCCGACCGAGACGATCACGCTGTTCAGTGCGAAATGCAGGTAGTCGGCCCGCGCCTGCACCTCGGCGTAGCTCTCGAGCGTCGGGGTGAAGAGAAGGCGCGGCGGCACCTCGATGGCCGCGACCTCGCTCTTGAAGCTCGTCAGCACCATCCAGAAGATCGGGAAGAAGAGCAGCAGCGCCACGCCCCAGCCGAGGATGGTGATGAGCAGCAATTGCCGTCCGGTGGTTCGCATCGGCTCAGACCTCCAGCCGCCGGGCAATGGAGCGGACGAGGAAGAAGGCGACGATATTGGCGAGGATGATCGCAACCACCCCGCCCGCCGAGCCGCCGCCGACGTCGAATTGCAGCAGCGCCCGGGCATAGATCAGGAAGGCGAGGTTGGTCGTCGCATTCCCCGGCCCGCCCGAGGTGGTGACGAAGATCTCGGCGAAGACGGTGAGCAGGAAGATGGTCTCGATCATCACGACGACGCTGATGGCGCGCCCGAGATGCGGCAGTGTGATGAAGAAGAACTGGGCGACCGGTCCGGCGCCGTCCATCCGCGCCGCCTCCTTCTGCTCATGGTCGAGCGACTGCACCGCCGTCAGCAGGATCAGCAGGGCGAAGGGTAGCCATTGCCAGGAGACGATGATGATGATCGCCGCCATCGGGTACTCCGCGAACCAATCCACCGGCTCCATCCCGACCGCGCGCGCCAGCACGCCGAGCACCCCGTAGATCGGGTGCATCATCAGGTTCTTCCACACCAGAGCGCTCACCGTCGGCATGACGAAGAAGGGCGAGATGGCCAGCACCCGCGCTATGCCCTGCCCCGGGAAGGGCTGGTCGAACAGCACCGCCAGCAAGGTGCCGAAGACCACGGTGATGACCAGCACCGAGCCCACCAGCACCAGCGTGTTGGTCAGCGAGGCCCAGAAATCCGGGTCGGTGACGAGGAACTCGTAGTTCTCGAACCCGGCGAAGCCGCCGACCTCCGGGTTCAGCAGGTTGTAGCGCTGGAAGGAGAACCACAGCGTCATCACCAGCGGCACGATCATCCACAGCAACAGCACGCCGACCGAGGGCGCGATCAGCGGCAGGGTGCTGCGGGTGCGCGACCTGTCCTGGGCTGCCGGTGCGGCCGGCGGGGCGATGGCGGTGGAGGACATGGCGCGCCCCTACTTCGGGTAGCCGGCCTGCCGCATGGCCCGGTCGGTCGCCGACTGCGCGGAACGCAGCGCCTGCTCCACCGGCGCGCCGGTCAGCGTCGAGGCGATGGTCTGCCCGACCTGCGTGCCGATGCCCTGGTATTCGGGGATCGCCACGAACTGCGCGCCGGTATAGGGCCGCGGCTCCCTCGTCTGCGCATTCGGGTTGGCGCTCATGATGGCGCGCTGCACGAAGCCGGCGAAGGGCGCCGCCTGCTGGTATTCCTGGCTGTCATAGGTCGACTGCCGCGTGCCAGGCGGCACCGCCACCCAGCCATTCTCCTGCGCGACCATGCGCACGTACTCCTTCGAGGTCGCCCAGGTGATGAAGGTCCGCGCGGCGTCCTGCTGGCGGGAGGTGGCGGGGATGGCGAGGTTCCAACTCCACAGCCAGGTCGGCCCGCCGGTGAACTCGCCCGTCGGCATGGGCGCGAATCCGATGCGGTCCGCGACCTGCGACTGCTTCGGATCGAAGAGCAGCCCCGCCGCAACCGTCGCGTCGATCCAGATGCCGCAGCGACCGCCCGCCATCAGCGCGAGGTTCTCGTTGAAGCCGTTCGAGGTCGCGCCTGGCGGCCCGAACTGCCGCATCGCGTCGGTGTACCAGCCAATCGCGCTCCGCCATTGCGGCGTATCGATCCGCGGCCGCCACTGCGCGTCGAACCACTGGCCGCCGAAGGCCGTTACCAGTGGGGTGAGGAAGCCCATGTTCTCGCCCCAGCCCGGCTTGCCGCGCAGGCAGAGCCCGTAGACCTGGTTCGCCTTGTCGGTGACCTTCTCGGCGATCTCGCGGATCTGCGCATAGGTGGGCTCGGCCGGCATGGTGACGCCGGCGCGCTGCAGCAGGTCGGTGCGGTAATAGGTCATCGCGCTCTCGGCATAGAAGGGCAGCGCGTAGAGCTTGTTCTCATGGCTGATGCCGGCCCGCACCGGGGCCAGGATGTCGTTCACGTCATACTCGGCCGGGAGGTTCTCGAGCGCCGAGAGCCAGCCTTGCCGCGCCCAGATCGGCACCTCGTAATTGCCGATCGTCATGATGTCGAACTGGCCGGCGCGTGTGGCGATGTCGGTGGTGACGCGCTGGCGGAGCACGTTCTCCTCCAGCACCACCCAGCGCAGCCTGATTGCGGGGTGCTGCTGCTCGAACCGCGCCGAGAGCCGCTGCATCACCACCATGTCGCCGTTGTTGACGGTGGCGATGGTGAGGGTCGACTGCGCATGCAGGGTCGCCATCGGCCAAGCGGCTACGATGGCAGCCGCGAATGCGATGGCGATTCGACGCATGGCCATGGGTTTTCCTCCCCCCTTCGATTTCGGCAGCGCTGCAACAGCGCGCCCTGCGTGATAGTTCCGTCGCGGGATGCAAGCCGGTCAAGACGCGGTGTGCTAGAAGCCCTCCTCCAGCGCGGCGCGATGTAGGGTCGCCAAGCTCCCGGCTTCGTAGAGCGAGGCGAGCCACCGCCCGAGCGGCTCCACCAGCCGCGCATCCTCGCCGAGCTCGCCGAACAATGCCCGGATCGAGAGCAGCGGCCGCGGGTCCGGCCCGCCCTCCATCGCCTTCTCCTGCAGCAGCGCCGCCATCGGGTGCCGCACCTCGATCCGCTGGCCCTGCTCGTCCTCGCCGCGGATGCGCCGGAACCAGGCGGCAAGCGCCAGGGCCAGCAGCGTGACGCGGCCATCGGCCTGCAACTGCGCCCGGATCGGGTCGACCAGCAGGTTGATCGGCGCGTCGGTATTGACCCGCTCCACCGTGTCCTTGATTGCGGTATTGGCGAAGCGCTCGACCAGCGTGCGCTTGTAGGCGGCGAGGTCGACGCCCGGCACCGGCGCCAGGCCCGGCCCCGTCTCGCGGTCCATCAGCGCCGCCATGTAGCGGGGGAAGAGCGGGTCGGCCATCGCCTCGTCGATGAAGGTATAGCCGCCCAGGCGCCCGAGCCCCGCCACGGCGAGGTGGCTCGCATTCAGCAGGCGCAGCTTCATCTTCTCGTAGGGCAGCACGTCGTCGACGAATTGCGCGCCGACCTCGTCCCAGTCCGGGCGGCCCTGCGGGAAGCGGTCCTCGATGACCCATTGCGTGAAGCGCTCGGCGAAGACCGGCCAGCGATCCTCGATGCCGCGCCGCGCGCGCAACTCCTCCACCTGCGCGGGCTGCGTCACCGGGGTGATGCGGTCGACCATGGTGCTCGGGAAGCTCGCCGCGTCGCGGATCCAGGCGGCCAGCGCCGGCTCCTGCCGCTCCGCCAGGTCGAGCACCGCCGCCTGCAGCACCTGGCCATTGTGCTCTATATTGTCGCAGCTCAGCGCCGTGAAGGGCGGAATGCCCGCATCCCGCCGCCGCCGAAGCGCCTCCACTACCAGGCCGATCGCGCTGCGCGGCCGCGCTGGCTCGGCAAGGTCGTGGCGAATCGCCTGATGCTCCGGGTCGAGGCGTTTCGTCGCCCGGTTCAGGCAATAGCCATTCTCGGTGACGGTGAGGCTGAGGATGCGGATGGCCGGGTCGTCGATGGCGCGCAGCAGCGCATCGGAGTCCTCTGCCGCCAGCACCATCCCAGCCAGCACGCCGATGACGGTCGCCTGTTCCTCCGCCCCGCTGCGCTCCACCAGCGTGTAGAGCCAGTCCTGCGGCCCGAGGCTCTCCTGCATCGCCCGGTCGCCTGGCAACAGCCCGGCGCCGAGGATGCCCCAGCGCAACGCATCCGCCCGCCGCTCCATCAGGTCATGGGTGTAGCGCGCCATGTGCGCGCGATGGAATCCACCGAGGCCGAGATGCACGATTCCCGGCCGCACCGCCGCCGGATCGTATCCCGGCACCGCCGCCCGCGCCGCGAGCAGGGGGAGGTTGCCGCGGTTGAGCGCAACCACCGGCGCCACAGATGCTTCCCTGGACATCGGGTGATGCTGGAAGAGTGGCGCCGCGGTGTCGAGTTCCGCGGTGCCCGTCCTCACTCACAGTTGGGCGACCTGTTACCCCTGGGCGAAGGCCGCCAGCATCCGCGCATGGCTCCGTGCGCCCTTGTGCAGGCAGCGCAGCTCGAATTTCTCGTTGGGGCTGTGCACCTGATCGTCATTCAGCCCGAAGCCGACCAGCAGGCTGTCGAGGCCAAGCAGGCGCCGCATGCTCTCGACGACCGGGATGGACCCGCCGCTGCCGATCAGCACCGCCGGCCGGCCGTACTCCTCGGCCAGCGCCTCGCGCGCCGCGCCGACCCAGCGGCTGTCGGCCGGCACCTCAATCCCCGGCGTGGTGGTGAAGACCTGCACCTCCGCCTTCGCATCGGGCGGCAGCCGCTCGGCGACGAAGCGGCGGATGCCCTCCGCCACCTTCGCAGGATCCTGCCCGGGGACGAGCCGGCAGGAGAGCTTGGCATGAGCCTCGGCCGCGATCACGGTCTTGCTCCCATCCCCCGTGTAGCCGCCCCAGATGCCGTTCAGGTCGGCCGTCGGCCGCGCCCAGAGCCGCTCCAGCGCGCCCCGCCCGCGCTCGCCCGCCGGCGTCGCCAGCCCGATATCGCCGAGGAAGGCGCGCTCGTCGAAGCCGAGGCTGTCCCACTCGACGCGCTGCGCATTGGTGATCTCGGCGATGCCGTCATAGAAGCCGGGGATCTGCACCCGGCCGTTCTCGTCATGCAGCCCGCCCATCACCCGCGAGAGCGCATTGATCGGGTTGAGCGCCGCCCCGCCATAGATGCCGGAATGCAGGTCGCGCGACGCCGCCTTCAGGTCGACCTGCGCATAGACCATGCCGCGCAGCCGCGTGGTGATCGCCGGGGTATCGATGTCCCACATCCCGGTGTCGCTGATGACGGCGACATCGGCGGCAAGCTCCCCACGGTTCGCGGCAAGGAAGGCATCGAGGTTCGGCGAGCCCACCTCCTCCTCGCCCTCGACGAGGACGGAGACGCGGCAGGGCGGCCCGCCGGCCACCTCGTGCCAGGCGCGCAGCGCCTCCAGCCACATCGCCGTCTGCCCCTTGTCGTCGACCGCGCCGCGCGCGACGACGCGCCGCCCATGCGGCCCGTCGACGACGACCGGATCGAAGGGCGGCGAGGTCCAGAGCGCCAGCGGATCGGCCGGCTGCACGTCGTAATGACCGTAGAACAGCAGGTGCGGCGCATGGCCGCCCGGCCCCGGATGATGCGCGACGACGACGGGATGCCCGGCGGTCGGCCGGATGCCGGCTTCGAAGCCCATGCCAGAGAGCTGGTCGCGCACCCATTCGGCGGCGCGCAGGCAATCCCCCGCATGCGCCGGCTGGGCGCTGATGCTCGGGATGCGGAGCCAGTCGATAAGCCGGGCCTCCGCCGCTGGGGCATCGGCATCGAGGCGGGCAAGGATGTCGGGGAGATGGGAGCTCATGCCGCTACTCCAGCATGGGAGACCCCGTCCGGGAAGTGGCAGGGAATCCACCGCCAGGGCAGCGCCCGCGTCGTTGCGCGGATCGGCCAGGCCCCCGGCGGCATTCCCGCCGGCCGTATCATCCGCCGCACTTCCCCCATGGGTGCTTGGCTGTAGGCTGGCCACGATCCGCCGGGAGGGAAGCATGCTGGTTTATCTGACGCATACCGAGGATGCGCTCGAGAACTACTACGGCCCGCGCGCCCTCGCCGCGCTCCGCGCGGTCGCCGAGCTCCGCCTGAACGAGACGGGCCGCCACCTTGCCGGGCGCGAGCTGGCCGAGGCGGCGGCCGGCTGCCAGGCCATCGTCAGCTACCGGCAGTCGCCTGGCGAGGCCGCAACCTTCGAGCATGCCGCCGACCTCGTCGCCTTCCTCCGCTGCGCCGTCGATATCCGCAACGTCGATGTCGCGGCCGCCAGCGCCGCCGGCGTGCTCGTCACCCGGGCGACTCCCGGCTTCGTCCCCTCGGTCGCCGAGCTAGTCCTCGGCCAGATGGTCGACCTCGCCCGCGGCATCGGCGCGGCCGCCGCCAGCTACCATCGCGGCGAGGTCCCCGCCGCCCGCATGGGCGTGCAGCTCAGCGGCAGCACCCTCGGGATCATTGGCTACGGCGCCATCGCCCGCCATCTCGCCCCGCTCGGCCTCGCGATCGGCATGCGCGTGCTGGTGACGGACCCCTTCGCCCGCGTCGAGGATGCCGGCATCGAGCAGGTCGCGCTGGACCGCCTGCTGGCCGAGAGCGATTTCTTGGTCTGCCTCGCCATCGCCAACGAGCAGACCGAGAATCTGATGGATGCCGCCGCCTTCTCGCGGATGAAGCGCGGCGCCTTCTTCCTCAACCCATCGCGCGGCAATCTCGTGGACGAAACTGCCCTCCGCGGCGCCCTCGACGGCGGCCATCTCGCCGGCTGCGCGATGGATGTCGGCCGCGCCCCGGACCAGATGCCGACGCCGGCACTCGCCGCCCACCCGAAGGTCATCGCCACGCCGCATGTCGGCGGCCTCACCCCGGCGGCCATCGAGCACCAGGCCTTCGACACGGTGCGGCAGGTCGCGGCCCTCGCCGAAGGCCGCCTGCCCGACCATGCCGTGAATGCTGACAAGGCCCACCGCCTGTCACGCCTCGGCATCCATCCTTGAGGCAGGCCGCCCTGGTGTGGCCCCTTTGCCAGCGGCCGCCGGCCGGGAATAGTCGGGGCCCGCAGCGCGGGTGCCGGCCGGGTGAGGCCGGAGGCGGAGGAACGGAGGGAATGCCATGGCGAGGATGATCGGCATCGGAATGGTCGGCCTCGGCATGGCCGTCGCCCCGCACGCCCATGCCCTCCGCGACCTCGAGGCAGCCGGCCGCGCCCGGCTGGTCGGCGGCTTCAGCCCCTCCGCCGATCGCCGCACGGCCTTCGCCGCCCGCTGGGGCGCGCCGGTCTTTGACAGCCTGGATTCCCTGCTGGCCGCGCCTGGCCTCGACCTCGTGCTCGTGCTGACGCCGCCCGCTGCGCATCTCCCGGTCGCCGAGGCGGCCGCTGCCGCCGGCAAGCACCTGCTGGTCGAGAAGCCTCTGGAGTTCGACCTCGCCCGCGCCGAGGCCCTGGTGGCGATGGCCGGTCGCGCCGGCGTCACCCTCGGCGTGGTGTTCCAGCACCGCTTCCGCCCGGCCGCCCTCCGGCTGAAATCGGCGCTGCTGGCCGGCCTGCTCGGGACCCCGCTCTCCGCCTCCGCCACCATCCGCTGGTGGCGCGACGCCGCCTATTTCGCCCAACCCGGCCGGGGGACGAAGGCGCGCGACGGCGGCGGCGTGCTGCTCACCCAGGCGATCCATACGATCGACCTGCTGCTCCACCTGATGGGCCCGGTCGCCGAGGCCGCCGCCTTCGCCCGCACCAGCCCGCTCCGCGCCATCGACACGGAGGACATCGTCGCGGCGACGCTGCGCTTCGCCAACGGCGCCATCGGCACGCTCGACGCGACCACCGTCGCCCGCCCCGGCTTCCCGGAGCGGATCGAGATCGCCGGCACCGGCGGCAGCGCCATGCTCGTCGCGGAGCGCCTGGAGCTCCACCTCGCCTGCGCCCCGCCCGAGATCCTCGACCACGGCAGCGCCGGCGGCGGCGGCGCCGACCCGATGGCCTTCGACCACGGACCGCACCGCGCCCTGCATGCGGAGATGCTCGATGCCATCGCCGACCGCCGCCCGCCCGTCAATTCCGGTGCCAGCGCGCTCGCGGTGCAGCGCCTGATCGAGGCGCTGCTGCGCGGGGCAGGGGAGGGGCGCTTCGTCAAGCTGTAGCGGCGCGGCTAGGGCGCCCCGGGTTGCCCCCGTCCGGCGACAGGCCCACATTGCGCCGCGCTACCGGCGGGCATGCCCGCCCAAATAGCCAAGGAGACCCCCATGGCCTATCCGACCGTCCAGCTCCACATCAACGGGGAGTGGCGCAGCAGCCGCTCCGGCAAGACCCTCCAGGTCATCAACCCGGCGACCGAGGAGGTGATCGGCGAGGTCGCCCATGCCGGGACCGACGACCTCGACGAGGCGCTGGGGGCCGCGGCCAAGGGCTTCGCCACCTGGAAGAAGGTGTCCGCCTTCGAGCGCGCCAAGCTGATGCGCAAGGCCGCCGACATCCTCCGCTCCCGCGCCGACGAGATCGCCGCGCTGATGACTGCCGAGCAGGGCAAGCCGGTCCCCGAGGCGAAGATGGAGACGCTGGCCGCCGCCGACATCATCGACTGGTTCGCCGAGGAGGCCCGCCGCGCCTATGGCCGCGTCATCCCGGCCCGCGCCGAGGGCGTCTACCAGCTCGTGGTGAAGGAGCCCGTCGGCCCCGTCGCGGCCTTCACGCCCTGGAACTTCCCGATCAACCAGGTCGTCCGCAAGCTCTCCGCCGCCGTCGCCACCGGCTGCTCGATCATCGTGAAGGCGCCGGAGGAGACCCCGGCCTCGCCGGCCGAGCTGATCCGCTGCTTCGTCGATGCCGGCCTGCCCGCGGGCGTCGTCGGCCTCGTCTACGGCATCCCGGCCGAGATCAGCGAGTACCTGATCCCACACCCGACCATCAAGAAGGTGACCTTCACCGGCTCCACCCCGGTCGGCAAGCAGCTCGCGGCGCTCGCCGGCCAGCACATGAAGCGCGTCACGATGGAGCTCGGCGGCCATGCCCCCGCCATCGTCTTCGACGACGCCGATCTCGACCTCGCGGTGAAGACCCTGGCAGGCGCCAAGTTCCGCAATGCCGGCCAGGTCTGCGTCAGCCCGACGCGCTTCCTCGTGCAGGAGAAGCACTACGAGCCCTTCGTCGAGAAGTTCGTCGCGGCCGCCAAGGCGGTGAAGGTCGGCAACGGCATGGAGCAGGGCACGCAGATGGGCCCGCTCGTCCATGAGCGCCGCATCCCCTGGATGGAGGGCCTGATGGCCGATGCCCGCCAGCGCGGCGCGCAGGTCCATACCGGCGGCGAGCGCATCGGCAACAAGGGCTATTTCTACCAGCCCACCGTGCTGACCGGCGTCACCAAGGAAGCGCGCATGATGAACGAGGAGCCCTTCGGCCCACTCGCCATGATCGCGCCCTTCAGGGAGTTCGACGAGGTGGTGGAGGAGGCCAACCGCCTGCCCTACGGCCTCGCCTCCTACGCCTTCACCCGCTCGGCAAAGACGGCGAATGCCATCGCCGCCAAGGTCGAGAGCGGGATGATGACGATCAACCATCTGGGCCTCGCCCTGCCCGAGGTGCCCTTCGGCGGCATCAAGGACAGCGGCTATGGCTCCGAGGGCGGCACGGAGGCGATCGAGGCCTACCTCAACACGAAGTTCGTGAGCCAGGCGGGGCTCTGAGGATCGAGGAGGGCATCGCCCTCCTCGAGCTCCACCCACCAAGGGCCCGAAGGCCCTTGGTGCCCCGTGTTTTGTCAGCGCGCAGCGGCGATCTCGATGCCAGCGGCCTCGAAGGCGCTGCGGGATTCGGGGCCGCTCAGCCAGCGCAGCAGCGCTTCCGCGGCGGCCGGCGCCCCCGGCGCCAGCGCGGCGCTGTAGGTCGTGTAGGCCTGCACATCCGGCGGCAGCGGGCCGAGGTAGCGCAGCTGCCGCACCATGCGGATCTCGGTGATCGTGCCGAAGCCGATCTCCTGCCCCGTCCCGTGCAGCAGATGCGCCATCACCTCCGCCCCGGTGCGGTAGCGCCGCGCCTTCGGCGTCACCACCGCGGCCAGCCCCATGCGCTCGAACAGCCGCTCCATGTGCTGCCCTGTCGAGGCACGGTTGAAGACCACCGACTGTGCCCCGGTCACCAGCCGACGCAGCCCCTCCGCATCCGTGACCGGCGCGAAGGCGAGGTCCGGCCGCGCCACCATCCCGACCCCGACGCGGCCAATCGGCACCGGCGCCCCCACCAGCCGCCCCGCGCGCGCCAGCTCCGCCATCAGCGACTCCGGCGCGATCACCAGCTGCGGCGCCTCGCCCCCATCGGCCAGCGCCTGCTGCAGCATCGGCGCCGTGCCGTAGCGGACCTGCACCTCCTGGCTCGAGGCCTGGATGAAGCTCCGCACCGCCGGCCCCAGCCCCGGTTCCATCGCCCCGGCACTCATCACCTGCAACTCGGCCGCCAGTGCCACTCGGCCGGTCAGCAGACAGAGGGCGAGGAGGGCCGCAAGGCGATGACGCATATGAATCCTCCGGGATGTTCCGCGCCGCCTGCTCTACCGCGCAGCCCGGCCTTCGCCTACCGTCTGGCCTGCATGTTCCGCCGCCGTGTCTTGCTCGCCCTCGCACCGGTCCTCGCAGCCGCAGACGGACCGGAGACGCCGGAGGGCGCCGCCTTGCTGGCCCGGCTCCGCCAGGGCGGCCTCGTGCTCTTCCTCCGCCATGCCGATACGCGCGGCGAGCCCTGCGACCGCAGCTTCCGCATCGACGACCGCGCCGGGCAGCGCAACCTCTCCCCGGCCGGCCGGGAGCAGGCCGCCCGCCTCGGCCAGGCCCTCGCCGCCGAGCGCATCCCGCTCGCCGCCCCGATCCTCGCCGGCCCCGTCTTCCGCGCCCGCGACACCGCCGAGCTCGCCTTCGGCGCAGGGCGCGTGGCCGTCACCGAGGCGCTGCTCGCCGACGACTATGCCGGCGGCCGGCTGGCCTGGGTTCTGGCGGAACATCGCCGCCTCCTCTGCGCACCCGTGCCGCAAGGCGCCAACCGCGTCCTGGTCGGCCATCGCACGCCGGCGATCATGGTGGTCGGCTCCCGCGTCGCCGGCGAGGCCTTCCCGGAAGGTGCCGCCCTCGTCATCGAGCCGGGAGGCGAGGGGGGCTTCACCCTGCTCGGCATCCTGGCCCTGGCGCCCATCCCCGGCGGCGGCTTCCACGGCTGCGGCTGAGCGACTGCCCCAATTGACCGTGCCACCCGGCCGCCGCAGCATGGCGCGATGCCAGCCCATGCCGAGAGACCCTCCCGCCAGGCCTGGCTGATGCTCGCCGGCGCCTTCGCGGCCTTCACGGTCGGCGCCAGCCTGATGCATTCGTACACCGTCTTCCTGCTCGCCTTCGTCGCCGAATTCGGCTGGTCGCGGGCGGAGAGCTCGCTCGCCTATTCCATCGGCCAGCTCGTCGGCGGCGCCAGCGCGCCGCTGGTCGGCAGCCTCGTGGACCGCCTCGGCGCCCGGCGCTGCGTGCTGCTCGGCGGCTGCCTGCTGGCGATCGGCCTCTTCGGCAGCGCCTTCGCCACCGAGCTCTGGCAGGTGGTCTTCCTCTACGGCGTGGTTATGACCATCGGTGCCAACTGCCTCGGCCTGCTGGTCTTTGTTCCCCTCGTCTCGCGCATCTTCCACCGCCAGCGCGGCATGGCCGTCTCCGTGCTGCAATCGGCCAATGCCTTTGGCCGCGCGCTCTCGGCGCCGGCCAGCCAGGTGCTGATCATCGGCCTCGGCTGGCGAGGCGCCTACCTGGCGGCCGCCGCAGCGATGGCCGCGCTGATCCTGCCGCTCGCCGCCATCTTCCGCCGCAGCCCGGAGATTCCCGCTGCGGCCGAGGGCGCCGCCACCGCGGCCCCGCGCCACTGGACCCTCGCCGAGGCGATCCGCACCCGCGCCTTCTGGCTGCTCTTCCTCGTCTACATGTGCACGAGCATCGGCAGCTTCCTGGTCTCGCTGCACCAGATCGCCTTCGCCGTCGATATCGGCTTCGACCCGCTCTATGCCGCCGGCGTGCTCGGCATGGGGAGCTTCCTTGCCTTTCCCGGCGTGATCCTGACCGGCACGCTGTCCGACTATATCGGCCGCGAGGCCTCGGCGCTGCTCGCCTACGGCATCTCCATCCTCGGCGTGATCTGCGCGCTGCTGATCACCTCGCCCGACCAGCACCTGCTGCTCTGGCTGCACGCCTGCGGCTTCGGCTTCACCTGGGGCGCCCGCGGCCCGGCCATCACCGCGAAGACGGCCGATCTCTTCCCCGGGCCGCGTCTCGGCACCATCCTCGGCGTCATCACCATCGGCTCCGGCCTCGGGGCTGCCATCGGCTCCTGGGCGGCAGGATGGATCTTCGACCTCACCGCCAGCTACCGCATCGCCTTCCTGCTCTCGATCGCGGCCTATGTGACCGGATCGGTTGCCTTCTGGGCGTTGCGCCGGCCGATGCGCTGACCGAACCTGTCGCCGCACCAGCGCCAGGAGAGGCGGCATGGATCTCGGTCTCAAGGGCCTCAGGGCCATCGTCACCGGCGGCAGCAAGGGCATCGGCCGCCGCTGCGCCGAGCTCTTCGCCGCGGAAGGCGCCCATGTCGCCCTTTGCGCCCGCGATGCGGCGGAGGTCGCGGCGACCGTCGCCGCGCTCGAGGCGAAGGGGGTGACGGCTTTCGGCCAGGCGGTGGACGTCGCCGACAGGCCGGCGCTCGAAGCCTGGATTGCCGCCAGCGCCACGGCCCTCGGCGGCATCGACATGGTCGTCGCCAATGTCTCGGCGCTCGCGGTCGATGACAGCGAGGAGGCCTGGCGCCGCGGCTTCGAGACCGACCTGATGCACACGATCCGCGTGGTCAACGCCGCGCTGCCGCATCTGGAGGCGTCGAAGGCGGCCTCCGTGACCATCATCTCGTCGGTCTCCGGCCGCGAGATCGACTTCACCGGCCCGGCCTACGGCGCCTTCAAGGCCGCGCTGGTCCACTACGCGCAGGGGCTCGCCCTTCGCCTGGCCGGCCGCGGCATCCGCGCCAACACCGTCTCGCCCGGCAACACCTATTTCGAGGGCGGGATCTGGCAATGGATCGAGCGAAACAACGCCGCGCTCTTCGCCGAGGCCATGGCGCTGAACCCGACCGGCCGGATGGCGGCACCCGAGGAGATCGCCCGCGGCGTCGTCTTCCTGGCGAGCCCTGCCTCCTCTTTCACCACCGGGACCAACCTGGTGATCGACGGTGCCCTCACCCGCGGCGTGCAGTTGTGATGACCACCGGGGTCCCGACGGCGACGCGCAGCGGCGTCGCGGGGACTGTCAGACCGGCTCCAGCTCCCGCTCGCGCGGCCGCGCCGGCAGCGGCTTCGGGATGAGGCAGTCGGGCAGCGGCTTGCCGGTGCCCCCCTGCGGCACCGGGCTCGGCCGTGGCGGCGTCGGCTCCGGTCGCCAGCCGCCGCCCCCGCCGCGTCGCAGGCTGCGCAGCTCGCGGATGGCGAAGACCAGCGGCACCCCGAAGGTAAGGCAGCCGCTCAGCAGTACGAAAACGTCCGGCGCCATCCCATCCCCCTTCCTCAAAGCAGGCGAGCATACCGGCCGAACACCCCCACGATGCAAGCGCTGCATCGACAAGGCAACCGATAGCGACCTATCCTTCCTGCCCAACGGGAGCGCCGGATGCCGGACCAGACCAACCCCCCCGCCTATGTCCCGGCCCCGCTGCCGCCCGAGGCCCCGCCGCCCGGCGAGCTCCGCACCATCCAGCCCGGCCTGCTGCGCGCCCGCATGCCGCTGCCCTTCGCCCCCGGCCATGTGAACATCTGGCTGCTCGAGCATGAAGGCGGCTGGCTCGCCATCGACACCGCGATCGCCAGCCGCACCACCCGCGGCCACTGGGACCAGCTCCTTGCCCAACCCGCGCTCGGCGGCCGCCCGCTAACCGCGCTGCTCATCACCCATTTCCATCCCGACCATGTCGGCCTTGCCGGCTGGCTCTGCGAGCGCTTCGGCATCCTGCCGATGATGACCCGCATCGAGTGGCTGATGGCCCGCGCCCTCTGGTACGACAGCGGCCCGCACATGATGGCGCAGCAGGTCGAGCACTATGCCCGTGCCGGCTGCCCGCCCGACTTCCTCGCCTTCGTCGAAAGCCGCGGCGCCCTCTACCAGCGCTCCGTCGGCGAGCTGCCGCGCAGCTTCCACGCGCTGAAGGACGGCCGCAGCGTCGCCATCGGCTGCAGCGAGTGGCGGGTGCAGACCGGCGCCGGCCACGCCCCCGACATGGCGACGCTCTACAGCGCCGAGCGCGGCATCCTGATCTCCGCCGACCAGATCCTGCCCCGCATCTCGCCCTATGTCGGCCTGCATCCCGGCGAGCCGGAGGCCGACCCGCTCGGCGACTTCCTCGCCAGCAACGACCGCTTCCGCGCCCTGCCGGAGGACACGCTGGTCCTGCCCAGCCATGGCGAGCCCTTCACGACCCTGCACCGCCGCCTCGACATGCTCGCCGCGCACCATGCCGAGCGGCTCGACGCCCTGGCCGAGGCCTGCCACGAGCCGCTCACCGCCTACGAGGCCGCGCAATTCCTCTTCCCCCGCGCCGCGCAGGAGATGGGCCAGGTAGGCTTCACCGTGGGCGAGACGCTGGCCCATCTCCGCCGCCTGGAACGCCAGGGCCGGCTGCGCGTCGAGGCCAGCGAGGTCGCCCGCTTCCGGACCATCTGATGCCCACCGAGACCGACATCGCCATCATCGGCGCCGGCGCCGCCGGCATCGCCGCCGCCGCGCGCCTGGCCGAGCTCGGCCGGAGCTGCCTGGTGCTGGAGGCCGGCACCCGCTCCGGCGGCCGCGCCTTCACCGACACCGCCAGCCTCGGCTCGCCCTTCGATCATGGCGCCTCCTGGGTCCATGTCGCCGAGCACAATCCGCTGACGCCCATCGCCCGCCGCCTCGGCTTCACCCTTCACGAGGGCGAGCGCCGCCGCCGCGACATCCTCCTCATCGGCGACCGCCCCGCGATGCCGGAGGAGAAGGCCGCCCACGACGCCGCCTGCGATGCCTGGGAAGCAGCGGCCGAGGCCCGCGCCGCGGAGGGCGGCCCCGACATCCCCATCGCCGAGGCCGTGCCCCGTGGCGGCTATTGGGATGCCACCGTCTCCCACTGGCTCGGCACCACCGTATGCGGCGTCGAGCCCGGGCGGAACAGCCTCCGCGACTACATCGATACCGGCCTCGACGGCGAGAATCCGCAGGTGCGGGAGGGTTTCGGCACCCTCGTCGCCCGCCTCGCCGAGGGCCTGCCGATCCATCTCTTGGCTCCCATCCACCACCTCCGGGCCGACCGCGATGTCACGCTGGAAGGGCCGCGCGGCACGATCCGCGCCCGCGGCTGCATCGTCACCCTCTCCACCGGCGTGCTGGCCTCCGGCGCCCTTCGCTTCTCCCCCGGCCTGCCGCCGGAGGTGGAGGCCGCCATCCATGGCCTCCCCATGGCCCTGCTGTCCAAGATCGGGCTGCGCGGCGGCGCCGGCCTCGGCCTGGGTCCCTTCGCCCGCCTCGGCCGCCGCGTCGAAGGGGAAGGGGACCGCCCCATGTCCTGGGTGATGAGCCCCTTCGGCCGCGACCATGCCATCGGCTTCCTCGGCGGCGATGCCGCCTGGTTCCTGGCCCGCGAAGGCCCCGCCGCAGCCGAGGCCTGTGCCCGCGCAGAACTCGCCCGGTATTTCGGCCCGGCCGAGGTCGCCCGCGCCTTTTCCGGCAGGGCCGTCGCCACGGATTGGGGCGAGAACCCGCTCTTCCTCGGCGCCTATACCTATGCCCGCCCTGGCGCCGCCGGCGCGCGGGCCGCGCTGGCCGAAGCCCGCCCCGCCGATGGCCGCATCCGCTTCGCCGGCGAGGCCTGCCACACCCGCTATGCCGGCACGGTCGGCGGCGCCTGGGCGAGCGGCATGGCGGCAGCCGAGGCTTTATCCGCTACGCTTCCCGGATGAGCCGTACCGCATTCGCCGCCGAGGCCGCCGCCTGCGAGGATCGCGTCGTCGCCCTGACCCGGGCGTTGGTCGCCATCCCGTCCTCAAACCCGCCCGGCGATGTCCGCGCCTGCGCCGAGGCGGCCGCCCGGCTGATCGGCGACCTCATCCCAGCGGCCGAGATCTCCCTCCACCCGACCTCCGACCAGGTCACCAACCTGGTTGCCCGGGTGAGGGGCCATGCCCCCGGCCGCCGCCTGGTCTTCAACGGCCATCTCGACACCTATCCGGTGAACGAGGCCCTGCCCTGGTCCGTCCCCCCGCTCGGCGGCCTGCTGCGCGGCGGGCGGCTCTACGGCCGCGGCACCGCCGACATGAAGGGCGGCATCGCCGCCTCCATCACCGCCCTCGCACTGCTCGCCGCCCATCCGGCCCTCTGGCGCGGCGAGGCCGTGCTGACCCTCGCCGGCGACGAGGAATCGATGGGCCCGCTCGGCACGAAATGGCTGATGGACCACGTCCCCGAAGCCACCGGCGATGCCGTCATCATCGGCGATGCCGGCAGCCCCCGCGTGCTGCGCTTCGGCGAGAAGGGCTTCCTCTGGATCGAGGTCGAGGCCGAGGGCCGCGCCAGCCACGGCGCCCATGTCCATCTCGGCATCAACGCCCTCGACCGCCTTTGCGCCGCCCTGGACGCGGTGCGCGGCCTGCGCGCGCTGCGCCCGGAGGCCCCGCCCGCCGTCACCGCCGCCATCGCCGCCGCGCGCCCCATCTCCGAACCGCTCTCCGGCGCCGGCGAGGCCGAGGTGCTCGGCAGCGTCACGGTGAATATCGGCCGTATCGAGGGCGGCACCTCGACCAACCTCGTCCCCGCCAGCGCCCGAGCCGGCATCGACATCCGCCTGCCGATCGGCCTCGGCTGCGCCACGGCCGAGGCGGCGCTCTCCGCCGCGCTCGACGGGCGCGACGGCATCGCCTGGCGCATCCTCCGCCGCTTCGAGCCGAACCACACGGACCCGGAGCACGAGCTGGTCCGCCGCGCCGCCTCGGCCGCGACGGACATCCTCGGGACCCCCTGCGCCATCAACATGCGCGTCGGCGGCTCCGATGCCCGCTGGTTCCGCATGGCGGGCCTGCCGACCATCGTCTACGGCCCGACACCCCACAACATGGGCGGCGCCGACGAATACGTGCTGGTGGAGGAGTTGCGCCAGGTCGCCCAGGTCCATGCCCTGACGGCGCTCGACTTCCTCGCCGCATGAGCCTCGCCCTGCCACGCCTCGCCGCCCTCGGCGACACGCCGCGCGCCATCCTGTGGATGCTGGCCTCGGGCGTGCTGTTCATCCTGCTGAACGGCACGCTGCGCCTGCTGGCGCAGCAGCTCGACCCCTTCGTCACCGGCTTCCTGCGCTACAGCTTCGGCGTGCTGGTGATGCTGCCCTTCATCCTGCGCGCCGGCTGGGCCGCCTACCGCCCCGCCAATCTCGGCGGGCAGATCTGGCGCGGCGCCATCCACACCTCCGGCCTGCTGCTCTGGTTCATCGCCGTGCCGCATGTGCCGCTGGCCGACATGACGGCGCTCGGCTTCACCACGCCGCTCTTCATCATGCTTGGCGCCGTGCTCTTCCTGCGCGAGCGCATGGTCGCCGCCCGCTGGGCCGCGGCGCTGATCGGCTTCGGCGGCGTGCTCGTCGTCGTCTCGCCCAATCTCACGGGCGGCGCGGGCCTCTACGGCCTCGTGATGCTCGCCTCCTCGCCGCTCTTCGCCGCCTCCTTCCTCATCACCAAGGCGCTGACCCGGCGCGACTCGCCGCATGTCATCGTCGTCTGGCAATCCCTCACCGTTGCGCTGTTCAGCCTGCCCTTCGCCCTGCCGAACTGGGAATGGCCCTCGCCCGACCAGTGGGCCGCCTTCGCCTTCTGCGGCGCGATCGGCACGGCGGGGCATATCTGCCTGACGCGGGCCTTCCGCCTCGCCGACATGTCGGTGACCCAGCCGATCAAATTCCTCGAGCTGGTCTGGGCCTCGCTCTTCGGCCTCGCCGTCTGGGGCGACGTGCCGGGGACGGCGACCTGGATCGGCGGGCTGATCATCTTCGCCAGCACGAGCTGGATCGCACGACGCGAGGCACGGAAGCAAGGTTGAGGAGGGCGCCGCCCTCCTCAAGCTCCTCCTGCCAAGGGCCGAAGGGCCCTTGGAACCCTTGAGTTCTAGGCTGCGGCCTTTGCTTCGCGGCGACGGGCGGTCAGGATGAATTCCGTGTAGCCGTTCGGCTGGCTGGCACCCCGGAAGATCAGGTCGCAGGCCGCCTTGAAGGCCACCCCCTCATAGCCCGGCGCCATCGGCGTGTAGAGCGGGTCGCCCGCATTCTGCCCGTCGACGACCTTCGCCATGCGCTTCAGCGTCTCCATCACCTGCGCCTCGGTGGTGATGCCGTGCTGCAGCCAGTTGGCGATATGCTGCGCGCTGATCCTGAGCGTCGCCCGGTCCTCCATCAGCCCGACATCATTAATGTCTGGCACTTTGGAGCAGCCGACGCCCTGGTCGATCCAGCGCACGACATAGCCGAGGATGCCCTGGCAGTTGTTGTCGAGCTCCGCCTGCACCGCATCCGCCGGCCAGTTGGTGTCGCTCGCCAGCGGGATGGTGAGAATATCCTCGAGCCTGGCCCGGCGCCCGCCCCGCGCCAGCTCCTCCTGCCGCGCCGCCACGTCGACCTCGTGGTAGTGCAGCGCATGCAGCACCGCCGCGGTGGGGGAGGGGACCCAGGCGGTATTCGCGCCCGCCTTCGGGTGCCCGACCTTCTGCTGCAGCATCTCCGCCATCGCATCCGGCGCGGCCCACATCCCCTTGCCGATCTGCGCCCGGCCGCGCAGCCCGCAGGCGAGGCCGACATCGACATTCCACTCCTCATAGCCCTTGATCCAGACCGTGCCGCGCATGTCGTTCTTGCGCAGCACGGCGCCCGCCGCCATCGAGGTGTGGATCTCGTCGCCGGTGCGGTCGAGGAAGCCGGTGTTGATGAAGGCGACCCGGTCCCTGGCCGCGCGGATGCATTCCATGAGGTTCACCGTCGTCCGGCGTTCCTCGTCCATGATGCCCATCTTCAGCGTCGCCCGCGGCAGGCCGAAGGCGTCCTCGACGCGGCCGAAGAGCTCGTTCGCCCAGGCCACTTCCTCCGGCCCGTGCATCTTCGGCTTGACGATGTAGACGCTGCCCGCCCGGCTGTTCCGCCCGCGGCCCTGGCCGCGCAGGTCATGCAGCGCGATGGCCACGGTGCACATGGCATCGAGGATCGTCTCCGGCGTCTCCGCCCCGTCCAGCGTCACCACATCGGTCATCATGTGATGCCCGACATTGCGCACCAGCATCACCGAGCGGCCGTGCAGCGTGACGGCGCCGCCGCCCGGCTTCAGGTAGGTCCGGTCGGCATTGAGCTTGCGGACGAGCGTCCTGCCGCCCTTCTCGAAGCTCGCCTCCAGCGTCCCGGCCATGAGCCCGAGCCAGTTGCGGTAGACCACCACCTTGTCCTCGGCATCCACCGCGGCGACGCTGTCCTCGCAATCGACGATGGTGGTGACGGCCGCTTCCAGCACCAGGTCGGCGACGCCCGCCGGGTCGTCCTTGCCGATCGGGTGGTCGCGGTCGATCACCAGCTCCGCATGCAGCCCGTGATGGACGAAGAGGATGGAGGTCGGCGAGGCCGGCTCGCCCTGGTAGCCGACGCACTGGCCGGCCTGGGCGAGCCCGACGCTCCGCCCGTCCTTCAGCCCGACCGAGAGCGCCCCGGCGGCGATCGCATAGAACTTCGCCTCGGCATGGGAGACCCCGCCGGCCAGCGGCGCGATCCTGTCGAGCGTCGCCCGGGCGAAGGCGATCACCTTCTCGCCGCGCTTCGGGTTGTAGCCCCGGCCGCGCTCCGCCCCGCCATCCTCAGGGATCGCATCCGTGCCGTAGAGCGCGTCGTAGAGGCTGCCCCAGCGCGCATTGGCGGCATTCAGCGCATAGCGGGCATTGGAGACGGGCACGACCAGCTGCGGCCCGGCGACGTGGCCGAATTCGGCATCGACATTCGTGGTGCCGACCTGGAAGGCCGGCCCCTCCGGCACGAGGTAGCCGATTTCCTGGAGGAAGGCGGTATAGGCGGCCGCATCGACCGGCCGGACCGGATGCGCCCGGTGCCACTCGTCGATCTTCGCCTGCAGCGCATCCCGCTTCGCCAGCAGGGCCGCGTTGCGCGGGGCGAGGTCGCGGAGGATGGCCGCGTAGGAGGACCAGAACCGCTCCGGCGTGACACCGGTGCCCGGCAGGGCTTCCTGCTCCATGAAGTCCTTGAGCGCCCGTTCGACGCCAAGCCCCGCAACCTCAACCCGTTCCGCCATGGATGGCCTCCATTATTCCCCGGCTAACTAGGCGGAAACGGGCCGGGTCGCAAAGGGGCGGGGGCTGACAGGTCCGGCAGCATCGCGGGCGCGCCGGCCGGGGCCGGGGGCCGCATGCCGTTGCAGGAGGCGATGGGCCGGATTCGCCGAGGAACCAGGGCGCGGAGCAGGCTGTTAGCGGGGCCGACGGCCGTCTTGCGGGGGAGCCATCCCGACCGGCGGCCAATAGGGAGCGACGCCATGATCCACCGACTGTTCCAGGCCGGCTGCGCGCTGGCATTGGCTTCGGCCTTGACCTTCCCCGGCGCTGCCTTGGCGCAAGGCGATGCCGGCATCCGCCGTGGCGAGCAACGGACCGTAAGCGGCCTCCTCGCCCGGCAGGAGAGTGGCGCCTTCGAGGCCGTGACCTTCGATCCCGGCTCGGCGCCCTTCGGGCTGCGCAACAACAACTGGGTCGGCCTCAAGGGACCCAATCTGAGCGGCCGCTGGCCCGGCCAGACCGGGGCCAATGCCAACGGCTTCGCGCGGTTCGACGACCCGGCCTATGCGGTCCGCGCCTTCATCGACCTGATGCAGCAGTACCAGGCCCGCCACAATGCCCGCTCCGCCGCCGACATCCTCAGGCGCTACGCGCCGCCGGGCGACTGCTCGGGGGCGCCCTCGGTGCCGCCGAGCGAGCGGCGCGAGGGCGGCGGCTGCGTCGAGAACGAGACGACCCCGCCCGTCACCGCCGTGCGGGCGGCCCGGGCGGCCGGAGTGCAGCCGACCGAGGATCTCGACCTGTTCGGCCCGGAGGGGCGGATCAAGCACCCGGACCGGCTTCGTGCCCTGCTTGACGCCGTGGTGACGCAGGAAATCGGCCCCTCCCATTGCCCTCAGCCGCCGCGTGGCGAGAGCTGGATCGGCTGCCGGGTGGACGATGCGGTCTATGGCCGCGCCGTCGACCTGTTCGGCAGGCAGGGCTGAGTTAGCGGCCGGCCGGGCCTCAGGCGATCAGAGGCCGGCCCGGTCGAGCCGCAGGATGGCCCGCGCCATGGCCTGCGCCCGCGGCACCAGGCTGGCCACCTCGAGATACTCCTCCGGGCTATGCGCCTTGCCGCCTACCGGCCCGACGGCGCAGATCGTCGGCGCCCCGACCGCGGCGGTGAAGCCGCTATCGGCGCAGCCGCCGCTGAACTCCCCGGTGATGGCGAGCCCGCTCTCGCCCGCCGCGGCGCGATACATGTCGAACAGCCTCGCCGCGGCCGGCGTCTGGGTCAGCGGCAGGAACTCGCCGCGGATGGTGAGGTGCGAGCGCGTCCCCGGCACATAAGCGCGCTCGATGATGGCGTGGATCTTTGCCATCACCTCGTCCCGGTCGGCCGGCTCCTTGTAGCGCAGGTCGATCTGCCCCTGCGCCCAGGGCGCCACCGTGTTGACGCTCTGCCCGCCCGCGACCAGCCCGACATTCAACGTGATGCCCCGCTCGAGATCGGTCAGCGCGTGCAGCGCCGTGATCTTCGCCGCCAGCTCGCCGATGGCGCTGATGCCCGCCTCGAAATTGCCGCCGGAATGCGCCGCCTTTCCCTCGATGTCGAAGACGGAGAAGACGCCGCCCTTCCGCCCCGTCACCACCCCGCCATTGGGCCGCCCCGGCTCCGAGTTGAAGACCACCCGCGCCTCCCGCGCCGTCGCCTCGATTACCGCCCGCCCTTCCGGGCTGCCGATCTCCTCGTCGCCGGTGAAGAGCCCGACCAGCGGCCCCGGCGCCCCGCCGAAGCGGCGGAAGGCCGCGAGGACGAACATGTTCATCACCAGCCCGGCCTTCATGTCGGCAACGCCTGGTCCGGTGGCGATGCCATCCTCGATGCGGAAGGGCCGCCGCTCCGGCTCGCCCTTCGGGAAGACCGTGTCCCGGTGCCCCATCAGCACGATGGCCTGCTTCTCGTTGCCCGAGGCGGGCGCCTCGCCGCCCGCCACCCGCGCCTTCAGGCAGTCGCCGTATCGCTCCCGCGGGATGACCTCGACCGGGATGCCCTCTCCGGCCATGAAGTCCTGCACGATCCGCCCGACCGCATCGACGCCGGGCTTGTCGTAGCTGCCGCCATCGGTGTTCACCATGGCTTCCAGCACCTTGAGCATCGCCTCCTGCTGGGTGGCGAGCCAGGCGGTGACGGCGGATTCGGTGGTCATGGCGGCCTCGTCGAAGGGAAGGGCACCGAGCCTGTCCCCGGCGCCCCGGCGAGGCAAGGGCCCCTTCCGTTCCAGCCTTGCGCCCCCATCTCGGCCCGGCAAGCGAAGGGATGCGAATGTCGGGACCTGTTGCGATCCTAGGAGCCACGGGCGGCATCGGCGGGGCGCTCGCCCGCCGCCTGGCCGCACGCGGCGCGCCGCTCTTCCTCATCGGCCGGGATGCCGCCCGGCTCTCCGCCCTGGCCGATGAGCTGCGCGCCCCCTCAGCCCCCTGCGACGTCACCGACCCGGCCGCGCTGAAAGCCGCGCTTGCCGCCGCCGGCACCCCGCTCGCCGGCCTCGCCTTCTGCATCGGTTCCATCCTGATGAAGCCGCTCGCCCGCGCGACCCCGGACGATTTCGCCGAGACCTTCGCCCTCAACGTCACCGCCGCGGCGCTCGCCGTGCAGGCCGCCGCACCTGCGCTGGCGGCGGGACAAGGCAGCGTCGTCCTCTTCTCCTCCGTCGCCGCCCGGGCCGGTTTCCCGGCCCATGCGGTGATCGGCGCCGCCAAGGCCGCGGTCGAGGGATTATCCCTTGCACTCGCCGCCGAACTGGCGCCATCCGTACGGGTGAACTGCATCGCTCCCAGCCTCACCCGCACGGGCATCGCCACACCCATGACGAAGAACCCGCAGATGGCCGAAGCCATCGCCAAGCTCCACCCCATCCCCCGCCTCGGCGAGGCCGAGGATGCGGCGGCCTTGGCCGATTTCCTCCTCTCCGACCAGTCGGGCTGGATCACCGGCCAGGTGATCGGCGTCGATGGCGGCCGCTCCAGCCTCCGGGGCCGCGGGTGATGCGGCGGCGCCACCTGCCGCTGCTGGCGCTCCCGCTGCTCGCCCGGCCCGCCGGCGCCGCCCCCTCGGTCACCCGCTTCCGCATCATGCGCGAGGGCAGCGCCATTGGTAACCATACGGTGACGCTGAGCGAGGCCGGCCGCGAGCTCACCGCCCGCAGCGAGGTCATCGTGCAGGTGAAGCTGGTGGGCATCACCGTCTTCCGCCTGACCCACAATTTCACCGAGGTCTGGGCCGGCGACCGCCTCCGCTCCATCGTCTCCCGCCATGACCGCAACGGCACGGTGAAGGACATGACAGCCCGGGCCGAGGGCGGCGCCATCCTGGTCCAGGGGCCCGAGGGCCCGCAGCGCCTTGCCGCCGAGGCCGCGCCGCTCAGCTGGTGGGACCCCCGCCGCTTCGACCGCCCGCTCTTCGACAACGAGACCGGCAAGCCCCTGCGCCTGCAGTGGACCCGCATGCAGGGTCCCGGCAGCGTCATCACCTGGCGCGTGGCCGGCGACGAGGAGGGTGAGGGCCAGTATGCCGCCGACGGCACCTGGCTCGCCTGGCGCACCAAGGGCGATGACGGCAGCCTCGTCACCTACGAAAGGGCCTGATGGGCCTCCTTCGCCTCGTCCTCGGCGACCAGCTTTCTCACGACATCGCCGCACTCGAAGGCATCGACCCCGGGCGCGACGTGGTGCTGATGGCCGAGGTCATGGGTGAATGCACCTATGTGCCGCACCACAAGCAGAAGCTGGTGCTGGTCCTCTCCGCGATGCGCCATTTTGCGGAGGAGCTCCGCGCCCGCGGCATTCCGGTCGACTACATCCGCCTCGACGACCCGGACAATACCGGAACCTTGTCCGGCGAGCTCGCCCGCGCCGTCGCCCGCCATCGTCCGGCCGGCATCGTCGCCACCTTCCCCGGCGAATGGCGCGTGCTGGAGGCGATGCGCGGCTGGGAGGAGGTGCTCGGCCTTCCCGTCGACATCCGCGAGGACGTCCGCTTCCTCTGTCCGCTCCCCCGCTTCCGCCGCTGGGCGCAGGGCCGGCGCCAGCTGCGGATGGAGTTCTTCTACCGCGAGATGCGGCGCGAGGCCGGCCTGCTCATGGACCCGGACGGCCCTGTCGGCGGCCAGTGGAATTACGACGCTGAGAACCGCCGCCGCCTCGAGCCCGGCACCATGCCCCCGCCGCCCCGCCGCTTCCCGCCCGACCCCGTGACGCAGGGGGTGATGGACCTCGTCGCCGCCCGTTTCCCCGGGAATTTCGGCACGCTCGACGCCTTTGCCTGGCCCGTCACCGCCGCCGAGGCCGAGGCCGTTCTCGCTGACTTCATCGCCCACCGCCTGTCCCGCTTCGGCGACTACCAGGACGCCATGGCGGCCGGCGAGCCCATCCTCTTCCACGCCCTGGTCTCGACCAGCCTCAATCTCGGCCTGCTCTCCCCCCGCGCCTGCTGCGAGGCCGCCGAAGCCGCCTTCCGCGCCGGCCGCGCGCCGCTCAACGCCGTCGAGGGCTTCATCCGCCAGATCCTCGGTTGGCGCGAATATGTCCGCGGCCTCTACTGGCTGAAGATGCCCGACTACGCCCGCCTCAACGCGCTGGAGGCGAACCGCCCGCTCCCCTGGTCCTGGTGGGGCGGCGAGACGCGGATGAACTGCCTGAAGCAGGTCGTCCGCCAGACCCGCGACCTGGCCTATGCCCACCACATCCAGCGGCTGATGGTGACCGGCAACTTCGCCCTCCTCGCCGGCCTCGACCCGGCGCAGGTGAACGAGTGGTACATGGCCGTCTATGCCGATGCCTTCGAGTGGGTGGAGCTGCCCAACACCCATGGCATGGCGATCCATGCCGATGGCGGCATCATCGCCAGCAAGCCCTATGCGGCGAGCGGCGCCTACATCAACCGCATGTCCGACTACTGCCGGCTCTGCGCCTATGACGTGAAGGCAGCGACCGGCCCGGAGGCCTGCCCGATGAACGCCCTCTACTGGGACTTCATCGCCCGCCACGAGCGCCGCTTCAGCGCCAACCCCCGCATGGCCATGCCCCTGCAGACCCTCCGCAAGATGGCGCCCGAGAAGCGGGACGCGCTGCGCGCCCAGGCCGCCGCCTTCCTCGCCGGGCCGGAGATGCGCCCGGAGGCTTGACCCACCCCGGCGCCGGCGCATCATCCCGCCCCGCAACGCCAGGGGGGGAACATGGCCGACGAGATCGAATGGATGCGCCTCACCGCCGAGGAACTCCGCGCCCGCGCCGCCGCCGACGCGCTGGTCATCATCCCCGTCGCCTCGCTCGAGCAGCACGGCCCGCATATGGCGACCGGCGTCGACATCATTCTCGCCACCGCCGTCGCCCACCAGACGGCCCATCGCCTCGGCGGCCCGGTGATCGTCACCCCCTGCGTCTGGACGGGGCTTGCCGAGCACCACATGGAGTTCGGCGGCACGGTGACGCTGGATTACGAGAGCTTCGCCGGCGTCCTCCGCGGCATCGTCCGCTCCGCCGCCCGCCACGGCTTCCGGCGGGTGATGCTGCTGAACGGCCATGGCGGCAATGCCGAAGCCGTCGCCGTCGCCGCCGGCGAGTTCTCCGTCGCATTCGGCATCAGCGTCGCCGCCGCCACGTATTGGCACGCCGCCCCCGAGGTCATCGCCCCGCTCCTCGAGCGCCAGCCTGGCCTGATGCATGCCTGCGAGGCCGAGACGAGCCTGATGCTCCACCTCCAGCCCTCGAGCGTCCGCACCGAGCGCCTGCCCGAGGCGCATGGCCCGCATTCCACCCGTGTCGAGGGCCAGCCTACCGGCCTCGCGCTGCGCCGCTCCTTCAAGGCGATCTCGCCCTCCGGCGTCATCGGCGATGCCCGCGTGGCGACCGCCGAGAAGGGCGAGAGGCTGCTCGACGCCATCGCAACCCGCATGGCCGAGCTCCTCCGCAACCCCAAGCTCTGGGGCTGATGCCGATGCCCGATCACCCGCTGGTCACCGGCCACGCCGCCTGGGTCGCGCTCGCGGCGCCGCCCCCCGGAATCAGCTTCGCCCGCGAGGAGGGCCGCCTCGACCCGGCGGACTACACCGCCGTGGTCCGTGCCTCCGGCCTGGTCCGGCCCGTGGACGACGCGGCGCGCATGGCCGCCATGGTCGCCGGCTCCAACCTCATCGTCACCGCGCGCGACGAGGCGGGCCGGCTGGTCGGCGCCGCCCGCAGCGTCACCGACTTCGCCTATGGCTGCTACCTGTCCGACCTCTGCGTCGATCCGGCCGGGCAGGGAAGGGGCATCGGGCGTGGTCTCATCGCGGAGACCAAGCGCATCCTCGGCCCCGGCTGCATGCTGCTGCTGCTCTCGGCGCCGGACCCGATGACCTGGTATCCGAGGCTCGGCATGGAGCGGGTCGAGAACGGCTTCATCATCCGCCGCGACGGCTAGTCGCCATCCTGGTCCAGCGCATATCCCGCCGAACGCACGGTGCGGATCACATCCGCCCCGCCATCCACGTTGATCGCCTTCCGCAGCCGGCGGATGTGCACGTCGACGGTGCGCGGCTCGACATGGATGTCGCGCCCCCAAACCGCATCCAGCAGCTGCTCCCGGCTGAAGACGCGCCCCGGGTTCTGCAGGAAGAACTCCAGCATCCGGTACTCGGTCGGGCCGAGATGCAGCGCGCGGCCCGCCCGCGTCACCCGGTGCGCATCCTGATCGAGGGCGATGTCGAGATAGGAGAGCGTCCCCTTTGTGGCGATGCTCCCGGAGCGCCGCAGCAGCGCCCGAATGCGCGCCAGCAGGCTGTCCATGGCGAAGGGCTTGGCGATGTAGTCATCGGCGCCGGTATCGAGCGCCCGCACCGCGTCCTGGTCCTCGGTCCGCGCCGTCACCATGATGATCGGCAGGTCCCGCGTCGCCGGCTTGCGGCGAAGCTGGCGGCAGACCTCGATGCCCGAGAGCGCCGGCAGCATCCAGTCGAGCAGGACGAGGTCCGGCCGCGCCTCGGCGACGCGCAGCAGGGCCTCCTGCCCGTCGGCGGCCTCCTCGACGCGGAAGCCCTGCTTCTCGAGATTGTAGCGCAGCAGCGTGATCAGCGGCGCCTCGTCCTCGACCACCAGGATGGTCGGCTTGGCATGGCCCTGGACCATGTCCGGCATGTAAGGGGTTCCTTCCTCAGCCAGGCGGCCTGACGACGGCATAGGCGGAGCCGTCGCCCTTCGGCCGCTCGTCGGGCAGATTCTCGCCGCGCACAGCATAATGCACCGTCTCGGCGATGTTCGTCGCGTGATCGCCGATCCGCTCAAGGTTCTTGGCGACGAAGAGAAGATGCGTCGCGGCGGTGATGTTGCGCGGATCCTCCATCATGAAGGTCAGCATCTCGCGGAAGATGCCGTTATAGACCTGGTCGACCGGCTCGTCGGCCTCCCAGACCTCGTCGGCGCGGGCCGCATCGTCGTTGACCAGCGCATCGATCGCGCCCTTCAGGTTCTCCTGCACCATCGCCGCCATCCGGTTGAAGCCGTTGAGGCTGCCGATCGCCGGTTGCTGGGCCAGCACGATGCTCCGCTTCGCCGCGTTGCGGGCATAGTCGCCGATCCGCTCGATCCCATGGCTGATCTTGAGGCAGGCGATGACCAGCCGCAGGTCCTGCCCCACCGGCTGGCGCAGCGCCAGGATGCGGATGCAGAAATCCTCGACCTCCCGCTCCAGCACGTCGATGGCGGCATCGCGCCCGACCACCTCGGTCGCAAGTTCGGTGTCGCGCCGGATCAGCGAGGCAACGGCATCCGCTACCTGCCGCTCGGCGAGCCCGCCCATGCGGGCGATCATGTCGCGCAGCCGCCGCAGCTCCTCGGCATAGGAGCGCACGGTATGCTCGGCCATCGGTTCCATCGCTCTGGCCTCCGTCTCAGCCGAACCGGCCGGTGATGTATTCCTGCGTCTTCGGGTGCCGCGGGGCGGTGAAGAGCTGCCCCGCCGGCGCCACTTCGACCAGCTCGCCAAGATAGAAGAAGGCAACCTGGTCGGCGCAGCGCGCCGCCTGCTGCATGTTGTGGGTCACGATGGCGATGGTGAAGTCGCGCTTCAGCTCGTCGATCAGCTCCTCGATCTTCAGGGTCGAGATCGGGTCGAGCGCCGAGGTCGGCTCGTCGAAGAGGATCACCTCCGGCCGCACCGCGATGGTGCGCGCGATGCAGAGCCGCTGCTGCTGCCCGCCCGACAGCCCCATCGCCGAGGTGTTGAGCCGGTCCTTTGCCTCCGACCAGAGCGCCGCGCGGGCCAACGCCCATTCCACCCGCTCGTCCATCTGCGCCTTGCTCAGCTGCTCGTGCAGCCGGACGCCGAAGGCGATGTTCTCGTAGATGGTCATGGGGAAGGGGGTCGGCTTCTGGAACACCATGCCGATCTTCGAGCGCAGCCCGTTCAGGTCGACGCCCGGCTCGATGATGTTCTCGCCATCGAGCAGCACCTGCCCCTCGGCCCGCTGCCCGGGGTAGAGGCTGTACATGCGGTTCAGCACGCGCAGCAAGGTCGACTTGCCGCAGCCCGAGGGACCGATCATGCCCGTTACCTGCCGCGCCGGGATGTCGAGGCCGATCCCCTTCAGCGCCTTGTGCGCGCCGTAGTAGAAATCGAGGTCCTTGATCGCCAGCTTCGCCTCGTTCAGCGCCGCGCCGGAGCGCGCCTGCATGGCGCCGATATTCGGCCGGGCGGTGGTCGTGTCGCTCGTCGCGGAGTGGCTCATGCGGTCGATGTCCTTCACTTGCCGCGGCCGAGCAGGCTGCGCGCGCCGATGTTCAGCAGCAGCACGGCGAGGGTGATGATGAGGGCGCCGGCCCAGGCCAGTTCGATCCAGTCCTGGAAGGGCGAGCCGGCATAGGAGTAGATGGTGATCGGCAGGCTCGGCATCGGTGCCGAGAGGTTGGTCGACCAGGCATTGTTGCCGAGGCTGGTGAAGAGCAGCGGCGCCGTCTCGCCGGCGATGCGGGCGATGCCGAGCAGCACGCCGGTGATGATGCCGGACAGGGCCGAGCGCCAGCTCACCAGCACGATCATCTTCCATTTGGGCGAGCCGAGCCCGATCACCGCCTCGCGCAGCGTGTTCGGGATGAGGCTCAGCATGTCCTCCGTCGTCCGCACCACGATCGGGATGATGATGATGGCGAGCGCCGCGACGCCCGCCCAGCCGGAGAAGCCGCCGAAGGGCAGCACCAGCAGCTGGTAGACGAAAAGGCCGATCAGGATCGAGGGCGCCGAGAGCAGGATGTCGGAGACGAAGCGCACCACGTCGCCGAAGCGCGAGTCCCGCGCATATTCGGCGAGATAGGTGCCGACCAGCATGCCGATCGGCGTGCCGATGAGCGTCGCCAGGACCACCTGGATCAGGCTCCCGACGATGGCGTTCAACAGCCCGCCTTCCGAGCCAGGCGGCTTCGTCACCTCGGTAAAGACCGAGAGGTTCATCGCCCCGAAGCCCTTGACGAAGAGCGTGATCAGGATCGAGGCGAGGAAGACCAGCCCGATCCCCGTCGCCACCAGCGAGAGGCTGCGGATGACGAGGTCCGTGCGCTTCCGCCGCCGGCTGAGCCGGGTTGCGTTGCCGGGATTCTTCACCGGCGTCAGCGCCGGGTTTGCCGTGCCGCTCATCGGATCAGCCCTTCAACCGGGAGCGCAGCAGGAAGCGCGAGGTGGCCAGCACGATGAAGGAGAGCACGAAGAGGATGAAGCCCAGCGCCAGCAGCGCCGAGAGCTTCAGGCTCCCCGTCTCGCTCTCGCCGAACTCCAGTGCCACGACCGATGCGATGGTGTTGCCTGGCCCGAACAGCGTCGTCGAGATCCGGTTAGCATTGCCGATGACGAAGGTCACGGCCATGGTCTCGCCGAGCGCACGGCCCAGCCCCAGCATCACGCCGCCCGCGACCGAGATGCGCGTATAGGGCAGCACCACGCCGCGCATCACCTCCCAGGTGGTGCAGCCAAGGCCGTAGGCGCTTTCCTTGAAGACAGGCGGCACCTGCTCGAAGACATCGCGCATGGTCGCGGCGATGAAGGGCAGGATCATGATCGCGAGGATCAGCGCCGCGGTCAGAATGCCGGTGCCGAAGGGCGGTCCCTGGAAGAGGGCGCCGATGCCTGGCACCTCGCCGAGGCTATCGATCAGCGTCGGCTGGACATACTGCGCCATCAGCGGCGCGATGAGGAAGAAGCCCCACATGCCGTAGATGATGGAAGGCACGGCCGCCAGCAGCTCCACCGCAGTGCCGACCGGCCGCCGCAGCCAGGGCGGCGCCAGCTCGGTCAGGGTGAAGGCGATGCCGAAGGCGAGCGGCACGGCGAGCAGGATCGCCAGCACGGCCGTCACGACGGTGCCGTAGATGGAGACACCGGCGCCGAAGACCTCGCTGACCGGGTCCCATTCCGTGGACCAGAGGAAGGGCAGGCCGAAGGCTCTGAAGGCGGGTAGCCCGCCGATGAAGAGCTCGACGATGATGCCGCCGAGCAGCAGCAGCACGAAGCCGCCTGCCGCCTGGCAGGCTCCGGCGAAGAGCGCGTCGCCGAGATTGCCGCGGCGCGCGGCGGCAGCCCGCCGCACGCCCGTGCTCATGGTAGTGGCCTGCGACACGCGTCGCGCTCCCCGCCCGTCTGGCTCAGCCGTTCCACACCGGCTGGCCGTTCGCCTTCACCTCCGTCTTCCAGGTGGCGCGGATCTGGTCCTGCACCGGCTTCGGCAGCGGGATGTATTCGAGCTGCGTCGCCAGCTGGGAGCCGTTGTTGAAGGCCCAGTCGAAGAACTTCATCACGTTGCGGCTGCGCTCGGCCTCTGCCGGGTTCTTCGGCAGCAGGATGAAGGTCGGCGAGACGATCGGCCAGGAGGTGGCGCCCTGCTGGTCGATCAGGCTCGCCGCCATGCCCGGCGCGTTCCAGTCGGCGCTCTGCGCCGCAGCGATGAAGCTTTCATGCGTCGGCTTCACGAACTGCCCGGCCTTGTTGCGCAGCTGCGTGGCGACCAGCTTGTTCGAGACCGCATAGGCATTCTCGACATAGCCGATGGCGCCGCGGATGTTCTTCACCGTGCCGGCGACGCCCTCGTTGCCGCGCGCGCCGGTGCCGGTCGGGAAGCGTACGGAGGTGCCGATGCCGACCTTCTCCTTCCATTCCGGCGAGACCGCCGAGAGGTAGGAGACCCAGACGAAGGTCGTACCCGAGCCATCCGCCCGGTAGGCCGGGGCGATGGCGAGGTTCGGCAGGGTCAGGCCGCGGTTCAGCTCGGCCAGTTTCGGGTCGTTCCACTTGGTGATCTTGCCGAGATAGATATCGGCCAGCAGCTCGCCGGTCAGCTTCAGCTGGCCGTCCTCGATGCCGGGGATGTTCACGATGGCGACCAGGCTGCCCATCACCGCGGGGAACTGCAGCAGGTTCGCCTCGGCCAGCTGCTGCGGCGTCAGCGGCGCGTCGGAGGCGCCGAAATCGACCGTGCGGTTGCGGATCTGGTTGATGCCGGCGCCCGAGCCGACCGACTGGTAGTTCACCGTGATGCCGGTCGCTCCGCGCGCCGCCTCGGCCCATTTCTGGTAGACCGGGTTGGGGAAGGTGGCGCCGGCGCCGGTGATCTGCCCGCCCTGGGCGAAGGCGCGGTTGCCGAAGGCGGTGCCGGCGGCGAGCAGGCTGGCCGTGGCCAGCAGTTGGCGACGTTGCACGTGTGTCTCTCCGCGTCTGTCCTGGCCGGGACTCCAAGGCCCCGGATGCGGCGCCTTCCTAGAGGCCCGGAAAGACGGAGCGATTGCAAATTCGTGAAGGTTCGATGACAGTCACCCGACGACTGCCTCAGTTATCCAGTATCTCTTATACGTTTCCGGTCCCAGAGGTCCAGGCGGGACGGCGCCTTCCGCGAAAGGCGGCCAACCCCTCCCGCCCCTCGGCCGATGCCCGCTGCACCCAGCCCTCATGCGCGAGCAGCGCCATGGCCCGCGCATCGAGCTTCGCCCCATTGGCACCGAGCAAACTGTCCTTCGCCACCGAGGCCGCCCCGGGTGCCGCCAGCAGCACCTCGGCGAGGATGGCCTCCAGCCGCGCCTCGATCGCTTCCGCCGCCACCACCTCATGCACCAGGCCGATCCGCAGCGCCTCCACCGCATCGAAGCGCTCCCCGGTGACGGCATAGCGCCGCGCCTGCCGCAGCCCCATGGCCTGCACCATCTGCGGCGAGATCGGCGTCGGCGCCACGCCGACCCGCACCTCGGTCAGGCCGAAGACCGCCTCCGGCACCGCCAGCGCGACATCCACGCAGCAGACCAGGCCGCATCCCCCGCCGAAGGCCGCGCCCTGCACCAGGGCGAGGGTGGGGTGGGGGAATTCGTTGAGCAGCTGCATCGCCCGCGTCGTCGCCAGCGAGGCCTCGAAAGCGGCTCCTGGCGGATAGCCGGCCACCTCCGCCAGCCAGTCGATATCCGCCCCGGCGGCGAAATGCCGCCCCGCGCCGCGCAGCACGAGCGCCCGCACCCCGCCATCCCCGGCGAGCGCCTCCAGCGCCCCGGTCAGCCCTGCCAGCATCGCGGCGTCATAGGCATTGGCGCGATGCGGCCGGTTCAGCGTGGCGGTCACGATGCCCCGCGCGTCACGGGCGAGCAGGACGGGCGCGTCTTCCATGGTCCTTCCTCCCTTGCGTGCTGCGCCATGCTGGCCCGCAGCGTCGCCTATGCCGCCCCTGGCTGGCCGAGAAAGTCCAGTACCGCCGCATTGAAGGCTGCCGGATTGTCGCTGCTCATCCCATGCGCCGCATTCGGGACAACGACCCGACGCGTATCCGCCATCACCCGCTCCAGCGCATCGATGATGGCAACGAATTGCGGCTGGGTCTGCGCTCCATGAACCAGCAGGGTCGGCACCCGGATCGCCTCCGCCGCCGCCCGCCCATAGGGTTGCCGCCGCTCGTCGACCTGCCCGAGCAGCGTATGCGCATTGTCGAGGTTGATCCCCCGCCGCACCGCGCTCCGCCGCTCCCAGGCGCCAGGCCCGCCGGTATGCTCGGCGAAACGCCGCATTGCCCCCTCGATGTCGCCGGTACGCAGGAGTTCAGCGGCCGCGGCGAAGGCGCTGGCCTGCTTCCCCGCGCCACCCGGCGGCCCGCCCAGGCTCTCATCCAGCTCGCCCCCGGGCTCCGCCAGCACCAGCCGCCGGACCAGCCCGGGGTGCCGCTCCGCCACGCGGAAGGCGATATGCCCGCCCCGAGAATGCCCGACCAGGTCGACCTGTCCCGCGCCGAGCCCTCGGATGAAGCCCGCCACATCCTCGACATGCTGGTCGATCTTGAAGGTCTCGCCGACGCCGTCCCAGCGCTCCGGCCAGTAATGCCGCAGGCTGGGGGCGATGGCATGGAAGCGCGCCCCGAGCGGCTCCATCTGCGGCGCCCAGTAGCGGTAGTCGTTGAGCGAACCGTGGATCAGCACCACCGGCGCCCCGGTCCCGGCTTCCGCATAGGCCATGTCATGGCCATTGACCGTCAGGCTCGGCATCGCTTCCCTCCCATCCTGCACCGAAGGATGCGGGCCCCGGCCCGTCCCCGCAAGGAGAGCCGATGCGCCGCCGCCACCTCCTCGCCAGCCTCGCGGCCGCCCCGGCGGTCACCCAGCCTGTCGAAGTCGACCTGCTCCTCGCCCTCGCGGTCGACGCCTCCGGCTCGATCGATCCGGACGAATTCCAGCTCCAGCGCGAGGGCTATGCCGAGGCGCTGGCGCATCCAGGCGTACTCGCCGCCATCCGCGGCAAGCCCCGCGGCGCCATCGCCGTCGCCATGGTGGAGTGGGGCTCGCCCGGCGGCGCCGCGACGGTGATGGAGTGGATGCGCCTCTCCGACGGCGCCTCCGCCAGAGCCCTCGCCGAGGCGGTGCTCCAGGCGCCGCGCAGCCCGCAGAGCTGGAACGCCATCGGCGATGCGCTCGACCATTGCGGCCGGCTGATCGCCATGGCGCCTTTCCGCGCCGCCGAGCGCGTCATCGACCTCTCCGGCGACGGGCTGGACCTCCGCTCGCACATTTCCGCCGCCACCGCCCGCGACGAGGCCGTCTCCGCCGGAATCACGATCAACGCGCTTGCCGTCGCCGCCGCCGGCCAGGTCACCCGCGCCGGCGAGCCGCTCGCCGAGACCTATCGCCGCGAGGTCATCGGCGGCCCCGGCGCCTTCGTCGTGACCGCGGAGGACCGCCGGGACATCGCGCGGGCGCTGCGGGCGAAGCTGATCCGCGAGATCGCCTGATCATTCGAGCCTGAGCCCGGCCGCCCGGATCACCCCGCCCCATTTCTCGAGCTCGCTCCGGATCAGCGCCGCCATCTGCGACTGGTCCTGCACCCAGACCGCCGCCCCCGCCCGCTGGATCCGCTCCGCCGTCTCCGCCCCCTGCACGATCCCGATGATCGCTTTCGACAGCCGGTCCCGCACCGGCTGCGGCATCGCAGCCGGGCCGACGAAGCCGAACCAGACATAGACCTCGTAGCCCGGCAGCGCCGCCTCGGCGAAGGTCGGCACATCCGGCAGCGTCGGGTCCCGCTCGCTTCCCGTCACGGCGAGCGCCTTCAGCCGCCCGCCCTGCACATGCGGCAGCACGTTCGGCAGGTTGTCGATCGTCATGTCGACGCGGCCGCCGAGCAGGTCGGCGATGCCCGGTGCGCTGCCCCGATACGGCACATGCGTGAGCTCGATCCCCGCCCGCACGCGGAACAACTCCGCTGCCAGATGCGGGCTGCTGCCCGCGCCGGAGCTCGCATAGCTCAGCTTCCCCGGCTGTGCCTTGGCCCGGGCGATGAGCTCGCGCAGGCTGCCGATGCCGCTGTCCGTCCGCACCGCCAGGCAGTTCATCAGCCGGGTCGTCACGCAGAGCGGCGCGATGTCCTTCGTCGAATCGTAGCCCGTATTGGCAAAGAGGAAGGGGTTCATGGTGAGGTTCGCCGTATTGGCGACGCAGATCGTGTAATTGTCCCCGGCCTGCGCGGTCGCCGCGATGGCGAGGGAGCCGCTCGCCCCGGGCCTGTTCTCGACGACGCCGAGCTGCCCGACCGCATCCATCATCCGCTCGCCGACGAGCCGGGCGAGCGTGTCGTTGATCGCGCCCGGCGTGTAGGGCACGAGGATGCGCACCGGCCGGTCCGGCCAGGTCTCCGCCCGCGCCTTCCCGGCAAGCAGGGGGACGAGCAGGGCAGGGGCCGCCAGCAGCCCCCTCCGCAGGATGGTCATGCTTGTTTCCTCCCGGTTGTTCCGGGAATGCTACACGCCCTGCAGCCGTCCGCGCAGTTCGAATTTCTGGATCTTTCCCGTCGAGGTCTTCGGCAGGGGACCGAAGCTCACCCGCTTCGGGCATTTGAAATGCGCCAGCCGCGCCCTGCACCAGGCGATCACCTCCGCCTCCGTGGGCGGCTCGGCCCCCGGCCGCGGCGTGACGAAAGCATGCGGCACCTCGCCCCATTTCGCATCGGGCGCGGCGACGACGGCCGCCTCCATGATGGCGGGATGCGCGTAGAGCACCTCCTCCACCTCGAGGGTCGAGATGTTCTCGCCGCCGGAGATGACGATGTCCTTCGCCCGGTCCTTCACCTCGATATAGCCATCCCCGTGCATCACCCCGAGATCGCCGGTATGGAACCAGCCGCCGGCGAAGGCCTCGCGGTTGGCCTCCGGGTTGCGCAGATAGCCCTTCATCACCGTATTGCCGCGCAGCATCACCTCGCCGAGCGTCCTGCCATCCGCCGGCACCGGTGCCATGCTGGCTGGGTCGATCACCGCCGCCTCCTCCAGCATCGGGTGGTTGACCCCCTGCCGCGCCATGAAGGCCGCCTTCTCGCCGAGCGGCATCTCCTCCAGCCCCGGCTGCCACAGGCAGATCGTCGCCGGCCCGTAGCACTCCGTCAGCCCATAGAGATGGGTGACGGCGAAGCCCATCCCTTCCATGCCCGCGATGACGGGCGAGGGCGGCGCTGCCCCGCCGGTGGCGATGGCAACCTTCCCCGGCAGCGCCCGCTTCACGGCCTCCGGTGCATGGATCAGCATGGTCAGCACCACGGGCGCGGCGCACATATGCGTCACCCCATGCTCGGCGATGGCGGCGAAGATCGCACCCGGCTCAACCTTGCGCAGGCAGACATGCGTCCCGCCCTGGAGCGTCACCGCCCAGGTGTAGGTCCAGCCATTGCAGTGGAACATCGGCAGCGTCCATAGATAGACGCTTCGCGGCGTGAGCTCGAAGGCCAGCGCATTCGCCGTCGCGTTGAGATAGGCGCCGCGATGATGCGCGACGACGCCCTTCGGATTGCCCGTCGTGCCCGAGGTGTAGGAGAGGCTGATCGCCTCCCACTCATCCTCCGGCATCCGCACCGGCTCCGCCGCATTCCCCGTCGCCAGGAAGGCCTCGTAGTCGGTGGCGCCCAGCGCCTCGCCCTCCGGCGCTTCGCTGTCGGCGATATCGACGACCGTCACACCCTCCGGCACCGCCCCGCGCGCAACGCGGGTGAACTCCCGGTCCACCAGCAGCAGCTTCGCCCCCGCATGCCGCAGGATGAAGCCGATCGCCGCCGTATCCAGCCGGATGTTGATCGTCAGCAGCACCGCGCCCGTCATCGGCACGCCGTAATGCGCCTCCAGCATCTCCGGCGTGTTCGGTGCCAGCACCGCGACGACATCCCCCGTGCCGACACCCGCCCGCCTCAGCGCCGAGGCGAGCCGCCGGCACCTCTCCGCCATTTCCGCATAGGTGGTCCGCCGCCGCCCATGGATGACGGCGACGCGCCCCGGATAGACCCGCGCCGCCCGCAGCAGGAAGGAGACCGGCGAGAGCGGCACATGGTTGGCCGCCAGCCTCGGCAGGTCATGGTCATCCACGATCCGCCCCCCACTTGAAGAAGTCCTTCCCCTGCCGCCGCAGGAAATTCGCCAGCACCATCCGGTGCACCTCGCTCGCCCCGTCGACGAGGCGGGCCTGCCGGGCGTAGCGGTACATCCACTCGACCGGCGTATCCTTCGAGTAGCCCCTCGCGCCGAGCAGCTGCAACGAGGTATCGACTGCCTTGTGCAGCGCATCGGCGACGACGACCTTCGCCATCGAAATCTCCTTCCGCGCGAGGCTTCCCTGGTCGAGCAGCCAGGCCGCCCGCATGGTCAGCAGCCGCCCGATATCGAGCTCCATCGCCGCCTGCCCGACGAGCTGCTGCACCGCCTCCTTCTCGACGAGCTTGCTGCCGAAGCTGCTGCGCTGCTCGATATGCGCCATGGCGATCTCGAGGGCCCGTCGCCCCATGCCCGTCCAGCGCATGCAATGGGTGAGGCGTGCCGGCCCGAGCCGGATCTGCGTAACGCGCAGCCCGTCGCCCACGCCCATGAGCACGTTCTCGTCGGCCACTTCGAGCCCGTCGAATTCGAGCTCGCAATGCCCGCCATGCTCCTCCGGCCCCATGATCGGGATGCGCCGCACGATCCGCCACCCCGGCTGGTCCGCATGGAAGAGGAAGGCGGTCAGCCCCGTCCTGTCGTCATCCGAGGTGCGCGCCATGAGGATGAAGTGCTTCGCGGTCTCGGCGCCGGTGATGTAGTGCTTCCGCCCGGTGATGACCCAGCGCTCGTTTCCGCGCCGCTCGGCCTTCGTGTAGGTCATCGATGGGTCGCTGCCGCAGCCATCCGGCTCCGTCATGGCGAAGCTCGACTGCACCTTTCCATCGATGATCGGCTGCAGCCAGCGCTCCTTCTGCGCCTCGGTGCCGACCATGTTGAGCACGCGCATGTTGCCGTCATCGGGTGCGGCGCCATGGAAGACGACGGGGCCGAAGATGCTGCGGTTCATCTCCTCGTAGAAGGCGGCGATCGCCACCATCGGGAAGCCGCCGCCGCCGCGCTCCTTCGGCAGGTTGAGCGCCCAGAGCCCTTCCGCCTTCGCCTCCGCCCGCAGCCGCTCCAGCAGCGGCCGGGCGATGTTCTCATGCTCGTCATAGCTGGCGGGGTCGGCCTCGAGCGGGATGATCCGCCCCTCGACGAATTCGCGGATGCGCGCGCGGGTCGCCTCGACCTCGGGAGACAGGCTGAAATCCATCGTGTCAGGTCCTACAGAGCGTTGACCGAATGCCCGCCATCGACGACCAGCGCGGCGCCCGTCATATGGGCGCCCGCCTTCGAGGCGAGCAGGAGAAGCGGGCCGGTGAGGTCCTCGGGCGCGCCGAGCCGCCGCTGCGGCACCCGCTTCACCACCGCCTGGCCCGCCTCGGAGGCAAAGAATTCCCGGTTGATCGGCGTCTCGACATAGCCTGGGCAGAGCGCATTCACCCGGATGCCGTACCTCGCCCATTCGACGGCGAGCTGCCGCGTCATCTGCACCAGCCCCGCCTTGGACGCCGTATAGCCGACGACGCCCTGGAGGATGCGCAACCCGCCGATGGAGGCGATGTTGACGATCGCCCCGCCGCGCTTCGCCGCCACCAGCCGCCGGCCGGCCTCGGTCGCCACCAGGAAGCAGCCGCGCAGGTTGACGTCGAGCACGCCGTCCCAGTCCTCGGCGCTCTGCTGCAGCGCGGGCTTCGAGACCGCGATGCCCGCATTGTTGACGAGGATGTCCGGCACCGCCTCGCAGGCCGCCTCCGCCGCGTCGAAGCAGGCGGCGACGCTCTCCGCCCGGGCGACGTCGAGCGGCACGGCAACGGCACCCGCGCCCAGTTCCCCGGCCAGCGCCTCGAGCGCCTCCACGCGCCGCGCCGCCAGCACCACCTTCGCCCCGGCCCCGTGCAGCACACGTGCGAAATGGGCCCCGAGCGCCCCCGAGGCGCCGGTCACCAGGGCGACCGAGCCTTCCAGTCCGAACAAGCCTTTCGGATCGACCATCCCATTCCTCCCGTTTCCCGCACTTGACCACCAGGGGCGGGAAGGGGGCAAGCCATCACCCCGTCGGCTGCATCGCCCGCCCGAAGGCTGCCGCCCAGCGCCCGGCGAAGCGCTGCACCACATCCGGGTTGACGATCCGCGGCGGCAGCCGCCCCTCGGCCGCATCGGCGAAGGCGAGCGCCGCGATGCGGGTGATGTTCGCCCGGCTCTCCTGCGTGACGCCGGCCGTGTGCTGCGTCACGATCACGTTGTCCATCTGCAGCAGCGGATGCGAGGGCGGCGGCGGCTCCTGCGCCCAGACATCAAGCCCCGCCCCGGCGAGATGCCCGCTCGCCAGCGCTTCGGCCAGCGCCGGCTCGTCATGGACATGCCCCCGCGCCGTGGTGACGAAGATCGCGCCCCGCTTCATCCGCGCGAAGCTCGCCGCGCTCATCAACCCCCGGCTCTCCGGCGCCAGCGGCAGGTGGAGGCTGACCACGTCGCTCTCCGCCAGAAGCTCCTCGATGGGGACCTGCCGCGCCCCCCGCGCCGCCACCGTCTCCGCATCGAGATAGGGGTCGCAGGCCAGCACCCTGCAGCCGAAGGCGAGCCGCAGGATCTCGGCGACCCGCGTGCCGACATGCCCGATGCCGACAAGCCCGACGGTGCGCCCGCGCAGCTCCCGCCCCATCAGCGCCTCGCGGCTCTGCGCCCGTCCCGCCCGCATCGCCGCCTGCGCCTCCGGCATGCGCTTCAGCAGGGCGAGCATCATGCCGACCGCATGCTCGGCAACGCCCTCCGCATTGCCGCCCGCCTGGTTGACCAGCAGCACCCCCGCCGCGGTGCAGGCCGCGGGATCGACCGTATCGTAGCCCGCACCCGTGCTGCCCACCATCAGCAGCCGCGGCAGCGCCCCGAGCAGCTCCGCCGTCACGTGGAAGCGCCGCGGCAACTCGTCCCGCGAGGCCATGCAGTAATACCCGTCCATCCCGGCGAGCGCCGCCAGCACATCCCCCTCCGGCTGGTCGAGCGGGATCCGCACCACCTCCAGCGCCGCGCAGCCCGCCGCCGTGTCGAGGAAGGCCTGGTGCGGCAGATGCGACAGGTAGCCGACACGGAAGCGGCGCATGCGGATGTTTCCCCAAGGATCGTGCTTGCCCCGGTTGTATCCCCCGCCGCGCCGGGCGAAAACCCGGCGCCTGACATGCCAGGGGCCGGCCGCGTGACATTCGGGATGATCATCGTGGTGCTCGGCGGCGCCCTGGCCGGCTTCATCCAGGGCGTCTCCGGCTTCGCCTTCGGCCTGGTGGCGATGGCCTTCTGGTCCTGGACGCTGGAGCCCTCGGTCGCCGGCCCCCTCGTCGTCTTCTGCTCGCTGATCGGCCAGGCGATGGGCCTTCGCCTCCTCAGGCTGTCCGCTGTCCCCCGCGCCATCCCCTTCATCCTCGGTGGCCTCCCCGGCGTGCCGATCGGCGTATGGCTGCTGCCGATGGTCGATCCGCGGCTCTTCCAGGCCGGGCTCGGCGCCCTGCTCATCCTCTGGTGCCCGGCGATGCTGCTTGCCGCCCGCCTGCCGCGGATCACCCGTGGCGGCCGCTTCGCGGATGGCGTTGCCGGCTTCCTCGGCGGCATCATGGGCGGCCTCGGCGGCCTCCCCGGCCCCATTCCGACCCTCTGGTGCGTGCTGCGCGGCTGGGACCGGGCGACGCAGCGGAGCGTCTTTCAGCTCGTCTTCCTCAGCATGCATGTGACGACGATGGCCGGCTACCTGCTGACCGGCACCGTCTCCGCCCACGCCGCCTGGCTCTTCCCGGTGATGCTGCCCATCGTCATCGCCACGGCGCTGCTCGGCGCCGCCGCCTACCGCCGCCTCGGCGATCTCGGCTTCCAGCGCATCGTCCTCGGCCTGCTGGCGGCCTCCGGCGCGGCGCTGCTGGCCGGCAGCCTGCCGAAACTGCTCGCCTAGGCGGGTATCGCCACCGCCCCCTCCATCAGCCGCCGCTGGGTGCGGAACACCACCGCGCTCTCCGCATGCCATCCGCCCGGCCGCCGCTCCACCTCGGCGCCCACGGTCAGCATGCCGGAAGGATGCGCCACCCGGATCTCCTCCGCCCGCCCGCCGTGCCGCGCCAGCCCATGGGGGATGCTCCCCTCCACCCGGCAGGCGACGGCCAGCCCCATCGCCCCCGTCATCGGCACCGCCCGGTGCGGCCGCTCCATCGACAGCATCCGCACCGTTACGTCATGCGCGCCGGGGTCGAGCACCGCCCCGTCCAGCGTCCGCGCCGCCAGCGGCCCGGCGACGAGGGCGATGCGCGGCGCCGCCAGCCCCACCCCCTCGGGCGCCGCGGCCAGCCCCATCGCCACCCCCGCCGCCCGGCGGATGCGGTCGAGCAGCGCCATCACCTCGCCCTGCACCTCGATCTCCTCCGGGCTCTCGCCGCCCGTCAGCCCCAGATCCCGCGCATCGACGAAGGCTGCCGGATTGCCGGCATCGACCAGCGTTGCGCGCAGAGACCCGAGGCCCGGCACCTCCAGCGCATCGGCGACGCGCCCGGTCGGGAACAGCCCCGCCGTCTGGGTCCCGCCCGGTGCCAGGAAATCGAGCCTGATCCGCGCGCCCGTCCCCGCGACGCCGGCGATGGCGAAGTCGCCCCGCACCTCTGCCCTGCCGCCGCGCACCGGGAACCGCGCATGGATGATCTTCCGCGTGTTCACCTGGTGGATGCGGACCAGCGCCTCCCCATCGGGTAGGCGCACCAGCCCCTCATCGACCGCGAAGGGCCCGACCGCGGCGGAAAGGTTCCCGCAATTCCCGTTCCAGTCCACCACCGGCCGGTCCACTGCGACCTGGGCGAAGGTGTAGTCCACATCCGCCTCCGGGTGCGTCGGCGGCCCGATGATGACGGCCTTGGAGAGCGAGGAAATGCCGCCTCCCATGCCGTCGAGCTGCCGCCCATAGGGGTCCGGGCTCCCGAGCGCCGAGAGCAGGATCGGATCGAGCTCGGCCCTGTCCGCAGGCAGGTCGCGCGCATGGAAGAAGACGCCTTTGGACGATCCGCCCCGGATGAAGGCCGCTGGGATGAAGCGCTGGGTCACGCCGCCACCTGCTCCCGTGCCCGCAATACCCGCCACACCTTCTCCGCCGTCACCGGCATGTCGACATGCCCGACGCCGAGCGCATCGCAGACCGCCGAGACGATCGCCGGCGGCGCTCCGCAGGACCCGCCCTCGCCGGCCCCCTTCACGCCGAGGTCGTTGTTCGGGCAGGGCACCACATGGAAGCCGAGCTCGAAGTCCGGCGCATCGCTGGCCCGCGGCATGCAATAGTCCTGGAAGGTCGCGGTGAGGAACTGCCCGCTCTCCCGGTCATAGACGGCGTGCTCCAGCAGCGCCTGGCCGATCCCGCTCATGATCCCGCCATGCGACTGCCCGTGCACCAGCATCGGATTGATGACGTTGCCCACATCGTCGACGGCGGCGTAGCGGACCAGCGCAACCTGCCCCGTCTCGGGATCGACCTCCACCTCCGCCACGTGGCAGCCATTGGGGAAATTGCACTCGGTGTTGCGGGTGTAGAGCAGCTGCTCGTCGAGCCCCGGCGTCTCCCCCTCCGGCGGCTGCTGCGCGAGTTGATAGATGCGCTCCCAGCCGACCTGCAGGTCCGTCCCCGCCACGCGGAAGACGCCGCGCTCGAACTCCACGTCCTCCGCCGCGGCCTCGAGCAGATGCGCCGCCAGCCGCCGCCCCTTGGCAATCACCAGCTCCGCCGCCCGCGCGATGGCGACGCCGCCCATCTGCGAACTGCGCGACCCGCCGGTGCCGTTGCCCCGCTCGACGACATCCGTATCGCCCTGCACCAGCCGCACCTTGCCGAAGTCGACGCCGAGCCGGTCATGCAGCACCTGCGCATAGGCGGTCTCATGCCCCTGCCCATGGCTGAAGGTCCCGACGGTCACGGAAACACCCCCATCGTCCTCGAACCGGACCCGCGCCCACTCGCTCGGCTGCCCGCCCGACGCCTCGATGAAGTATCCGAGCCCGATGCCCCGGCGCTTCCCCTGCGCCAGCGCCTCGGCCCGCCGCGCCGGGAACCCGTCCCAATCCGCCAGATGCAGCGCGCGCGCCTGGGTCTCCGCAAACAGCCCGCTGTCGATCGCGTTGCCGACGACGTTGACGTAGGGGATCTGCTCCGGCCGGATGTAGTTGCGCCGCCTGATCTCCTCCCGCCCCAGCCCGAGCTCCGCCGCGCCGAGGTCGAGCAGCCGCTCCAGCACATAGGCCTGCTCCGGCCGCCCCGCCCCGCGATAGGCATCCGTCGGCGCGGTATTGGTGAAGACGCAGCTCACCTGCGCGTTCAGCGCCTGGATGTCGTAGACCGTGCCCATGATCCGCCCGCCCGCGACGGTCGGCACCCGCGGCCCGAAATCCTGCAGATAGGCCCCCATCGCCGCGAAGGTGCGGATGGCGACGCCGGTGATCCGTCCCCCGGCATCGAAGCCCATCCGCGCCCGCGTCACATGGTCCCGCCCATGCGGGTCGCAGAGGAAGGTCTCGCTCCGGTCGCTGACCCATTTGACCGGCCGCCCGACCCGCCGCGCCGCCCAGAGCACCATCCCGCTCTCCGGGTGGATCTTCCCCCGGAGCCCGAACCCGCCCCCCACATCCGGCGAGACCACCCGCACCTGCTCCTTCGGCACCTTGAGGATCAGCCGCGCCAGCCCGTCCTGCACCCGCATCACGCCCTGGGTCGGCGAGTGCAGCGTGTAGCGCCCCGTCGCCGCCTCATACTCGCCGATGGCGACGCGCGGCTCCATCGGGTTGCCGACCAGCCGGTTGTTCACCAGCTCGATCGAGACGGTCCGCGCCGCCCGCGCCAGCCCCGCCTCGGCCTCCGCCTCCCGCCCGCTGTCCCAGAGCACGCAGAGATTGCTGCCATTCTCCTCCCAGAGCAGCGGCGCCTCCGGCTCGAGCGCCGCGCCCGTATCGGTGACGCTCGGCAGGGTCTCGTACTCGACCTCGATCAGCTCCGCCGCATCCTGCGCCTCGGCCCGCGTCCCGGCGACGACCAGCGCCACCGGGTCGCCGACGAAACGCACCTTCCGCGTCTGCAGGATCTCCCGCGGCGTCGGGAAGAGCCTGGTGCCGTCCTTGCCCGGCACTTCCACCATCACCGGGAAATGCCCGATCCCGTCCTTCGCCGCGTCGAGCCCCGTCAGCACCGCGAGCACCCCCGGCGCCGCCATCGCCTCCGTTACATCGATGGAGACGATCCGCGCATGGGCATGCGGCGAGCGCAGGACATAGGCATGGACCTGCCCCGGCCGATCGATATCGGCGGTGTAGCTGCCCTGCCCGGTGAGCAGCCGCACGTCTTCCTTCCGCCGCACCGGCTGCCCGATCCCGAACTTGTCCATGGACGCGCGCCCTCCCTGGCCCGCCAGCAAAGCCCTGCCATCCCGGCCTGTCGAGAGGCCCAAGGGGAAAGGGCGAGGGGAGGGGGTAGCGTCCGCGCCCGATCCGGGGCACCAATCGGGGAAGGGAGAACGTCCATGCCCAGCCTGCAATTCCCGCTCCGGGACACGCCCGCCGAGGCGCCCGCCCTTCGTGCCGAGCTCCGCGCCTTCCTCGCCGAGACCGGCCGCGACTGGCCGCCCATGGTCCCCGCCTATTCCTGGATGGGCTTCGACCGTGACTTCTCCCGCGAGGTCGGGAAGCGCGGCTGGATCGGCATGACCTGGCCCAAGGCCTATGGGGGAGGGGAGCGCACCGCCCTCGAGCGCTACGTGGTGCTGGAGGAGATGCTCGCCGTCGGCGCCCCGGTCGGCGCCCATTGGATCGGCGACCGGCAGTCCGGCCCCCTCATCCTCCGCCTCGGCACCGAGGAGCAGCGGCGGGAGTTCCTCCCCCGCATCATCCGCGGCGAGATGGCCTTCGCCATCGGCCTCTCCGAGCCCGACAGCGGCTCCGACCTCGCCAGCCTCCGCACCAAGGCGGAGAAGGTCCCCGGCGGCTGGAAGGTGAACGGCCGCAAGGTCTGGACCAGCAGCGCCCATCGCTGCGACTTCATGATCGCGCTCCTCCGCACCGCCCCGGCGCCCGACCCCAAGGCGAAGCACCAGGGCCTCAGCCAATTCCTGGTCGATCTCCGCTCCTCCGGCCTCACCATCCGCCCGATCCTCGACCTCGTGGGCCAGGACGGCTTCAACGAGATCACCTTCGACGACGTTTTCGTCCCTGACGCCATGCTGGTCGGCCAGGAGGGCAATGGCTGGGAGCAGGCGACGGCCGAGCTCGCCTTCGAGCGCGCCGGGCCGGAGCGCTACCTCTCCTCCCTCCCCCTGCTGACCGAGGCGTTGAATGACCTCCGCGCCGAGCCCGCCGCCCCCGAGGCGGTCGGCCGGCTGCTGGCCCGCGCCGCCACCCTCCGCCAGATGTCCCTCTCGGTTGCCGGCATGCTGCAGGAGGGCCACACCCCCGCGCGGGAGGCCGCCCTGGTGAAGGACGCCGGCAACGATTTCGAACAGGCCCTGCCGGAGACCATCCGCGGCCTGGTCGACCCCGCCCGCACCCCGCCGCAGGTGCTGGAGATGCTCGGCCTGATGACCATGGTCGCCCGCAGCTACAGCCTGCGCGGCGGCACCCGCGAGATCCTGCGCGGCATCATCGCCCGCCAGCTGGGGCTCCGCTGAGATGAGCGACATCCGCGACATGCTGGTTGAGCAGGTGGACCGCCTGCTCTCCGACCGCGCCGACCCCGCCACCCTCCGCGCCGCCGAGGCCGGCACCTGGCCCGAGGCGCTCTGGGCCGAGGCGGAGGCGCTCGGCCTTCCGCTCGCCCTGGTCCCGGAGGGGATGGGCGGCACCGGCCTCGGCTGGGGCGATGCCGCGGCGCTTTGGCAGGCCCTTGGCCGCCACGCCGCCCCCATCCCGCTCGGCGAGAGCATGGCCGCCGCCGCCCTGCTCGCCGGCGCCGGCATCACGCCGCCCACCGGCCTCATCGCCCTCGGCCTCCCCGGCGAGGCCATCGCCTGGGGCCGCCGCGCCGGGCATCTTGCCCTCGCCCCCGGCGGCGAGGCCGCCCTCCACGCCCCGACCGATTGGCAGCAAGGCAGGGGCCTCATCGCCCGCGAGCCCGCCGACCGGCCCGTCCTCGGCGCGCCCCTCGCCGAGGGCCGCCTGCCTGGCGCCTATGGCCCCGACGCCGCCCTGCTCGCCGGCGCCCTGCTGAACGCCGCGCGTATCGCCGGCGCGCTCGAGACGGTTCTCTTGATGACCGTCGACTACGCGAATACCCGCAAGCAGTTCGGCCGCCCCATCGGCGGCTTCCAGGCGGTGCAGCAGCTCCTTGCCCGCTGCGCCGGCGAGGTCGCCGCCGCCGGCGTTGCCGTCGCCAATGCCGGCCGCGCCGCCGACCGCCGCGGCCTGGCCGGCGCCGAATTCGAGATCGCCGCCGCGAAGGTCGTCGCCGGCGAGGCGGGCGGCACCGGCGCGGAGATCGTCCACCAGGTCCATGCCGCCATCGGCTTCACCGACGACCACCCGCTGCACCTCTTCACCCGCCGCATCTGGGCCTGGCGGGACGGCGCCGGGCCGGAGCGCCTCTGGGCCCGCCGCATCGGCGATGCCGCGCTCGCCCGCGGCGGCGCCCATCTCTGGGCCGATCTCACCAGCCGCGACGAGGAACCCGCCGCATGAGCGACTACGTCACCTACGAGCAGGACGGCCCCATCGTCACCCTGACGCTGAACGCCCCCGAGCGCCGCAACGCCATCTCCACCTTCGCCGATTGCGATGCGGTGGTCGCGGCCGTCCACCGCATCAACCGCGATCGCTCCGTCCGCGCCGTGATCCTCACCGGCGCCGGCACCGCCTTCTGCGCCGGCGGTGACCTCAAGGCGATGCGCGACCGGCGCGGCATCATCGAGGGCAGCCATGCCGACCTCCGGGAGAATTACCGTCGCGGCGTCCAGGCCATGGCGAATGCCCTCTACGACTGCGACGCCCCCACCATCGCCGCGGTGAACGGACCTGCCATCGGATTGGGCCTCGACGTCGCCTGCATGTGCGACATGCGCATCGCCTCCGAGAAGGCGAGCTTCGCCGAGAGCTTCGTCAAGGTCGGCATCGTCCCCGGCGATGGCGGCGCCTGGCTGCTGCCGCGCGTCGTCGGCATGTCCGTCGCCTGCGAGATGAGCTTCACCGGCGACGTGCTGAATGCGCAGGAGGCGAAGGAGGTCCGCCTCGTCTCCCGCGTCGTGCCCCATGAGGAGCTGATGGCCGCCGCCGGGGCGCTGGCCGCCCGCATCGCCGTCAACCCGCCCGAGATGGTGCGGATGACGAAGCGCCTGCTGCGCGAGGGCCAGCACACCCGTCTCTCGACGTTGCTGGAGATGTCCGCCGCCTTCCAGGCCCTGGCCCACAGCACGGAGGACCACAAGGAGGCGGTGAGCGCGATGCTGGAGAAGCGGAAGCCGACCTTCACCGGCCGCTGAGCGGACAGGCGCCTTCGGCGCCTACTCCTCCGGCATTTCCTCCTCTGGCACCCGCATCGACCGCCCCACCAGCTCGATCGCCTCGCCCTGCACCCGTTCCATCAGCTGGGCGAGCTCTTCCGCCGTCTCCAGGCCGAGCCGCCGGGCCTGCTCCAGCATGACGAGCATCGCCTCCGCCTGGGCCGAGCCGGCATCCGCCGCGGCCACGCGCCGCGCCGCCTCGCTCATTTCCTCGAAGGTCCGCCGGCTGATCGCCGCCTGCTGCGCCGCAGCGCTCTGCAGCCAGCCGAGCGCCAGCCGGTGCGTCGCCGCCATCATTTCCAGCCCGTGCCGGTGCAGCGCCATCATGTCCGGCGGCTCCGGAACCAGGGGCTGGAAGCCCCGCCGCACCGATCCATCCATCGCCGCCACCTGCCGTTCCGCTCCCGCACTCGCGCAAGCTTGCCGGAAACCGCAGGCTTGGCGCCAGTCTGAAATGAACGGGCCCCGGCCCGCAGGCGTTGCCCCGCGCATCACCTGACCGAGGCGCGCCGACATGGACCATCTCCCGGAAATGCTCCGCAGCCAGCCGCACCAGCCCTCCGCGATGGGGGCGATCGAGCGCTGCATCGCCGCCTGCTATGATTGCGCCCAGACCTGCACCAGCTGCGCCGATGCCTGCATGTCCGAGAAGGACCCGGCGATGCTGGTCTACTGCATGCGCCTCGACCTCGACTGCGCCGACATCGCCACCGCCACCGGCCGCATCGTCTCCCGCCTCACCAAGCCGAACCGCGCCCTGACCGAGGCGGCGCTCGAGGCTTGCATCATCGCCTGCGGCGCCTGCGGCGACGAGTGCCGCGAGCATGCGGAGATGCACGCCCATTGCCGCATCTGCGCCGAGGCCTGCGACGCCTGCGCCGAGGCCTGCCAATCCCTTCTCGATGCCATGCAGTAGGAGGCCCACACCATGGCGAAGCAATCGAAGCCGCAGCGCGAGACCATCGAGCGCGTCATGCGCGAGTTCAAGGAAGGCGAGCTGGAGACCAGCCGCGGCACCCCCGTCCGCTCCCAGCGCCAGGCCGTCGCCATCGCGCTGCACGAGGCCGGCGCCTCGCGCGACGAGACCCCCGCCCGCAACCGCCAGAACCTCCGCCGTACCAAGGCCCGCGAGCAGGACAGTGGCCAGAGCAAGGCGGCGCTGATGGCCGAGGCCCGCCGCCGCAACATCCCCGGCCGCTCGAGCATGGACAAGGCCGCCCTGGTCCGCGCCCTCAACGCGCATTAGCCGAAGCGCGACTGAGGGTGCTAGCCTCGGCTCTCCTCCAGCGGAGAGCCGAGACCATGCCCGACGCCAAGATCGCCCCCAACCTCCCGGGATGGATGCTGGACCACATCAACCGCTACCTCTCGAGCGGCGGCACGGACGGCCACATGTACACCATCGCGCCCGCCGGCTATGGCGAGATGACCGTCCCCTCCCTGCTGTTGACCACCACCGGCCGCAAGTCGGGCGAGCGCTTCATCTTCCCGCTCTTCTACGGCCGCGCGGGCGAGGGCTATGTCATCGTCGCCTCGAAGGGCGGCGCACCGGACCATCCCGGCTGGTACAAGAACCTGCTCGCCAGTCCGGAGGCCGAGATCCAGGTCGGCACCGAGCACCTGCGTGTCCGCGCCCGCACCGTCTCCGGCGAGGAGCGCGCCCGCCTCTGGGACCTCGCCCTGACCTTCTGGCCGCCCTATGCCGACTACGCGACGAAGACCGACCGCGAGATCCCTGTCGTCGTCCTCGACCCGATCGCCTGACGGGGGCGCTCAGCGCCTCCCCTCCACGATCCCCTGTTCCACGACGAGCTCGGCGATCTGCACCGCGTTCAGCGCCGCCCCCTTGCGCAGGTTGTCGCTGACGCACCAGAAGGCGAGGCCGTGCGGCACCGTCGGGTCGCGCCGCAGCCGGCTGACGAAGACCGCATCCTCCCCCGCCGCATCGATCGGCGTGACGTAGCCGCCATCCTCCCGCTTGTCGACGAGTTGCACCCCCGGCGCATCCCGCAGCGCCTCGATGGCCTCTTCGACCGAGATCGGCCCCTCGAACTCGACATGCACCGCCTCCGCATGCCCGACGAAGACCGGCACCCGCACGCAGGTGGCGATGACGGCGATGTCCGGGTCGAGGATCTTCCGCGTCTCCACCGCCATTTTCCACTCCTCCTTCGTCTCCCCGTCCTCCTGGAAGACGTCGATATGCGGGATGACGTTGAAGGCAATCGGCTTGGGGAACTGCTCCGGCACCGTCGCGTCGTTCACGTAGATGGCGCGGGTCTGGTTGAAGAGCTCGTCCATCCCCTCCTTCCCCGCGCCGCTCACCGACTGGTAGGTCGAGACGACGACGCGCCTGATGCGCGCGATGTCCTGCAGCGGCTTCAGCGCCACCACCATCTGGATGGTGGAGCAGTTCGGGTTGGCGATGATCCCCCGCTTGCCCAGACGCTTCAACGCCTGCGGATTGACCTCCGGCACCACCAGCGGCACGTCGTGATCCATGCGGAAGCGGCTCGTATTGTCGATCACGAGGCACCCCGCCGCCGCCGCCCGCGGCGCATGCACGGCCGAGATCGCCGCGCCCGGCGAGAACAGCGCGATATCCATCCCTTTGAAGTCGAAGCTGTCGAGGCTCTTCACCTTCAGCACCGACTTCTCGCCGAAGGAGACCTCCGCCCCGACCGACCGCGCCGAGGCCAGCGCCACCACCTCGCGGACAGGGAAGTCCCGCTCCGCCAGGGTCTTCAGCATCTCGCGCCCCACCGCACCGGTGGCGCCGACGACCGCGACCCTGTAGCTCATGCCCTTGCTCCTTGCCTCACGCTCATGCTGGTGTTCTGGGGAAGCCTGCCGCGTGGTTCAAGCTTGCTCATCGCCGCCGGGTGCACCACATTTGAGGCGCACCGTTACGCATGGAGGATATCATGGCCTGGAAGAAGCCGCGGGTGACCGAGATTTCGCTCGCCCTCGAAATCAACAGCTACGCCTGCGCCGAAATCGGCTAAGCCGCCACGCCTACAGCAGCGCCGTGCCCGGGCAACCCCTGGGCACGGCGTTGTCGCGAACGGGCTCTCACGGCCATGTCATCCCGCCGCCGCCGCTTGCCCGTTCATGCTCCCTGACCAGCGAACCGCCACCGAGGGCGGAAGCGGGAAGAGGGACCCAATGAAGCATTTCGCCATCCTGCTCGGCGCGGCCATCGTCGCGGCCGCGCCCGCGATCGCCCAAAACCAGGCCCAACCGGGCCGGACCACCACCAATACCGGCGGCGCCGTCCCCGGCGAGACGAGCCCGGCAGTCCGCCCCCCGCCCCCTGGTCCCGTGCCGAATGCCGGCCAGAACAATCTCGAGCGCCTCGGCCAGTTCCGCACCACCGGCACCTCGATGCAGATCGAGACCGTGCCGCAGGAGGGCCGCCGCGCCGACGCGCTGCGCCGCAACCTCGAATCCATCCGCCTGCCCGAGGGCTTCAAGATCGAGCTCTTCGCGGTGGTGCCCGATGCCCGCCACATCGCCGTCGGCCCTTCCTCGGGCGTCGTCTTCGTCGGCACGCGCAAGCAGCGCGTCTGGGCCGTCACTGACCGCGACCGCGACCGCATCGCCGATGAGGTGAAGGTCTTCGCCCCTTCGATCCAGTTCAGCGTGCCGAACGGCCTCTGCTTCTCGCCCGACGGCTTCCTGCACGTCGTCGAGCACAACCGCGTCATTGCCTTCCCCGCCGCCGAGTTCTTCTACGAGACGCCCGACGTCGCCGCCGAGGTCGTGGTCCCGCAGGGCGGCCTGATTCCCGCGGCCGAGGAGAGCTTCAACCACGGCGCCCGCGTCTGCCGCATCGGCCCGGACAACAAGCTCTACATCTCGCTCGGCCAGCCCTTCAACGTGCCGACGCAGGCGAAGATGGAGATCTTCAACCAGGTCGGCATGGCCGGCATCGTCCGCATGGACCGCAACGGCCAGAACCGCGAGGTCTATGCGCGCGGCATCCGCAACAGCGTCGGCATCGCCTTCCGCCCGAACACCTCCGAGCTCTGGTTCACCGACAACCAGGTCGACGGCATGGGCGACGACACCCCGCCCGGCGAGCTGAACCGCATCACCTCGGCCAACCAGAATTTCGGCTTTCCCTGGTATGGCGGCGGCACCGTCCGCACCAACGAGTACCGCACCGCCCAGGTCCCGGCTGAGACCGTTCCCCCCGTGGTCGAGACCACCCCGCATGCCGCCGATCTCGGCCTGACCTTCTACGAGGGCCGCATGTTTCCGGAGGAGTATCGCGGCGCCATCTTCAACGCCCAGCACGGCTCCTGGAACCGCACCACGCCGATCGGCGCCCGCATCATGGTGACCTTCCTCAACCAGGACGGCAGCGTGCGCGAGCACCGGCCCTTCGCCGAGGGCTGGCTCGACACCGAGACCAACGAGTATCTCGGTCGCCCCGTCGACGTGGCGATGCTGCGCGACGGCTCCCTGCTGGTCTCGGACGACATGGCCGGCGCCGTCTATCGCATCTCCTACGACCGCCGGCGCTGATGCGGCTGGCACGTCTCGGGCTGGCCGTGCTCCTGGCCAGCCCGGCCTTCGCCCCCGCCTGGGCGCAGGAGGGCGATGCCCGCGCCGGCCGGCGCCTCGCCGGCGGCCGCTGCGCCGTCTGCCACGGCAATGACGGCATCGCCGTGCAGCCGGACGCGCCCAACCTCGCCGGCCAGAACCCCGCCTACCTGGCCGAGCAGCTCCGCGCCTTCCGCGACAAGGTCCGCCTCCATGAGCAGATGAACCTCATGGCCGCAGCGCTGAGCGAGACCGACATCGCCAACCTCGCCGCCTGGTACGCCGCGATCGAGGTGACGGCGACACCCCCTGGGCGTTAGAACACCCTATGCTCCGCGCCATCGTCCTCGGCGCCGCGGCCGGCGGCGGCTTCCCGCAATGGAATTCCGCCGGCCCAGGCTGCCTCCGCGCCCGCGCCGGCGACCCCGCCGCACGGCCCCGCAGCCAGGCCTCGCTGGCGGTGACGGCCGATGGCGAGCGCTGGGTGCTGCTCAACGCCTCGCCCGATCTTCGCGCTCAGCTCCAGGCGACGCCGGCGCTGCACCCGCGGCCGCAGGGCGGCGCCATCCGCCACTCCCCGGTCGCCGCCGTGGTGCTGACCGGCGCCGAGGTCGACACCATCGCCGGCCTGCTGACGATGCGGGAGCGCCACGCCTTCGCCCTCTACGGCTCTCCGCAATCCCTCGCGGTCCTGGAGGCGAACCCCATCTTTCTCGCGGTGAACCCCAGCCTCGTTCCCCGCCGTCCGCTGCCGCTCGGCGAGCCCCTGGCGTTGACCGGGGCGGATGGTAAGCCGCTCGGCCTGACGGTCGAGGCCTATGCCGTCCCGGGCAAGGTTCCGCTCTTCGCCGAGCAGGGTGGCGATCCCGGCCGTGCCGATGACGGCGAGACCATTGGCCTCCGCCTCTCCGCCGGCGGCCGCGGCTTCCACTTCATTCCCGGCTGCGCGGCGATGACGCCGGCGCTCGCCGCCCGCCTCCGGGGTGCCGACTGCCTCTTCCTCGACGGCACGCTCTGGCGCGACGACGAGATGATCCTGGCCGGCGCCGGCCCCAAAACCGGTGCCCGGATGGGCCATATGAGCATCGACGGGCCAGCGGGCGCCCTCGCCACCTGCCGCAGCCTGGGCATCCGCCGCCGCATCCTCATCCACCTGAACAACACCAACCCCGTCCTGCTGGACGACAGCCCCGAGCGCGAGGCAGTCCTCGCCGCCGGATGGGAGGTCGCTGAGGACGGCATGGAGGTCATCCCATGACCGATGCGCTGCTTCCGCCCGAGGAGCTTCACGCCCGGCTCGAGGCCATCGGCGCCGAGCGCTACCACGTCCACCACCCCTTCCATCACCTACTGCATGGCGGGAAATTGACGAAGGGTCAGGTCCAGGCCTGGGCGCTGAACCGCTACTACTACCAGGCCAGCATCCCGGCGAAGGACGCCTCGCTGCTGGCCCGCCTGCCGACGCCCGAGCTCCGCCGCGAATGGCGCCGCCGCATCGTCGACCACGACGGCGACGGCACCCATCCCGGCGGCATCGAGCGCTGGCTGAAACTCACCGAGGGCCTCGGCCTCGACCGCGGCTACGTCGTCTCGCTCGAGGGCCTGCTCCCCGCCACCCGCTTTGCCGTCGACGCTTATGTGAATTTCGTGAGGTCGCGTTCGGTGCTGGAAGCCGTTGCCTCCTCGCTGACCGAGATGTTCTCGCCCGCGATCATCTCCCAGCGCGTCTCCGGCATGCTCCGCAACTACGACTTCGTCTCGCCGGAGACGCTCGCCTACTTCACCCCGCGCCTCACCCAGGCGCCGCAGGATGTCGACTTCGCTCTGGCCTATGTGAAGCGCGAGGCCCGTACCCGCGCCGAGCAGGAGCAGGTGCTCGCCGCCCTTCGCTTCAAATGCGACCTGCTATGGGCCCAACTCGACGCGCTCCACTTCGCCTATGTGGAGCCTGGCCTGCCACCGCCCGGCGCCTTCCGGCCGTGAGCCCGGAGACGGTCCCGAAACTCGCCCGCGGCATGAAGCTCCGCGAGGACAAGGCCCGCGCCCAATGGGTCGTCCTCGGCCCGGAGCGCATGTTCGTCCCCGACGAGATCGCCCTCGAGATCATCCGCCTGCTCGACGGCAGCCGCAGCCTCGCAGCCATCGCCGACGAGCTTGCCTCCCGCTATGCCGCCCCGCGCGAGGAAATCCTCGCCGACATTACCAGCCTGCTGGACGACTTGGCTGCGAAGGGCGTTGTCACCGCATGACCGCTCCCCCGCTCGCCCTGCTGGCCGAGCTGACCCATCGCTGCCCGCTGCGCTGCCCCTATTGCTCCAACCCGACCGCGCTCACCCGCCCGGGCGAGGAGCTGGACACCGCGACCTGGTCCCGCCTCTTCGTCGAGGCGGCGGAGCTCGGCTGCCTCCAGATCCACCTCTCCGGCGGCGAGCCGACCGCCCGTCGCGACATCCTCGACCTCGTCCGCGCCGCCAGCGAGGCCGGGCTCTACACCAACCTCATCACCTCCGGCGTGCTGCTGAACGGCACCCGCCTCGACGCGCTGGCCGCAGCCGGCCTCGACCACGTGCAGCTCTCCGTTCAGGATGCCGAGCCGGCCTCCGCCGACCGCATCGGCGGCTATCGCGGCGGCCACGCGAAGAAGCTCGATTTCGCCCGCCTCGTCACCGCGGCCGGGCTGCCGCTGACCCTCAACGCCGTCGTCCACCGCCAGAACCTCGACCGCCTCCCGGCGATGATCGACCTTGCCCTCGCGCTCGGCGCCGGCCGGCTGGAGGTCGCCCATGTCCAGTACTACGGCTGGGCGCTTGCCAACCGCGACGCGCTGATGCCGACCCGCACCCAGCTCGACGCCGCGACGGCGGCCGTCGAGGCCGCCCGCATTGCCCATCGCGGCCGCCTCGTCATCGACTACGTCGTCCCCGACTACTACGCCACCCGGCCGAAATCCTGCATGGGCGGCTGGGGCCAGCGCTTCCTCGCCGTCTCCCCCGCCGGCCGCATCCTGCCTTGCCATGCCGCGGAGAGCCTGCCCGGCTTCGACTTCCCCGATGCCCGCACCACCACCCTTCGCGCTGCCTGGGAAGCCTCGGAGGCCTTCAACCGCTTCCGCGGCACTGGCTGGATGCCCGCGCCCTGCCAGGGCTGTGCGCGTGCCGAGCAGGACTGGGGCGGTTGCCGCTGCCAGGCCTTCGCCCTCACCGGCGACGCGGCAGCGACCGACCCCGCCTGCGCCCTCTCGCCCCATCATGCGTTGCTGGCCGAGGCGCTCGACGCCTCCGACAGGGCAGGGGAGGGCTTCACCTACCGTGAGCCCGCCCGCTTGCCTCCTGCCCTGCCGGTCCCACCTCTAGGCTGAAACGCCGCTTCACGGAGATCCGCCATGTTCATGCGCGCAGCCGCTGCCGCCACCACCACCGGCATGATCGTCGCCAGCTTCGCCTTCCTCACCGGCATCGGCGTCGGCGCGGCCGCGATCGGCGGCGCCTGCCTCGCCCGCCAGGCGATGAAGCGCCGCAACAGCTGGAAGGACGACACCGCGAGCATGTCCGTCACCGAGGCGATGCCCGACGAGGGCGAGCCTATGGCCGGCGCCAACCCGATCTGACCTCCGGCCCGCGATCGCCCCGGGTGGCACCACCCGGGGTGCCGCAGGTCAGGGCGATGCTGCAACGGCTTGCGGCAGCCGTAGCTCCACCCTCGCCTGCCGCACGATCTGCCACCCGCCGCTGAGCCCGAGCGCCGCCATGGCCGTGGCGACTATCAGGTCCGGCCAGGCCGTACCCGTGCCGAAGACGCCCGCTGCCGCCGCCAGCACGGCGAGGTTGCCGATGGCGTCGTTGCGCGAGCAGATCCAGACCGAGCGCATGTTCGCATCGCCCTCGCGGTAGCGGTACAGCATCAGCGCCACCCCCGCATTGGCGGCAAGCGCCAGCAGCCCAACGACACCCATCGTCCCAGCCCCCGGCAGGCTCCCTGCCTGGGCGTGCCAGGCGGTCGAGGCCAGCACCCCGGCCCCGAGCAGCCCGAGCGACCAGCCCTTCACCAGCGCCGCCCGCGCCCGCCACGCCAGCACCATGCCGGCCACGCCGAGGCTGATGGCGTAATTCGCCGAATCCCCCAGGAAGTCGATCGCATCCGCCTGCAAGGAGGCCGAGCCCGCCGCCACGCCCGCGCCGATCTCGGCGAGGAACATGCCCGCATTCACCGCCAGCGCGATCCAAAGGGCCCGCCGCCACTGCGGCGAATCTAACGACGGGGTGGGGGAGCAACCCTGCGGCCCGCAGCATCCCGCCATGGCGTTTCACCTCGTCCTATCCGATGCGCCTGCCCATTTTGGGGCCTGTAGCGGCTACAGGGTCAAGGCGATGGAAGGCTTGTCGATCGGCGCGCTGGTGCGGTCCACGGGCACCCAGGCAGAGACCATCCTATACTACGGGCGAATCGGCCTGCTGCCGAGCCTGCCCGCACCCCGGGCAACTACCGCAGCTACGACGCCGGCCAGCGCAGCCGGCTGAGCTTCATCCGCCGCGCGCGAGACCTCGGCTTCCCGCTCGACCAGGTGCCGCGCTGCTCGGACGCGCTGATGAGCGGGACCGGTCCTACGACGCAGTCGACCCTATCACCCGCCGCGCCTCACCAAGCTCCGCGACGAGCTGGCGGAGCTGATCGGCCGCTGCCGCGCCGGAGCCAACTGCCGCATTATCGAGATGCTGGCGCCGCTCACTCCGGAATGAGCGCCGTCGCCTCGATCTCGACCCGCGCTTCCGGCTCCACCAGCGCCACCACCTGCACCAGCGTCATCGCCGGGAAATGCCGTCCCATCACGGCGCGATAGACCGGCCCGAGCGCCCGCAGGCTGTCCCGGTACTCCGCCATGTCGGTGACGTACCAGGTCATCCGCCCGATATGTTCCGGCCTGCCGCCCGCCTCCGCCAGGATGGCGAGGATGTTGCGTAGCGCCTGCTCCACCTGTCGGAGGAAACCCTGGGCGAAGCGCCCCTCCGCATCCCAGCCGATCTGCCCGCCGACGAGCACGTTCCTGCCCCGCCCGGCCATGCCATTCGCATAGCCCTTCGGCGGCGGCCAGCCCGGCGGCTGGAGGGTTTCCAGACTCACGCGACAACTCCCTGGCGCAAGGCGAAGCGTTGCAGCTTGCCGGTTTCCGTACGCGGCAGACGGTCGACGAACTCGACCTGTCGCGGATATTTGTAGGGCGCGATCTCCGCCTTCACGTGCTCCTGCAACGCCCGCACCAGCGCGGCATCGCCGGCGCCGCCGTCAGCGAGGACGACGAAGGCCTTCACCACCATTCCCCGCTCGTCATCCGGCACGCCGATGACGCCGCATTCCTGCACCAGCGGATGGGTCAGCAGCGCGGCCTCCACCTCTGGGCCCGCGATGTTGTAGCCGGCGGAGATGATCATGTCGTCGCTGCGCGCCTGGTACCAGAAGTACCCGTCCCCATCCTGGATGTAGGTATCTCCGGTTATGTTCCAGCCATCCTCGACATAGCGGGCCTGGCGGGGATCATCGAGGTACCGGCACCCCGTCGGCCCCCGGACCGCAAGCCGCCCCGGCGTGCCGCGCGGCACCTTTGCGCCGTCTGCATCGATGACCTTCGCCTCGTAGCCCGGCACCGGCAGCCCCGTCGCCCCGGGCCTGATCTGCTCCTCGCGGGCGGCGATGAAGATGTGCAGCATCTCCGTCGCACCGATTCCGTCCATCAGGCTGAGCCCGGTCGCCTCCCGCCAGGCGTCGAAGACCGGCCGCGGCAAGGCCTCCCCCGCCGAGACGCATTTCCGTAGGCTGGAGAGGTCATGCTCCCCCGCCTTCGCCGCCATCGCCCGATAGGCTGTCGGCGCGGTGAAGCAGACCGTCGCGTGGTGCCGCGCGATCGCCGGCAGCAGGTCTTCCGGCGAGGCCCGCTCCAGCAGCACCGCCGTCGCACCGACGCTGAAGGGGAAGAGCACCAGCCCCCCGAGCCCGAAGGTGAAGGCGAGCGGCGGCGAGCCGATGAAGACATCGGAAGGCTCCGGCCGAAGCACCTCCCGCCCATAGGCATCGCAGATCGCCAGCATGTCGCGGTGGAAATGCAGCGTTCCCTTCGGCTCGCCGGTGGTGCCGGAGGTGAAGCCGATCAGCGCGATATCCTCCGCCGCCGTGTCGCAGGCCTTGAAGTCCCGGCTCTCCGCGTCGCAGAGCGCCTCCAGCTCCCCATCCCCCCAATGCAGCACATGCCGCAGCGCCGGCGCATCCGCCTCCGCGAGCGCATCGCGCAGCCGCGCGTCGCAGAGCGCATGGCTGATGGAGGCCTTCCGCAGGATTTGCCCGAGCTCCTTCGCGCGCAGCAGCGGCATCGTGGCGACGACGATTCCACCCGCCTTCAGCACCGCGAAATAGGCAGCCACCATCCAGGCCGTATTGGCGCCGCGCAGCAGCACGCGGTTGCCCGGCACCAGCCCCGTGCGGTTGACGAGCACATGGGCGATGCGGTTCACCCGCTCGGCGAGTTGCCCGTAGGTCAGCGTCTCCGCCGGCGTCACCAGCGCCGGATGATCCGCCCGCGCCGCCAGGTTCCGGTCCAGCAGCACGCTCGCGCAGTTGAGCCGCGCCGGATAGCGCAGCTGCGGCAGGGTGAAGCGGAATTCCGGCCACTGGTCGCGCGGCGGCAGCCGCTCCCGCGCGAAGCCATCGATATGCGCCGAGACGGTCTCCATCATCATGCCATCCATCGCAACCTCCCATCCCGGAGTGCAGTCGGCCGGCTGTGCGTGTCCCTAGTCGCCCTTGAAGACCGGACGCTGCTTGGCCGCGAAAGCCTCATAGGCGCGGCGGAAATCCCCTGTCGTCATGCAGAGCGCCTGCGCGACGGCCTCGGCCTCGATCGCCTGCTCGACGCTCATGGCCCATTCCATCTGCAGCATGCGCTTGGTCATCGCGTGGCCGAAGCTCGGCCCCCCGGCGATCTCCCGCGCCAGCGCCGCCGCGCGGCCCTCCAGCTCCTCCGGCGCATGCACCGCGTTGAAGAAGCCCCAGGCCTGCCCCTCCTCCGCGCCCATGCTCCGCCCGAGATAGAGCAGCTCGCTCGCCCGCCCCTGGCCGATGATCCGCGGCAGGATTGCGCAGGCCCCCATGTCGCAACCGGCGAGGCCGACGCGGTTGAAGAGGAAGGCCACCTTCGCCCGCGGCGTCGCCAGCCTGAGATCGGCGCTCATGGCCAGGATCGCCCCCGCGCCGGCCGCCACGCCGTCGACGGCGGCGATGATCGGCTGCGGGCAGGCCCGCATCGCCTTCACCAGCTCGCCCGTCATGGCGGTGAACTGCATCAGCCCCTTGGTGTCGCGCTCCAGCAGCGGCCCGATGATCTCGTGCACGTCGCCGCCCGAGCAGAAATTCCCCCCCGCGCCCTGCAGCACGAAGACCTTCACCTGCTCCTCACGCGCCGCCGCCCGGAACAGCGCGCCGAGCTCCGCATAGCTTTCGAAGGTGAGGGGGTTCTTCCGCTCCGGCCGGTCGAGGATGATGGTTGCCACCGCCCCATCCACGGCCAGGCGGAAATGCTCCGCCTGGTACGACGCCAGCGGAATCATGCGCCAACCTCCTGCAAGCCTGACCTGACGCTCGCCTTCGCCCGCCCCAGCAACCGCTGCAGCGCCTCCCGCTCGGGCAGGCTCAGCCCGCCCAGCAGCTCCGCCACCCAGCCCTCATGCGCCGAGGATTGCCGGGCGAACTCCCGCCGCCCCTTCGCCGTCAGCCGGAGGCTCTGCGCCCGCCGGTCCGTCGCGCTCACGCGCCGCTCGACCAGCCCCTCCTCCTCGAGCCGCGCGGCGAGCCCGGTGACATTGCCGTTGCTGACCATCATCCGCCGCGAGATCTCGCCGAGCGTCAGCCCGCCCGGATGCCGCTCGAGCTGCGCCAGCAGGTCGAAGCGCGGCAGCGTCGTGTCGAACTCGGCCCGCAGCCGCCGCCTGATCTCCGCCTCGATCAGGTTGGTGCAGGTCAGCAGCCGCAGCCACAGCCGCAGCTCGTCCTTGTGGCCCGGCGGCGCATCGGCGAGCGCAGTCTCCGCATCGAGCAGCCTCATGCCTCGCCCCCCGCCACCGGCAGCGCCACGCCATTCACCGCCGCCGCCTCGGGCCGGCAGAGGAAGAGCACCGCCGCCGCCACCTCCTCCGGCGTGACGAGCCGTCCCTGCGGATTGTGCCGCGTCAGCTCCGCCCGTGCCTCCGCCTCGCCGCGCCCGGTCTTCGCCATGATGCGGGCGACGCTCTCGGCGACGATCTCCGTCTCGGTGAAGCCGGGGCACACGCAGTTCACCGTGACGCCTCGCCCCGCGACTTCCAGCGCCAGCGCCCGGGTCAGGCCGAGGAGCCCATGCTTCGCCGCCGCATAGGCCGTGACGTAGGGGTAGCCCTTCACCGCCGCCGTCGAGGCGATGTTGACGACCCGCCCATGCCCCGCCTCGATCATCCCAGGCAGCACCGCCCGGATGACGGCGGCCGCGCCGAGCAGGTTGACGCCGAGCATCCGCTGCCAGGCCGCCCCGTCGGTCCTGAGGAAGGGCGCGCTCTCCGCCGCCCCCGCCGCATTCACCAGCAGCGCCGAGCGGGGCAGGGGAGGCATCTCCCCCGCCACATCCGCAACGACGAAGCCAATGGCCGCTCCCGCCTCCACCGCCGCCCGCAGCGGCGCCTCGCGCCGCCCGAGCACCGTGACCTCGGCCCCGGCCGCGCTCAGCGCCCGGGCGCAGGCCAGGCCGATCCCGCTGCCCCCGCCGGTGACGAGCGCAGGCAGACCCCTCAATGCGGCGCTGCCCTGATCCATGATGCTTGAAGCCTAAAACATCGTCTCCAGATCCCGCAATGCCCAATTCCGGTTGCGGCGGAAAATAGTTGAAGCCTAAACTATCCCGGCCAGCGGAGGCCCTATCCATGCGCATCGCGATCATCGGCGGCGGCCCCGCCGGCCTCTATTTCGCCATCCTGATGCAGCGCGACTTCCCCCGTGCGCGCATCACCGTGGTGGAGCGCAACCGCGCCGACGATACCTTCGGCTTCGGCGTCGTCTTCAGCGACGCGACGCTCGACGCCTTCGCCGCCGCCGACGCGCCGAGCTACCGCGCCATCACCGAGAGCTTCGCCTACTGGGACGACATTGCGATTCACGCCAAAGGGGCGGTCCACCGCATCGGCGGCAACGGCTTCTGCGGCTGCTCCCGCCGCACCCTCCTGCTCCTGCTCCAGCAGCGCGCCCGGCACCTCGGCGTCGAGCTCCGCTTCGGCGAGGAGGCGCAGCCCGAGGATTTCCCCGATGCCGACCTCATCGTCGCCGCCGACGGCATCAACAGCCCCATCCGCTCCCGCTTCGCCGACCATTTCCAGCCGGAGGTCACCCTCCGCCCCAACCGCTTCGCCTGGATGGGCTCGACGCGCCCCTTCGACGCCTTCACCTTCTTCTTCAAGGAGCGGCCGGAGGGTATCTTCATCGCCCATTGCTACCAGTACGAGGCGAATGCCAGCACCTGGGTCCTCGAAACGGACCCCGAGACCTTCGCCCACGCCGGCCTCGACGCCATGGACGAGGCCGAGAGCGCCCGCTTCCTCGAGGAGGTCTTCGCCGAGGAACTGGCCGGCCACCGCCTCGTCACCAACCGCTCCGCCTGGCGCCGCTTCCCGGCGCTGAAATGCGCCCGCTGGACGCGCGGCAACCTGGTCCTCATCGGCGACGCCAAGGCCAGCGCGCATTTCTCCATCGGCTCCGGCACCAAGCTTGCCATGGAGGACTCCATCGCCCTCCACCAGTCCTTCCTCCACTCCGGCAGCGTGGCCGACGCCCTGTCGCGCTTCGAGCACGGCCGCCGCGAGGATGTGGAGAAGACGCAGCACGCGGCGGATGTCTCCCTCGTCTGGTTCGAGCATGTGAAGCGCTTCTGGGACATGCACCCCACGCGCTTCGCCTTCGGCCTGATGACCCGCAGCAAGGCGATCACCTGGGACAACCTCGCCCTCCGCGCTCCCGAGTTCACCGCCGGGACCCAGGCCGTCTTCGCCGCGGAAGAGGGCGGCGACCCCGCGAAGCCGCCCATGTTCCAGCCCCTTCGCCTCCGCGGGATGGAGCTCGCCAACCGCACCGTCGTCTCGCCCATGTGCATGTACAGCGCCGAGGAGGGCGTCCCCACCGACTTCCACCTGATGCATTACGGGGCGCGGGCCGTCGGCGGGGCCGGCCTGATCTTCACCGAGATGACCTGCCCCTCCGCCGACTCCCGCATCACCCCCGGCTGCACCGGCCTCTGGACCGACGAGCAGGAAGCCGCCTGGACCCGCATCGTCTCCTTCGTCCACGCCCATGGCCCGGCGAAGATCGCCCTCCAGCTCGGCCATGCCGGCCGCAAGGGCGCGACGAAGCTGATGTGGGAGGGCATGGACCGTCCGCTCGAGGAGGGCGCCTGGCCCGTCCTCTCGGCCAGCCCCATCCCCTACCGCCCCGACAACCAGACCCCGCGCGAGATGACCCGCGCCGACATGGATGCGGTGAAAGCCGATTTCCTGGCCGCCGCCGGGCGCGGCCTCCGCTGCGGCTTCGACATGCTGGAGCTGCACTGCGCCCACGGCTACCTGCTGGCCAGCTTCCTCTCCCCGCTGACCAACCGCCGCACCGACGACTATGGCGGCCCGATCGAGAACCGCCTCCGCTACCCGCTCGAGGTCTTCACCGCCCTCCGCGCGCTCTGGCCGGCGGAGAAGCCGATGTCCGTCCGCATCTCGGCCACAGACTGGGCCGATGGCGGAGTCTCCGACGAGGACACGCTGGCCATCGCCCGCGCCTTCGCGGAGGCCGGCTGCGACCTGATCGACGTCTCGACCGGCCAGACGGTGCATGACGCCGCCCCCGTCTTCGGCCGCATGTTCCAGGTCCCCTGGTCCGACATGATCCGCCAGGAGGCCGGCATCGCCACCATGTGCGTCGGCAACATCACCACCGCCGACCAGGCGAACACCATCCTCGCCGCCGGCCGCGCCGATCTCGTCGCACTCGCCCGCCCGCACCTCACCGACCCCAGCTTCACCCTCCGCGCCGCGGCGGCCTATGGCGTCGCCGATATCGCCTGCCCGCCGCAATACCGCTGGGGCAAGGACGCGCTGCTGCGCAACGCCGCCCGCGACCAGGCGGACCTGCGCGACCTCAAGCTCAAGGCCCGGCCGCGCAGCCACGCCCCGCAATTGCCGCTGGCGCGCGCCGCGGAGTAGCCTCGCACCATCTCAGGGCAGGGGAGGGACCGGGATGATCCTCATCGCAGGCGGCGGAGTCGGAGGCCTCACCCTCGCGCTGATGCTCCACCGGCGCGGCATCCCCTGCACCGTCTTCGAGGCAGCGGCGGAGGTGCGCGAGCTCGGCGTCGGCATCAACACCCTGCCGCACGGCATCGCGGAGCTCGCGGAGCTCGGCCTGCTCCCCGCCCTCGATGCGGTCGCCATCCGCACGCGGGAGCTGCGCTACCTCAACCATCTCGGCCAGACGCTGTGGTCGGAGCCGCGCGGCCTCCATGCCGGCCATGCAATGCCGCAATTCTCCATCCATCGCGGCCGCCTGCACGGCCTGCTCTGGCGTGCCGCAGCCGAGCGCCTGCCCGCCGGCGCGCTCCGCACCGGCGAGCGCCTGCTCTCCGTCACCCAGGACGACACCGGCGTCACCGCGCACACTACCTCCGGCCCGATGCGCGGCACCGCCCTGATCGGCGCCGACGGCATCCACTCGGCGCTGCGCGGCCTGCTCCACCCCGATGACGGCGGCATCCGCTGGCAGGGCATCCAGATGTGGCGCGGCGCCCTCGACTGGCCCGCCTTCGAGAGCGGCGACGTCATGCTGATCGCCGGCGACCTCAAGGCGAAGCTCGTCTTCTACCCGATCGGCCCCGGCAGCACGCCTGGGCATCGCCTCACCAACTGGGTCATCTACGCCCGCGTCGCCACCGGCGAGGCCGCTCCGCCTAGGCGGGAGGACTGGTCCCGTCCCGGCCGCCTGCGCGACGTGCTGCCGCTCGCCCGCCGCCTGAAGCTGCCCTTCCTCGACATCGAGGGGATGATCCGCGCCTCGCCCATGCGCCTCGAGTATCCGATGTGCGACCGCGACCCGCTGCCCTGGTGGACGCAGGGCCGCGTCACCCTGCTCGGCGATGCCGCCCACCCGATGTACCCGGTCGGCTCCAACGGCGCCTCCCAGGCCATCCTCGACGCCCGCTGCCTCGCCGACCTGCTGGCGGCGCAGCCCGCCCCGGCGGCGCTTGCCGCCTATGAGGCCGAGCGCCTGCCGAAGACCGCCGCCCTCGTCGCCAGCAACCGCCGCGGCGGCCCCGAGCGCGTCGTCGACGTGGTCTGCGAGCGTGCCCCGAGCGGCTTCACCCGCATCGAGGACGTGATCCCGATGGAGGACCTCGCCGCCATCGCCCGCGGCTATGCCCAGACCGCCGGCTTCGCGGTGGCGCGCTGATGCCCGGCACCATCCGCATCACCCATGCCGAGGCGCCCGAGACCGGCCGCGTCGCCCATCTCACCATCGATCACCAGGCCAAGCTGAACACGCTCAACCCGGGGCTGATGGCCGACTTCGTCGCCGCCATGGCGAGCCTTGCCGCCGACCCCGGCCTCCACGCCGTCGTCGTGACCGGCGCCGGCGCCAAATCCTTCATCGGCGGCGCCGACATCACCACCATGGCGGCGATTGCGACCGAGGCGGAGGCGGAAGCCTTCATCACCCAGGTCCACGACTGCTGCCGCGCCGTCCGCGCCTGCCCCGCCCCGGTCATCGCCCGGATCAACGGCTGGACGCTCGGCGCCGGCCTCGAGCTCGCCGCCGCCTGCGACCTCCGCCTCGCCGCCCATTCCGCCCGCTTCGGCATGCCCGAGGTCCGCGTCGGCATCCCCTCGGTGGTGGAGGCCGCGCTGCTCCCCGGCCTGATCGGCTGGGGCCGCACCCGCCGCCTGCTGCTCCTCGGCGAGACCATCGGCGCCGCGGAGGCCCTCGACTGGGGCCTGGTCGAGCGCATCTGCCCGGATGACACCCTCGACGCCTCGCTCGCCGAATGGCTCGCCCTGCTCGGCGCTGCCGGCCGCGAGGCGCTCCGCCTGCAGAAGGCCCTCATCCGCCGCTGGGAGGACCTGCCGATGCAGCAGGCCATCGCCGCCGGCATCCCAAGCTTCGCCTCCGCATGGCGGACGGATGAACCCCGCCGCATGCTCGGCGCCTTCGGCCGTCGCAACCGGTAAGCTCTCCCGCAGCTTTGATGGTGCAATGCAGCGACATCGCCTGCCGCGATCCCTACATCGGGGATGTGCGCAGGCAGGACACGCAGGAGACGATGTCGCCCGATTCCACCCCTGATCCCGAAACCGGCTGGCTGGCCCTGCCGCGCTGCCGCGTCGGCGGCCAGGTCCTGCCGCTGGTGCTGCTGCATCCGCGCTACGGCATCGCCATCCAGGGCGGCCCGCCCGAGGCCATGGCACTGCTCCGCCAGCGCCTGGAGCGCGCGCGCCTCCCGGCCATCTTCCCCGGCCACCTGCCGATCGTCCGCCTTGCCCCGGGCCAGCGCCCGGAGACGGGGTTCGACCCCAAGCAGCCGCTGACCCTGCCCGGTGGCGACGCCTGGTTCACCTGCGCCCGCCGCGCCCTGGAGCGCGACGCCCCGCAGGGTGCGGTCGTCCCCATCGCCCCACGCCGGCGCCGCAATCGCCGCAGCCGCCGCCTTGCCGTCGCGGCCGGGCTGCTGGCGCTGCTGGCCGGCGGGATCACCCTCTCGATGGTGGGGGCTGGGCCGGCGAAATCGACTCTGATGATCGAGGCGCCGGCGTCCTGACCCGCCTCAGCCCGGCGGTGGCAGGAAGTTCACCTCGTACCCGGCCGCGATCCGCACCACCTCCGCCGGGTCGCCGACATTGTGGATGCGGCTGAACAGCTCATACAACCCATGGCTCGGCGCCACCCAGAACAGCGCCGTCACCGGGCTGCCCGACTTGTTGAATATGCCATGCGGCAGCCCCATCGGCAGCCGTACCAGGTCGCCCTTGCCGGCGACGGCGGTCTGGCCATCCAGCATCAGCTCGAATTTTCCGTCGAGCACGTAGATGAACTCGTCCTGCCGCGTGTGCACGTGCGGCGGCACGAAGGTCCCGTCCGGGAAATAGGTGTGGAAGGCGAAGGACGCCGCCGAATGCTGGATCGGCTTGTAGGTCTGGCCGAGGATGTTCCATGCGACACCCCCTTCGCCCTCGCCCGCCGGGGTGATCCCCGCCGTCATTGCCGGCATCTCCATCCTCGCCTCCTCCTCTACAGGTGCAGATAAGTCTCCCGCAGCTCCGGCGATGCCGCCAGCTCCGCGCTTGTCCCGGACCATACGGTGCGGCCTTTCTCGACCACCACATGCCGATCCGCCAGCCGCATCACCGCGGCCAGGTTCTTGTCGATGAGCAGGATCGCCTGCCCCTCCGCCTTCAGCGCCGCGAGCACTGCCCAGATCTCGGCGCGGATCAGCGGCGCGAGCCCCTCGGTCGCCTCATCGAGCAGCAGCAGCCGGGGATTGGTCATCAGCGCCCGGCCGATCGCCAGCATCTGCTGCTCGCCGCCCGAGAGCTGCGAGCCCATGTTCCGCCGCCGCTCCTCGAGCCGTGGGAAGAAGCGATAAACGGACTCCAGCGTCCAACGCGCCGCCCCCTCCGCCCGCGCCGTCGCGGTGAGGTTCTCCTCGACGGTGAGTCGCGGGAAGACCTGCCTCCCCTCCGGCACCAGCCCGAGTCCGAGCCGCCCGATCCGGTGCGGCGCCAGCCCGTCCAGCGCCATCCCGTCCCAGGCAAGACGCCCACCGAGCACCCGCCCGCCGAGCCCCGGCAGCAGCCCCATCACCGCGCGGACGGTGGTGGTCTTCCCCATCCCGTTCCGCCCGAGCAGGGTCACGACCTCGCCCGCGCCAATGGTGAGCGAGATGCCCTGCAGCACCTGGCTCTCGCCATACCCCGCCCGCAGCGCGTCGACGACGAGGGTCATGCCGCCTCGTCCTCGCCGAGATAGGCGGCGCGCACCGCCGGATCCGCCCGGATCGCCTCCGGCCCGTCGGTCGCGATCACCCGCCCATAGACCAGCACCGAGATGCGGTCGGCGAGGGCGAAGACCGCCTGCATGTCATGCTCGACGAGCAGGATCGTATAGGTGCCCTTCAGCCCGAGGAGGATGCCGATCAGCCGCTCCGTCTCCTCCGGCCCGGCGCCGGCGAGCGGCTCGTCCAGCAGCAGCAGCCGCGGCTGCATGGCGAGCGCGATGGCGAGCTCGAGCTGCCGCTTCTCGCCGTGCGACAGCCGCCCCGCCAGCACCCCCGCCCGCGCCCCGAGCCCTACCTGCTCCAGCGCCGTCATCGCCTGGTCGTTGAGCGCCCGCTCCGCTGCCGCCGCGCGGAAGAAGCGGAAGGACGGCCCGCTGCGGGCCTGGACCGCCAGCGCCGCATTCTCGAGCGCCGAGAATCCCGCCAGCACGGAGGTGATCTGGAAGCTGCGGGCGAGCCCCAGCCGCGCCCGCCGCGCCAGCCCCATCCCCACCAGCTCCCGCCCGCCGAAGCGGATGCTCCCGGCATCCGGCCGCAGCGTGCCGGAGAGCTGGTGGATCAGTGTCGTCTTCCCCGCCCCGTTCGGCCCGATGACCGCATGGATCCCCCCCTCGGCGACGCTGAAGGTGACGTCATCCGTCACTGCCAGCCCGCCGAACCGCTTGCGCAGCCCGGCGACGGCGAGCAGCGGCTCAGCCACGGCGCAGCATCCCGACCAGCCCGCCCTTCATGAACAGCACGGAGAGCACCAGCAGCGGCCCGAAGATCAGCCGCCAATGCTCGGTGATGTGCCCGAGCCACTCCTCCAGCAGCACGAAGGCGACCGCCCCCAGCACCGCCCCCTGCAGCGAGCCGAGCCCGCCCAGGATCACCATGAACAGGAGGTCGCCCGATCTTTGCCAAGCGAGGTAGGACGGCGCCACGAACTCCGCCGCATTGGCCAGCAGCACGCCGGTCAGCCCCGCCACCGCCCCCGCGATCGAATAGGCGACCAGCTGGTAGGGATAGGGCCGGAACCCCACCGCCTCGGCCCGCAGCGGGTTCTCCCGTGCCGCCCGCAGCACCCGCCCGAAGCGCGAGCCGAGCAGCACATGTCCGCCGAACAGCGTCAGCGCCAGCAGCCCGAGGCAGAGATAGTGGAAAGCCAGCCGGTCCTCGAGCCAGCGCTGCCCGAGCACCGTCGTCCGCCCGTAGAGGGTGTAGCCATCATCCCCGCCATAGGCCGCAAGCGAGGAGGCGGTGAAGAAGGCCATCTGCCCGAAGGCCAGGGTGATCATGATGAACTGCACCCCACTGGTGCGGATGGCGACCGCCCCCGTCACCAGCGCGAAGAGCCCCGCCGCCCCCATCGCCACCGGCACGACGACGGCGGCATCGGTGATCCGCGCATCGTCCAGCACGACGACAGCATAGGCCCCGATCCCGAGCAGCGCGGCATGGCCGAGGCTCACCATCCCGCCGCCGCCGACGAGCAGCCAAAGGCTCACGGCGGCCATCGCCAGGATCATCACCCGCGCCAGCAGCGTCAGCGAATAACCCTCGCCGAAGCCGAGGAAGGGCGCCGCCGCCAGCGCCGCCAGCAGGATCAGCGCCGCCCGCATCAGCCCCGCACCGGAAACAGCCCGCGTGGCCGGACCGCCAGGATCAGCGCCATGGCGATGTAGACCAGCATGGAGCCGAGCGCCGCCCCCGCCTGCCGCGCCGGCGAGGCCGCCATCACCAGCCGCAGCAGGTCCGGCAGGAGCGAGCGGCCGAGCGTCTCGATGACGCCCACCAGCAGCGCCGCGATGAAGGCGCCGCGCACGCTGCCGATCCCGCCGATGACGATGACGACGAAGGCGAGGATCAGCACCGTATCCCCCATCCCGGGATCGACCGAGAGGATCGGCGCCGCCATCACGCCCGCGAAGCCCGCCAGCATCGCCCCGAAGCCGAAGACGAGCATGAACAGCCCACGGATATCGACGCCGAGCGCCGCCACCATCGGCGCGTGGGTCGCCCCCGCCCGCACCAGCGCGCCGATGCGTGTCCGCTCCACCAGCAGCCAGAGCAGCCCGGCAACGGCGAGCCCCGCCGCCAGGATGGCGATGCGGTAGACCGGATACTGCAGCCCCGGCATGAGCGTCACGCCGCCCTCGAGCAGCGCCGGAACCGGCATCTGCAGCGGCGCGGAGCCCCAGATCGCCCGCACCGCCTGGTTGAGGAAGAGGATGACGCCGAAGGTCGCCAGAACCTGGCTCAGATGGTCCCGTTCATAGAGATGGCGGAAGACCAGCCATTCCAGCACCAGCCCGCAGACCAGCGCCGCGGGCAGGGCCAGCGCCAGCCCGAGCCAGAAGCTCCCCGTCCAGGCCGCGAGGCTTGCCCCGAAATAGGCACCCAGCATGTACTGCACGCCATGCGCGAGGTTGATGAAGTCCATCACCCCGAAGACGAGCGTCAGCCCCGCCGCGACGAGGAAGAGCAGCACCCCGAACTGCAGCCCGTTCAACCCCTGGACCAGCAACAGCCCGAGGCTCATCGCATGCGGCACTCCGCCGCATAGGGATCCGTGTCGCGCGACAGCACCTTGCGCACCGTCTCGGTCTGGAACTTCCCGTCCGCCCGCTTCGCCACCTGGCAGAGCCAGAAATCCTGCACCGGATAGTGGTTGGCGCCGAACTCGAAGGGCCCGCGCACGGACTGGAACTGCGCCGCGCGGATCGCCGCCCGCACCGCATCCTTGTCGCCGAGCCTGCCGCCCACCTTGCGGATCGCGCTGTCCACGAGCATCGCCCCGTCATAGGCCTGCGCCGCATAGGTCGCCGGCACGTAGCCGTAGCCCGTCTCGAAATCCTTCACGAATTTCGTGTTCGCGGGGTTGTCCATGTTCGGCGCCCAGGACGCCGCGGAGTAGAAGCCGAGCGCCGCCTCGCCCTGCGCCGGCAGCGTCGCCTCATCGACGGTGAAGGTCGAGAGGAAGGGGATGCTGGCCAACCCCGCCTGCCGGTACTGCCTGACGAGGTTCACCCCGAGCCCGCCCGGCATGAAGGTGAAGACCGCATCCGGCTTCGCCGCCGCGATCTTCGCCAGCTCGGCCGAGAAATCGAGCTGGGTGAGCGGCACATAGACCTCGTCCACCACCTCGCCCTTGAAGCGCGACTTGAAGCCCGCCGCCGCATCCCGCCCCGCCTGGTAGTTCGGCGTGAGGACGAAGACGCGCTTGTAGCTGCTGTCCTGCGCCGCCTGGCCCATCACGCTGTGGACCTGGTCGTTGTTGTAGGAGGTGGTGAAGAAGAAGGGGTTGCAGCCGCGCCCCGCCAGCGTCGACGGCCCCGCATTGGTCGAGATCAGGAAGGTCCCGGACTCCGTCACCGGCCGGATGATGGCGGCGAGGATGTTCGAGAAGACCACGCCGACGACGAAATCCACCCGGTCCCGCTCGATCGCCGCCCGGACCTTGGTGACGGCCACTTCGGGCCGCAACTCGTCGTCGATGACCAGCACCTCCGCCGGCAGCCCGCCGAGCTTGCCGTCCAGATGCTTCAGCCCCTGGAGGAAGCCGTCGCGCAGCTGCGTGCCGAGCGCCGCCTGCGGTCCCGTCTGCACCGCGACCAGCCCGATCTTCACGCCTTGCGACGCGCCCGTCCCCTGCGCCCCCGCACGCACCGCCGGCATCGCCAGCACCGCACCCGCGGCGCCCAGCACGCCCCGCCTGCCGATACCCGTCATCCCCGTTCTCCCCGGCCTCATTGCTTTAAGCTTCAACCATATCGCTTCCCATCTCAAGCGGCTTTGCAGGGCCGGACTCTTTCCGGAGGCATCGCTGTATCGGCAGACGCCGTGCAGTCCTGCAATGAACGAATCCCGATGTGCACTGTTGTACCGGTAGACGAGGCCGGCAACTGCCACGGGAATCCACAATAGTGTCACAGAACAACGAACTGCCGGCCTCGGATGATACTGATACGGTTCCCGTATTAGAGGAACGCCTGAACCTCCGGAGGCGCGAGGTCGAGACGGGCCGCGTGCGGGTCAAGCTCCGCACCGAGACCGAGGACACGCAACTCCACGCCGACCTCCGCTCCGAGGCGGTTGAGGTCGAGCGCATCGCCATCGGCCGCGAACTGGCCGAGGGCGAGGCGCCGCCGCAGCCGCGCGAGGAAGAGGAGGGCAGGGTGCTCATCATCCCCGTCCTCGAGGAGGTGCTGGTGGTCGAGAAGCGGCTGGTGCTGCGCGAGGAACTCCGCCTCCGCCGCACCAGCAACAGCCGGCCGGTCGATGTGCCGGTCACGCTGCGCCGCCAGCAGGCGGAAGTCGAGAGGCTGCCGCCCAACCCCGAAACAACCGCAGGGAAGCCAACCGCATGAGCAACAGCAACAGCACTATCACCGCCGTCTTCGACTCCGCCGCCGAGGCCGAGGCTGCTTCGCGTGACCTCGCCACCAAGGTCGGCGGCGTCCGCGCCGCGATCTTCACCTCGTCCAACGACACCCGGGAGCTCCACAACCTCGGCATCGCCGGCCCCGATCGCAGCGTGCTGGAGGAGGCGGTGCGCCGCGGCAGCGTCGTCCTTTCCGCCACCGTCCCGCAGGACCGCTTCGAGGCGGCCGCCGATGTGATCGAGGGCGCCGGCGCCGTCGACCTCGACAGCCGTGAGGCGGAGTGGCGCCGGTCCGGCTGGAGCGAGGACAACATCGCCGAGCACGGCAGCGCCACCACCAGCACCGCGCCGGCGACCCCGCAGGCTGCCACCGGCCTCGCCGCCACGGCCGGCACCCCGACGCCGGCCACCACCAGCCGCAGCGCCACCGGAGCCGGCCTGACCGCTGGCCGCGAGGAAGCGATACCGGTGGTGGAGGAGCGCCTTAGCATCGGCAAGCGCCAGACGGTGCACGGCCGCGTCCGCCTTCGCTCCTATGTCGTCGAGACCCCGGTGCAGGAGCAGGTGACGCTGCACCAGGAGCGTGTGGAGATCGAGCGCCGCCCGGTCGACCGCCCGCTCGAGGCCGGCGTCAACGCCTTCCAGGAGCGCACCATCGAGGCCACCGAGACCGCCGAGGAAGCGGTCGTCGCCAAGGAGGCCCGGGTGAAGGAGGAGGTCGTCATCCGCAAGACGGCCGACGACCAGACCCGCACGGTGCAGGACACGGTCCGCCGCACCGAGGTGGAGGTCGAGGACGACCGCCAGGCCGGCACCCGCACCAGCGGCACGACCACCGGTACGACCACCGGTACGACCACTGGCACCACCCCGACCCGCGATCGCTAGGCTACCTGGCGAGACGGGCAGCGCGCTCTACCAGCGCGCTGCCCGGATCGGCGAGCGGCTCGATCACCGTGAAGTGGTCGAGCCCCGCCAACTCCTCCGCTGCTCCGCCCCAATGGGCGGCAAAATCCCGCGTCTGCCGTCGGAACTCCCCGCTTTCCGCCTCGCCGACGACGGCATGGATCTCGGCTCCTGCGGGCCGCGGCAACAGGGCAGGGGAGAGCGCCTGCGCCTCCGCTTCGTCGAGATGCAGCCCCTGGCCGACACTCGTCGCCCGAAGCGGCCACAGCTCGAACACGCCCGAGATCGCAACCCCCCGCGCGACAAAACCTGCCGGCATCCCCCGCCGCGCCCAGTCCGTCGCCATCAGCATCGCGGTCAGGTGTCCGCCCGCCGAGTGCCCCATGGCCAGCAGCCGTTCCGCGCCGCGCCGGTGCAGCAGCCCGGCCGCCTCGCGCATCTGCTCGACGATCACCCGCAGCCCTACCGCCGGGCACAGGTCGTAGGAGGGCATCGCCACGGCGACGCCCCGGGCCAGCAGCCCCCGCGCGCAATGGCTGGTGAAGCTCCGGTCGAGCGCCTGCCAGTAGCCGCCATGGATGAACATCGCGACCGGCCAGTCCGTGCCCGGCCCCGGCCGGAACAGGTCGAGCTTCTCTCGTTCTCCCGGCCCATAGGCGATGCCGAGCTCCTTCTCCGCCCATCCCTCGCGGAAAGCCGCCGCATCCCGCGCCCAGCCGGCGATGATCGCCCCGCTCTCCGGGACCCGGGCCCGATTGTTGTACTCCGCTTCCAGATCCATCGCGCTTGCCTTCGCCCCGACCGGCCCGGGCCACAAGCCTTCGAGCCTTCACGAATCCGGCTGGAAAGCCGGGTCCCTGCAAGGGCTTAGCCACCCCGTGCCCATCCCGCTTGCGGCGAACTGAAGCGCCGCGGGCGAAGCCCGGCCTGGAACCACGACACCATCGAGTAGATGTCATGGACCGGCAGCCCCACCGCCTCGCGCAGCGCCGCAGCGTAGGGCGGCATATTGGTACATTCGAGCACGATCGCCCCCACCTCCGGATGCGCCGCCACCAGCGCCCGCCCGGCCTCGAGGATGTCCTGCTCGGCGAGCGCGATGTCGAGCTCCTCCTTCTCCGCCGCGATGAGGACGCGGAAGAACTCCCGCCCGCCCTCGGTCCCGGCGACCGGCGCATCGAGCGGCACCCCCGCCGCTGCGAGATGCGCATCGGTCAGCGAGGGCTTGCTCACGGTGACGATGCCGACCCGTTGCCCAGGCGGCAGCATCGCCTGGACGAAGGGCACTTGCATCAGCGAGGAGGTGGCAACCGGCACGCGCACCGCCGCCGCCAGCTCCCGCTGAAACAGCGAAAGGAAGCCGCAATTGGTCGTAATCGCCTCCGCCCCGAGCTCCACCAGCTCCCGTGCCGCAGCGATGAAATCCGGCAGCAGCCCGCGGGCGCCCTGGAGCACCACCCGCTCCGGCGTCGCCCCCCGGACCACGCGGAACAGCACGGGGAAGGGCCAGGTCTCGCCATTGCCCATGTCGCCGGGAATGCGCGGAAACCGGGCTTCCAGCATCAGGATGCCGAGCGGCGCGCCATAGATCGACTTGCCGCCGCGCGCGACACGACCGAAAGGACTGTGCATCCCCGAAGCCTATCCCACACCATGCGCGCGCCGAAACCGAAAGGAGAGCCGGAATGCTCCGTTTGATTGCCGCCGCCCTTCTGGGCCTGTGGCCTGCTGCTGGCCCAGCCCTCGCCGACGAGGCGTGGCCGAGCCGCCCCATCACCATCCTCGGCGGCTTCCCCAACGGCGCCGGCACGGACATCTACGCCCGCCGCCTGGCGGAGCCGCTGAGCCGCGCCCTCGGCCAGCCCGTCGTCGTCGACAACCGCAGCGGCGCCGGCGGCAACATCGCCTCCGACGTCGTGGCCAAGGCTAGGCCCGACGGCTACCTCTTCCTCCTCGGCACGGCCGGGACGCATGCCATCAATCCGGGCCTCTACCGCAACCTGCCCTTCGACGCGCTGCGCGACGTCACCCACGTCATCCTGCTCGGCGACGTGCCGAACGTGCTCCTCGTCAGCCCCGAGAGGCGTCCGCAATACCGGAGCTGCCAGGACCTGCTGGCCGCTGCCCGCGCCCGGCCCGGCGCACTGAACTACTCCTCCACCGGCAATGGCGCCTCCACCCATCTTGCCGCCGCGCAGTTCGCCGCGGCGACCGGGATCGAGCTGACCCACATTCCCTATCGGGGGCAGCCGGGGGCGATGTCGGCACTCCTCGCAGGCGATGTGGACCTGTTCTTCAACCAAAGCGGCCCCTCCATCGGCCCGGTGCAGCAGGGTCAGGTCCGCGCCCTTGGCACCAGCACCCTGGCGCCGGTGCAGGCCCTGCCGGGCGTCCCGACCATCGCCGCGGCGTGCGGCCTCCCCGGTTTCGACACCAGCACCTGGTACGGGCTCCTCGCTCCGCCCGGGCTCCCGCAGGCGATCCAGGCGCGCATGAATGCCGAGATCGGTCGCATCCTCGCCATGCCGGAGTTCCGCCAATGGCTGATCGAGACCCAGGGCATCACCCCGCCGTCCGAGCTGACGCCGGAGGGCTTCCGCCGCACCCATGAGCGGGACATCGCCCGCTGGGGCGAGATCATCCGCAGGTCGGGCGCCAGCGTCGATTGATCGTCATCGCTCCGTCACCATCGCCCCCGTCGCCATCGCCCCAGCGGGGCGGATGCGCGCTGCCCTCGTCCTCCGCCGCAGTGCCAAGCCGCAGAGGGCCCGCACCCCACCGCCCGGCGGCAATGCCCGGCCTTGGCGACCGCCCCGGCCAGGCCGCGCATATAGCGAGGGATAATCGTGCGATGATTTGCGACTGCATCGCTGACCGCATAATCTTGCCGCTTATCCAGCCTCAGGGGCGCGCCGCATGTCCTTCCTCGCACCTATCGCCATGCCGGCGCCGCTCACCGCCCGGGCCCTGGAGGCGTTGCGCTGCGACATCCTCTCGACGCGGCTTGCGCCCGGAGAGACGCTCTCTGAGGCGGGCAGCGCCGCCCGCCTCGGCTTCGGCAAGGCGCCCATTCGCGCTGCCCTTGCCCGCCTCGCCGAGGAGGGCCTGGTCCAGGCCATGCCCCGCCGAGGCTGGATCGTCTCCCTTGTCACCATCCGCGACATCCATGAGGTCTTCGACCTGCGCCTGGTCCTGGAGCCGGAGGCCGCGCGCCGCGCCGCCCTCAACCCGCTGGCCCATGGGGATGCGGCGGCGCTGGCCAGGCTCGATGCCGTCTGCGCCGCCGGCTACCGGCCGGAGGCGGCGGAGACCGCGCTCGGCTTCCTCGACGCCAATCGTGCATTCCACGTTGCCGTCGCGGAGCTTTCCGGTAATGCGCGCCTCGCCCGGCAGGTCGGCCGGCTCCTCGACGAGAGCACGCGCATGCTCGTCCTCGGCCTCCGCCGCCGCGACCGCAGCGGCGAGATGGCGCATGAGCACCGTGCCCTGATTGCGGCCCTCGCCGCCGGCGACGCCGCTGCTGCGGCGCAGCGTATGCAGGCCCAGGTGGCCGCCAGCCGTGCCATGGTGCTCGCCGCCCTCACCGCGCCGGATGCGACGATCTCGGTTTCCTGACTTTCTTGGGTGACGCTGCCGTTCCCGTCAGCGGCAAACTAGCCCACGCGGCTCTAACGCCTCGGGCGCCTGCGGCATAAGATCAGCCTAAGGGAGGCCGCGTTGACCTCCGGTTTGGAACCGCAGCCGATGGTCGCCCTGGCCGCGATGGTGTGGCGGCCCCTGCTGCCGTCCCCCTCGGCGGCCGCCAGCCAGCAGGCCAATAGTGTGTTCACAGATGCCGCTGCGCTACTTTGCCAAGCCGCGGGACGGACGCGCCGAGCCGCCGCGGAAGGAGGTGCCGCTCCCATCCGCGCGCTGCGACCGTGGATGATGGCGGAGCGCGACGCCGTTCTCGCTGAATGGAGGAGATTGGCCGAAGCGCCCCCGGTCATCCTATCCCTCGACGGGGCCGGCCGGTGCCGGTGAACTCCCACTAACCTGCCGCGCTCTGCCAGCGGAGGTGAATCGCAGCATGCACTGGCGCCGTTGGGCATTGGGTTTGGGCTTGCCGTTGCTGGCGATCGGCGTCTTCCTAGCGCTGTTCCGCTGGGATTGGCTCATCCCCATCGTGGAGGCGCAGGCAAGCGCGAAGCTCGGCCGGAAGGTGACGATCGAGCACCTGCACGTCTCGCTCGGTCGCGTCACGACGATCAGCGCTGAGGGCCTGCGCATCGCCAACCCGCCTGGCTTCGAGGATGCGCCCCCCTTCGCCGATGTGCCGCGCGCCAGCATCGATCTCGATGTCGGCGCCTATATCGAGAACCGCGCCATCGTCATCCCGGCGGTGACGCTGGAGCGGCCAAGGCTCGAAGTGCTCGGCAAGCCGGATGGCAGCAACAACTACGGCTTCAACCTCGGCGGCGGCGGCGCCGGCGACGGAAGCCCGGGGCCGCGCATCGGCACCGTGCGCCTGATCGATGGCAGGGCGCATGTCGCCATCGCCAAGCTGCAGTCGGACTTCCAGGTCACCGCCTCCACCGAGGATTCGCCGGAGGGCGAGGAGTCGCGGCTCGTCGCCCGGGCGCAGGGCACTTATGCGGCGCAACCGATCTCCGCCGACTTGCGCGGCGGCGCCGTCCTCAACCTGCGGGACAAGGAGCGGCCTTGGCCGATCAGCCTCGACCTCGCCAACGGGCCGACCAAGGTGGCGCTGAACGGCACGGTGCAGGACCCGCTGGCATTGGCCGGTGCCGATATCCGGCTCGACATCAACGGGCCCGACATGGCGCTGCTCGCGCCGCTCACCGGAGTCGCCGTCCCAGCGACGACACCTTTCCGCGTCACCGGTAAGCTCGACTATGCCGACCGGGCCTTCCGCTTCAGCGATGTCGAGGGGAAGCTCGGCCGCAGCGACCTCAACGGCCGTTTCAGCATCACCCCGGGCGCCGAGCGGCCGGTGCTGGATGCGGATGTCTTCTCGCGCAGGGTCGACCTCGCCGATCTCGGCGGCTTCGTCGGCGCGACGCCGGGGCGCATCGGCACGCCGGGACAGACGGCGCAGCAGCGCCAGGCCCTCACCCGGGCCGAGGCGAGCCCGCGCCTGCTGCCGACCCAACCGATCAGCATTCCCCGCCTGCGCGTGGCGGATATCCATCTGCGCTACCGCGCAGCCTCGATCGAGGGGAAGGGGATGCCCTTCGACAACCTGAACGTTACCGCTGATATCGAGGACGGCAATATCCGCCTGCATCCGGTGCAGCTCGGCGTCGGGCAGGGGCGGATCACCGGCGACTTCACCCTCACGCCGCTGGAAAATGGTGCCGTGAGGGCGAAGGGCGAGCTCGACCTCCGCCGGGTCGACATCTCTCGGCTGCTACGGGCGGCCGGGGCAGGCGGCGCCGGCACGCTCGGCGGCGTCGGCAGGATCGATGGCTCCGGGCGCTCCGTCTCGGAGCTGCTCGGCAATGCGAATGGCGAGCTGACGCTGGTGACGGTCGGCGGCAACCTCTCCTCGCTGCTGGTCGACCTCTCCGGGCTGCAGTTCGGCAATGCGCTGCTCTCGGCGCTCGGCATTCCCACGCGGACCGAGATCGAGTGCCTGATCGCGGATTTCCGCCTGCAGCGCGGCCGGCTCGAGACGCGGACGCTGGTGCTGGATACCGACAGCCATGTGGTCAATGGCGGCGGCGTGGCCGGCCTCGGCCGCGAGATACTGGATCTCTGGCTGCGCACCAGCAGCAAGCATTTCACGATCGGCTCGCTGCCGACCTCGATCGGCATCAGCGGGACCTTCAAGAATCCCTCGATTTCGCCGGGGGTCGGGGAGCTAGCGGCGCGTGGCGGCGCGGCGGTCGGGCTCGGTCTGATCTTCCCGCCGCTCGCCCTGCTGCCGACGATCCAGCTCGGGGTCGGCGAGAACAACCAGTGCGAGCGGCTAACACGCCGGGCCGGCTGATCAGGACGTGGCACGGCCCGAGAGGCAGGTCTTCATGAAGTCCCGCCGCGGCTGGCCGCGCAGTTGCTGGCCGGCGGCCTGGGTGGAGCAGTTCCGCATCTTCGCCTGCTGTGCGCGCTGGGCCGGGCTTGGCTCGCGCTGGGGCGCGGCCTCGGCAAGGCCCGGGGCCAGGATGAGGGAGAGGGTAAGGACCAGCCAAGGCATCGCATCGTCTCCGTAACGAATGCATGGTGGGTGCCATGGCCGGGCGGCGGCTTCAACCAGAAAATCAGCTCGGCATGCCGCCGGTTTAGGGTCTCGCGCCGGCATTGGCGCGCCCGAAGCCGGTCTCGAAGGCGCTCCTGTCGGCAGGAGCCGGCTCCATGACGATGGGCGGCTTTGCGTCACGCAGCGTATGGCCGGGCTCATGCGGTATGCAGCTCGCCACCACCCATTCGGCATCCGGCGTCGCATAGCCACGCTCAGTGCCGCCCTGGACGACCTGGCGCATATCGACCTGGCAGAGCACCACCTGCGCCGAGAGGCTGATGATGATCAAGCCGGAGGGGCCGAGCGTCCCATCCCCCGTCGCCTTGCTGGCGGCGCTGCCCTGACGCTGGTGTCGAAGTAGCCCCGGAGGGGTGCGGCGCAGGTCGTGCGCTTCCCGGCACCGACGGCGCCTTCGAGATCGCCGGCCTGTTTCACGAGTTAGACGGTCAGCGACTCGGGCATGGTGTCCTTCCCAACCCTGGGATGGTCGCGACCAAGGCGGACGCGCGTCCGTCCCATACCCTCTTGCGAGACATCGCGAGCGCGGGCCGGGCATGCCGCTTGCTAGCATCGGCACTGCCAAGGACGAGGAGGGATGCGATGGAGCCGGACCCGGGGACCATGGAGGCGATCCTCCGCTGGGGCGGGATCGCCCTTCCGAACGAGGCGGCGCGCATCGCGCTGGCCGACAATGCGGCCCTGATCGCGGAGCTTGAGGCGCTGCGCGGCAGCATGGGCTTCGAGGAGGAGCCGAGCGGCTTCGAGGCGGCGCTGCGCGACTGCCGGGAGCCCGGCCAGTGAACGCCCCGGTCGCCGTGGCTGACCTCGCCGGTCTTTCGATGACCGAGGCGGCTGATGCCTTCGCCGCAGGCGAAGTGACCGCCACCGCACTGGTCGAGGCCTGCCTCGCCCGGATCGCAGCGCATGACGGCGTGGTGAACAGCGTTGTCCGGCTCGACCGCGAGGCTGCGCTCGAGGCAGCAGCGGCCACGGATGCGGCGCGGACCGCCGGCCGGTGGCTCGGCAAGCTGGCCGGCGTGCCGATGATGCACAAGGACATGTACTACCGCGCCGGGAAGGTGAGCAGCTGCGGCTCCAGCATCCGCCGCGACTTCCGGCCAGCGGTGACGGCGACGGTGCTGGAGCGGCTGGACGCCGCTGGCGCCATCGACATGGGCACGCTGAACATGGCCGAGTTCGCCCAGAACCCGACCGGCCACAACCGGCATTTCGGCGACTGCCGCAACCCGTGGGAGCCGGCCTACTGCACGGGCGGCTCCTCCTCCGGCTCGGGTGCGGGGGTGGCGGCGCGCCTCTTCTACGCGGCGCTCGGCTCCGACACGGGCGGGTCGATCCGCCTGCCGGCGACGCTCTGCGGCGTGACGGGGCTGAAGGCGACGCAGACGCGGGTCTCGCGGGCGGGGGTGATGCCGCTCTCCTTCTCCTGCGACAATGTCGGGCCGCTGGTGCGGACAGCGCGGGACGCGGCGCGCTTCCTCGCGGTGACCGCGGGGCATGACCCGCGCGACCCGACCAGTGCGCGCGAGCCGGTGCCCGACTACGAGGCGGCGCTGACCGGCGACATCCGCGGCATGCGCATTGCGGTCTGCGAGACCTGGTTCCTTGAGGGCGCGGATGCGCCGGTGGTTGCGGGTTTCGACACGGCGCTGGAGGCGCTGCGGGCGCGCGGGGCGGTGGTGACCCGCATCGCGGTGCCCTCGCTCCGGGCCATCACCACCTATACCGCGCTGGTCAGCCGCGTCGAGGGGGCGGCGATCCATGCCAGTTGGATGCGCGAGCATCCGGGCGACTACGCCATCCATCTGAGTGCGCGGCTCTATGGCGGCTATGCCTTCCCGGGGCATCTCTATATTGAGGCGCTGTCGCGGCGCGGGCCCTTGCTGAGGCAGTTCGTCGCCGAGGCGTTGACCGGCTTCGACCTCGTGGCGACGCCGACGCTCCGGACGCGGGTGCCGACACTGGCCGAGACGGATGTCGATGCCGATCCGACGAACTGGCCGCGCTTCATGGCGGTGTCGGCCAATACGCGGCCCTTCAACTATCTCGGCCTGCCCGCGATCAGCGTGCCCTGCGGCTTCGACGACCGTGGCCTGCCGCTCGGGCTGCAGCTTGCCGGGCGGCCCTTCGCCGAGGCGACGGTGCTACGCGCGGCCGATGCATTCCAGCAGGAGACGGGCTGGCACCGCATGGCGCCGGTCCTTCCGGGATGATGCCTCGCCCCTGACGCATGACCGCCGCGGACCGGACCGGAGGATGGCCCGCGATCACCGGATCGCGGGCCATGCCGTGGCGGGGCTTGTCGTAGTCGGCTCAGACGAAGAGCATGTCGGCCGCGGTGAGGTTGGTGACGTGCGGGAGGAAGACGTTCTCCGCCTCGGCGTCGAAGATGACGAGCGAGCCGGAGACGCCCCCCTCGCTCGCCGCGACGATGTGCATCGTCGCCTTGTTGAAGCCCTCGAACTGCAGCTTGTCCGTGCCCTTGGTGAAGTTGGCGATCACCATGTCGCCGTCGCCATGCTGGACGGCGAAGACGTCCTTGTTGGCCGTGCCGCTGAAGGTGGCGCCGAGCCCGTCTGCGGTCTTGGTGAAGCGGAAGTCGTCGGGACCATTGATCTTGAAGATCGAGGAGTGCTTGCCGAGGGTGGAGCCGTTGAAGCTGCCGTCTTCGACATAGAGGTTGCGGTCGCCGCCGGCGCCGGCGGCGTCGTTCAGGAAGCGTACGGTCAGCTTGTGGTCGCCGGTGCTCCAGTCGCCCTTGATGGTGAGCGTGTCCTCGGTGCCGGAGCCATGCAGAGCGCCGGCCGTCAGCGTGCCCCCGATCTGCTTGCCGTCGACGAAGACGCTGTACTGCGCGTTGCCCTGCCAGGCGTCCTGGCTGAGCTTGAGCACCAGGCTGTCGGCGCCGGTGCCGATGGTCTTCACCACCGCGGTACCGGTGCCCGGGGCGGGGCTCGGGGCCGGGGTGGCGCTGCCGTCGGTGAAGGCGAAGTCGACAGGGCCATTCCTCAGCAGGTCGGCCTCACCTGTGGCGAGCGCCTTGCCGTTGTAGGTGATGCCGTCGACATGCAGGTTGCGGTCGGTCGCCGCGCTGCCGCCCCAGGCGTCGTTGATGAAGTTGACTGTGACCTTGTGCGCGCCTGGCGCCCAATCGCCCTTGACGGTGATGACGTCGTACTGGCCCGCGGCATGGGAGGCGCTTGCGGTCAGCGTCGTGCCGACCTGCTTGCCGTCGACGCTGATCGTGTACTGCGCGTGGCCATTATAGGCATCCTCGCTGATCTTCAGCACGATGCTGTCGGCGCCGGTGCCGATGGTCTTGGTCGTGCCGCCGCCCGGTGCGGGTGTCGGCGTGGGAGGCGTCGGAGAGGGTGTCGAGTCCGAGCCCTTGGCGAGGCCGGAGACGATGCCTTTCATGGAGTCGGCCAGGCGGTCGGCGACGAGCATGGCGTCCTGCTGGCCCATATGGCTGCTATTGGCATAGCCGTCGCCATCCATGCGGAGGCCGCTCATCGCCGTGCTGTGGAAGCTGGCGTTGAAGGAGGAATCGCTCGAGAGCTGGCGCATGCCGGCCTGGATGTTCGCCGGGCTGTTCCCCTGGGCATAGGCGTAGGGGACGTAGGTGAAGACATAAGGTGTGGTCGACGCATCCTGGCCGAGCGCGGAGCGCACCAGCGCGGCATCGGTCTTCACCTCCGAGACCCAGTTGGCCGTGGTGACGCCGCCGGTGTTGCCGTCATACTCGTTGTGCATCCACAGCGTGACGGTCGGGTTGTCCTTGATGTAGGCCGGCTCGGCCTTCACGTAGTTCAGCAGTCCCTGCTGCTGGCCGTCCGTATCCCACTTCAGAAATGCGGTGCCGGAATAGATCGTCGAATTCTTGTCGCCGTAATGCTGGATGATGTTGACGTTGACGCCCGGCAGGCTTGCCTCGAGCTGCTTTTCGAGATCCCGCGCGCCGCCGTTGGCAACGAAGAGGAGCGCGTTGCTCTGGCCCCGGATGAGGATGTTCACGTCGGTCGTCATCGTTCCGTCCGTTCTGCCCGTGAAAAGAGGGGCGGCCCACGGAGGGCCCTGTGGAAGGGGCTCGCTCGCCCCCAGGAATGTTCCCGGCGCCAAACCCTCACGACACCGTGAGGTGAGGTATATCGTATTCACACGTTTTTGCACATTAAATCGCGCGCTGGTTGAAGAGCGGGCAACCGGCTCTTCAGGCCAGTGGCGCGGCGGCGGGAGTTAGCCCCGCAAGGCCTTGATCTGGCTTGGGTAGCTGGCGGGGTCGACACGGACGTCCAGCAGCACCGGACCGGTTGCAGCAAGGGCATTGGCGAGCGCGGCGCGGTACTCCGTTTCATTACCGGCACGTAAGCCGGTGCCGCCGAGAGCGGCGAAGGCAGCGGCGAGATCGGCTTCCGGCCAGCCGAGCGCGGCCTCGGGGATGCCTCGACCGTCTTTCTTGATGTCGATCAGCGAGAGCGTCGCGTCGTTGAAAACGATGACGAGGAGGCGCACGCCGAGCACCGCCGCGGTCGCCAGCTCGCCGAGCGCCATCAGCAAGCCGCCATCCCCGGTGAATGCGAGGGCGCCCCGAGACGGGTCCTGCAGCGCGGCAGCGATGCCGGCTGGGAGCGCGAAGCCCATGGTGGCGAGGCCGTTCGAGATCAGCAGGTCGCCCGGGCGCCGCGCCTCCCAGAAGCTGGTGCAGGGAAACATATGCGCGCCGGCATCGACCGTGACCCGCGGATCGGCCCCGGCGGTGCGGCAGGCCGCCTGCGCGATCTCCACCACCGCCTGCGGCGAGAGGCCGCGGTTGCCGCTCGGCCCATTGCCCAGCAAGTCGCGCCAGCGGCGGCGATGAGCGGCGATCGCCTCATCCGTCCAGGCGCAGCGCGGCGCCTCGATTGCTGTGAAGGCGGGGGCGAGAGGGCCGTGCAGCGCCACATCCGGCGCGCGATAGGCCAGCGGCCGGGGGGCCGTCGCCAGCTCGATGACGGGCGCTGCGTAGCGCCAGGGTTGGGGGATGAACTCCACCGGGTCGGCGCCGGCGAGGAGGATGCAATCGGCCTCGGCGAGGACCGGCGCCTCCGCCGCACCGCCGGTGAAGACGCCGGCAAAGAGCGGGTCGGCGTCAGGCACCACGCCCTTCGCCTTGTAGGTGACGAGGCCAGGGCAGCCGAGCCGCGCCAGCAGGCCGCGGAGCGCGGCGCAAGCGGCCGGCTCGGTCGCCTCGAGCCCGGCGATGAGCACGGGGCGACGGGCGGCGGCGAGCAGGCGGCGGGCCTCCGCCAGGGCGGGGCTGGGGGAGGGGCCGAGGGCGGAGCCGGACACGGCGGCATCGGCCAGGGGCGGGGGCAGCGTAGGGGCGCGGGAAGCGGCGGCGGAGAGCTCCAGCAGCACCGGGCCGCGTGGCGCCTGCATTGCCAGGGCGAGGAGGCTCGCAGCCATCACCCCGGCGGCGGCGCCGGGCTCCGTCGCGCGGGCGGCGCCCTTGGTCACCGGCGCCAGCAGCGCCGCATGGTCGAAGTATTGGTGGTTGGCGAAGGCCCGCTCGGCGCCGGTGAAGCCATCCGCCAGCAGCAGCACCGGCGCGCGGTCGAGGCTAGCCTGCGCCATGCCGTTGGCGGCGTTGGAGACGCCGGGGCCGCGCGTCACCAGGGCGACGCCGGGCCGGCCGGTCAGCTCCGCCTCGGTCGCCGCCATGATGACGGCGGCGCTCTCCTGGCGGGCGAGGATGAAGCGGATGCCGCGAGCGGCAGCCGCCTCAATCAAGGCAAGGCTCGAGCCCCCGCCGGGCACGCCATGGATGCGCTCCACCCCCGCCGCAGCCAAGGCCGCAGCCACTGCCTCCGCACCCGTCATCGCGTCCTCCCCTCCGGAATGAGCCGATCCTAGGGGCGGCTTCGGCTGGCGCCAAAATCGCCGCGATCCGGGCAGGGCTGGCCATGGGTTGGGCAGAAGGGGCGCGGCGCCGGCAAATCGTGCTGGCGGGGCGCTTGCGGCGGGGCCATGCTCCGTGCTGGTTTGGCCGGACGGGAACTCAGAATGGGGGCCGCATCGTCCGTGTCGCAGGCTAGTATCGCCGCTTTCGACGAAATGCGGGCAGAGGACGGCGTCCGCGCCGCCTATGCCGAGATCGATCGCTGGCTCCGCACCACCCCGCGGGAGCAGCTCGACGCCAAGCGCCGGGAAGCGGAGCTGCTGTTCCGCCGCATCGGCATCACCTTCGCCGTCTATGGTGAGGGCGGCGACCCGGAGCGGCTGATCCCCTTCGACATCATCCCCCGCATCATCGCCCGCGCGGAATGGGAACGCCTGGCGCGCGGCCTCCGACAGCGGGTGCGGGCGCTGAACGCCTTCCTCGCCGATGTCTATGGCAGGCAGGAGATCATCCGCGGCGGGCGCATCCCGGCGCCGCTGGTCCTCGGGAACGAGGGCTACCGGCCGGAGATGGTCGGGATGCTGCCGCCCGGCGGCGTCTACACCCATGTCGCCGGCATCGACATGGTCCGCACCGGGCCGGACGCCTTCTACGTCCTCGAGGACAATTGCCGGACGCCGTCCGGTGTCTCCTACATGCTGGAGAACCGCGAGGCGATGCTGCGGCTCTTCCCCAAGCTCTGCGCGCAGCATCGCGTGGCGCCCGTCAGCCGGTATCCGGAGGAGCTGCTGGAGACGCTGAAGGCCGTCGCCCCGGCCCGGGCCGGGGCCCATCCCTGCGTCGTGCTGCTGACGCCCGGCCCCTACAACAGCGCCTATTACGAGCACTGCTTCCTCGCCGACGAGATGGGCATCGAGGTTGTGGAGGGCGCGGATCTCTGCGTTGACGACGATGTCGTCTGCATGCGCACGACGGCCGGGCCGAAGCGCGTCGACGTCATCTACCGCCGCATCGACGACGAGTTTCTCGACCCCAAGGCCTTCCGCGCGGACAGCCTTGTCGGCGTGCCGGGACTGATGGCGGCCTATCGCGCCGGCAACGTTGCGCTGGCCAATGCGCCGGGCGCGGGCATCGCCGATGACAAGGCGATTTATCCCTACGTGCCGGAGATGGTGCGCTTCTACCTCGGCGAGGAGCCGCTGCTCGCCAATGTGCCGACCTTCCTCTGCGATCGGGAGGAGGACCGCAAATATGTCCTCGGCAATCTCGACAAGCTGGTGGTGAAGCTCGCCAAGGGCTCGGGCGGCTACGGCATGATGATAGGTCCCCATGCAACCCGCGACGTGCGCGAGGAATTTCGCGCCCGCATCCTCGCCAGGCCCGGTGACTACATCGCGCAGCCGACGCTGGCGCTTTCCACCTGCCCGACGGTCGTCGAGCAGGGCATCGCACCGAGGCATGTCGACCTCCGGCCCTTCATCCTGTCGGGCAAGGAGGTCCGCATCGTCCCGGGCGGGCTGACGCGCGTCGCCATCCGCGAGGGCTCGCTGGTGGTCAACTCGTCGCAGGGCGGGGGGACCAAGGATACGTGGATCCTCGAGGATGACGGACCGGGCGAGGCCGGCTTCCAGTCGCAATCCCAGTCGATGGGGGGCTGATGCTCAGCCGCACCGCCGACAGCCTGTTCTGGGTGGCCCGGTACACCGAGCGCGCCGGCAATGTGGCGCGCGGGCTCGGCGTCGCCTCGCGCATGGCGGCCGTCTCGGCCCGGCTCGGCGCCGAGCCGGATGAATGGCGCTCGCTGCTGACCGCCTCGGGCGGGGATGCCGACTTCTACCGCAAGTATGAGGCGCCGACGGCGGATTTGGTCGTCACCTGGTTGATCTTCGACCCGGACAATGCCTCCGGCATCCTCTCCTGCATCGAGGCGGCGCGGCGCAATGCGCGGGCGGTGCGGACGGCGCTGACCGTCGACATGTGGGAGGCGCTGAACGACACCTGGAACCACCTCCGCGCCCTGCCGCCCGAGGCGATGGAGGGGGAGAGGCTGGCCGACTTCCTTGGCTGGGTGCGCGAGCGCGTCACGCTCTTCAACGGCGCGGCGCATGACACCATGCTGCGGAACGAGGCCTGGCGCTTCGTCCATCTCGGCACCATGCTGGAGCGTGCCGACAACACGGCCCGCCTGCTCGACGTGAAGCACCACCTGTTGACGGCGGAGGCCGAGGGCGCCGTCGACTACGTGCAGTGGCAGGCGGTGCTGCGTTCGGTCTCGGCGCTCCGCTCCTACCAGTGGATCTACCGCGACCGCCTCAACCCGCACCGGATCGCCGAGCTGATGATCCTCCGCCCCGAGCTGCCGCGCAGCCTGATGGCCTGCTTCGCCGAGGTGGCGGAGACGCTGGAGGCGATCGCCCTCGGCCAGGGCGGGCGGCGCGGCGAGTGCCACCGCCTGGCCGGCACGCTCGCGGCGCAGCTGCGCTACGGGCGGATCGAGACGATCCTCGCCGAGGGACTGCATGCCTATCTGACGGCGATGATCGAGCGCGTGGCGGATCTCGGCGCCGAGATCGACGCATTCTATATCCGCCCCTGAACCGATGACCTACTGCGTCGGCCTGCATCTGCGCGAGGGGCTGGTCCTTCTCTCCGACACGCGGACCAATGCCGGCGTCGACAACATCTCGACCTTCGGCAAGATGCAGGTGGAGGAGGTGCCGGGCGAGCGGGTGCTCACGATGCTGTCTGCCGGCAACCTCGCGATCACCCAGGCGGTGTGGAACCGGCTGCAGGAGGGCGTCTCCCTCGGTGGCGAGATGCTGACGCTGCGCAGCGTCTCCAGCATGTTCCGCGCGGCGCAGCTTGTCGGCCAGGCGGTGCGGGAGGTCTATGCGTCGGACGGGCCCTCGCTCTCGGCGCAGGGGGTGGGCTTCGATATCTCGCTGATGCTCGGCGGGCAGATCGCCGGCGGGCCGCCGAGGCTCTTCCTCGTCTATGCGGCGGGGAACTTCATCGAGGCAACGAGCGACACGCCCTTCCTGCAGATCGGCGAGCACAAATACGGCAAGCCGATCCTCGACCGGGTCGTCGGCTTCGACACGCCGTTGATGGATGGGGTGAAGCTGGTGCTGATCAGCATGGACAGCACGCTGCGTTCCAACCTGACGGTCGGCATGCCGGTCGACCTGCTGGTCTACCGGACGAATGGGTTCGGCGTGACGCTGCGGCGGCGGATCACCGAGGAGGATCCCTATTTCCGCGCGGTGTCGGAAGGATGGTCGCGGGCGCTGCGCAACGCCTACATGGCCCTGCCGCGGCCGGACTGGCTGGCGGAGGCGCCGGCGGCGGAGTAGCCTCGGGGGCAAGAATGATCCCGAGGGAGACGCCCATGCGCCGCCGGATACTGCTTGCCGCGCCAAGCCTCCTCGCCTTGCCGCGCCCGGGATGGGCGCAGGCCTGGCCGAGCCGGCCCGTCCGCATCGTCGTGCCGTTCGGCCTCGGCGGCTCGGCGGATATAGCGGCGCGCTTCCTTGCCGAGCCGCTGAGCGCAGCGCTCGGCCAGCCGGTCGTCGTGGAGAACCGGCCTGGGGCAGGGGCGGTCATCGGCACGGATGTGGTGGCGAAATCGGCGCCCGACGGCCACACGCTGCTGCTGATGTCGAACACCCATACCGCGAACGAGACGCTGCTGCCGAACCGGCCCTACGCGCTGATGCGGGACCTTACCCCGGTCGCCGCCATCAACATCGCCTTTCACGTGCTCGCGGTGCATGCCTCGCTCGGGGTGCGGACGGTGCCCGAGCTGGTCGGGAAGGCGAAGGTGGTGCCGGGCAGGCTCGACTACGCCTCCTCCGGGCCGGGGACGCCCTATCACATCGCCTCCGAGGTCTTCGCGGCGATGGCCGGCATCCGGTTCAACCACATCCCCTTCCGTGGCAGCAACGAAGCGCGGACGGCGCTGATCGCCGGTCAGGTGCCGATGATGTTCGACGCCATCCCGACCATGCGGGAGCAGATCGTCAATGGCCGCGTCATCGGCCTCGGCACCACCGGCCTCGCCCGCAGTCCGCTGCTGCCGGACCTGCCGACGGTGGCGGAGGCCTTGCCGGGTTTCGAGGCCTCCATCTGGCTCGGGCTGATGGCGCCGGCCGGGCTGCCGGCATCGATCGCGACGCGCCTGAACGATGAGGTCGGGCGGGTGCTCGCCTCGCCGGCGGGGCGCGACGTGATGGCGAAGGGCGGGGCGGAGCCGATGCCGATGAGCATCGCCGAATTCGACGCCTTCCTCCGCCGCGACATCGAGCGGCAGCGGGAGTGGATCCGCCTGGCGAAGATCGAGATGGGCTAGGCGCATGCCGCGCTTCACCCTGAACGGCACCGCGGTCGCGCTCGACGTGCCGGAGGAGGCGACGCTGCTGCACGCGCTGCGCGGCCCGGGCGGGCTGTCCGGCCCGCGCTTCGGCTGCGGCAACGAGCAGTGCGGCGCCTGCATGGTGCTGGTCGAGGGCGAGCCTTGCTGTGCCTGCACCCTGCCGGTCGCCGCCGTGGCGGGGAAGGCGGTGGTGACGGTGGAGGGGCTCGGCACGCCCGGGGCGCCGCATCCGCTGCAGGCGGCCTTCCTTGCCGAGCAGGCGGGGCAATGCGGCTATTGCCTCTCGGGCATCCTCATCAGCGCGGCGGCGCTGCTGGCGCGCGACCCGGCGCCGGAGGAGGCGGCGATCCGGGCGGCGCTCGAGCCGCATCTCTGTCGCTGCGGCAGCCATAACCGCATCCTCCGCGCCGTGGCGCGCGCCGCGCGGGAGATGGCGTGATGCACCGCCTGCCGGGCAACCTCCAGACCAACCGCCGGCTCTCGCAATGGCTTGCGATCCATCCCGAGGGGCGGGTGACGGTCACGCCGGGCAAGGTGGAGCTGGGGCAGGGGATCCTGACCACCCTCAGCCAGATCGCGGCGGAAGAGCTGGAGGTCGATCTCGCCCGCATCGAGGCGCGGCCGGCTGCGACGCCCGACAGTCCGGACGAAGGGGTCACCTCCGGCTCGCTCTCGACCCAGGACAGCGGCGGGGCGCTGCGCCATGCCTGTGCGGCGGCGCGCGCGATCTTCCTTGGCGTGGTGGCGCAGCGGGTCGGCGTGCCGGTCGAGACGATCCGCATCGAGGATGGCCGCTTCATCGGCCCGGCCGGCGAGATCGGCAGCTACTGGGCGCTCGCCGACCAGGCGCTGCTCGAGTGCGAGGCGCCCGCCGAGGTCAAGCCGCGCGCCCCGGGCGAGCGGCGGGTCGCCGGACGCTCCGTGCCGCGCATCGACCTGCCGGACAAGGTCTTCGGCGTGGCGCGCTATGTCCATGACCTGCGGCTGCCGGGGATGCTGCATGGCCGGATGGTGCGCCCGCCGGCGCGCGGGGCGCGGCTGTTCGCGCTCCGCGAAGGACCGCTGCCGGGCGATGCGCAGGTGGTGCGGGACGGCAGTTTCCTAGCCGTGCTGGCGGACACGGAATGGGATGCCGAGGCCGCCGCCGCCCGCCTCGCCGCCCGGGCCGAATGGGCGGCAGCGGATACGCTGCCCGAACAGGCCGTCCTCGCCGATTGGCTCCGCGAGGCCGCTGCGCGGGGCGAGCGCAGCCCCGTGGCCAGCCGAACCGATCCGGCCCCGCCCGTCGCGCGGACCCTCAGCCGAAGCTTCCACCGCCCCTATCTGGCGCATGCCTCCATTGCCCCCTCCTGCGCCGTGGCGCGCTGGGAGGGCGAGCGGGTGGAGGTCTTCACCCATAGCCAGGGGCCCTACAACCTCCGCGCCGACCTGGCGAAGGTGCTGCGCTGCGACCCGGCGCTCCTCACCGTCCGCCACCGCGAGGGCGCCGGCTGCTACGGCCATAACGGCGCCGACGACGTCGCGCTGGATGCGGTGCTCGCCGCGCGGGCGGCGCCCGGCCGGCCCGTCCGCATGCTGTGGTCGCGGACGGAGGAGCTGGGCTGGTCACCCTTCTCCCCGGCCATGCTGGTGGATATCGAGGCCGATCTCGATGCGGCGGGCGACCTCGCCGGCTGGCGCAGCCATATCGTCAGCAACGGCCATTCCAGCCGGCCGGGGCGGGACCCGGAGCCGACACTGCTCTCGGCCTCCATGCTCGCGGCGCCCTTCCCGGTGAAGCCGAGCATCAACCCTGCCATGGCAGCGGGCGGCGGGGCGCCGCGCAACGGCGTGCCGCTCTACCGCATCCCGGCGATGCGCGTGGAGACCACGCGGCTGCTGGAGATGCCGATCCGCACCTCGGCGCTCCGTGGCCTCGGCGCCACGCTGAATATCTGGTCGATCGAGAGCATCATGGACGAGGCGGCGGCGCTGGCCGGCGCCGATCCGCTCGACTACCGCCTCCGCCATCTCGAGGACGCGCGTGCGGCCGCCGTGCTGCGGCGTGTTGCCGAACTCGCCGGCTGGGCCGGGCGGGGGCGGCGGGAGGGTTTCGGCATGGGCCTCGGCTTCGCCCGCTACAAGAATACCGGCGCCTATGCCGCCGTCATCGCCGAGGTCGAGGCGCTGGAGCGCGTCTTCTGCCGCCGCCTCTGGATCGCCGGCGACGTGGGCGAGGCGGTGAACCCCGACGGCGTGCTGAACCAGCTCGAGGGCGGCGCCATCCACGGCGCCTCCGTCGCGCTGCTTGAGGAAGTCCGCTTCGACCGGCGCAGCATCACCAGCGATCATTGGGAGGGCTACCCGATCCTCCGCTTCTCCGAGGTGCCGCAAGTGGAGCTCGCCCTGATCGACCGGCCGGAGGAGCCCTTCCTCGGCGCCGGCGAGGCGAGCATGGCGCCGGCCATCGCCGCCATCGCCGGCGGCATCACCGAGGCGCTCGGCATCCGGCCGCGGCAGCTTCCCTTCACCCCCGAGAACCTGGCCCGCGCATGAGCCGATTGACCCTGAGCCTCGCCTGCCATGCCTCCGACCGCACGCGGCCGCTGCTGGACGGGCGGGTCGGCATCCCCGGCGTCGAGCTGGTGCCGCTGGTGGGGGAGCCGGAGGACATCTTCCGCCGCGCCCTGCGTGACCGGGCCTTCGATATCACCGAGCTGTCCATGGGCTCGCACATCGTCACCACGGCGCGGGGCGATGCCGCCTATATCGGCGTGCCGGTTTTCCCGAGCCGCGCCTTCCGGCATTCTGCGATCTATATCCGCGGCGACCGCGGCATCCGCTCGGCCGCCGACCTCGCCGGCCGCCGTATCGGCCTGCCGGAATACCAGCAGACCGCGGCGCTCTGGGTGCGCGGCATCCTGCGCGAGCACTACGGCGTGGACACGCGCGGCATCGCCTGGCGGACGGGGGGCGAGCGCGTCGCAATCACCCTGCCGCCGGGCTTCGACGTGCAGCCCCTCGGCCGCGATCCGGTGGCCGCGCTGGCGGCAGGCGAGGTGGATGCGCTGATCGCCCCGCGCCCGCCGGAGGTCGACGGCGTCGTGAGGCTCTATCCCGACTACAGGTCGGAGGAGATTGCCTGGCACCGGGCCACCGGCTTCTTCCCCATCATGCATTGCATGGCCCTACGGCGGGAGCTGGCGGAGCGCCACCCCTGGCTGCCGCTCGAGCTTCACCGCGCCTTCGCCCGGGCGCGCGACCTGGCGCTTGCCGAGCTGCGGATGATCAATGTGCTCCGCGCCTCGCTGCCCTGGATCGCCGCCGCCTATGAGGAGCAGGCCGCCATCATGGGCGGCGATCCCTGGCCCTATGGCTTCGCCCGCAACCGCGAGGAGGTGGCGGCGATGATCCGCTTCGCCGTTGCCGACGGGCTGGCGGCCGAGCTGATCCCGCCGGAGGCGCTGTTCCACCCGAGCACGCTCGCGGAGGCCGCCTAGCCATGCCCGCGCCGCTCTCCCAGGCCCTGTTCCGGCCGCGCTCCATCGCCCTGATCGGCGCCACGGCGGACCAGGCGAAGACCAACTCCCGCGCCCAGCGCATCCTCGCCAAGGCAGGCTATGCCGGGCGTCTCCTCCCCATCAACCCGCGCGGCGGCGAGATCGGCGGGCTGCCGGCCTATCCCTCGGTATGCGCGGCGCCCGGGCCGGTCGATCATGCGCTGATCATGCTCCCGGCGGCGGTGGTGCCCGCGGCGATCGAGGATTGCGTCGCGGCGGGCGTCGGCGTCGCCACCATCTACAGCGCGGGCTTCGCCGAGCTAGGCGAGGAGGGCCGCGCCCTGCAGGAGCGCATCCTCGCCATCGCGCGGGGGGGCGGGCTTCGCCTCGTCGGGCCCAACTGCCTCGGCCTGCTGAACGTGACGGACGGCATCCCCATCACCCTCAACGCGGCGGTGGAGGCGGAGCCGCTGCTGCCGGGCTGGCTCGGCATGGTCTCGCAGAGCGGCAGCATGATGGGGGCGCTGCTCTCGCGCTGCGCGGCGCGCGGCCTCGGCTTCTCGAAGCTTGCCTCGGTCGGCAATGAATGCGACCTGGGCGTGGGCGAGATCGCCGGGATCCTGGCCGAGGACGAGGCGACGCGGGCGATCCTGCTTTTCCTCGAGACCTTCCGCGATGCGGAGGCGCTGGCCCGCGCCGCGCATCGCGCCCATGCGCTCGGCAAGCCGGTCATCGCCTACAAGCTCGGCCGGTCGGAGCTCGGGCGGCGCATCGCCGTCTCCCATACCGGGGCGATGGTGGGCGGCGACGAGCTGGCCGCGGCATTCTTCCGCGACCACGGCATCCTCCGGGTCGAGACGCTGGAAGGGCTGGTCGAGCTGCCGCGGCTGGTGCTCGGCCACAGGCCGGGCCCAGGGACAGGGGCGGGCGGCCGGCGGCGCGTCGCGGCGCTGACCGGCACGGGCGGCGGAGCGGGGATGATCGTCGACCGGCTCGGCCTCCTGGGCGACGAGGTGCCGGTGCCGCCGGAGCCGTTCCGCGCCGCGCTCGCTGCGGAGGGCGTGCCCGTCTCCGACTCGCCGCTGATCGACCTGCCGATGGGCGGCACCAAGGGCCAGTATCCGGCGGCGCTGCGGGCCCTGCTGCGCTCCGACCACTGCGACGCGGTGCTGGCCGTGCTCGGCAGCACGGCGCGGCTGAAGCCGGAGAGCCATGTGGAGGAGTTCATCCTCGGCGCCGGGCCGGGCGGCAAGCCGCTCGCCGTCTTCTGCGCGCCGCAGGCGGATGGGGCGCTGGCCGTGCTCGACCGGGCCGGCATCGCCGGCTTCCGCACGCCGGAAAGCTGCGCCGATGCGCTCCATGCCTACCTCGCCTGGCAGGCGCCACGGCGGCGCCCGCCGGTGCCGGCGGAGGCGGTGGAGGCGCCGCGGGCCATGCTCGCCGGCCGCGCCGCCGGCCTGCTGGACGAGGCGGAGTCCTGCGCCCTCTTCGCCGCCCTCGGCCTCGAGGTGCCGCGGCTGCAGGTGCTGCAGTCCCCGGAGGAGTTCGTCGGCGAGGGCCGCTTCGCGGTGAAGATCCTCTCGCCCGACATCGCCCACAAGACGGATGCCGGGCTGGTCCGCCTCGGCCTCGAGGGCGCGGCGGCCGTGCGCGAGGCGGCCGCGGACCTGCTCGCCCGCGCCCGCAGCCATTCCCCCGCAGCACGGCTGCGCGGCGTGCTGGCGGCGCCGATGCAGCGCGGCCTTGCCGAGGTCATCCTCGGCTTCCGCCGCGATCCGGAGGTCGGGCCGGTGGTCGTCCTCGGCATCGGCGGCGTGCTGGCGGAGCTGCGGCGCAGCTTCACCCTCCGCCTCGCCCCCGTCTCCGTCGCCGAGGCGCGCGAGATGATCGAGGAGATCCCGGAGCTCAAGCCGCTCGGCGGCTGGCGCAGCCTGCCACGCGGCGATCTCGGTGCGCTCGCCTGGGCGGTCGCCACCTTCTCCGCGCTCGCCGCGCTGCCCGAGGTGCAGGAGGCGGAGATCAACCCTCTCCTCATCCGCGCCGAGGCGGAGGGCGGCGTAGTGGCGCTGGACGGGCTGGTGCGGCTGGGAGGTTAGGTCGCGAGAACGGCATCCCGGTATGCGCCAAGCGCATGGTTTGATCCCCGCACGGATGCGGGAGGACCAGCCCCAATGACCACCCTGACCATCAACGGCACGGAGCGTCGCTTCGAGGGCGACCCCGACATGCCCCTGCTCTGGTTCCTGCGCGACGAGCTCGGCCTCACCGGCACCAAATTCGGCTGCGGCCAGGCGCTCTGCGGCGCCTGCACCGTGCATGTCGACGGCAATGCGGTGCGCGCCTGCCAGACGCCGGTATCCGCCATCGACGGCGCGAAGGTGACGACGATCGAGGGCCTCGCGGCCGATGGCAACCATCCCGTGCAGGTCGCCTGGCGGACGCTCAACGTCTCGCAATGCGGCTACTGCCAGACCGGGCAGATCATGCAGGCGGCCTCGCTGCTGAAGGACATCCCCGACCCGAGCGACGACGACATCGACACGGCGATGAGCGGCAATCTCTGCCGCTGCGGCACCTATCCGCGCATCCGGGCCGCGATCAAGCAGGCGGCGAAGGGGGGGCGGCCATGATCGTCAATCTCAGCCGCCGCGGGCTGCTGGGCGGCGTCGCCGCCGGCGGCCTTGTGCTGGGCATCGGCCTGCCGCGCGGCGAGGCGCAGCAGGCGGGCTTCGGCGCCGATGGCATGCCGAATGGCTGGCGCGACGACCCGCGCCTCTTCATCGCCATCGCCGAGGACGGCATCGTCACCGTCACCTGCCACCGGCAGGAGATGGGGCAGGGCGTGCGCACCTCCATCCCCATGGTCGTCGCCGAGGAGCTGGAGGCGGATTGGGCGAAGGTCCGCGTCACCCAGGCGCCGGGCGACGAGGCGCGCTTCGGCAACCAGGACACGGACGGCTCGCGCAGCCTGCGCCACTTCTTCATGCCGATGCGCCGGGCCGGCGCCGCGGCGCGAACGATGCTGGAAGCGGCCGCCGCGAAGCAATGGGGCGTGCCCGTCGCCGAGGTCCGGGCGGCGAACCACCAGGTGCTGCATGAGAGGTCAGGCCGCTCCGTCGGCTATGGCGCGCTGGCCAGGGCGGCGGCCGACATGCCGGTGCCGGATCGCGCCGCGGTGCGGCTGAAGGACCCGGCCAATTTTCGCCTGATCGGCAAGGAAGGCACCGAACTCCTCGACAACCGAGACATCACCACGGGCCGCGCGATCTACGGCATCGATGCGCGGGTGGAGGGCATGCTTCATGCCGTCGTCGCCCGCCCGCCGGTCTTCGGCGGCAAGGTGACCTCCTTCGACGCGGCCGATGCGATGAAGGTGCCCGGCGTCCTCAAGGTCGTGGCGATCGACCCGCCGTCCATCCCCTCGGAGTTCCAGCCGCTCGGCGGCGTCGCCGTCATCGCACGCAATACCTGGGCGGCGATGCAGGGGCGCGACAAGCTCAAGATCAGCTGGGATGACGGGCCGCACGCCGTCTATTCCTCCGACACCTACCGCGCCCAGCTGCAGGAGGCGGCGCGGAAGCCGGGCAAGGTTGTACGCACCGCCGGCGATGTCGACCGGGCCATGGCCGGGGCGGCGAAGCGCGTCGAGGCGGAGTACTACATCCCGCATCTCGCGCAGACGCCGCTGGAGCCGCCCGCCGCGCTCGTCCGCATCGTCGACGGGCGCTGCGAAGCCTGGGCCTGCACCCAGGCCCCGCAGGCGACGCGCACCCGCCTCGCCGAGCGGCTGAAGATGCCGGAGGACAAGGTCACGGTGCATGTGACCCTGCTCGGCGGCGGCTTCGGGCGGAAGTCGAAGCCCGACTTCGTGCTCGAGGCGGGGCTGTGCAGCCAGGCCATGGACGGCGCGCCGGTGAAGGTGACCTGGACGCGCGAGGACGACCTGCATCACGGCTACTACCACACCGTCTCCGTCGAACGGATCGAGGCGGGGCTGGATGCCGCCGGCAAGCCGGTCGCCTGGCTGCACCGCAGCGTGGCGCCGACCATCGGCTCCATCTTCGTGCCCGACCCGAAGCACGAGCTGCCGTTCGAGCTCGGCATGGGGCTGGTCAACACGCCCTTCGCCGTCCCGAACATCCGGATCGAGAACCCGGAGGCGCAGGCGCATGCGCGGATCGGCTGGTTCCGCGCCGTCTCCAACATCCCGCATGCCTTCGCCATTCAGTCCTTCGTCGCCGAGCTGGCGCATGCGGCGGGCAAGGATCCGAAGGACTACCTGCTGGAGCTGATCGGCGCGCCGCGCGTCGTCGACCCGACCACGCTCGGCGACGCCTGGAACCATGGCGAGGACCCGAAGCGCTACCCGATCGATACCGGGCGATTGCGACGGGTGGTCGAGGCGGCGGCGGATGGCATCGGCTGGGGCAGGGCGATGCCGGCGGGCAGCGGTCTCGGCATCGCCGGGCACTACAGCTTCGTCTCCTATGTCGCCGCCGCGGTGGAGGTGAAGATGGGCAACCGGGGCGAGCTCAGCTTCCCCCGCGTTGACATCGCCATCGATTGCGGGCCGCAGGTCAATCCGGAGCGCATTCGCTCGCAAATGGAGGGCGCCGTGGTCATGGGCACCGGCCTCGCCCTCTCGGCCGAGATCAGCTTCAGGGACGGCCGCGTCGAGCAGAACAATTTCGACGCCTACGAGTTGACCCGCATCGACAGCGCGCCGCGCGAGATCCGTGTCCACCTGCTGGCCTCGCGCGACTACAACCAGCCGCTCGGCGGCGTCGGCGAGCCGGGCTTGCCGCCCATCGCGCCGGCCATCGCCAATGCGATCTTCGCCGCCTCCGGCAAGCGGATCCGGCAGCTGCCGATCCGCGACCAGCTGACCACATGAGGGCGGGCACGATCCTCCTCGGCCTGGCGATGCTCGCCGGGCCGGCCCTCGCCGCGCCCTGCACCGAGCAGATCGCGGCGCTCGAGCGGCAGGCGACAGGCGCGGGGGGCGAGGCGGCGGCGGCCTCCTCCGGCGGGCAGGGCGTCGCCGCGGCGCGGGAGGGGCAGGCGTTGCAGCCGCCACCGGCAAACCGGCCCGCCCCGCCGAGCGGGCCCTTCCAGGACCCGCAGCGCGAGGCGCAGGCGACGCAGCGCGCCGCCGATGCCGGCGCGGGCGGCGATGGCGTGGTGCAGGCGCGGGCCAGGCTGAACCAGGCCCGCGAGCAGGCCGGCCGTGGCGACGAGGCCGGCTGCCTCGCCACGCTGGAGGAGGCGCGGCGGCAGCTGAGCCGATAGGGGCCTCAACCCAGCGCCAGCCGGTCGAGCGAGCGCATTCGCTCGTCGACCGCCCGGGCGGAGGCGCCCGCATCCTCCGTCGGCACCAGGCGCACCGCGGCCTGGTCCACGGCAAGGGGATTCCTCGCCCGGTCGTCCACCTTGCGGGCCAGCAGGCGCAGCCGATCCTCCGGGAGGCAGCGCTCGGTCACGTCGAGGCAGGCGACGGGCAAGGCGGAGCGCCTTGCCCGTCGCCGGGTCGTGCAGGATCTCGCCGTGCGCCAGCACGAAGCGCGCTGCGCCATCGGGCGGGGCAGGCGGAACTCCGCCTCGTAGCTGCTTTGGGACCGGTCCGGCCGGACGGCCTTCATCCTGGCGGCCGTCGGCTCCCGGTCGGCCGGGGCGAGCGCGGGCAGGAAGCTGTCGAAGGAAGGCTCGACCCGGGCAGAATTGAGGCCCCAGACCCGGAAGTGCTGTTCCGACCAGAACACCCGGCCGCTATCGAGCTCTCGGTCCAGGAGGCCGACGCCGCCCGGCTCCTGCGCCTGACTTCCGCGTCCGCTCGATTGGGAGGCTACTGCGGCTGCGGGCTGATTCGGCTCGCAAGTGGAACGCCGGACGAATTCCTCGCGTCGATGTGACATGACGTTCGGTCGCCGCGGGTTGATACGGTATCGGCACCGCCATCGTCGTGCGGCCGGTGCTCTGACCGGCACCGGCTGACGGCGACGTGACGCGGCGGTGCTGGCCGGAATGGGCCATGCCCGTTAGGTTGCCCCTCATGGCTTCCTCCCCCGCAGACCAATCCGACCAGCCCCTAACGGAGAAGGCGGCCTCCGCCGCCACACGCCGAGCCGACCAGCAACGGCTGCGATTCCGCATCGCCGAGCAGCGGGCCCGCAGTGAGCAGGCTGGCGGGCGGCCTAGCGATGACGAAGCGGCGCGACTGGTGGCGGAGTTCCATGCCCGCGGCGGCCAGGTCAAGGTCTGCCCGCCGGCCGACGAGAGCGAGATCGAGGGCCAGCGCTAGGCCGTCGCCCAAGGCCGGTGAGTCGTGGATCGTCGTCCAACCTGTTGTCTGGTCTCCTCACTCCCGGCTCCCGCCGGTCGACCCTCCAGCGAACATGGGGTGGCGCGGCCTTTGCTCATCCGGGCTCAGCGCGGCCGCTCTGGCGCGTTCTCCTGAAGAGCGGATCATCCCGCTCAGGTGTTTCACGGTGACCGGAGCTTGCCCTAAGGGCCGCCTGCCTCCCCCGGGCGGTTCCTCCAGCGGTCCCAGCCGCCGCGCCGCAACTCGCAGGCCGGGCAGGTGCCGCAGCCATATCCCCAGTCATGCAGCCGGTTGCGGTCGCCGAGATAGCAGCTATGCGTATCCTCGCGGATCGCTTCGACCAACGCCGCGCCTCCCAGCCGCTCCGCCAGTGCCCAGGTCGCTGCCTTGTCCCGCCACATCAGCGGCGTGTGCAGGACGAAGCGCCGGTCCATGCCGAGATTGATGGCGACCTGCAGCGCCTTCAGCGTGTCGTCACGGCAATCGGGATAGCCGGAATAATCCGTCTCGCACATGCCGGCGACGAGGTGCTTCAGCCCGCGCCGGTAGGCGAGCGCCGCGGCGAAGGTGAGGAACAGCAGGTTCCGCCCGGGGACGAAGGTATTGGGCAGCCCATCCGCCTGCATGGCGATGCCGGTCTCCCGCGTCAGAGCGGTGTCGGAGACGGCACGCAGGGCATCGAGCGCCAGCAGGTGGTCCTCGCCGAGCCTTGCCGCCCAGCCCGGATTCTCGCGGAGCAGGCGGGCGCGGAAGGCTTGCCGCACCTCCAGCTCGACCTTGTGGCGCTGGCCATAGTCGAAGCCGATGGTTTCGACATGCGGGAAACGATCCAGCGCCCAGGCGAGGCAGGTGGCGCTGTCCTGCCCGCCGCTGAACAGCACCAGCGCCGCATCGTCCCGGATCATGCCGCCTCCAGCCTCCCTGCCGCCCAGCGCGCCGCCTCCGCCACCACCGGGTCGGCATCCCCGGTGAGTCCCTGCGCGGTCGCGTGGAGCCGGGGATCGCCGGAATTGCCGATCGCCACCAGCACGTTGCGGACGAAGCGGTCCCGCCCGATGCGCTTCACCGGGCTCGCGGTGAAGAGGGCGCGGAATGCGGCATCGTCCAGCATCGCCAGCTCGGCAAGGCGCGGCGCATCAAGCGTGGCGCGCGGAGCGAAGGCCGGCTCGCTATGGGCGCGGGCGAATTTGTTCCACGGGCAGACGGCCAGGCAGTCGTCGCAGCCATAGATGCGGTTGCCCATCGCCGCCCGGTGCTCCTCCGGGATCGGCCCGCGATGCTCGATGGTGAGGTAGCTGATGCAGCGCCGCGCATCGAGCCGCCGCGGCTCGGGGAAGGCGCGGGTCGGGCAGATGTCGAGGCAGGCCTGGCAGCTCCCGCAGCGGTCCTGGCCCGGCGCGTCGGGCGGCAGGTCGAGCGTCGTGTAGATCTCGCCGAGGAAGAGCCAGGAACCGTGCCGGCGGCTCACCAGGTTGGTGTGCTTGCCCTGCCAGCCGAGCCCGGCCTGCTGCGCCAGGGGCTTCTCCATCACCGGCGCCGTGTCGACGAAGACCTTCACCAGCGCCTCCGGCCAGCGGGCGACCATCCAGCGGGCGAGGGCCTTGAGGCGTGACTTCACCACGTCATGGTAGTCGCGGTTCTGCGCATAGACGCTGATGGTGCCGCGGTCGCGCCGTTGCAGCGCCGCCAGCGGGTCCTCCGCCGGCGCGTAGCTGAGGCCGAGCGAGACGATGCTCACCGCCTCGGGCCAGAGCGCGCGGGGATGCGCCCGCTGCTCGGCCCGCGCCTCCATCCAGCCCATGCTCCCGTGCATGCCATCGGTCAGGAAGCGGTTCAGCCGGGCGCGCGCTTCCTCCGGCAGCGTGGCGGCGGTGAAGCCCACGGCGTCGAAGCCGAGGCGCCCAGCCTCGTCGCGGATCAGGTCCTTCGTCACGCCGCCTCCATAGCACCGATACCCGGCGGCGGCAGAGGGGACGTCCGTCCACCGACACAGACAATGCGGGAAGGAATTGAAATAATGATGACGGGCAGATGAAACCGTCAGATCGGTCAATACGGCTACAATCCTTTCGGAAAGACCGCAGGAGGCGACTGATGGACGCACCGCAGCGCAGCTTCGTCTTCTACCCGATGCACAACCAGGCGCCGGATGTCCACAATCCGCGGGGCAATGACGCAACCGGCGCCTTCCATCCTGGCGCCGCGATGTACCAGAAGTACTACACGAAGCTCGGCTGCGACGTGACGATGTGCAAGTTCGACAATCACCTGCCGGGCGACCAGCGGCGCGCGCAGATCCTGAACGCGCTCGCCATCGGCGCCGCTGATGGCTGGTACGACGCCATCGTCTATTTCGGCCACGGCTACAAGGACGGCATGCCCTCGGCCGGCTTCGCGCTGAAATCCATTGACGAGCTGACCAACGCCATCTGGTCCTACGGCCAGTACTCGGTGAAGGTCGTGCTCTATGCCTGCTCCTGCGCCATCGATGGCGGCTACGCCTGGCGAATCTCGGAGGCCATGAAGCCGTGGGCGCAGGAGGGCTACGGCGTCTACGGCCATTCGAGCGCGGGCCACGCCTTCATGAACCCGCAGGTGCGCCAATACCCGAATGGCGGTGCCGTCACCGGCATCAAGACCGCACCGGCTGGGAAGATTCCGGCCTGGATCAAGGCGCTGAACGACCCGAAGAGCACGCTCTGGCTGCGCTTCCCCTTCATGAGCGAGGAGGAGGTCGCGGCCGAGCTCTAGCCTCGGCCGCGATACCCCGGCACGCCCTGGTCCGGCACCCAGACGCCCTCCGGCGCCGGCCCAGTCGCGTAGAAGATGTCGATCGGGATGCCGCCGCGCGGATACCAGTAGCCGCCGATGCGCAGCCATTCCGGATCGAGCTCCTCCACCAGCCGCCGGGCGATGGCGACGGTGCAGGCCTCGTGAAAGGCGCCATGGTTGCGGAAGGCGCCGAGATAGAGCTTCAGCGACTTGCTCTCGACCAGCCAGTCCCGCGGGACATAGTCGATCACCAGATGCGCGAAGTCCGGCTGGCCCGTCAGCGGGCAAAGCGAGGTGAACTCGGGCGCTGCGAAGCGCACGACGTAGCGCAGCCCCGGATGCGGGTTCGGCACGCGCTCGAGCCGCGCCTCCTCCGGGCTCGCCGGCAGGGTGGCGTTGCGGCCGAGCAGGGTCAGCCCGGTGGTGTCGGTGGTCGCCTCAGCCATCATTCTCCTCGCGCTGCGGGCTCCATCCCGCCTCCAGCGCCGCCGCATGCTCATCGAGGCGCCCCTCGCATATGGCGATGCGGAGGCCGCGCATCAAATCCTGGTAGTACTGGATATTGTGCCAGGTCAGCAGCATCGGCCCGAGCATCTCCTCGGCCTTGATGAGGTGGTGCAGGTAGGCCCGCGAATGCCGCGCGCAGGCGGGGCAGGCGCAGGCCGGATCGAGCGGCGAGGGGTCCTCGGCATGGCGTGCGTTGCGCAGGTTGAGCATGCCCCGGCTGGTATAGGCGCGCCCCGTGCGGCCCGAGCGGGTCGGGATCACGCAGTCGAACATGTCGATCCCGCGCCGGACCGCGCCCAGGATGTCGGCCGGCGTGCCGACGCCCATCAGGTAGCGCGGGGCGTCCTGCGGCATCAGCGGCAGGGTGCAGTCGAGCGTCGAGAACATTGCCGCCTGCCCCTCGCCGACCGCGAGGCCGCCCACCGCATAGCCCTCGAAGCCGATCGCCGTCAGCGCCGCGACGCTTTCCGCCCTGAGCGCCGGATGCACGCCGCCCTGGACGATGCCGAAGAGCCCATGCCCTTCCCGCGCCCGGTAGGCTGCCCGCGAGCGCGCCGCCCAGCGCATGGACAGGCGCATCGATGCGGCCACCTGCTCCTCCGTCGCCGGGAAGGGCGTGCATTCGTCGAAGCACATGGTCACATCGGCGCCGAGCAGCCGTTGGATCTCGACGCTCCGTTCCGGCGTCAGCCGGTGCTTCGCCCCGTCGACATGGCTCCGGAAGGTGACGCCCCCCTCGTCCATCGTGCGGAGGCCGGCGAGGCTCATCACCTGGAACCCGCCGCTGTCGGTGAGGATCGGCCCGTGCCAGTCCATGAAGCGATGCAGCCCGCCGAGCCGCGCCACGCGCTCCGCCCCCGGGCGCAGCATCAGGTGGTAGGTGTTGCCGAGCACCATCCGCGCGCCGGTCGCCCGCACCGCATCGGCGGTCATCGCCTTGACGGTGCCGGCGGTGCCGACGGGCATGAAGACGGGCGTATCGACCGTGCCATGGGCGGTGTGCAGCGTGCCGGCGCGGGCGGCGCCGTCGCGGGCGAGGGGGGTCCAGTGCAAGGTCATCGGGCCTCCTCGCGCTCCAGCAGGCTGCCATCGCCATAGCTGTAGAAGCGGTAGGCAGCTGCGATGGCATGGGCGTAGGCCGCCCGCATCCGCGCCGTGCCGGCGAAGGCCGAGACCAGCATGAAGAGCGTGCTCCGCGGCAGGTGGAAGTTGGTGAGCAGCAGGTCGGCGCCGCGGAAGCGGTGGCCGGGCAGCAGGTAGATGTCGGTGAGGCCGCGGAAGGGGCGGACCACGCCGTCCTCTCCCGCCGCCGTCTCCAGCAGCCGCAGCGCGGTGGTGCCGATCGCAACCACCCGGCCGCCGGCCGCGCGCGCGGCGTTGATCGATGCCGCCGCCGCCTCCGTCACCTCGCCCCACTCGGGATGGAGCCTGTGCTCGCGCGGATCCTCGGCCCGCATCGGAAGAAAGGTGCCGGCGCCGACATGCAGCGTCACCATTGCCTGGCCGACGCCGCGCGCGGCGATCGCCTCGAGCAGCGACGGGGTGAAGTGGAGGCTCGCGGTCGGCGCGGCGACGGCGCCGGGGCGGGCGGCGAAGATCGCCTGGTAGTCCTCGCGGTCCTCCGGCAACGGCCCCTCCGGCCGGGCGATATAGGGCGGCAGCGGCACTTCGCCGGCGGCCTCCAGCGCCATGGCGAGCGCCGCCTGGTCCGGGCCGAAATCGAGCAGCGCCATGCCGCCCTCGCGTCGCTCGACGACCTGCGGGGCGAGGCCGGGGGCACCCTCGATGGCGATGGTGTCGCCCGGGCGGAGGCGCCGGGCATTGCGCACCAGCGCCTCCCACAGCCCGCCGCCCTCGGCGCGGTTCAGCATGATCTCGATGGCCGCCTCGCCCCGGCGGCCGCGCAGCCGGGCCGGGATCACCCGTGTGTCGTTGACCACCATGATGTCGCCCGGCCGGAGCAGGCCGGGCAGGTCCCGGACGATGCGGTCCGCCAGCCCCGCCCGCCCGACATCCAGCAGCCGCGCGGAATCGCGCGGCCGGGCCGGCGCCTGGGCGATCAGCCGCTCCGGCAGGTCGAAGTCGAAATCCTCGGTGCGCATGGGCCGGGGCGGTAGCCCGGCGGGGCGCGGAAGGCAACCGCCCCGCCCTTGGCGTGGCGTAACGGATGGAAGCAAAACGGTTGCAGCCCTTGTGATGACTATTGCAAACCGTTTCAGTCAGACTCTCCGCTCGAGGTCAGGGAGGCGTAGCGATGCGGCAGACGGGCTTCGAGGAGGTGCTGCTGGCGGTGCACGACGCGGTGCGCGACCCCGCGCTCTGGCCCGCCGCGCTGACCCTCACCGCCGACCATCTCGGCGCTATCGGCGGGATGGTCACGCGCCACAGCCATGCGATCGGCCATGACTTCATCGTGGTCGGCCGGCTCGACCCGGCACTCGCCGGGCTCTACCTCGAGCGTCATGCCGACAACGGCTATGCCCGCGCGATCCGGTGGATGCCGGAGGGCGACCCCGTGCTGGCGAGCGCGCTCTGGCCCAAGGCCGAGGCCCGGCGAAGCGCGCTCCATGCCGAGATCCTGCTGCCGCAGCGGATCGAAAACCACATCATGCTGAACTACGGCTCCTGGAGCGGCGGCAGCGGCAGCGGCGGCATCGCCTTTTGTCTCGATGCCCGGGGCGCGGAGGCCTCCGGCGAGGCGCTCAGCCGCTTCACCCGCCTTGCGCCGCATCTCCGCCAGGCGCTTGAGCTGGCCAGCGCCCTGCAGGCCAGCCGCGCCGCCGAACGGGGGCTCGCCACGGCGCTCGATGCGGCCCCGCATGCAGTGCTGCTGATCGACCGCACCGGGCGGCTCCGCCATGCCAATGCCGCCGGCGAGGCGCTGCTGCGGCTGGCCGACGGCCTCCGCCTCCTGCCCGAACCCGGCGGCCCCGGCCGGCTCTCGACCGAGTTGCCGGGCGAGGCGCGGCAGTTGCACCGGCTCATCGGCCGCGCCGTGGCGGCCGGCCTCGGCGGACGGATGCGGGTCACCCGGCCCTCGGGCGAGCCGGGCTGGCCGGTGCTGGTGACGCCCCTGCCCGGTCCAATGGGCGAGGCCGGGCGCCCCGCCGTCGCGGTACTGGCCGGCGGCCCGGACACGCCGCCGGAGACGGAGACGCTGCGCGCCGCCTTCGGCCTTACCCATGCCGAGGCGCGGGTCCTGCGCAGCATCGCGGCGGGCGCCGGCGTGCCGGGGACGGCCGCTGCCCTTGGCCTCTCGGCCGAGACGGTGCGGAGCCACCTCGCCCGATGCTTCGACGCGACCGGCGCGCGCAGCCAGGCCGCGCTCGCCGCCCTCGTCGCCCGGCTCCCGGGCGTCAGATCATGATCCAGCTGGCTGCCTTGCCGCGTGATCCGCGCCTTCGGCCGGTCCGCTGCCCGGCGATCCCGCCCTAGCGGACCGCGCGGAACGCCTCCGCCAGGAAGCGGGTCAGGATGATCTCGCCAGCCTCGGTCGCCTGCCCGTCCGGATGGACCGGCGTCGAGCCCGCGGAGGTCCAGCGCCGCATGGCGCCGGCGATCAGGTGATCCCACCCATAGGTCGCGCCCTCCATCCGGTGCAGCCGGGCGCCGAGCCCGGCGCAGGCATCCGGTGGCTCCTCCGCCCCCGCAAGCAGCAGCAGGGCGGGGGCGTCGGGCGGCACTTCCTGCTCGGCGGCGAGGGCCTCGCACCCGGGATAGAGGGCGGCATGAGCGGCGAAGCCGAGCCGGCCATCCTCGAGCGCCGCATGCACCGCCGCTCGCCCGCCGGTCCCGAGGCCGACGACGGCGATGCGGCGCGGGTCGACCCGCGCATCCGTCTGCAATGCCTCGTGCAGCGAGCGCAGGAGCCGCCCGAGGCGGAGCGGCGAGGGCGGAGGCGGCACCGCCGCGCCATCGAGCGACAGCGGCTCCGGGTCGACCTCGATGCCGACCCAGCCGCGGGCCAGCATGACGTCGGACAGCCGCGCGGTACGACCGTCGATCCCCGCCTCGTCGGGCATGATGATGACGGCCGGCAGGGCGCGCTCCGGCTGCGGCGTCACCAGGATGAGGCCGATTCGCTGCTCCCGGCCCTGTGGCGGCGCAAGCAGCATGTCGAAGGCGTCGGTCATGGGTTGGGCGGCAGCCTGGCCGGGTGCGAGCAGGGCGGCAACCAGCAGCGCTGGGGCGGCGAGCTTGGCAAGGTGGCGCATCGGGGTCCCTCCAGATTGCGCCGTCATGCAAGCGCCTGCACGGCCCCGCCAGCCTCCCCCAAACAGGGGAGGAAGGCTTCGCGTCTCTGTGAGGCGTCAGCGTTTGGTCACTGTTCCATCCAGCGCGGCTCGGCTAGGGAATGGGGCATGCGTCTCCTGCTCCTGCCGCTTCTCCTGCTGCTTGCCGCCCCTGCCGCGGCCGAGCCGCTCCGCTTCGTCGCTTTCGGTGACATGCCCTATTGCAACCGCGGCGGCGGCGCGGCCTGCGCGGCGGAAGTGGAGCGGGTGCACCAGCTCGCCGATGCGATCAACGCCGCCCGCCCCGCCTTCAGCATCTTCCTCGGCGATACCAAGGCGGGCAGCGAGGCCTGCACGGATGCGGTCATCCTCGACCGCACCGCCGCCTGGTTCAACCGCATCCAGGGCCCGCTGGTCTACACGCCGGGCGACAACGAGTGGACCGATTGCTGGCAGCAGCGCGCCGGCGCCTTCGACCCGGTCGAGCGGCTGGCGCTGCTGCGCGCCCGCTTCTTCAGCGCGCCGGTGAGCCTCGGGCGATCGCCGATGCCGCTGCGGCGACAGGCCGACCTCGCGCCCGGCTTCCGCGCCTATGTGGAGAATGCCCGCTGGGAGCGCGAGGGCATCACCTTCCTCACACTGCATGTGCCGGGCTCCGACAACAACCGCCCGCAGGACGGCAGGCCGGGCACGCCGCCCGGCGCCGCGCAGGAATACCCAGCGCGCAATGCGGCGAACCTCGCCTGGCTGCGCGAGGGCTTCGCCGCGGCGCGGGCGGCCGGCAGCGGCGCCGTCGTCGTCGCCATACAGGCCGACCTGTATTTCCGCGACCGCTGCGGCCGCGGCACCGTCGCCGGGCATGTGGATACGCGGGACGCGCTCGCCGCCGCGGCGCGGGACTTCGGCCGGCCGGTGCTGCTGCTGCATGGCGACAGCCATTTCTGGCTGCGCGACAATCCCGTGCCGGAGGCGCCGAACCTGACGCGCGCCATGGTGCCCGGGGATGGCGACACGCGCGCCGTGATGGTGACGATCGACCCGGCGGCGACCGAGCCCTATCGCTTCGAGCTCATCGGCCTCGCCGACCGCATCACGCCGCCCGGCTGCGGCTGATTTATTTTGGCATCCCGGTAACCGCGGCGGCGCCGGCACCGAAACCTCTAGCGCAACCATGCTGGAGTCCACACCATGACCACGACCCGCCGCCTTGCCTTCGTGCTAGGGCTCGCGCTGCTCGTCGCGCCAGCCTTCGCCTTCGCCCAGTCCACCCCCATGCAGCCGGGACAGCGGATGCAGCTCGGCCCGATGATGGGTGAGCGCGTGCTGCGCCAGGTGATGGTGAACGACGACAGCAGCGTCACCCTCGTCTACGACATGCGGCCGGGCGTGCCGCAGTCGCAGCGCGTGTTGCGGCTCGAGAACGTCAATGGCATGCTCGAAGTCATCTACGACACCGCTGCCCCCAACATGCGTGTCGGCAATGACGGCGCGGTGCCGCGGCTCACGGTCGGCAGCGGCAACATGATCGAGGTGCAGTACGACCGGAAGTAGCCGATGCGGCGCGGCTTCCCTCCGTTGGGCGCCGCGCACGGCATCGGCGCGACGCTGCTGCCCGGGCTGATCGAGGGGCGGCCGTCGTCTCCGGCATCGGCCCGGCCGTCAGCGGCCTCGAGGGCGACGCCGGTCCTGGCTTCATTGATCCGCGGTGACGGGCCATTCGCCGTCATCGCGCGTTCCGGCCAGCGGCCGCGCCTGGCCTGACGGAGATTCGCCATGCTGAAACGCCCGCCGCGCGACACGCGCCTCGACCTGCTGCGCGGCTGGCTGCAGCTGCAGATTTTCGCCTCCCATGCGCATGGCTCGCTGATCGGCGCCTGGGGCATCTCCGCCGCCTGGGGGCTCTCGGACAGTTCCGAGCAATTCCTCTTCCTCTCCGGCTTCGCCCTCGGCTCCGTCTTCGTGCTGAAGGAGCATCGCAGCGGCTGGCGTGCCGCCCTGCTCGACCTGCTGGGGCGGGTGGGGCGGCTCTACCGGACGCATCTGATCGTCGTCTGCGGCTTCGCGGCCCTCGTCATGGCCACGGAGATGGCGTGCCGCTGGCCCGGCGAGGCGGCGGCCCTCGGCTGGTCCTGGCTTCTGCAGGAGCCCTGGTTCGCCCTGCCGGGTGCGGCGACGCTGCTCTACCAGCCGGCATTCATGGGCATCCTGCCGATCTTCATCCTCAGCATGCTGACCCTCCCGGTCCTAGTCCACTTGATGGAGCGCATCGGCCCCTTCGCGCTGCTGCCGTCGCTCGCGCTCTACGCGGCGGTGCAGCTCTGGGGCTGGCGCCTGCCCGGTCTCGGCGGGACGGAGGTGGAGTTCAACCCGCTGGCCTGGCAGGTCCTGTTCGCCCTCGGCGCCTGGTTCGGCCGGGAGGCCCTGCTGCGGGGCAGGGCGATCGGGCCCCATCCGGCGCTGCTCGCCGCAGCGGCATTGGTCCTGCTCGCCGGGCTCTGGGTGCGGCTGGTGGAGCATGGGCTGATCGCCGGGCCGCCGCTCGACCTGCAGGCATTGATGGGCAAGCAGGACCTCGCCCTGCCGCGCGTCCTCCATGCGCTGGCGCTCGCCTATGCCGTCGTGGCGCTGGTGCCGCCGCGGGAGATGATGCTGCAGGGCTGGCTGGCTCAGGCGCTGGCGGCGGCCGGGCGGAACAGCCTCAACGTCTTCTGCCTCGGCCTCTTCTTCTCCTATGCGGTGGCGAGCCTCTTCCGCGCCTTCCCCCACGCCGCCCATTGGCTCGACCTGCCGCTGGTCGGCGGCGGGGCGCTGCTGCTGATGGGCATCGCCTGGATGTCCGAGCGCCGGCGCCGGCAGGCGGGAGCGGCGGCCCGCTGAGCGCTTGCCCTCCGGACGGAGAGGCCTACCATCGGCCCATCCCGCCGAAGGAGCCCCCCATGCCGCTGGAATCCCTCCCCGCCGAGGACCTCTCGCTCGCCGACCAGCGCTGGCACGCGCGCGTCGACCTTGCCGCCGCACATCGCCTCGCCGTCATGCACGGCTTCAACGAGGGGATCTTCAACCACCTCACCCTCCGCGTGCCCGGCACCGACGACCGCTACTACCAGATCCCCTTCGGCCTCCACTGGTCGGAGGTGACGGCGAGCTGCTTCATGGAGATCGGCTATGACGGCACGCGCCGCGCCGGCGAGGGCGAGATCGAGCGCTCCGCCTACTGCATCCATGCGCCGATGCACCGGCTGCTGCCGAATGCCGCCGCCGTCTTCCACACCCACATGCCCTTCGCCAGCGCCCTCTCGCGCCTCGAGGACCCGAGCATCCTGCCGATCGGCCAGACCGAGCTCGGCACCATGCTGAACACCGCCTACGACCTCACCTATACCGGCCTCGCCTACGACCCGGCCGAGGGCGAGCGCCTGGCGGGCGTCGTCGGCGACAAGTCGATCCTCATCATGGCCAACCACGGCGTCGCCACCGTCGGCCGCACCGTCGCCGAGGCCTATGACCGGTTGTACTACATCGAGCGCGTGGCGCAGGTGCAGCTCTACGCCATGTGGACGGGCAAGCCGCTTCGCCACCTGCCGCAGCCGGTGATCGACGGGACCATCGCCGCCTTCCGCGACAACTCGGTCAAGTATGGCGGCCGCTCGAATGCCGACTGGCATTTCTCGGCGCTGAAGCGGATCCTCGACCGCCGCGAGCCCGACTACAAGGATTGACGCCGCATGTCCGAAGCTTCAGCGCCGTCACGCAGCCGTGCTGATCCTTCCGCCGCACGGAGGCCTAGCTTGACGGGGCGGCGGATGACGCCGCGCAGCAAGGCATTCGTCCATGCACACCGATACGACCCGGCACCCCTACATCGACGCCTTCATCGCCAGCCTGATGCCCCGACAGGTGGCGCTCGGCCATTTGAAGGACCCGCCGGCGCCGCATGTCCTGCCCCTGCCGCACGGCTCGCCGGAGGCGGAGCGGCTGCTCGACCTGCTGCTCGGCGCCGATCATGACCTGCGGGACGACCATGCCAAGGCCGGCGCGGTGAACCTCGCCCTGGCGGAGATGCGCCTCCGCCGTCTCATCGCCGAGAAGGGGCTGACGCCGCCGCTCGAGGCCGCGACCCGCGGTCTCCACGCAGCGCAGGAGGAATTGGCGGCGGGGCATACCGCACGCGCCCTCTCGGCCGTGGCCGACGCCGTCCGGGCCGTCCGCGCCGGGCATTGACCGTGGGCCTTGCCGGGCGGGCGGCTTTCGCCTCCCATGCCCGGCATGGACCCCGTCGATACCCTTCTCACCGAGGCCCGCCTGCCGGACGGCCGCACCGGCATGGCCGTCGCCTGTGCCGGCGGCCGCATCGCCGCCATCCTGCCGCCCGGCGCCCCGCTGCCCGCGGCCGCGGCGACCCACGCGCTCGGCGGCCAGCTCCTGCTTCCCGGACTGACCGACGGGCACCTCCATCTCGACAAGACGCTGATGGGCCTGCCCTGGATGCCGCATGCCGCCGGCCCCACCCGCGCCAGCCGCATCGAGACCGACCAGCGGCTGATGCCGCATCTCCCCCTCTCGCCGGCTGAGCGCGCCGGCCACCTCATCCGCCGCTGCGCCGCGCAGGGGACGGCGCTGATCCGCACCCATGCCGACATCACGCCCACCTTCGGCCTCTCCATGCTGGAGGGCATCCTCGAGGCGAAGGCGGCGCATGCGGACCGGATGCGCATCCAGACCGTCGCCTTCCCCCAGGCGGGCGTCGTCACGGCGCCGGGGACGGAGGCGTTGCTGGACGCGGCGCTGCGCGCGGGCGCCGACCTGCTCGGCGGCCTCGACCCCTGCGAGGTGGACCGCGACCCGAAGGGCCAGCTCGACATCCTCTTCCGCATGGCGGAGCGGCATGGCGTCGGCCTCGACATCCACCTGCACGAGGCGGGCGAGCTCGGCCTCTTCTCCCTCGCCGAGATCGCGGCGCGGACGCGGGCGCACGGCATGCAGGGGCGCGTTGCGATCAGCCACGGCTTCTGCCTCGGCGCCCTCGCCGAGAGCCGGCTGGAGGCGGCAGCCGCGATGATGGCCGAGGCGGGGATGGCGCTGGTGAGCCACGGCGCCGGCGGCGCCCCCCTGCCGCCGCTGCTGCGACTGCGCGCGGCAGGCGTGCGCGTCTTCTGCGGCAACGACAACCTGCGCGACCTTTGGAGCCCCTACGGCACCGGCGACATGCTGGAACGCGCCGCCATCATCGGCTGGCGGCTGGATGCGCGGACGGACGAGGCGCTGGCCGAGCTCTTCGACATGGTGAGCGCGGCCGGGGCGGCGGTGATGGAGGAGGAGGCGCCGGCCCTGGCGGTGGGCGCGCCGGCGCATCTGTTCGCGATCCCGGCGGAGACGGTGGGGGAGGCGATCGGGGCGCATCCGGCCCGGGGAGTGGTGGCGTTCGCGGGACGGGTCGTGAGCCAGGGCTGATGCTTCGCCCAGCGGTTTGATCACAGCCCCGCTTTATAATCATGTGGTGAGAGTGTACCGAAGTCGTTACGTTCGCTCAGGGGCCGGCGCATCCGGACCGGGGAAGCGCGACGCCGATGCTCAACGAGAACCTCTCCATCGCCGACTTCTACAAGCTCCGCAAATCCGACCAGGGCGGCTTCGCCAAGTGGCGGACCGAGACCCTGCCGAAGGGCATGCTCCTCTTCAAGCTGACCAAAGGGGACGCGCCGGAGACGCAGTACGGCGTCAGCCCCTGGTGGTCCTCGGTGAAGCCCTTCAGGGAGGATTACGAAGGCGCTCTCGGCCGCTACCAGCAGGCCAAGCTCAATGGCATCGACATGAGCGCGATGGTCCGCTTCATGTCGGCGGTGCGGATCGACTGGAACGACCTCGACAACTACGTCCAGATCGAGCTGAAAACCGATGCCCGGGCTTTCTGGGGCACCTACACGCCGCAGCCCAAATGGAGCGAGCCCAAGTACAACCTGGCCGATATCCGCGCCCGCAAGGCGAAGGAAAGGGAGGTCGCGGGCGGCTCGATGATGTTCGACGTCCTGGGCGGCCTCGAGGCCTGGCAGCTCTTCATCCCGAACCTGAAGGACGAGCACATCAAGCGCGCCTCGGTCATTTCGGCGCATGACATGACGGCGCTCGGGATGGCCCTCGGCTTCGTCTGAGGGCCAGCCAAGAGACTATTTTGCCCGGGGCCTGAACCCCACCTGCCCACCTGGCAGGCAATGCCGGCCCCACCCCACGCGTTCCTGCCTCTTGCACCCGTGGACAGTGCCGGCGGCCATGTCATGTTCCGCATGGCAACCCCGGGGAGAGGCTTCCGCATGAGACTGGCCTGGATGGCGGCCTTGGCCGCGCTGTCGCTCACCCGCCCGGCCCCGGCCCAGGTGCCGGCCAGCCTGCCCGCCGGGCCGAAGGTCTCGGTCGTCGCCGTCACCCAGCCGCTGCCGACCCAGCCGCAATTTACCCGCGTCGACATCCCCGTGTTGCGGGAGGCGGTCGTCCAGCGCAGCGGCGGACGCATCGAGGTGCAGCTCTCGACCCATGCCGAACGCAACCTCTCCGGCACGGAGCTGGTGCGCCTCGTCCGCTCCGGCCAGGCGGATATCGGCGCCAGCACGCTGTCCACCCTGTCGGGCGACGTGCCGATCCTCGACATGGTCGACCTCGCCGGCCTCGCCCCCGATATCGGCACGGCGAAGCGCATCGCCGAGGCCATGCTGCCGGTGGTCAACCGCGACCTGGAGCGCTTCGGCGCCCGGCTGATGGTGATCTATCCCTTCCCGGCGCAGGTGGTCTTCTGCCGCGCGCCCTTCGCCAGCCTGGCCGAGCTGCGCGGGCGGAAGGTGAGGACCTTCGGCAACTCACTGGTCGATCTCGTCACCACCCTCGGCGCCCAGCCGGTCTCGATCGGCTTTCCGGAGGTCTATTCGGCGCTGGAGCGCGGCGTGGTCGACTGCGCCATCACCGGCAGCGGCAGCGGCGTCGCCGCCCGCTGGCCCGAAGTGACGAGCCACATCTCCAACCTCCCCGTCTCCTGGGCGCTTGCCGGCTACATGGTGAACATCGCCTGGTGGAACCGGCTGGACCCGCAGGTGCGCGCCTTCATGGAGGGCACGCTGCGCGAGGTGAGCGACCGGCAATGGGAGCTTGGCGCCGCCGCGACGCGGGATGGCATCGACTGCGCCATCGGCAAGGCGGAGGCCTGCCGCATCCACACCCTCGCGACGCGGCCGATGACCGAGGTGCCGGCGACCCCGGCCGACAGCGCCGCCCTGCGCGAGATCCTGGAGAAGACCGTGCTCCCCGGCTTCGTCCGCCGCTGCGGCGCCCGCTGCGGCGAAACCTATAATGGCGTGATCGCACCGATCTCCGGCATCCGGTTCGGCGGGTGAGGGGGCTGCGGCGAGGCGTCGCCACGCTCGCGGCAGGGATGGCCTATGTCGCGGGTTGGAATTACCTGGCTTGCGCGCTCTTCATCACCCTCGACATCCTCGGGCGGAGCTTCCTTGGCATCTCCTCCACCGCCACGGTGGAGGTGACGGGCTACATGCTCGCCGGCGGCATCGCCTGGGCGCTGGCGCATACCCTGGCGCAGCGCGCGCATATCCGCGTCGATGTCTGGGTGAACCGCCTCCCGCTCCGGTTGCGAGCGGTGCTGCACCTGCTCTCGCTGCTGCTGCTCGGCGGCTTCGCCGGCTTCTGCGCCTGGGCGGCCTGGTCGCTGGTGGATGAGAGCCTGCTTTTCGACGCGCATGACAACAGCGCGCTGCGCGTGCCGCTCGTGGTGCCGCAAGGCATCTGGACCTTCGGCATCCTCACTTTCTGCGCCATGATCCTGGTCCTCGCCCTCGAGAGTACCATTGCCCTGCTTGCCGACCGGCCGGAGGAGCTGGACCGGCTGCTCGGCTCGCGCAGCATCGATGACGAGGCGGCGGAGGCATTGGAGGCTGTCGAGATGGCACGCAAGCGATGATCGCCGTCATCCTGATGCTGGTGCTGCTCGGCGTTGCCGTCTTCGCTGCCGTGAGCGGCGGCCAGGCCGTGCCAGTGGCCGAGATCCTCGCGCTGACAGGCGCCTTTCTCGTCTTCTTCGGTGCCGGCGTCTATGTCGCGGCGGTGCTCGGCCTGCTCGGCGTGCTGATCGGCCTCACCTTCTCCGATCGGCCCTGGTGGGCCTTCGCCGGGCAGACGCTTTGGGGGCCTTCCTCGAACTTCGTGCTGGTCGCAGTGCCGCTCTTCCTCCTGATGGGAGAGATCTTGCTGCGCGCCGGCCTGTCGGACCGGCTCTACCGCGCGCTCAATGTCTGGCTGAATCGTCTGCCAGGCGGGTTGCTGCACACCAACATCGCCTCCTGCGCCCTGTTCTCGGCGATCTCCGGCTCCTCCGTGGCGACGGCGGCGACGATGGGCTCCGTGGCGCTGCCCTATTTCAACAACTCGGCCTACAGCCAGCGGATGGTGCTCGGCTCGCTCGCGGCCGGCGGGGCGCTTGGCAACCTGATCCCGCCGGGGATCACCTTCATCATCTACGGGCTTATCACCGAGACCTCGGTCGGCGCCCTCTATATCGCGGCACTTCTGCCGAGCCTCTTGGTGACCGGTCTCTTCATCCTCGTCATCATCGCCCACGGCCTGCGCCACCCGCTCCCCAAGCCGGAGCGCCTGCCATTGCGGCAGAAGCTTCGGGCGCTCCTTGACCTGATGCCGACCTTGCTGCTGATGCTGCTGGTGCTCGGCTCCATCTATGCAGGCTTTGCCACGCCGACCGAGGCCGCGGCGCTCGGCGTGGTCGGCGCCGCGGTGTTCGCTGCCATCGAGGGCAAGCTCTCCTTCCGCCTGCTGAACGCCAGCGCCGAGGCGACGGCGCGCAACACGGCGCTGCTCGGCCTCATCATCTTCGGCGCCTATCTGCTGAACTACCTTTTGACGACGATCAACGTGCCGCAGGCGCTTGCCGGCTTCATCGGCGGCCTGCCGCTGCCGCCCTGGGCGATCATGACGGCGATCCTGGCGCTCTACCTGGCGCTCGGCACCTTCATGGAGGGTTTCTCCATGATCATCACCACCATTCCGGTGGTCTTCCCCGTGGTGCAGGCGCTCGGCTACGATCCCATCTGGTTCGGGGTGATCGTGACGATGCTGGTGGAGATCGCCCAGATCAGCCCGCCGGACGGCACGGTGATGTATGTGCTGCAGGGGATGCGGCCGCGGCCCGGGCCCATCACCGATGTCTTCACGGGCGTCCTGCCCTTCCTCGGGGCCTATTTGCTGGCGGTGGTGCTGATGATGATCTGGCCCGATATCGCACTCTGGCTGCCACGGGTGATGCAGTGACCGAACGCCCGATCCGCATCGCCGTCGACATCGGCGGCACCTTCACCGACCTGCAGATCCTCGACGCCCGCGACGGCTCCGTCCGCGCCTGGAAGACGCCGACCACGCCGGAGGACCCATCCATCGGCCTGCTGCGCGGCGTGACCGAGGCGGCTGACCGCTTCGGCTTCGCCCTGCCCGAGGTCGGGCTGCTGCTGCACGGCACGACCATCGCCACCAATGCGGTGCTGGAGCGGACGCTCGCCCGCGGCGTGCTGCTGACCACGGCCGGCTTCGAGGATGTGCTGGAGATCACCCGGCATGTCCGGCGCGAGCTCTACCGCCTCGACCTCGATCCCTTCCCCTGCCTGATCGAGCGCGACCGTCGGCTCGGAGTGCCGGAGCGCATGCGGGCCGACGGCACCGCCGAGCTGCCGCTCGACGAGGCAGCGATCCCCGGCCTGCTAGCACGACTCGATGCGCTCGGCGCCGAGGCGGTAGCGGTCTGCCTGCTGCACAGCTACGTCAACCCTTCGCATGAGCAGCGCCTGAAGGCACTCATCGCCGCCGCGCGCCCGGCGCTGCCCATCTCGCTGTCGAGCGAGATCAGCCCCGAGATCCGCGAATACGAGCGCAGCAGCACCACCGTGCTGAACGCGCTGCTGATGCCGGTGGTGAAGGCCTATCTCGACCGGCTGGAGGCGCGGCTCGGTGAGGGCGGTTTCCATCCGGTCGTCTTCTTGGTGCAGAGCAATGGCGGGGTCTGCAGCCTGCGCCAGGCGGCCGGGCAGCCCGCGCGGCTGCTGCTCTCCGGTCCCTCCGGCGGCGCGCTGGCCGCCGGCCGCATCGCTGAGCTGCTCGGGCGCCCGAACCTCGTTGCCGTCGACATGGGCGGCACCAGCTACGATGTCTCCGTGGTGCAGGGCGGCCGGGTCTCCGTCGTGACGCAGGGCGAGATCGACCGGCTGCCGGTGCGGCTGCCGATGGTCGAGATGCGCACCATCGGCGCCGGCGGCGGCTCGATCGCCAGCGTCGACAGCGGCGGCCGGCTGACGGTCGGGCCACGCAGCGCCGGCTCCCGCCCCGGGCCCGTTGCCTATGGGCGCGGCGGGACGGAGCCGACGGTGACGGACGCGAACCTCGCCCTCGGCCGGCTCGATCCTGACTACTTCCTCGGCGGGATGATGAAGCTCGACATGCCGGCGACACGCGCCGCCATCGCCGGCAAGGTCGGCGCGCCGCTCGGCCTGGAGGTGGAGCCGGCGGCGCAGGGGATGGTGACCGTCACCAACGCCAATCTCGGCGCGGCGGTGCGGCTTTCCCTCTTCGAGAAGGGGCTCGACCCGCGCGACTTCGTGCTGCTCTCCTTCGGCGGCGCCGGCGGGCTGCATGCGACCGATGTGGCGGCGGAGATGGGCATCCGCGAGGTGATCTTCCCGCGCGAGCCCGGCACGCTCTCCGCCTACGGCATCCTCTTCAGTGACCTGGTGCAGGACATCGCCCGCTCCCGCGTCATGCCGGCGGTGCGGGCGAGCCTGCCTGCCATCGAGGCGAGCATCGCCGCCCTCCGTGCGGAGGCCGAAGCCGGCCTTGCCCGCGATGGCGTCCCGCCCGAGCGCCGCGAGGTCGCCGTCGCCGCCGATATGCGCTACCACGGCCAGGCCTTCGAGCTGCTGGTGCCCTGGCCGGAGATGCCGGACCTCGCCGCGCTGCTCGCCCGCTTCCATGCGATGCACCGCCAGCGCTTCAGCTATGCCGACGAGCAGGAGGCGGTGGAGATCGTCACCCTCCGCGCCATCGCCACCGGCCGCTTGCCGAAGCCCGACGCCGCCGAGCCCAGCCCCGCCGGGCGCCCGGCGCTGAAGGGCCGTCGCCGCGTCTTCGCCGATGGCGTGTGGCGGGAGCTGCCGATCTGGGACCGCGAGGCGCTCGGGCCTGACGACCGCATCCCCGGTCCCGCCATCGTCGAGGAGCCCTTCGCCACGCATTGGATCGGCCGCGGCTGGACCGCCGCGCTCGGCGCCGCCGGCGCCCTCATCGCCAGGAGCGACCCATGAGCCTCGGACCCATCGAGATCGAGGTCATCCGCAACGCGCTGACCGCCGCCGCCGCCGAGATGGACGTCACCGTCTGGCGCACCTCGCGCAGCACCATCGTGCGCGAGCTGCTCGACTACTCCACCGCCGTCTTCGATGCGGAGGGGAACAACCTCGCGCAATCCGCCCGCATCCCGAGCCACCTCAACAGCATGTCGCATTTCCTGCGGGAGATCCTCGACCGGTATGTCGATCCCGCAACCTGGGGGCCGGAGGATGTCGTCATCTCCAACGACCCCTATTGCGGTGGCCAGCACCTGCCGGATATCTGCGCCTTCAAGCCCGTCTTCCACGAAGGGCGGCGCATCGCCTTCGTCGGCACGCTCTGCCACCATATCGATGTCGGCGGGCTGGTCGCCGGCAGCTACGCGGCAAAAGCGATCGAGATCTTCCAGGAAGGCCTCCGCATCCCGCCGCTGAAGCTGATCGAGAACGGGCGCCGCAACGAGGGCGTCTGGGCGATGATCCGGCAGAATATCCGCAAGCCCGACCTGCTCCTCGGCGACCTGCAGAGCCAGATCGCCTCGCTCGAGGTCGGCGCCGCGGCGCTGCGCCGCCTTGCCACCCGCTACGGCGCGGAAGGCATGCTCGAGGCCGGTCGCCGCATCCTCGACATGAGCGAGCAGGCGATGCGCGCCGCCATCTCGCGCATGCCCGATGGCACCTACGAGTTCACCGACTGGCTCGACGATGACGGCATCGATCTCGACAGGCCGATCAAGGTGCATGTCGCGCTGACCATCAAGGGCGATGCCATATCGGTCGATCTCTCCGGCTGCTCGCCCCAGGTGCAGGGCCCGACCAACGCGACGCTCGCCAGCAGCAACGCGGCGGTGATGTTCGCCGTGATGTGCGCCAGCGACGAGCCCTTCGCCGCCAATGCCGGCTGCTACCGGCCGGTGACCACCATCGCGCCCGAAGGCTCGGTGGTGAATGCCCGCGCGCCGGCGCCGGTCGTCCATCGAATCGCCGTCACCCATCGCCTGCTGAACGCCATGTTCGGCGCGCTGCACCAGGCGGTGCCGGACCGCATTCCGGCCGCCTATTACGGCAACTCCTATGTCTGCACCTTCCAGACCGTCGCGGCGGACGAGAAGCGCGAGGTGCTGGTCGAGATCGAGATCGGCGGCACCGGCGCCCATCCGAGGAAGGACGGCGTGAACGCCCTCTCGGCCGGGATGCACAACAACAGCAACATCCCGATCGAGATGATCGAGGCCCAGGCGCCGCTCACCATCACCCGCTATGTCCTGCTGCCCGACTCAGGCGGGGCGGGCGAGCATCGCGGCGGCCTCGGCCTGCTCCGGGAGTGGCGCATCGACAGCCCGCGCTGCTTCTTCACCGCCAATATGGACCGGTTCGTCCATGCCCCCTACGGCCTCGCCGGCGGAGCGCCGGCCAGCACCGGCAGGCTGGTGTTGACGCGGGATGGCACCGAAGCCCCGATGCCGCCGAAATCGGACAATGTGCCCCTGCAGCGCGGCGACCGCATCCGCCTCGAGACCTCGGGCGGCGGCGGCTTCGGCGACCCCGCCCGACGCGCGCCGGAGGCCATGGCGCGCGACCGGGCGCTCGGCTACGTCACGCCAGCAGCCGCCGGGTGAAGCGGCGGGAGGCGCGGAACAACGGCCGCACCCGCTCCGTCCAGGGCGTCGAGCGCGCCGCCAGCCATTCCGGCGTCTGGTTGACCTCCGGCCGCTCGAAGCGGTAGGCGGCGAGCAGGTTCGGTGCCCCGTCATCCAGCCGCCGGTAGCGCGTGCCGCCGATGCAGCCGGGGCAGCCCGTCAGCATCGGCAGGTGCTCCCGCTCGTACCAGTCGAAGATCGCCGGCAGGTCGGACTCGGCGATGTCGAGCTCGACCGTGTAGAGGAAAGGGGCCGGGCGGGAGATGTCGCCGAGCGCGGCGATGAAGGCGTAGGGGATGCCGTCCCGCGCCTCCGCCGGCGGCGCTTCCAGCCAATGCCAGATATCCGCCGGGTTCCCGATATCCTGGTAGCGCAGTCCGGGGCCTCCGCCTTGTTGGACCAGCAGATCGGCCATTCTGTTTCCTCCCCTGCGGCTGCAGTATCGGCCCGAACACGGCAGGGAGGAAAGCCATGGCACGGGTCGCGGTCATCGGGGCGGGAACGATGGGGCATGCGCTGGCGCTTGTCTTCGCGCTCGGCGGCCACCAGGTGCGTCTCACCGACAGCAGCGAGGCCACTCTCGCCCGCGCACAGGAGCTGATGGAGAAGGCCCTTGCCACTCTGGTCGAGGGAGGGGAGGCACCGGCGGATTGGACCTCCGCCCATCTCGCGCAGCATGTCACACGGCACCTGGACCTCGCCGCGGCGGTCGATGGCGCCGAGCTGATCGTCGAGGCGATCATCGAGACGCCGGAGGCGAAGCGCGCCCTCTTTGCCCAGCTTGATGCGATGGCGCCGGCCGAGGCGGTGATCGCCAGCAACACCAGCCATCTCGATGTCTTCCCGCTGATCCCGGAGGCGCGGCAGGCCCGGGCGCTGATCGCCCATTGGTACACGCCGCCCTATCTCGTGGACCTCGTCGACGTCATCCCCGGCCCGCATTGCGAACCCGCCGCAGTCGAGGGCGTGATGGAGATGCTGCGCGCCATGGGCAAGCAGCCGCTTGGGCTGAAGAAATTCGTCCCCGGCTATGTCGCCAACCGCATCCAGGCAGCGATCGGCCTCGAGGTGCAGCACCTGCTCGACGAGGGCGTCGCGACGGCAGCCGAGATCGATGCCGCCATCATCCATGGCCTGGCGCTTCGCCTGCCGATCCTCGGCGTCTTCGCCAAGGCGGATTTCACCGGCCTTGCCCTCTCCCAGGCCATCCTCGCCAACAAGAGCTACGCGCCGCCGCCGGTGCGCGGGCGGAGCGAGACGCTCGACAGGCTCGTGGCGGAAGGCCGCACCGGCGTCCTCGCCGGCGCGGGCTACTACGACTGGCCGAGCGACCCGGCCGCGCTCTTCGAGGCGCGCGACCGCCGCCTCATTGCGCTGAAGCAGGCGATGCGGGAGATCGGCACCATGGCCGGGCTGGAGCGCGGGGCATGATTCGCTATGAGCTTGCGGGCAGGACGGCCCTCGTTACCGGCGCCGCCTCCGGCATCGGTCTCGCCCTGGTCACCCAGCTCGGCCGCAACGGCGCGCGCGTCGCGCTCAACCACCTGGCCGATGACCCGCGCGGGCCGGAGCAGGTGGCGCGGCTTCGCGCCGATGGCCTCGACGTCATCGCCGCGCCCGGCGATGTGGGCGACGCGGCGGATGGGCCACGCATGGTGGGCCAGGCGATCGCGGATCTCGGCGGGCTCGACTTCCTCGCCAACAATGCCGGCACGCCCGGCAGCCGCACCAGCATCGCCAGCCACGAGCTCGACCGGATCACCGAGGAGCTGTGGCAGGCGCTGCTTCAGGTGAACCTCATCGGCGTCTTCCGCTGCACCAAGGCGGCCGCGCCCGCGCTGCGCGCTGCGGGCGGCGCGGTGGTGAACACCGCCTCGATCGCCGGGCTGAACTCGCCCGGCTCCTCCATGGCCTATGGAGCGACCAAGGCCGGGGTCATCAGCCTGACGAAGAACCTGGCTCGCGCGCTCTCGCCCGAGGTTCGCGTCAACGCCGTCGCCCCCGGCGCGGTGGACAGCGCCTGGATGATCGAGTGGACCAACGAGCAGCGCAGCAGCAGCATCGACAAGGCCCTGCTCAAGCGCCGCTGCACGCCGGATGACCTGGCGGAGGTGATGCTCTTCCTCCTTGCCGGCGCTGCCATGGTGACGGGGCAGACGGTGGTCGTGGATGGCGGGCTGACGCTCAGCGGCTAGGGAGAACCACGACGGTGCCGCGCTTGCTGCCGGATTCCACGGCCTCATGCGCGGCCGCCGTCCCGGCGAGCGGGAAGGTGGCGGCGATGCGGTGCAGCCGCGGTGCCTCCCGCAGCCAGGCATTGATCTCCTCCATCGCCTGGCGCCGCGCCGCGGCCGGCGCGCTGTTCAGCACGACGCCGCGCAGGTTGACGTTCTTCCGCATCAGCACGGCGGAGACGGGAATGGCGGGCACCGGGCCACCGCGGCTGGCATAGCCGATGACGCTGCCGTTCAGCGCCACCACCTCCGACCAGAGGGCGAGGTTGCCGGCGACATCGACCTCGACGATGCGGTCGACGCCGCCCGTTGCTGCCATGATCCCTGCCGCGCAATCCGGCGCCCGGTAGTCGAAGACGGCATCCGCCCCGGCGGCCGCCGCATCCTCGCTCTTCCACCCGCCGCTCGCCGTGGCGCCGACCCAGGCCGCGCCGCCCCATCGGGCAAGCTGCACGGCGTAGTTGCCGACCGCGCCGCCGCCACCCGATACCAGCACGCGCAGCCCCGTCACCGGCCCGTCGGCGAAGAGGCAGCGATGCGCCGTCATCGCCGGGATGCCGAGGCAGGCGCCGATCTCGAATGAAGTTCCCTCCGGCAATTCGATGACATTCTCGGCCGGCACGCAGGTGAACTCCGCCGCCGTGCCGAAGGGCCGCCCACGCTGCGCGTTGTAGAGCCAGACGCGCTGCCCGAGCAGCCCGGCCGGCGCACCCTCGCCGAGCGCCTCCACCACGCCCGCACCGTCGCTGTTCGGGATGATGAGCGGCCACTCATTGGCGTAGGAGGTCCCGGCGCGCCGGTAGGTATCCGCCGGGTTGACGCCCGAGGCCTCCAGCCGCACGCGGACCTCGCCGGGCGCCGGATCGGGCAGCGGCCGCTCGCCGAACTCCAGCACCTCCCGCGCCGGGCCGGTCCGCGTGTACCAGACGGCACGCATCAGCCGAGCGCGACCACGCATTCGATCTCGAGCAGGAATTCCGGCACGGGCAGGGCGGCAACCACGCAGGTCGTCCGAGCCGGCAGATGCGCGGGCGGGAAGGCGGCAGCATAAAGCCGGTTCATCTCCCGCACATCCTCGGCCCGGGTCAGCAGCACATTGGTCTTGATGATCGCCGACATATCCGTGCCCGCCTCGGCGAGGATGGCGTGGAGCGACTTGATGACTTCGGCGAATTGCGCCGCGAAATCGCCCACGGCGAGGCTGCCGTCCGGCGCATAGGGGCCGATGCCGGAGACGTAGAGCGTCCGCCCGTGCCGCACCGCGACGGAGAGGGGCGGGAAGGGGCGCCCGTCCGTCGGCGGTGCGAAGCGCTCGATATCGGCCACTTCAGGCGCCGCACCGCACGAGCTTGCCCGGCAGCGCGCCGGTCGGCTCGCCATGGCGATAGGTGACCTCGCCGGCGACGATCGTCGCCTCGTAGCCGCGCGCCCGCTGCATCAGCCGCCGCCCGCCGGCCGGCAGGTCGTAGAGCATCCCCGGCCGGTCGAGCGCGAGCGCGTCGAGGTCGATGACGTTGATGTCGGCCCGCATCCCCGGTCGCAGCAGCCCGCGATCGCCGAGCCCCGCCGCCCGCGCCGTGTCGCTGGTCTGGCGCCGGATCAGCTCCTCGATCGGCAGGCCGCGCTGCTTGCCCCAGTAGCTCAGCAGGAAGGTCGGGAAGCTGCCATCGGAGATGAAGCCGACATGCGCCCCGCCGTCGGAGAGGCCGACGATGGTGTTCGGGTGCCGCAGCAGCTCGCGCGAAGCGTCGAGCGTGTAGTCGGCGTAGTTGGTCAGCGGACAGAAGAGGAAGTTCTGTCCCTCATTCGCCAGCAGCATGTCATAGGCAACCTCCTCCGCGCTGCGGCCCTGCCGCGCCGCCTCGGCGGCGACGCTCGTCTCGCGGTGCGGCGCATAGTCCGGCGGATCGCCGAAGGGGAACATCCGCTCGAAGGAGAGGCGGGTGATGAGCGGAAAATTGCTGCCGGAGATGCGGTCCTCGCCGAGGATGCGCGCCCTGAGCTCCGGCTCGCGCATCGCCGCGACGCGCTCCGGCACCGGCAGATGCGCGATGGCCTTGTAGCTCGGCGCCCCGCTGAAGGGGTTCTGGCTGCCGAGCAGCCCCATCAGGATGCCGATCGGCCGCGGCGGGAAGACCGGGCGGATGCTCACCCCCTCCGCCGCCGCCTTGTTCGACAGTGCCAGCAGCTCGCGCCACACCTCGGTCCGGTCGTGCCGCTGCGTGAGCGAGAAGACCATCGGCCGCCCGCAGGCCTCGGCGACGCGCCGCAGCATGGCGAATTCGGTGGCCGCATCCGGCAGGTTGAAGTCCGACACCACCTCGAGGAAACCGGCGCCGACCTCCTTCAGCCCGAGCGCGATGCCCGTCAGCTCGTCCTCCTGGGCACGGAGCGTCGGCGTCGGGTCGCCCTTCAGCGTCTTGTGGCTGATGGTGCGGCTGGTCGAGAAGCCGAAGGCCCCGGCCCGCACCGCCTCGGCCACGATCTGCCGCATGGCGGCGATGTCGCCCTGGTTCGCCGGCTCCAGCGCCAGCGCCCGCTCGCCCATGACATAGACGCGGACGGCGGCATGCGGCACCAGCGCGCAGATATCGATGTCGCGCGGCTTGCCATCCAGCACCGCGAGATACTCGGAGAAACTTTCCCAGGTGAAGTTCAGCCCCTGCGACAGGACGGGGGCGGGGATGTCCTCCACCCCCTCCATCAGCTCGATGAGCTTCATCTCCTGCCCGGGATGCACCGGCGCGAAGCCGACGCCGCAATTGCCCATGACCGCCGTCGTCACGCCATGGATGGCCGACGGCGCCAGGTGGCTGTCCCACACCGCCTGGCCATCGTAATGGGTGTGGATATCGACGAAGCCCGGCGTCACCAGCCGGCCGCGGGCGTCGATCTCCTCGCGCCCGCGCGGCAGGTCGGGGCCGATCGCGCTGATCCGCCCGTCGCTGATCGCCAGGTCGGCGACATAGCCCGCGCCGCCGCTGCCATCGACGATGGTGCCGCCGCGGATGACCAGATCCTCTGCCATGGCCCGCTTCCTTCCCGGTTTTGCTTGGAAGGAAGCCTAGGCCCGGCAGGTTGCGCTGGAAACCCTAATCGGGCATCGCCGCCGCCTCGTACCCCACCGGCACCCTGGTCGTCCTCGAGGTCGCCAGCACCGTCCGCAGCTGCGCCAGCATGGCGAGGGCTGCCTCGCCGAGCTCCGCCTCGGGCCCGGCCACGGCCTCCACCGCCGCCAGCGCCCGCGCCCGGTCCGCCGCGTCCGGCAGCAGCCGGGGGAGGGTCGCCAGGGCCTCGACCGGCGCCATGCTGGCGATCACCGTCTGCCGGCGGATCATCGCCTGGCGCTCGGCCGGGGTCATGGCGGCGAAGGGCTGCTCCGTCGTCAGCATGGCGTTGGAGCGCACCAGGCGGGAGCGCCGCACGCCGCCCCGAGCCCGGGCCAGCAGGACCATCATACGGATGACCGCAGCCGCATAGCCGCCATCGGAGACATGGGCCAGGGCCTCCCGCACCTCGGGCGCGGTCGCCTCGGGTTCCGGCGGCGGGGCCTCGGGCGGCTCGGCCTGCGCCACGCCCCAGGTGCCTAGCGCCCCGTAGAGGGCGTGGAAGGCGTATTCCGTCCACCCGTCGCGGATGTCGCGGTAGAGGTCGAAGCTGCGCTCCACCCCATCGGCCCAGAGCCTCTCCCAGGCGAGGAAGGGATTGCCCGGCGCCACCGGCGTCCGCCGCGCCCGCGCCTGCTCGGCGAGCGGCGCGACCGGGGCCATCAGCGGGTTGCGATCGCTGAAGAGCGTGCGCCGCAGCCGCATCGGGTGCATCTGCCGGCGCAGCTCCGCCGTCCGCTCCGTCGTCACCTGGCGGATCAGCGGCGCGGCGAAGAGGTCGTAGACCGACTGGTTCAGCGCCGAGATCCGGGCGACGGCGGGGAAGGCCTCGTTCTGCGCCTCGCCGCTGCGGGCGCGGATATCGGCCATGGTCCGCTCCTTGAGCTCGACCTGCCAGCCTCCGTTGCCGCCCTCGGTGGTGATCAGCATCTCGTAGAGGCCGGGCGCCACGCTGTCGATCAGCTCGAGCGTCTCGGCGATCTCGGTGTGCTCCTTCAGCGCGATGGCACCGGAGACGAAGATGCCGAGATGGCCGATATCCTCGTGCATCAGGTAGACGATGGTCTGGCCGAGCGTCTTGATCTCCTGCTCGTCGCGGTAGACGTCGGCGATCCAACGCAGCGCCTGGCCGGGCGGGGTGATGTTGTCGCCCGCCGAGGCGAAGACGATCACCGGCGAGCGCACCGCGCGCATGTTGAAGGTCGCGCCGCCGCCCGCCGAGATGGTGCCGCGGGCGAATTTGTCGCCGATGAACAGGTTCTCGACGATCCAGCGGATCTCGTCGCGGTTCATCAGGAAGTAGCCGCCCCACCAGCGCTCGAATTCGAGGAAGCGCGGCGCCTCCCGGTCCACATTGGCGTAGAGGTTGTAGTACTTGCGGAACCAGGTGTTGGCCGGCGACAGGCTCTCGAAGTTGAGCACCAGGTTGGCGCCGTCGAACTTGCCGTTGCCGAGGTCGGCCATCAGCGCCGCGGGCCAGGAGCCGCCGGCGAGGCCGCCGAGATAGCGCATCGGGTTCCGCCCGCGCTCGCCCGCCCAGTAGGAGAGCGGCGCGCCGTTCAGCACGATGGCGCCGGTGAGGTCGGGCTGCGAGGCGCCGAGCATCATCACCGCCCAGCCGCCCTGGCAGTTGCCGATGACGACGGGCTTCGGCGCCTCAGGGTGGAGCTTCGCCACCTCCTGCAGGAAGAGCCCCTCGGCCTGGGTGATGTCGAGGATGGTCTGGCCCGGCTCCGGGTCCCGGAAGAAGATGACGAAATAGACCGGGTGGCCGCGGCGGAGCGCCACGCCCACCTGGCTGTCCGACTTGAACCCGCCGATGCCGGCGCCGTGCCCGGCGCGCGGGTCGATGATGACGAAGGGCCGGAGCTTCGGGTCCTGCGGTGCCGCACCCGCGGGCCTGCGGATGCGGACGAGCGCATAGTTGCAGGGCCGCGGCAGCGTTCGGCCATCCACCACCATGTCCCACGGGAAGAAGAGGACGGGCGGGCAACCCTCCGCCTCATGTTCGTAGAAGGTGTTGCCTGCCTGCCGCAGCGCGTCCAAGTAGAGGATGCCGCGTTGCGTTGCATCCAGTGCGTAATCCGTTGCCGAGGTGAGCAGCGCGAAGGGATCGGCAGGCAGCGGCGGCGGGCTGGGCGGCAGGGCGGCAGGGGCGAGCTGCGCCATCTGGCGCGTCGCCACATCGGCGAGAGTCCGGGCCTGGTCGATGACCCGCGACATGGTTTCGGCGCCGCGGGCCATCAGCTCGCGGCCCGGAGGAGGGGTGACCACGGTCATTGGCGTGTCCTTTGTTTGGGGCGGATGCTGCGACGCAGCACGGGCAAAGTCCAGCCGAATGCTTCGAAAGGCGATGACAGGGTCGAATCTTTGGGCCTAGCTTCCAAGTCGGGGAGAAACGTGCCGTGCCGCAAGCCGTGAAGCGATGTGTCGCCCTGCCACCGGACCAAGTGCGCTTCGTCGATACGTTGATCGCCTCTGGAGCCTATCAATCGAGCGGAGCGGTGATGCGGGCGGCCTTGCGGGCACTCCAGGCGCGCGATGCGGCGATGGAACGCTGGGTGCTGTCCCAGGTGGTGCCGATGCTTGGGGCGATGCACCAGGCCCGACCCCCCGGCCCGCCGGACGACCACGTGCGGACCGCGGTGCGGCGGAACGAGGCCGTGTGGCTCGACGAGGACCGCTAGGGCGAGTCCCGATCAGGGCGATCACCGATCGGATTGGTTGGCCCGAGCAGGCCGCGTGAGCCAGGACGAGCGGACGCGTCCCCAGAGCAAACTCCGATCAGGGGGAGCCACCCGATCGGCGCAATTCGCTTGACCAGACAACAGGCTAGCTGTCGCTGCTATGGAGGTTGTCCCTCCGGGGCTGAGTTGGTTGGCTGTGGTTGCGAGGCCAACAACCAGCAACCCGGAGCCCCGGATGGACAGCCATGAGAATGCCCGAACCACGCCGCGTGGTCGATTGCTGATGGTCGAGCGGCTTTCTGGCGGCTGGTCGGTGGGACAGGTCGCTGCGGCGGCTGGGGTCACGGCCAAGACGGTGCGCAAGTGGCGTGACCGCTTTGCGGCCGAGGGCGAGGCTGGCCTCCGTGATCGATCCGCCAAGCCGCTCCGCAGCCCGGGCCGCCTGCCGGCGGCGACCGTCGAGCGGATCGAGGCGCTGCGTCGTCAGCGCCGGTCCAGCCCGGCCATCGCCCGCCAGCTTGGCCTGCCTGTCTCGACCGTCGGGTTGACCCTGCGCCGGCTCGGCCTCAGCCGGTTGCGGGCGCTGGACCCGAGGCCCGCGGTCGTCCGCTACGAGTGCGAGCACCCAGGCGAATTGATCCACCTCGATATCAAGAAGCTCGGCCGGATCGACGGCGTCGGCCATCGCATCACCGGCAACCGCACCGGTCAGAGCAGCAGGCGCGGCACCGGCTGGGAGTATTTGCACGTCGCCATCGACGACGCCTCCCGCCTGGCCTTCACCGCCATCATGGCCGATGAGAAGAAGGAAAGCGCCACCGCCTTCCTCGAGCAGGCCCTGGCCTGGTTCCGCGCCCACGGCGTCACCGCCCAGCGCGTCATGACCGACAACGGCTCGGCCTACAAAAGCCGCCTGTTCGCCAGCGCCATCGTCGCCCATGGCCTGCGCCACAAGCGCACCCGCCCCTACACGCCCAGGACCAACGGCAAGGCCGAGCGATTTATCCAAACCAGCCTCCGAGAATGGGCCTACGCCACCCCCTTCGCCTCATCAGCACAGCGCACCCAGGCCATGCACCCCTGGCTGCACCACTACAACACAGCCAGGCCTCACTCCGCACTCCGCCGCAAACCACCCATCAGCCGCATCACCAGTGACAACGTCCTTGGCAACGACAGCTAGAGCAAACAACAGGCTAAGGCGGATTCCGTGAGCCAGGTCGAACGGAAGCCGCGCTAGCGGAGAACCCTGCGGATCATCGCCCGGGCGCGCTCGGTGCGCGGAGGGTCGAAGAGGCGGGAGAGGCTCCAGCCGCCATGCGAGACGCGGGCGCGGAGGTTGCTGAACTCGCGGAAGCCCGCCTCGCCGCTCCGCCGCCCGAAGCCGGAGGCGCCGATGCCGCCGAAGGCGAGGCCCGGAAAGGCGGCATATTCGACGCAGCGCCCCTCGACGATGGCGCCGCTCCGGGTGCGGGCGGCGATGGCGTCCCGCTCCGCCGGGCTGGCGCCGAAGAGGTAGATGGCCAGGGCCGGCGGCCGCGCGGCGATCCAGCCGAGGGCAGCGGCGAGGTCGGGCAGCGGCTGCAGGGCGAGGACCGGGCCGAAGAGCTCCGCCTCATGCAGCGGATGGCCGGGCGGGGCCTCGGCGAGGGCGATGGCGCGGTGGCGGCCGGGACCGTCCTCGGCGAGCGGCGTCAGGCTGGCGCCGGCGCAGAGGCCGGCAAGGCGGTCGGCCTGGCGGTCATTCACCATCACCGTCTCCGGCAGGCCGATGCCGGTCGCGCGGCAGGCGGCGATGAAATCCTCCCGGCGATGGCCGACCAATAGGACGGTATCGGGGGCGATGCAGGTCTGGCCGGCATTCACCGCCTTGCCGGCGAGGATCGCCTGGGCGGCGCGGGCGAGGTCGGCGCCGGGCAGGACCAGGGCGGGGCACTTGCCGCCCAGCTCGAGCGTCAGCGGGGTGAGGTTGGCGGCGGCGGCCTGCATCACGCGGCGGCCCGTCTCCGTGCCGCCGGTGAAGACGAGGTGGTCCCAGGCCTGGGCGGCGAAATCGGCGGCGATGTCGGGGCCGCCCTGCACCGTGCGGGCGATGTCCTCGCCGAGCGTCTCCTGCAGCAGCGCCGCGACGAGGGCGGCGGTGCGGGGCGTCGCCTCGGCCGGCTTCACCACGATGCGGTTGCCGGCAGCCAGCGCATCCACCGCCGGCAACAGGGCGAGCTGGAGCGGGTAGTTCCAGGGCGCCATGATGCCGATGACGCCCTTCGGCACCGGCTCCTCCACGGCGCGGGCCGGCAGGAAGGGGAAGGGCACGGCGGCGCGGCGCGGCGTCGCCCAGCGATGCAGGTGGCGGCGGGCGTGGCGGGCGGCATCCACCACAAGCTTCACCTCGGCGAGGAGGGATTCCTCCGTGCTGCGGCCGCCGTAATCGGCATCGATGGCGGCGGCGACCTCCTCGGCCCGGCGCAGCAGGGTGGCGGCAAGGGCGTCGAGCATGGCGCGGCGGCGCGCCAGGCCCGGGGCGCCGTCGCGGGCCGCGGCCGCG
>CADCTD010000048.1 GCA_902805545.1 uncultured Craurococcus sp. | reverse complement strand
CGGAGGCTCCCGGCGACGCCCTCGCGCCGGCACGGCGCCGCGATGCTGCCCTCGCCGCGCGGGCCCTCCGGCACCACGCGGATCTCGTCCCAGGCCGGGTGCTGCTTGCGCGTCCGGCGGCGGATGCCGCGCACCGCCCGCTCGGCGGGCGGCTCGGCGGCGTGGGCATCGTTGTTGCCCGGGGCCGCAGAGCTTGAGCCCGTGCTGTCCACCAGCAGGTGCACCGGTCGCTTGCCGGACCGCGGCCGCGGCATCTCCAGCCTTTCGGCCCGGCGGCTCAGCGTCGAATGGTCGGGCACCGCGAGGTCGAAGCCGAGCAGGCGGAGGATGGAGCCGATCAGGCCTTCGGTCTGGCGCAGCGCCAGGCGGAACACGGCCCGCAGCGTCAGGGCCCTCGTGATCGCCAAGGCGGAGTGGTGCGGTGGCCCGCCCGGCGTGGTGCGCGGTTCAGCCGCCTAGGCCGCGATCGCTTCTTCGGAGAACCACACCGCCAGGCTCCCGCGAGCACACGGTGCGGCGTCGTAGGCGGCCCGGTTCGTCACCCGGTGCCGCCGCTTCGGGATCCGGTGCCGTCGATCCTGGTTGGCTTTGAAGGGCCCGCGGCATCCAGGGTTTGGGAACGGGAGCACCTCCCCTACCTCCCGCGGCCATCGGCTCCAACCAGCCGATTCGTGCAACATCTGTGGACGCCCCTCTCTGGGCAAGGGGGAACTTCGGGATCGCTGTGACGCGTAGTCGGATGCTGCCATCTGTCCGGCCTGCGATGCGGCAGCGGGCTGCCGCCGGCCTGCATGGGAGTTCGCGGATCGGGTCCAGATCAAGGTGGCTTACTCGAAGTACGTTGTTGCACACTGGGTTTCCCGATCCCGTCTCGCCGACCGTTGCGCCATGCTCTCCTTGCGCTCGCCCTACGCCTCGGCGGCTACGGCCGGCTTACGCGGCCGCGACCGGAGCCCTATAGACGCCGCCTTTGACCAGCAATGCCCAGACAACGCGGGCCGTCTTGTTGGCCAGGGCGACGGTGACCAGCATTCTCGGCTTGCGGGCCGGCATCCGCGCCAGCCACGAGCCCGCCGGTGCCCCGCGCTGGCCGGCCCACCGCACCACCGCGCTGGCGCCCAGGATGAGCAGGCGCCGGATCGTCCGCTCCCCCATCTTCGAGACCGCGCCGAGCCTCTGCTTGCCGCCGGTCTACCTCTGCGGGGGCGTCAGCCCGAGCCAGGCCGCGAAGTCCCGCCCGGCGCGGAAGCCCTCCAGCGCCGGCACGAGCGCCGCGATCGCCGTGACGGCGATCGGGCCGACGCCGGGGATCGTCGTCAGCCGGCGCGCCACGGGGTCGGCCTTGGCGCGCCGGGCGATCTCGGCATCCAGCTCCCGAATCTGCGCCTCGAGCGCCTCGAAGGTGCCGATCAGCACCTTCAGGATCGTGCGCGCGCTCTCCGGCACGGGGACTCCGGATCCTCGGCGAGGGCGATCAGGGCGCCGACGTGCGCGGCGCCTTGGGGAAAGACGAGGCCGTACTCGGCCAGGTGCCCGCGCAGGGCGTTGATGCACTGCGTCCGCTGCCGCACCAGGAGATCCCGCGCACGGAACACGACACCGCTCGCCTGTTGCGCCTCGTCCTTCACGGGGACGAAGCGCATGCCCGGGCGCTGCGCGGCTCCGCAGATCGCCTCGGCGTCCGCCGCGTCGTTCTTCTGCCGCTTCACGAACGGCTTGACGTAGGCCGGCGCGATCAAGCGCACGGTGTGGCCCAGCGCGCCGATCTCGCGCGCCCAGTGGTGCGACCCGGCGCAGGCCTCCATGGCGACGACACACGGCGGCTGGGCCGCGAAGAACTCGAGCAGCTTCGCCCGGGTGAGGCGCTTGCGGAACACCACCCGGCCGGTGACGTCCGCCCCATGCGCCTGGAAAGCCCGCTTCGCGATGTCCAGCCCGATCGTGCTAGCCTGCCCTATGGACGCCTCCTCTGGTGGTCGATCGACATCCCCACCTTGGCACCCAGATGCCGTCAGGGGGCGTCCACCCCATCAAGGTCACTTGAGGCCGCAAAGCTAGGCCCCGGCGGCTTGGCGCGGGTGTGGTCAGCCCAGGCAGGAACCGCTTGCCCAAGGCATCCCTGGCCACCGAGAGACGCTCCGCCACCCCGGCCGACGTGCCCGGCGGCGCCAAACCGAGTCACGTCCCGAAACATAGATCGCGCGGCCCGACCTTGACGCCAGCAGGACCGGGCACCGATCGCCCCTGATGTGAAAACCTGAAGATTGAAATCTCATACT
>CADCTD010000047.1 GCA_902805545.1 uncultured Craurococcus sp. | reverse complement strand
CTGCGGCACCTCGCCGCGCTGCGGCCGGGCACGCTCACCACCACGGCGGCCTCGGCCAAGGCCGGCCTGCGCGCCATCGCCCGGCGCTGGCTCGCCCTCGACGACGAGATCAAGTCGCACGACGCGCATCTCGAGCGCCTCGTCCGGCGCCGCTCGCCGGCGTTGGTCGAGGCCCACGGCATCGGGGTGGGGACCGCCGCGGAGATGCTGGTCCTGGTCGGCGACAACCCGGGGCGCGTCCACTCGGAGGCCGCGCTGGCGAAGCTGTGCGGCGTCTGCCCGGTGCCGGCATCGAGCGGGAAGACCGACAGGCGCCGGCTGAACCGCAGCGGGGACAGGCAGGCCAATGCCGCGCTGCACCGCGCGGTCGTCGTGCGGATGCGGGCGCACGAGGCGTTGTTGCAAGGATTGGTCGGCGGGGTGCCTTGGAATAGGCTGAGGCCGGGGCGAGTCCCCCTCCACCACGCAGGGGCATCGCTATTGCCGTTCAAGGCGAACGCCGATCGCCGGCACCGCATCCCGAAACAGCGCCACAGGGTGACGAACTGGGCCGAATACGATGCCGCGCTCCGCCAGCGCGGCAGCCTGACCGTGTGGTTCTCGGAGCAGGCGGTCGCGGCCTGGGCGGCCGAGCCACGGACCACACGGGGCGGGCGGCCTTGCTACTCCGACTTGGCGATCACCACGGCCCTGACGCTGCGGGCGGTGTTCCGCCTGGCCCTGCGCCAGACGGAAGGCCTGATCGGATCCGTCCTCCAACTGCTCGGCCTCGATCTCGCCGTGCCGGACCATTCGACTCTGAGCCGCCGGGCCGAGACGTTGGCGGTGCCGCGGCGGGCGTCGGGATCGGGCGGAGGGCCCGTGCACCTGCTGGTGGACAGCACCGGTCTTCGCCTCTGCGGGCCCGGCGAGTGGCTGGAGGAGAAGCACGGCACCAAGCGGCGCCGGTCCTGGAGGGTGCTGCACCTCGCCACCGACGCCGACACCGGCCGGATCGTCGCCTCGGCGCTGACCGGCAAGGATGCCGACGACGGCTCGCAGGTCGGCCCCTTGCTCGACCGGGTCGATGGTTCTGTGGCGTCCTTCACCGGCGATGGCGCCTACGACCGCGACGACGTCTACGCCGAAGTCGCGGCGCGGCATCCGGACGCGGACGTCATCGTGCCGCCGCGCTCGAGCGCGGTGCCGAGCGCCACGGCCGAGACCGCGCCGACGCGGCGGGACGCGCATCTAAGGAGCATTGCCGGGCGCGGCCGCATGGGGTGGCAGAAGGCCTCGGGGTACAACTGGCGTGCCCTGGTGGAGGCCGATATCGCGCGCTGGAAATGCGTCATCGGCGGCGGACTGCGCTCCCAGACGGATGGGCGGCAAGCGACCGAAGTGGCCATCGCCGCCGGCCTCCTGAACCGGATGCTCGAGCTCGGACGCCCGGAGTATGTCCGGATCGCGTGACCCGGAACACGGGCAGGGATCAGTGCGTCCACATCACCGACCCATGCAACACGCTGGAGCCCCGCAGATCGGAGAGGACGCGCCGCAGCCTCCAGACGGCAGGCCGCCGCCCCTTTTCGTCTCCGCGCGAGTTCGGATGAGTCCTTTTCTAAGACTTGGCGTGCAGAATGAAACTTGGACTTTGGTAAGAAGCGTTGGCCGCCCACCTGTCGGGCAAAACTCAACCCTGGCCGCATGACCGCAACACTGATCGCCGCTGCCGACCGGCAGCGAGGCATGACCAAAGTCCATGCGGTGGGTACGCTATCGACGAGGCCCAGGCCGACCGCGGTGACCAAAGTCCAATCCTAGACAGCGAAGAGCGTCAGCCAGCTGTCGCGAACGGGCAAGTCCAGCCTTCGATGGAGGGAATCCGAGTGACAGGCGCCGTGTCGAGTCGCAGCTTCGGCGACTCGGCGCGGCTCCGGAGGTGTTATCCACAGGCAGCGCTCTGAGAGGTGCGGACCTTGGTCACACCCTTACGGACCTTGGTCACCGCGGTTGGAGCGGTGAATCGAAGACGTTCAATAGCTTGGTGGATTCATCCACCTGGACCTTGGTACCACAGCAATTACTAAGAATCTTCAACTACCTTGCCAAATACCGGGCTGACCAATGTCCAAGCTGTATATCGGCCCCGCTTCCGCTAGGCAGAAAACACCAAGTCGCAGGAGAAAGGGCGAGCGATGGAGGAGGTCAGGGAAGTCCGGCGACTGGTCGAGACCCACGGCCGCCTTGGCGCGATAGCCCGGCACGAAGACAGGCGCTTGGTCGAAATCGTCGCCGCCTACGGGAGCGACGA
>CADCTD010000046.1 GCA_902805545.1 uncultured Craurococcus sp. | reverse complement strand
AGCGCGGGCTCTTCGTCAACAAGCTCCGCGGCAGCGACTACCTGGCCGGCCGCCACCCCTTCGGCATCACGCCGGACGGGCTCGTCGTCCACCCGCGCGTGGAGGCGGCGTTCCGCCAGAGCTCCCAGCCCGACGAGGCCCGGTCGGGCAGGCTGTCCACCGGCGTCGCGGGCCTGGACGCGATGCTCGGCGGCGGCGGCCTGCCGGAGGCCACCGTCACCGGCGTGCTCGGCCCCTCGGGCATCGGCAAGACCGTGCTGGGCCTCCACTTCGCGTGCGGGTCGGGCGCGGCCGAGCCGGGCCTGTTCTTCGGCTTCTACGAGACGCCGTCCCGGCTGCGGCAGCAGGCGGCCAGCCTCGGGCTCGGCCTCGAAGGGGCGGTCGGCCGGGGCGAGGTCGAGATCCTCTGGCAGCCCCTGGGCGAGAACGCCGAGGACGCGCTGGCGCACCGGCTGCTCGACGCGGTCGGGCGCCGCGGCGTGCGGCGGCTCTTCCTCGACGGGCTCGGCGGCTTCATCGAAGCCTCGGTGGAGCCCGGGCGCATCGCCCGGTTCTTCTCCGTGCTGGTCAACGAGCTGCGGTCGCGCGGCGTGACCACGCTCTACACCATGGAAACGCGGGACCTGGTCGGCCCCGGCATCGAGGTGCCCGTCACCGGGATCTCGTCCATCGTCGAGAACCTGGTCGCGCTGCGCTACGTGGAGCACCGCGCGCGGTCCCGCCGGCTCCTGTCCGTGGTGAAGGTCCGCGGCAGCGGCTTCGACCCGGCGCTGCGCGAGTTCGTCATCGCGGATGGCCGCGGCATCTCGCTCCCGGCCGGCGCGTTCGAAGGCGCGGAGGACCTCCTGAGCGGCTCCGCGCGCGACCGGCGCGCCGAGGCTCCGCCTGCCTCCGGACGGGAGGGGCAATGACGACCGTTCTGGTCGTGGACGACGAGGCGCTGATCGCCATGGCGCTCGAAGCGGCGTTGGAGGACGCGGGTTATGACGTGGCGACCGCGGCCAACGGCCGGCAGGGGCTGGAGCGGCTGGCCGAGGCGCCGCGCCCGGACCTGGTGCTGCTCGACATGATGATGCCGGTAATGAACGGGCCGGCGATGCTGGCGGCCATGGCCGAGGACCCGGAGCTGCGCGGCATCCCGGTCATCGTCCTGAGTTCCCTGCCGGAGGAAGCGGTCCGGGACCGCGCGGGCGGCGTCGCCGCCATCCTGCGCAAGCCCTACACGGCCGACGAAGTCCTGAATGCGATCGCGCGGGTGCTCGGCGAGACGCGCCAAGCCGGGACATGATCCGGTGCGCACCTCAAACGTCAACGTGTCCTACGGCGCGTCTCCAAACTTGGCCCAAATCCGCAAGCATCCGGTGTGGGCCAAGGCGAGGTAGTTGCGCGCCGTCTTCTCGTAACGGGTGGCCACGCGGCGAAACCGCTTCAGTCTGTCGAAGAAGAATCCGGTCCGGTGGCGCTCGCGGTGGAGCTTCGCGTCGAACGCCCTCGGCTTTGTGCACCGGCGCCTCCGCTGCGGGATCGCGGCTTTCGGGCCCTGACGCTCGATGAGGTCTATGGCGCGGTCGGCGTCGCAGCCCTTGTCCGCGATGACCGCGTCCCCCGCGCGCCCTTCGATCAGCGCCCCTGCGGGCAGGCAGTCGCCGGTCTGGCCGGGCGTGACCAGCACCTCGACCGGCAGGCCGCGCGCCTCGACGATGGCGTGCAGCTTCGTGCTCGGCCCGCCGCGCGAGCGGCCGATCGCCTGGCAGCCGAGCGCTTTTGAGCGCCCGCCGCGTGCTGGTGGGCGCGGGCGATCGAACTGTCGACCATGTAGAGGCGGCAGTCGCGGCGGCGCGCGAGGCGCTCCAGCGCCCGCTGCCACACGCCCGCGCGCGCCCAACGGTCGAAGCGGGTCCAGGCCGACTGCCACGGCCCGAACCCCTTCGGCAGGTCGCGCCAGGGCGAGCCGGTCCGGTGCACCCAGAGGATGGCGTTGACCAGCTCGCGGTTATTGCGGCTCGGCCGCCCCGGCCTGCCGCGTTCCGGCGGGAGCAACGGCCCGATCAGCCGCCATTGCCCCTCCGTCAGTTCGATCCTGTCCATCCGCGCTCCGAAAAGCGCGGCTCTGGACCAGGTCCAGCCGCCTACCGCAACTGGTTTGAAGACGCGCCGTAGGCCGTGTTGCAATCCGGGGCCTGATGCTTGCGCGTGGCCCCACCGGAGCCTACCGGGGCCGCGGACGGAAAGGCGCCGAACATGCCGCGGAAAACCAACCACGCACCGCCGCCCGGCCGCGGCAGCAGGGCCAAAGGTGCGGGCGGCAGCACCCCAGCCGACCGCCTGA
>CADCTD010000045.1 GCA_902805545.1 uncultured Craurococcus sp. | reverse complement strand
AGGGCGAAGGCGGTGCGGCCGTCGCTCCCCGGCGCCCGGCCGAGGCCGAGGTCGATCCGCCCCGGCGCGACCGCCTCCGCCACCTTGAACTGCTCGGCGACCTTTAGGGCCGAGTAGTGCGGCAGCATCACCCCGGCCGTGCCGACCCGGATGCGCCGCGTGGTGGAGGCGATGGCGGCGACCAGCATCTCCGGTGCCGATCCGGCATGGGCCCCGCTGTTGTGGTGCTCGGCGAGCCAGTAGCGGCCATAGCCCCAGTCATCGGCGAGCCGGGCGAGGGCCAGCGTCTCCCGGATCGCCGCATCGGCGCCGCGGCCGGAGGCGATGGTCGATTGGTCGAGGATGGCGAGGCGGAGGGTCATGGGGGAAGTCTAGCCGCCCTGTCCGCCGGCGGAAGAGGCTCAGGCCGGTCGGATGCCGAGGCCGTCGCGGATGGAAGAGGCATCGGAACCCCGGTTCCGGTGCAGCATCGGCAGGTTCAGAACGCTACCCGGCCGAACAGCGCCGTCAGCAGGGCGAAGAGCACCCCGCCGACGAGAAAGCCGACCAGCGTGCCGTTCATCCGCACATATTGCAGGTCCCGCCCGACGCGGAGCTCGATCTTCTCCGTCACCTGGGCCGTGTCCCAGCCGGCGACGACCTGGGCGATGAAGCCCGCGAGCTGCGCCCGGGCGGCAGGCAGGACGGCGGCGATCAGCCCCTCCGCCGCCCGGTTCAGCCGGGCCCGGGCGGCCGGGTCCTGCTCCAGCAGGCTGCCGGCATTGGCAAAGGCGCCTTCCAGCAGGGCGACGGTCCGCCCCTGCGGATTGCCGGCATCGGCCGCGAGCGCTGCCTTCAGCCGGTCCCAGATATCGCCGATCCAGGCGGCGACGGTCGGGTGGGCGACCGCCTGGCGCAAGGCCCGGCCGACGGCGGCCGCCCGCTCCGGGTCGGTCTCCAGCCTGTCGATCTCGCTCCGGAGCCAGGTCTCGAAGGCGGCGCGGAGGTCGCTGTCGGTGGGCTCGACCCGTGCCAGCTCGGCATTGACGGTCGTCAGGATGCGGCGCGCCACCGCTGCCCCGGCGAGCCAGCCGACCAGCGCCCCGCCCTCGGTCCGGACCCGCGCCTCGATGGCTCCCCGCAGCTGGTCCTCCTTGCTGGCGAGGACGGTGCGGAGCTGGCCGATGGCGAGGTCGAAGACCTCATTGTGGCGCCCGCCCGCCATCAGCGTGCGCAGCGCCTGGGCCATGATGCGCGTTCCGCCCCGCCCGCCCGCCAGGCGCGGCAGCAGCCGGCCGAGCAGGCGGCGGGCGCGGCCGTCCTCGATGCTGGTCAGCAGCCGCGGCAGGCTGGCGGCGACGGCCTCCGCGGCCGGGCGGGCGGCGGCCGGGTCGGCCATCACGCTGCGCAGGATGCCGGCGATGTCGAGCCGGCCGATCACCCGCCGCACCTCGGCCTCGGTGAAGACATGGTTGGCGACGAAGCGGCCAAGGCCCTGGCCCAGCCGCTCCTTCTGCCGGGGGATGATCGCCGTATGCGGAATCGGCAGGCCGAGCGGCCGGCGGAAGAGCGCGGTGACCGCGAACCAGTCGGCGATGCCGCCGACGAGGCCGGCCTTGGCCGAGGCCTGCAGCATGTCCGTCCAGTAGCCGGGCGGGAGCCAGTAGGCGAACACCAGCAGCCCCGCCATGCCGACCAGCAGGCCGGTGGCGATGGCGCGGTGGCGGGCGAGGGCCCGGCGGAGCGGCGCCTCGGGGTCGGCGTTCGGCGGCAAGGTCAGGCCAGGCTCTCCACCACATGCGGGAAGACGGATTGATAGCCCTCCCCATAGGTGACGGCGCGCTCGGAGTTCCGCGCCGCCTGGGCGCCGCGCTGCAGGGCGACGCGGGTATAGTAGTCCCAGAGATGCTCCTGCCCGGCCATGCAGCGGATGGCGGCCAGCTTCCGCTCCCATACCGGGGTGATGTCGAGCAGCATGTCCGGCGCCCAGCCGCATTGCTCCGGCTGGTGCGGCTCAAACAGGTAGACGGGCGGCGCGCCGATCACCGGCACCCCCGGCTCATGCCCATGCGCCTGGGCGATGATGCGGGCGTGCTGGGCGAGCTCGGTCGTCGCCGGATGGTCGTGGTTGTAGGGATCCGCCTTGCTGTGGGTCAGCACGAAGCGCGGGCGGATGGCGCGGTAGAGCGCGGCCAGGCGATGGAGGCTCGCCTCGCCGAGGGTCAGCGGATAGTCGCCCAGATCCCAGAATTGCAGGTCGTGCACGCCGAGTGCCGCCGCGGCGCGCTCCGCCTCGCCCTGGCGCTCCGCCTTGACGCGCTCGAGCGTCATGCCGGGCTGGCGCCAGAGCCTGGCGCTCTCGCCCCGCTCGCCGAAGGAGAGGCAGACGACCGTCACCCGCCAGCCGCGCGCGGCATGGAGCGCGATGGCACCGCCCGCGCGCCAGACGAAATCCGCCGAATGGGCGCTGACGACCATGGCGGTTCCGGCAGGGGCGGTGCCGGCGGTCACTTCGCGCCCTTGGCCCGCTCGACGGCCTCCTGGATCAGCTGCTTCGCCTCCGCGGCGTCGCCCCAGCCGGTGATCTTCACCCACTTGCCGGGCTCGAGATCCTTGTAGTGCTCAAAGAAATGCTTGATCTGGTCGAGGGTGATCTGCGGCAGGTCGGAATAGTTGGCGACCTTCTCGTAGCGCCGCGTCAGCTTGGTGGAAGGCACGGCGATGATCTTCTCGTCGACGCCGCCGTCATCCTCCATCTTCAGGACGCCGACGGGGCGGACATTGATGACGGCGCCCGGCACGATCGGGCGGGTATTGGCGATCAGCACGTCGATCGGATCGCCGTCGTCGCTGAGGGTATGGGGGACGAAGCCGTAATTCCCCGGATAGCGCATCGGCGTGTAGAGGAAGCGGTCGACGACCAGCGTGCCGGCCTCCTTGTCCATCTCGTACTTGATCGGCTCGCCGCCGATGGCGACCTCCACCACCACATTGATGTCCTCGGGTGGGTTCTTGCCGATGGCGATGGCGTCGAGGCGCATGGGCCGTGTTTCTCCGGAAAGGGCCCACAGGATGGGCCTGACCCCTTTCCTTAGCATTGACGGACCGACCTGGGCGACTCCCCGGCAGAACGGCGCCGGCCGAGAATGAAACCTTCCGCGGTGTTGCCGCGGAAGGATCATCCACCTCCGGTGATAACGTCCTGACCCGAGGGGCCCACGGCACCGCGCAGCGGTGCCGCGGGGATATCGGATCGGGGACTTCAGGCCGCCTTGGCCATGGCGATGGCCTTCCACACGCTCTCCGGCGTCGCCGGCATGTCGACATGGGTGACGCCCATGGTCGAGAGCGCATCGACCAGCGCATTCATCAGCGCCGGCGGCGAGCCGACCGCCCCCGCCTCGCCGGCGCCCTTGACGCCGAGCGGATTTGTCTCGCAGGGGACGGAGAGGAACTCCACCTCGATATCCGGAAGGTCCTCCGCCCGCGGCAGGGCGTAGTCCATGAAGGAGGCGGAGAGGAGCTGGCCGCTCTCCGGGTCATAGGCCGTCCGCTCATGCACTGCCTGGCCGATGCCCTGCGCCACGCCGCCATGCACCTGGCCGCGCACGATCATCGGGTTGATGGCATGCCCGACATCGTCGACCACGATGTAGCGCGGCACCTCGATCAGGCCGGTATCGGGGTCGACCTCGACCTCGGCGATGTGGCAGCCATTGGGGAAAGTGTGGGACTTGATCTCGGCCACCTCGGCGGCATCGAGCAGCGTCGCGGACTCGCCACGCGCCGCCCGCTCCCGCTGGATGTTGGCCAGCGAGAGGATGTCGACGCCGCGATCCGTGCCGACTACCGAGAAGCGGCCGCCGGTCGTGGTGAACTCGATATCGGCGACCGAGGCCTCCAGATGCTCCGAGGCGGCCTGCTTGCCCTTCTCGATCACGGTCGCGGCGGTCAGCAGGATCGCCTGACCCTCGGAATAGAGGCTGCGCGCGCCGCCGGTGCCGCCGCCCGTCGGGATCTCGTCCGAATCGCCCTGGACGATGCGGATCTTCTCCATCGGGATGCCGAGCTCATGGCTCGTCAGCATTGCATAGGCCGTCTCGTGCCCCTGGCCGGTGCTCTGCGTGCCGACCAGCACATCCACCATGCCGTCGGCCGCGAAGCGCACCTCGGCGCGCTCCGTCGGCCCGCCGCCCGTCGCCTCGAGGTAGTAGGCGACGCCGATGCCGCGCCGCTTGCCGCGCAGCTCGGAGGTGCGGCGCCGCGCGGCGAAGCCGTCCCAGTCGGCATTCTTCAGCGCCGCGTCCAGCACCGCGCCGAACTCGCCGCTGTCGTAGCGCTGGCCGATGGCGGTGACGTAGGGCATGGCGCTCGAGGGCACCATGTTACGCTTCCGCAATTCGATTCGGTCGATGCCCATCTCGCGCGCCGCGGCGTCGATCAGCCGCTCGACCACGTAATTGCTCTCCGGCCGCCCGGCGCCGCGATAGGCATCGACGGGGACGGTATTGGTCAGCACGCCGATGACATGGGCGTGGATCGCCTGGAAGTTGTAGACGCTGGCCAGCACCTTGGTGCCCGCGCCGGTCGGGATCATCGGCGCGAAGGTCGAGAGATAGGCGCCCATCCCGGCATAGTTGGTGGTGCGCAGCGCGAGGAACTTGCCGTCCTTGTCGAGGGCCAGCTCCGCCTCGGTGATGTTGTCGCGCCCCTGCGTGTCGGACTGGAAGGCCTCCGTCCGCTCGCTGGTCCACTTCACCGGCCGGCCGAGACGGCGGGCGGCCATGCAGACCAGCGCATACTCGGCATAAAGGTAGAGCTTCATCCCGAAGCCGCCGCCGACATCGGGCGTGACGACGCGGAACTTCTCCGGCGGCAGGTGGAAGACGCTCTCGGCCAGCAGGTTCTTCACCAGCCAGCTGCCCTGGGTGCCGCAGAACAGGGTGAACTTCTCGTTCGCCGCATCGTATTCGGCGGTGGCGGCACGGACCTCGAGGCTGTTCACGATGACGCGGTTGTTGATCACCGTCAGCTTCGTCACATGCGCCGCCTGCGCAACGAGCGCCTCCGCCTTCGCCTTGTCGCCCGTCTCCCAGTCGAAGACGACGTTGCTCGGGATCTCGTCCCAGACCGCCGGCGCGCCCGGCTTGTAGGCGGTGGCGAGGTCGGTGGCCGCCGGCAGCAGGTCGTAGTCGACCATCACCGCCTCCGCCCCGTCCTTCGCCGCCTCGGCCGTCTCGGCGACGATGAAGGCGACCGGGTCGCCGACATGCCGCACCCGGTCGGTGGCGAGCGCGCCGCGCGGGGTGTTGGAGCGGTCGGTGCCGTCGCGGTTCTTCAGCGGTATGACGCAGGGAATCTCGCCGAGGCCTTCCTCCTGCCAATCCTTGCCGGTGATCACGGCAAGCACGCCCGGCACCGCCATGGCGCCCGAGGTGTCGATCGACAGGATGCTCGCCGACGCATGAGGACTGCGCAGCACGACGCCATGGGCGACGCCGGGCATGGCGATGTCGTCGGTGTAGCGGCCGCCGCCGATCAGCAGGCGCGGATCCTCGATGCGGCGCACCGGCTGGCTCAGACCGAATTTGGCCATGGGGAAAACCCTCCCGTTCGAATTCTCCACCATCATCTGCGGAGGAAGGGGGGAACGGGAAGGGGGGGCGGCGTGAAATCACCGCGTGCGGAGCGCGGATTCCACCCGGTCGCAGGCCGCGCCGACCCCATCCTCGGCCCGGACCGTCCGGCCTATGGCACCCGCGCGGGCCTCCACCTCCGGATTCTCCAGCAGCGGGGCGAGGGCTCGGGCCGCACCCTCCGCCGTGTATCGCCCGGCCGGCAGGCTGGCGGCGATGCCGAGCCGGGCGAGGCGGGCCGCATTGTCCGGCTGGTCATGGCTGAAGGGCACCACCAGCATCGGCCGCCCCGCCCGCATCGCCTGCGCCGCGGTGCCGATGCCGCCCTGGTGGATGATGGCGGAGGCGGCCGGGAAGAGTCCAGCATGCGGCAGGTAATCCATCGCCAGCACCTCCGGGGGGAGAGAGCCGAGGGCCTGACGGTTTCCCTCCGTCCCGGTCAGCAGCACCGCGCGCTGGCCGAGGCGCCTCGCCGCTTCCAGGCTCTCGGCGAAGAAGCGCCCCGGCGCATAGACCGCCGCCGAGCCGAGGGTGAAGACCAGCGGCGGCGGCCCGGCGGCAAGGAAGCGGCCGAGCTCCCGTGGCATCGACGCCGGCTCGTCCCAGAAGGGGAAGCCGGTCGGCATCGGCTCGGTCCGCATCAGCAGCGGGGAGAAGAGGGAGAGGCTGACGGCCGGACGCTGCGCGGCGTTCAGGAACGGGTCGGTCGCCGCTGCGAGGCCGAGCTCCGCCCGGAACGCCGCCACCTCGCGTGACCAGCGCACGACCGTCCACCGCCCGATGGCGCGGATCGCGGGCCCCGCGAGCCGCCGTAGCCAGTCCGCGCGCCAGAGCCAGTCATAGCCGCCCGGGACGCCGGGATCGGCCGCCGAGAACAGGGTGAAGGGCTGCAGGTAGGCCGGCGCCCAGGGCAGGCTGCGCCGCTCCGCCACCATCGGCGCCGCGGCGGCGACCGGGCTGGCGAGGATGAACTCGGCCCCCTCCGACGCCGCCATCAGGTCGGCATAGGCGTCGCGGATCGGCTCGACGACGAGGGTGCGCCAGACGAATTCCGGGCCCGACCGCGGGTCCATCGCCCGGGCGAAGGCCTCGAGGTCGGGCGCACCCTCCGGCATGGTGGGGCGCATCGGGGCGAAGCGGAGGCCCGCGGCCTCGACCCGCCCGCGATACCCCTCGGCCGTGGCGATGGTCACCCGGTGTCCCCGCCGCTCCAGCCCCGCCGCCACCGCCAGATAGGGGAAGAGGTCCCCGAGCGAGCCGGTGGTGGCGAGGAGGATGCGGCTCAAGGCCGGGTGCTGTCCGTCTTGTCCGGTGCCGGATGCGGCGACTGGCCGGGGCCGACCGAGGCCGGCTCCACCGGGCGGATGCCCATCCAGCCCTTCACCCGCTCCCGCGTGCCCTGGAAGACGACATAGAGCATCGGGATCATGAAGATGCCGAGGAGGGAGGCCGCCAGCATCCCGCCGAAGACCGGCGTGCCGACCGCGCGGCGGGAGAGCATGGCCGCGCCCGTCGCCGTCACCAGCGGCACCAGGCCGAGGACGAAGGCGATCGAGGTCATCATCACCGCGCGGAAGCGGAGGCGCGAGCCCTCGATCGCCGCGTCGCGGATGGACATGCCGTGCTCCCGCGCATCCTTGGCGAATTCGATGATGAGGATGCCGTTCTTCGCGGCGAGCGCGATCAGCACGACGAGGCCGATCTGCGCATAGACATCGAGGCTGAGCCCCGCGATCTGGATGGCGAGGAAGGAGCCGAGGCCGCCCACCGCCACCGAGAGCAGCACCGGGACGGGAATGGTCCAGCTCTCGTAGAGCGCGACGAGGAAGAGATAGGCGAAGAGGATGGCCAGCGCGACCACGTAGATGGTCTGCCCCGCCGCCAGCTTCTCCTGGTAGGCGGTGCCGGTCCATTCATAGCCATAGCCCGCCGGCAGCACCCGGCGCGACAGCTCCTCCATCGCCGCCAGCGCATCGCCCGAGGAGACGCCGGGCTTCGGCGCGCCGTTGACCAGCACCGCGCGGTAGTTGTTGTAGCGGCTGATCGTCTGCGGCCCGACCACGATCCGCACATCGGCGAAGGCGCGCAGCGGCACCATGTCGCCGCGGGTGTTGCGGACCCGGATGCGCCAGATGTCGTCGATGTCGTCGCGGTCCTGCGCTTCGGCCTGGATATTCACCTGCCAGGTGCGGCCGAAGAGGTTGAAGTCGTTGACGTAGAAGCCGCCGAGCGATGCCTGGAGCGCCGAGAAGATGTTGGAGATCGGGATGCCAAGGGCCTGCGCCTTGTCCCGGTCCACATCGAGGAAGAGCGAGGGCGTCGCCGCCGAGAAGGTCGAGAAGACCTGCTGCAGGCGCGGGTCCTGGTTCGCCGCGACGACGAGGCCCAGCATCGCGCTCCCCAGCTCGGCCGGATCGCGGCCCTGGAGGTCCTGGAGCTGGTACTCGAAGCCGCCGCCTGTGCCGAGGCCGATGATCGGCGGCAGGTTGAAGGCGACGACGGTCGCGGTCCGGACGCCCGCCCCGGCGCCGAAGACCCGGCCGATGGAGGCGAAGACCGAATCCGCGGGGTCGGTCCGCTGGTCGAAGGGCTTCAGCCGCGCCACGATGAAGGCGGAGTTGGACTGCGCGCCCTGGTCGATCAGCGAGAAGCCGACGATCGCCAGCACGTTCTCGACCGCGGGGATGCCCTTCAGGATGCCCTCGACCTGCTCCACCGTCGCCCGCGTGCGGGAAAGGGAGGCCGCCTGCGGCAGCGAGACCTGGATGAAGAAGGTGCCCTGGTCCTCCTGCGGCAGGAAGCCCTGCGGCGTCTTCGAGCCGATGGTGAAGATGCCGAAGGCGATGGCCGCCGTCAGCGCCAGCGAGACGACCGAGAGCCGGACGATCCGCCTGACGACCGCCGCATAGCCGTCGCGGACCTTGTCGATCCCCCGCAGCACATACTTGATCGGCCCGCGCTTCGGCCCCGTACTGCGGAGGAAGAGCACGCAGAGCGCGGGCGAGAGGGTGAGGGCATTGATCGCCGAGATCACCATCGCCGCCGAGATCGTCACTGCGAACTGCCGGAACAGCACGCCCGAGAGGCCGGGGATGAAGGCGATGGGGACGAAGACCGAGAGCAGCACCAGGGTGATGGCGATGATCGGCGCGGTGATCTCGGCCATGGCCTGCTTCACCGCCCGGGCCGGGTCCCAGTCCGGATGCTCCTCCATCACCCGCTCGACATTCTCGACGACGACGATCGCGTCGTCGACGACGATGCCGATGGCCAGCACCATGGCGAGCAGGGAGACGGTATTGGCGCTGTAGCCGATGGCGAGCAGGATGGCGAAGGCGCCGATCAGGCTCACCGGCACCGCGATGGTCGGGATGATCGTGGCCCGGAACGAGCCGAGGAAGAGGTAGACCACGACCACCACCAGGACGAAGGCCTCGATCAGGGTCGTGATGACTTCCTCGATCGTCTCCACCACGAAGGTGGAGCTGTCGTAGAGCACCTGGGCCCGCATCCCCTCCGGGAAGCGCGTCGCCATCTCGTCGAGCGTGCGCTTCATGGCGTTGGAGACGGTCACCGCATTGGCGCCGGGCGAGAGGTAGACGCCGACGGTGACCGCGGGCTGGCTGTTCAGCCGGCTCACCGTATCCATGCTCTGGGCGCCGAGCTCGACGCGCGCCACGTCGCGGACGCGCAACACCGATCCATCCTGATTGGCCCGGATGATGATGTCGCTGAACTGCTCGGGCGTGATGAGGCGGCCCAGCGTCTGGATGTTCATCTGGAACTGCTGCGTGTCGGGGATCGGCTGGGCGCCGATGCGGCCGACCGCCGCCTGGATGTTCTGGCTCTGGATCGAGGTGATCAGGTCCTGCGGCGTCAGGTTCAGGCTGGTCAGCCGGTCGATCTCGAACCAGACGCGCATGGAGTAGTTCTGCGCGCCGAAGATGTTCACCTGGCCGACGCCCGGCACGCGGGCCATGCGGTCGATCATGTTGATGGTGAGGTAGTTCGAGAGGAAAAGCGGCGTGTGCTCCGGGTTGGCCGAGGTGAGTGCCACGAATTGCAGCACCGAGGAGGACTGCTTGCGCACGACGAGGCCTGCGCGCTGCACCTCCTGCGGCAATCGGGCGATGTTCGCCTGGATGCGGTTGTTGACGTTGACGGTATTGATGTCCGGGTTGGACCCGAGGGCGAAGCTGACCGAGAGCTGGTAGGTGCCGTCATTGGCGCTGTTCGAGCGCATGTAGATCATGTTCTCGACGCCGTTGACGGCGCTTTCGATGATCTGCGCGACGGTCGCTTCGATGACGGCGGCGGAGGCGCCCGGATAATTCGCCTGCACCGAGACCTGGGGCGGGACGATGTCCGGGAACTGGGCGACGGGGATGCGCAGCAGGGCGAGCAGCCCCGCGAGCGTGATGACGATGGCGATGACGATCGCCAGCCGGGGGCGGTCGACGAAGACGCTCGAGATCATGGCGCGTCAGCCCGGCCGGCCGCCGGGGGCGGGTGCGCCGGGTGGCCTTGCACCTGGCGGCGGCGCACCGGCGGGGCCCGCATTCACCTCCTGGCCCGGCCGCACGCGCTGCAGCCCCTCGCTGATCACCTGCTCGCCGCTCTGCAGGCCCTCCTCGATCACCACCTGGTCGCGGATGGTCCGTCCAAGGCGGACCGGACGGCGCTGCGCCTTCTTCTCGCTGTCGACGACGAGGACGTAGTTGCCGCCCTGGTCCTGGAGGACGGCGGCGCGCGGCAGGACGATGGCCTGCACCGGCTCCACCCCCTCCACCGCGACGGTGACGAACTGCCCGTCGATCAGCTCCCGGTCGCCCGGGCTGCCGGGCTGGGCGCCGGTGCGGCGCGGGTTGGGAATCAGCGCGCGCACCAGCAGGCTGTCGGTGTTGCGGTCGATCTGGGTGTCGACGAATTCGATCCGCCCGGCCTGCGGGTAGGGACGGCCGTCGCTCAGCCGGACGCGCACGACGACCGCGTTGACGCCGCCGCGGCCCTCGTAGCGCGCCTGCAGCTCGCCAGCCGCGCGGGAGCTCACGGTGAAGACCACGCGCATCGGGTCCTGGCTGACGACGACGGCGAGCGGGTCGGTGAGCGTCGGCGTCACCACATTGCCCGGCGTCAGGCTGGCGCGGCCGATCTTGCCGTCGATCGGCGAAAGGATTTCGGTATAGCCGAGATTGATATCGGCAACGCGGACCGCCGCCTGGGCGCCGAGCACCTGGGCATTCGCGGTGCGCTCCTGCGCCTGGGCGTTGTCGAGCGCGACGCGGGTGCCTGCACCGGTCTGCTGCAACTCACGGGCGCGGGCGAGAGCCACGCGGGCATTCTCGAGCGTCGCCTGGGCGGACGCGACATTGGCCCGCGCCTGTTCCAGCTGCGCCTCGAAGGGCGGCTTCTCGATGCGGAACAGGACGTCGCCCGCCCTCACGTCCTGGCCCTCCGTGAAGGCGCGCTCCTGGAGGAAGCCGGTGACGCGGGCGCGGATCTCGACGCGGTTCACCGCCTCGATGCGGCCGGTGAACTCGGTGCTCTCGGTGACGGGCTGGCGATTGGCCGGGATCACGCCGACCGCGGGCGGGCCCTGCGGTCCGAACTGGGCCTCGGCCGGCAGCGCGAGCATGGTGAGCAGGAGGGCGGCGGAAAGGCGGCGCATCATGCAGGTCATCCGGAACGGAGCGGCTGGCGATACCAGGGCGTCCCCCCCGGGACCAGATGGAGTTCTCAAATAGCGGCCATTCATCCGCGCGCAAGCTTCCGAAAGTGTCACGGCGATGAAACCGGCCGTCCGGCTAGTCGGAAGGGAGATTGAAACGGTCCATTTGCCGTAAGCAACATCGCCCGCCGAGACGCTGCCCGCCTCGGTCGAAATGGTGTGAGGTGCCAGTGGAATTGAGATAATCACGGGTGCGCGAGTTTTCGCCTCCGGCCCGCTCCCCGAGCGCGATGGGCCCGCCGGAGACCGGCGAGGCCGGCGGAGGCGTGTTCCGCGGCGGCTGCGGTCTTCCCCCCGCCCTGGAATGCGGGCATCCCGCGCTGCAGGGCCTGGCGTCGCCCGGCTGTCGGCGGATGCGGATGTGGCGGGGCTGCGCCCGGGGCCTGCCGGGCGGCCCCGGCGGCGAAGGCAGCGCCACTGATCGGCATCGCGGGCGCGGGGGAGGGGCCGCGGGATCCGGGCCGGACCCGAACGTGATCGCCGAGGCGTGACCGACGCGTGGACGCGGCCGTCCGGACCCGTGGCCTAGGCCCGGCGCCGGAGCATGAGGAAGCCGCTCGTGCAAAGGATCAGCGCCGCGGCGAAGCTTGCCAGCGCCGCGCCGGTCCCGGCCCAGGCGGCGGCGAGGCCGGAGACCGCCTGCATCACCGCCGCCCCGCCGAAGAAGGCGATGTTCAGCGCCGAGAGCGCCCGCCCCGCCCGCTCCGGCGGCACCACGGCGCGGACCTGCCCGAAGGCGACGGACTGCACCGAGATCACGGCGCCGATCAGGGTGAAGATCGCCGCGTCCCAGCCAGGCGGCAGGTCGCGCCCGGCGATGAGGGCAAGGATCAGCACGGCCACCGCATAATGGCTGGCAGCGAGCATCAGCACCGGCCGGCCGATCCTCCGCTCCGCCCAGCCGCAGATCACCGGGGCGATGGTGAGCGCGAGCGCAAAGAGCGAGAGGACATGCCCCGCCTCGACGCGGGAAAGGCCCTTCACCTCCATCAGCCAGGGCCCGCCCCAGAGGCCGCGCAGGCCGAGCACCACCGCGAGGCTGGCGAAACCGAAGACCATCAGCGGGCGCAGACCGGGCGAGGCGGCCATGGCCACGACCTCGCCCGCATCCTGCAGCAGGGAGCGGCGCTCGCGGCGCGGCGGCGGCGGCTGGCGAACGGTCAGCGCGACGGCGAGGAAGGCAAGTGCCGCCATCCCGGCGGTGGCGAGGAACCCCGCACGCCAGCCCTGCAGCTCGACCAGCCAGGCGAGCGGGCTGCCGGAGAGCAGCATCCCCGAATTGCCGAGGGTGAGGATGATGCCGGACCAGAGCGCGAAGCGCGCGGCCGGCACGGCGCGGGCGGCGTAGGTCATCGGCCCCATCAGCATCCCGGCGCAGCCGATGCCGAGCACGACCTGCGCGAGCAGCATGCCGGGCGCACTCGGCGCGAGCGCGGCGAGCACCGCGCCGCAGCCGGCGATGCCGAGCACCGCGAGCGCCGTGCGCCGCACCCCGAAGCGGTCGAGGGCGACGCCGACCGGCACCATGGCGAAGGCAAAGGCGAAGGCGAAGGCGCCGGTGACCGCGGCGAGCCCGTCCGGCGAGAGCGCCAGGTCGCGCTGGAGCACGTCGGCGGTGAGCGCGGGGAGGGTGCGCACCGCATTCGAGAAGACATGGCCGAGGGTCAGCGCCAGGATCGGCACTGCCGGCCCGCGGATCGGCGGCATGGCCTAGTTTCGGAACAGCTTGCCCGGGTTGAGGATGCCCTTGGGGTCGAAGCTCGCCTTGATGCCGCGCATCAGCGCCAGCGCCTCCGGCCCATGCTCCTGCTCGAGGAACTCGCGCTTGCCGAGGCCGACGCCATGCTCGCCGGAGCAGGTGCCGCCGAGGGCGAGGCCGCGCGCCACGATCCTGCGGTCGATCTCCCAGGCCTTCTCATGGCCCTGCGGGTCCTCCGGGTCGTAGAGGATCACCTGGTGGAAATTGCCGTCGCCGACATGGCCGACGATGCAGGTGGTGGCGCCGGCCGCCACCGCATCCGCCTTGGCGCCGAGGATCGCCTCGGCGAGGCGCGAGATGGGGACGCAGACATCGGTGGTGATGGCGCGATGGCCGGGGATCAGCGCGACGGCGGCCCAGTAGGCGTCGTGCCGGGCCTTCCAGAGACGGTTGCGGGATTCGGCATCCGTCGCCCAGGCGAAGCCCTCGCCGCCCATCTCGGTGGCGATGGCCTCGACCGTCTCGGCCTGCTCCTGCACGGCGGCGGGGCTGCCGTGGAATTCGAGGAAGAGCGTCGGCGTGGCGCGGTAGCCCTCGAGCTTCGAATAGGCGATGCAGGCCTGCATCTGGTCGGCATCCAGCAGCTCGATCCGGGCGACGGGGATGCCGGCCTGCATGGTGGCGATGGTGGTCTCCACCGCGGATTTCAGGTCGGGGAACTGGCAGACGGCGGCGGACATCGCCTCCGGGATGCCGTGCAGGCGGAGGCGGACCCTGGTGATGACGCCGAGCGTGCCCTCGGAGCCGATGAAGAGGCGCGTCAGGTCGTAGCCGTTGGCCGCCTTGCGGGCCCGGCCGCCGGTCTGGATGACGCGGCCGTCGGCGAGGACCACCTCAAGGCCGAGGACATTCTCGCGGATGGTGCCGTAGCGCACGGCGGCGGTGCCGCTGGCCCGCGTCGCGCACATCCCGCCAATGGTGCAATGGCTGCCGGGATCGACGGGGAAGAACATGCCCTGGTCGCGCAGGTAGTCGTTGAGCTGGTGGCGGGTGACGCCGGGCTCGATCAGGCAGTCCATGTCCTCGGCATTGACCTCGAGGATGTTGGTCATCCGCGAGAGGTCGAGGGAGATCCCCCGCCGGACCGGGTTCACATGGCCCTCGAGGCTGGTGCCGGCGCCGAAGGCGACGAGCGGAACGCCGTGCTGGTTGCACAGCGCGAGGATGCGGCTGACCTCCTCCGTGCTCTCGACGAAGGCGACGGCGTCGGGGAGGGTCGGCGGCGTCTGGTCCTCGCCGCGGCTGTGCTGCTCGCGCACCGCCTGGGCGGTGGAGAGGCGGTCGCCGATCAGGGCGCGGGCGGCGGCGATGACGGCATCCACGGGCCGGGGGGCGATGGTGTTCACTGGGTTTCCTCCTCCCGCGCGAGCGGGCAGGTGAGACAATGCGGGCCGCCGCCGCCGGCGGTGAAGAGGGAGAGCGCAGGGTCGAGCACGGTGAGGCCCTCCGCCCGCAACGCGGCATTGAGGTCCCGGCTTTCGGCCGCGGATATCACGCGGCCCTCGCCGAGGGAAAGGATGTTGCAGCCGAGCTGCATGGCGGAACGATAGGGCACGGGGAGGCAGGCGATGCCGTGCCCGGCGAGCCAGGCCGTGAACTCCTCCGGCAGCACGTCGAGGCAGGCGACGGCGAGGCCGGGGGCGGCCATGCAGACGAGCACGTCGAGATGCAGGAAATGCTCGTCGAAGGGCTGGATCCGGACCTCCCAGCCCTCGGCCCGGAGCCAGCCGGCGAGCTGCTCGGCGCCGTCGAGGTCGGTGCGGCCGCCGCTGGCGCCGATCAGGGCGAGGCCGGGGCGGAGGATGTGGATATCGCCGCCCTCCAGCGTGCCGGCGGAGGATTTCCGCCAGAAGCGGCCGCCATGCCAGTCGATCAGGGCGGCATACTCGCCGCGGCGCTGCGGGCGCTCGAGCTGGCAGAGGACCGGGCCGCGATGCGTCACCACCACGCTGTCGCGGGTATAGGCCATGTAGGGCAGGTGTGGCTCGGGCCGCAGGTGGTGGACGGTGGCGCCGCCCTGCTCCAGCGCGGCGACGAGCTCGCGGTGCTGGGCCTGCAGCCCTTGCAGGTCGGGCTGGCCGCCGCCGGCCAGCGTGCGCCGGGCGATGCTGTTGGTCGGCAGCCAGCGGTAATGGTCGGGGGCGCAGACCAGGACATCGGTGAGGCGGCCGGTCTCGGAGGCGACGATCCAGTCGGGCATGGCGGCAGCCTGCCGGGCCCACGGGGCGGCGTCCAGTGACGGGCTTCAAATGCCTCGGGAGCTCGAGGCGGGGCGGCGGCAAGCCGTTGATATCGGGCGGCTTCGGTGCCGAGTCGAGAATCTGCGAGCCTGCGGAGGAGCCGGGCGGGGCGCGGCCGGTGGCGGGACGCATCCGGGCACGGACCGGTGCCAAGGTGCATTGTCCGGCCCGCGTTGACGCCCCTGCGGCCCGCGCCTAGCGTCGCCATCCGATTGGAAGTCCGAGGGGGAAACGATGCCCAACAAGGTCAAGGCAGCATGGCAGGCCGGCAAGGCCGTGGTGAATGGCTGGCTCGCCATTCCGAACGCCTTCAGCGCCGAGATGTACAGCCAGGCCGGCTGGGACAGCGTCACCGTCGACATGCAGCACGGCGTGCAGGACTACCTCTCCTGCGTCGCCTGCTTCCAGGGCATCCAGCCCTCGGGCGCGACGCCGATGGTGCGGGTGCCGTGGAACGAGCCGGGCATCATCGGCAAGGTGCTGGATGCCGGCGCCTACGGCGTCATCTGCCCGATGGTGAACACGGAGGCCGAGGCGCGTCAGCTCGTCCAGTACTCGAAGTACCCGCCGCGCGGCACGCGCAGCAACGGGCCGATCCGCGCCGGCGTCTATGGCGAGGCGGGCGGCTACCAGAAGACGGCGAATGACGAGATCCTCGTCATCCCGATGATCGAGACGCAGCAGGCGCTCGACAACCTCGAGGCCATCCTCGACGTGCCGGGGATCGACGCGATCTATGTCGGGCCCTCCGACCTCGGCCTCTCGCTCGGCATGATCCCGATCCTCGACCGGGAGGAGCCGGAGATCCTGAAGATCTACGAGCGGCTGATCAAGGAGACCTCGAAGCGCGGCATCGCGGCGGGGCTGCACAACTCCTCGCCGAAATACGCCAAGCGGATGATCGACATGGGCTTCAAGCTCGTCACCGTCGGCGGCAACGATGTCGGGCTGATGGTCAACGCGGCGAAGGCCGCGATCAAGGAAGCCCGCGGCGGCTAATGCTCCGCCTTGTCGCCGGCAGGCTGGTGCAGATCGGGGTGGTGCTCGCCATCCTCTCGGCGCTGGTCTGGCTGGCGATGGGGCTGATGCCGGGGGACCCGCTCGACCTCGCCATGGCGGCGGACCCGCGGCTGACCGCCGAGGATGCGGCGCGGCTGCGGGCGCTGCTCGGGCTCGACCGGCCGCTCGCCGAGCGCTACCTGGCCTGGGCCGCGGCGGTGCTGCGGGGGGAGTTCGGCTTCTCCCGCCTTTACGCGGTGCCGGCGACGGAGGTGCTCTGGCCGGCGCTGCGTTCCACCCTCGTGCTGCTCGGCTGGGCGCTCCTGCTCTCGGCGGGGATCGGCATCGGGCTCGGGGTGATCGGGGCGGTGCGGCGGGGCGCCGGGTGGCTGGCGGATGGGGTGGCGCTGCTGGCGCAATCCATCCCCGGCTTCTGGCTCGGCATCCTGCTCATCATCCTCTTCGCGGTCGAGCTCGGCTGGCTGCCGGCGGGGGGGATGGGGGAGGGGGGCGGCCTCGGGGAGGCGGCGCGCTTCCTGGTGCTGCCGGTGGCGACGCTCGCCTTCGTCAACATCGCGGCCTATGCGCGGCATAGCCTCTCGGCGATGCGGGAGGAGATGGCGCAGCCCTATGTCCGCACGGCGCGGATGAAGGGGCTCCCGCCGCGCCAGGTGGTCTGGGGGCATGCCTTCCCCAATGCCGCGATCCCGGTGGTGACGGTGGCGGCGCTGGATGCGGGGAGCCTCGTCTCCGGCGCGCTGGTGACGGAGACGATCTTCGCCCGGCCGGGGATGGGCAAGCTGATCTACGACAGCATCATGGGCAACGACTACAACCTGGCGCTGCTCGCCCTGCTGCTGGCGGCGCTGGTGACGATGCTGGCGACGCTCGCCGCCGATTGCGTGCAGCGGCTCATCGACCCGCGGCTGGCGCATTGATGCGGCTCTGGCTGGGGCTGGCGCTGCTCGGGGCGCTCGGGCTCGGGGCGGTGGCGGCGGGCTGGGCGCAGGCGTGGATGGGGGCCGATCCCTTCGCCCCGGACCTGATGGCGCGCTACGGCGCAGCAAGCGCGGCGCATCCGCTCGGGACCGACGAACTCGGGCGGGACCTGCTGCTGCGGCTGCTGCATGGGGCGCGGGTCTCGCTCGCCGTGGGCCTCGCCGTGGCGCTCGGGGCGACCGGGCTCGGCACGGCGGCCGGGCTGCTGGCGGCCTGGCGTGGGGGCTGGGTGGATTCCGTGCTGATGCGGGTGGCGGATGGGCTGCTGGCGCTGCCGGCGCTGCCGCTGCTGGTCGTGCTGGCGGCGGTGGACACGGGACGGTTCGGGCTGCCGCGGGGGGAGGCCGCCTCGGACATCCTGCGGATCGTGGTGATCCTCGTCGCCTTCGGCTGGGTCGGGACGGCGCGGCTGGCGCGGGCGGCGGCGCTGACGCAACTCACGCTCGATTATGTGGCGGCGGCGCGGGTTTCGGGCGCGAGCGAGGGGCGGGTGCTGGTGCGGCATGTGCTGCCGAACATCGCCGGGCCGGTCGGCGTCGCGGCGGCGCTGGCGGTGGCCGGGGCGGTCCTCGCCGAGAGCACGCTCAGCTTCCTCGGGCTCGGGATCCAGCCGCCGGCGCCGTCCTGGGGGAACATGCTCTCCAATGCGCAGGAGATGGTGTTCTCGGCGCCGATGCAGGCGGTCTGGCCGGGCGTCTGCATCCTGCTTGCCGTGGCGGGGGCAACGCTGGTGGCGGACGGGTTGCGGCGGCGGGGTCAGGGACTTGGCTGATCGTCCAGGAACGCGGCGAGGGCGGGGCCGAAGCGCGCGTCGAATTCCGGGTCTCGGGCGGCGCCGTGGCCGGTCGGGACAGGCGGGCGGTCGATGAGCAGGGCCTCGGCGCCGTGCTCGCGCATCGCCTCGCGGAAGGTGGCGGCCCGCGTATCCGGATCCGGGTCGTAGAGGTCGCCGCGGAAGAGGGCGAGGGCGCCGCGACGCAGGGCGTCCGGCGCCATGGCATCGAGGGCGGCGCGGAAGGCGGCGAGGGCCTCGGGGCGGCGAGCGGGGTTCATGCCATGGGCGGCGGGGGCGAGGAGGAGCATCGCATCGGCGAGCCTCGGCACGGCCAGCGCCATGAGGGCGATGAAGGCGCCGCGGGACTCGCCGATGACCACGATGCGGCGGTAGCCCTCGGCGCGAAGGCGGGCGCTGCCTTCCGCGAGGGCGGTGGCGCCGTCCTCCAGCGGGTCCCGGTTGCCGATGCGGTCGAGGCGCCAGAGGTCATAGGCGGCGAGACGGGCGGCGAAGGGCGGCAGGCCCGGCGGCGGGCCCTCGATGTAGTGGGGATGGGCCCAGATGAGCGCGCCGGCGGCCCCCGCCGGGCCCCGCGGCCTGGCCTCGGGTGCGGGGCGGAGGATGCGGCCTTCCGCCGCCCGCGCCGTGCCGGCAAGGGGGAGGAGCAGGGCGGCGCGGCGTCCGGTCGGCAGCATGGCGCAAGACTGCGCCCCTAACGGTCGGGGAGCCAGATCTCCAGCGTGCCGGCGCTCGGCGCGGGCTCGAAATTGCGGAAGTCCTGGATCGCCCAGCCGCGGCCGAGGCGGCCGGCCAGGCGGGCGGCGGCCGGGGCATCCTCGCCGTGGAAGTAGCGGACCACGCGTTGCGAGGGGGTGGCGCCAACGGCGCGCATCTCGCCCAGGTCGAAGCCGCCCTCGCGGAGCTGCGGGGCGAGCTCGGCCGCGGCACTGGCGGCGGCGACGGAGCCGGCGCGCAGATGGACGTAGACGCGCGGCTGACCGGGTGCCGCGGCGGCGACGGTCTCCGGCAGGCGGAGCGGGCGAGGCGGCGGGGCGAGAGCCTGGGGCAGCGGCCCGGGCGCCTGGGCTGGCATCTGGGCGGCAGCCAGCTCGCGTCGCCCGGTGGCGAGGTCGCGGCGGAGGCCGGCGAGATCCGCCTCCGCCGCCGCGCGGGCCTGGCGAATGGAGGTTAGCTCCGCCTCGGCGGTGGCGCGGGCCTGGCGGAGAGCGTCGAGCCGGGCCTGCTCGGCGGCGAGATCGGCCTGGATGGCCGCACGCCGGACAGCGACATCGTCCGGAGCCGCTGGTGGAGCCGGGGCTGGGGCCGCGGGTGCGAGGCCCGGCTGAGGGGTGGGGGTGAGGCTCGCCACCGGAGCGGGCGGCCGTGGCGGCGCGCGCAGGCCAAGGCCCAGCGCGACGCCGCCCACAAGCCCGGCCAGGGCCAGCAACAGGCCGGCCGGCCCCATCCAGGACATGCGCTTCTTCGGACGCAGCAATGGGGGTGCGGGTGGGCGCCTCGACACGATCAGCAGGGTACCTTGAGCCGGTGGTGAAGCGCCTTAGTGGCGCTCCTCCGTCTCAACGGCCAATTCCCGCTCCGGGTTCTCCGCCAGGCTCTGGGCGGCGAGCGCCCGGGCCATCTGGCTCAGCGCCTCCTGATGCTTCTCGTTGTCGATCAGGGCGAAGTTGCGGGCGAGTTCCAGGCACATGCGCTGGCGCGGGGAGATCTCGCTCGGCTCGTGCTCGTCGTTCAGGCCCTCGAAGAACCAGGAGACGGCGACGTTCAGCACCTGGGCGATCTCGAATAGGCGGCCGGCGGAAATACGGTTCAGGCCGCGCTCATACTTGTGAGCCTGCTGGTAAGTAACCCCGATCATCCGGGCGAGTTGCTGCTGGGAGAGGCCCATCATCACCCGCCTCTCCCGGATCCGGGCGCCGACATGGCGATCCGCAGCATTTGCACGCTGGCCCATCTTGGGAGCGGCAGGGCGCGGCGAACCGGTCTCGGTGCTTGCTGGCATATTGTATCCCTCGGAGCCCGTGGTTGTCTCACCTTGGGCAATGCCGTGGGAGGGTCCCCGTTCCACCGCAGCGCGTGACGAACGCGTGATGGAGGCAGAACGGTCTCGATTCACCCGGAGCGCGATGGATCTGCCTTGGCTGCCTGCAACTCCGCCAGTTGCTGGCGCAGGGATTCGACCTCGGCCTTGAGCGCCTCGACGGTCTGCGGCGGCTCAGGCGGGCGGAAGGGGGAGAAGAGGTTCATCGCCCGCTCCATCATCGCCATGTTCTGCTTGCCGACCTCCTCCATGGTGGGGAGGGGGATGAAGCCGCCCATGGCCTGCTCCATGGAGCGGCGCATCTGCTTCTGCTGGTGGGCGAAGCCGTTCATCGCCACGTCGAGGTAGCGGGGCAGGACGGTCTGCAGGCTGTCGCCGTAGAAGCCGATCAGGTGGCGGAGGAAGCCCTCGGGCAAGAGGTTGCGGCCCTTCGACTCCTCCTCGACGATAATCTGGGTGAGGACGGAACGCGTGATCTCGTCGCCCGACTTGGCGTCGTAAACGACGAAGTCGCGGCCCTGGCGGACCATGCCGGCCAAGTCCTCGAGGGTGACGTAGCTCGAGGATTCCGTGTTGTAGAGGCGGCGGTTGGCGTATTTCTTCACCACCACCGGCGGGCTGGCGGGAGATTGCTGGCTGGCGGGAGATTCGGGCATTGGTTCGGCGCGGGCGGTGCTGTCGGCCATGGCGTTTCCGATGCAGTTCTTGCGTGTCAGTCCGGTTACCGTAGCACGGCGGAACGGCCCGCGCGGAAGCGGGTTTTTGCATCGCACACAATCGCGCGTGGGGGTGCGGCATGGCGGGAGAAGGGGAGCTCGACCGGCTGGCGGAGGAGTGGATCGGGCTTTGGCAGGAGGAGATCGCGGCGCAGGCTGCGGATGCCGACATGGCGGCGGCCTGGCGGCTCATGCCCGGGGGATGGGCTTTGGGATGGCCCATGGGATGGCCCATGGGATGGCAGGGGGGTGCGGCGCGTGAGGCGGGGGCCGCGGCCGCTGCCGCTGCATCTCGGCCTGCTCGGGATGCGGCGATGGCTGGCGATGGCGGCGCTGCCGCTGGTCTCCTCGGACGGATCGCCGAGCTCGAGGCCCGGGTGGCCGCGCTCGAGGCCGGAGGTGGAGCGCCTCGCCGGGCGGCTCGCCGCAAGCGGCCACCGGCCTGAAGATTTCGCCCGCGCCGTCCGGCGGGTGCTCGACCGGGAGGACGAGGCGCTGCTGGCCGGCATCCGCGCCTATCGGCGGCATCCCTGGCGGCGGGAGACATCGGCGTTGCCGGTGCTCTGGGCCGAGGGCGGAAGCCGGTTGCTCGATCATGGCGGGGCGGGGCCGGTGGTGCTCGTCGTGCCCTCGCTGGTGAACCGGGCGGATATCCTCGACCTGATGCCGGAGGCGTCGATCCTTCGCTTCCTCGCCGGGCATGGGGTGCGGGTGCTGCTGCTCGACTGGGGCGAACCGGGCGTGGTGGAGCGGGGTTTCGGCCTGACCGACTACATCGCCGGGCGGCTGGAGCGGGCGTTGCGGGCCGTGGACGGGCCGGTGGTCCTGGTCGGCTATTGCATGGGCGGGCTGCTGGCGCTCGGGGCCGCCCTGCGGCAGCCGGAGCGGGTGCGGGCGCTCGGCCTGCTGGCGACCCCCTGGAACTTCTGGGCGGAGGAGCCGGGGCGGGCGCAGGCGCTCGGGGCGCTGCTGCCGGGACTGGAGCCGCTGCTGGCGGCGACGGGGGCGCTGCCGGTGGATGCGATCCAGGCGCTGTTCGCGGCGCTCGATCCATTCTCCATCGCCGGGAAGTATCGCGGCTTCGCGGCGCTCGACCCGGAGAGTGCCAGGGCCCGCCGCTTCGTCGCGCTGGAGGACTGGCTGAATGACGGCGTTGCGCTGGCGGCGCCCGTCGCGCGCGAGGTACTCGGCCAGTGGTACGGGGCGAATGCGCCGGCACGGGGCGCCTGGCGGGTGGCGGGCGAGGTGGTGGAGCCGGGGCGGCTCGCCATGCCGGCCTTCCTCGCCATTCCGTCGCGCGACCGGATCGTCCCGCCGGCCTCCGCCCTGGCGCTGGCGAAGTCCCTGCCGGGGCCCCTGGTGCATGGGGCGGCAGCCGGCCATATCGGCATGGTGGCCGGCCAGGGGGCGGAGGAGGCGCTGTGGCGGCCGCTGCTCCGCTGGATCAGTGGGCTTGGCTAGCCGGGCGACGCGGGTCCAGACTGCGCGGCATCAGAGCATAATGGGTAGGGGAGCCAGAATATGACCGATATCGTCATCGCCTCCGCGGCGCGCACGCCGGTGGGGAGTTTCTCCGGGGCCTTCGCCAGCCTGCCGGCGCATACGCTCGGGACCATCGCCCTGAAGGCGGCGATGGAGCGGGCGGGCGTGCGGCCTGAGGAGGTGGATGAGGTCATCATGGGCCAGATCCTCACCGCCGGCGCGGGGCAGAACCCGGCGCGGCAGGCGGCGGTGGCGGCCGGCATCCCGGTGGAGCGGACGGCCTTCGGCATCAACCAGCTCTGCGGCTCCGGCCTGCGGGCGGTGGCGCTGGCGGCGCAGCAGATCGCCACCGGCGATGCGAGCATCGTCGTCGCGGGCGGGCAGGAGAGCATGACCCAGGCGCCGCATGCGCAGCAGCTCCGCGCCGGGCAGAAGATGGGCGACCTGCAGTTCGTCGACACCATGATCAAGGACGGGCTGTGGGATGCCTTCCATGGCTACCACATGGGCACGACGGCCGAGAACGTCGCGCAGAAGTACCAGATCACCCGCGAGCAGCAGGACGAGTTCGCCGCCGCCTCGCAGCGAAAGGCGGGCGAGGCGATGAAGGCCGGGCGCTTCCGCGACGAGATCGCGCCGGTGACGGTGAAGACGCGGAAGGGCGAAGTAACGATCTCCGACGACGAGTACCCGAAGCCGGAGACGACGCTCGAGGTGCTGCAGAAGCTGCGGCCGGCCTTCAGCAAGGACGGCACGGTGACGGCGGGCAATGCCAGCGGCATCAATGACGGCGCCGCGGCGCTGGTGGTGATGTCGGCCGAGGAGGCACGGAAGCGCGGGATCACGCCGCTGGCGCGCATCGCCTCCTGGGCGACGGCGGGCGTCGACCCCTCCATCATGGGCACGGGGCCGATCCCGTCGAGCCGGAAGGCGCTGCAGAAGGCGGGCTGGGACATCTCGACGCTCGACCTGATCGAGGCGAACGAGGCGTTTGCGGCGCAGGCCTGCGCGGTGAACAAGGATCTCGGCTGGGACACCTCGAAGGTCAACGTGAATGGCGGGGCGATCGCGCTCGGCCATCCGATCGGCGCCAGCGGCGCGCGGGTGCTGAACACGCTGCTCTTCGAGATGCAGCGGCGCGAGGCGAAGCGCGGCCTGGCGACGCTCTGCATCGGCGGCGGCATGGGCGTCGCGATGTGCCTGGAGCGGGTGTAAACTAAAGGCGGGGTCCGGGGGGAAGCTTTCCCCCCGGCTGAGGTGCAGGAGGCAGAGCCTCCTGCGATCCCTTCAGCAGAAATGCGCCCCCTTCGTCTCGACGGGGACCATGTAGAGCGACTGGCTCGCCGTCATGTAGAGATGGTTCCGCCGCGCCCCGCCGAAGCAGAGATTGGCGCAGATCTCCGGCAGCCTGATCTGGCCGATGCGCTGGCCGTCGGGCGCGAAGACGTGGACGCCATCATAGCCATCGCCGACCCAGCCGGCACCGACCCAGACATTGCCGTCCACGTCGCAGCGGAGGCCGTCGCCGAAGCCTGACTTGCCGTTCAATTCCATGTCGCAGAAGGTGCGCGGGTTGGAGAGGCGCGGGCCGTCGACATCGAACATCCAGATGATGTTCCGCGCGGCCTCGTAGTGGGACTTGCCGCTGTCGGCGACGTAGAGGCGGCGGTAGTCGGGCGAGAAGCAGAGGCCGTTCGGCTTGAAGGGCTGGTCGGCGACCTTCGCTACCTGGCCGGTCTGCATGTCGAGCCGGTAGATCGCCTCCTTGATGAAGGGGCGGGGGCTGCTGGCGGATTCGGGCACGCGCTGGCCCTCGTAGTTCATCAGCGCGCCGTAGCCGGGATCGGTGAACCAGAGGGCGCCGTCCTGCGGGTGGACGACGCCGTCATTCGGCGCGTTGAAGGGGCCGTCGGGGCCGCGGGCGGCGAGCACCGTGGTGCTGCCGTCCGGCTCGTAGCGCAGCACGTCGCGGTGGAAGTGGCGGAAGGCGATCTGGCGGCCCTCGCGGTCGAAGGTGTTGCCGTTGGAGAAGCCGGAGGGGCTGCGGAAGCGGCGATGCACCGAATGGTCCTCCTCGACGAGGCGGAGGCATTCGTCGGCCGGGATGTCGGACCAGATGAGGAAGCGGCCGGTGGCGTGCCAGGCGGGGCCCTCGGCCCAGGAATAGCCGGTGCCGAGGCGGCGGATGGTGGTGTTGCCGAGCTTGGCGGTGAAGCGCTTCGGGTCGATGGCGACGATGTCGGCATCGGGGTAGCGGGCGGGGGCGGCGCCGCGGTCATAGCCGCGCTGGGCATTCGCCGGGATGGCGGCGCCTGCCGCGAGCGCGCCCGCGAGCGCGCCAAGCGAGCGGCGTCCGATGATGGGATCTGCCATGCGTTTCCTTCCCTCGCCGCGCTGGATGCGGCGGGGGAAGGCTGGCACGGGCGCTGCCGCTTCGGGTTTCGCGATGGCGTGGTTACGCCAGCGTGGTGAGGTCCTGGAACCAGTGCTGGGCCTGGGTGTAGCCGCGCACCCTCGTGGAGGCTGCATGCGGGTTGGTGTCGTGGACGACGAAGACGAGCAGGGCCTCGTCGACGGCCTTCTCGTGGACCCTGGCCATCAGGCGGTCGATCTCGGCGGGGTCGAAGGCCTGGGTGGCGGTGTCGATCAGGCGGTCCATCCCGGCGTCGCGGTAGTGGCTCCAGTTCACGCCCGTCGGGGCGATCTGCTTCGAGTGGAAGAAGCGGATCAGCGCATAGAGCGGGTCGCTCGTCACATAGGCGACGTTGTTGGCGGTGACGTTGCGCGCCAGCTCGCCGGCGGCGCCCTGGCGCCAGCAGGTGTAGAGGACCTCGAGCTCGACGGGCTCGAAGGCGACCTCGATGCCGACCTCGCGCCAGCTCTGCTGGATGTACTCGTTCATCGGCATGGACAGCATCTGGCCGCTGCCGCCGGTGGCGACGAGGAAGCGCGTCCTGAGCGGGTTGCGGGGGGAGAAGCCGGCCTCGGCCAGGAGGCGCCGCGCCTCGGCGGGATCGTGCCTGATCCTGAAGCTGGGGTTGCCGAACCAGGGCTAGCTCGGGTCGACGACGCCGACGGCGGGCTTGGCGAGACCGTTCATGAGCGCCACCACGCCGTCGCGGTCGATGGCGAGGTTGGCGGCCTTCCGCAGGCGGATGTCGCGCCAGGGCGAGTTCTCCAGGAGGCTCAGATGGTAGTTCCAGACATGCGGCGTGACGTTCTCGACGATTCGCGCGCCGGACTGCCTGAGGCGGGGGACGAGGTCGGGCGCGGGCGCCTCGATGAAGTCGACCTGGCCGGTGAGGAGGGCGTTGGTACGCGTCACCGCATCGGGGGCGCAGACGAGGATGACGCGGTCGGCCTTCGGGATGCGCTTCGGGTCCCAGTAGCCGGGGTTGCGGACGAGCTCGGCGCTGGCGCGGGGGGTGAGCTTCGCCAGGCGGAAGGGGCCGGTGCCGGAGGGCTGATTGGCGAACTTCTCCCAGCTCCGGCCGAGTTTCTCGTACTGCGCCGGGGAGGAGATGAGGAACCAGAGCATCTGGTAGGGGAAGATGCTGTCGACAGCCTTGGTCGTGACCTCGACGGTCATCGCATCGAGCTTGCGCCAGGCGGCGACGGAGGGCAGGCGGGGGCGGACCTGGGCGGCCTGGCGGTTGTCGAAATGCGGGGCCTGGGGGTTCAGGACCTTCTCGAAATTCCAGATGACGGCATCGGCGTCGAAGCTGGAGCCGTCGTGGAATGTCACGCCCTCGCGCAGCCTGAAGACCCATTTCGTGCGGTCGGCGGGGCTGGCCTCCCAACTCGTCGCCAGGCCGGGGACGAGCTTCCCGGGGCGGTCGGCCACGTCCATCTCCCAGGCCACGAGCGGGTCGTAGATGGTGTGGCCGGTGAACTGGTAGGCGCCGGCGCCGCGGTCGGGCTGGCCGGTGGTCTGCGGGATGTCGGCCATCGAGATGCCGTAGCGGATGACGCGCTCGGCCTGGGCGGCGGCGGGCGGGATTGCCCAATCTCTGGGCATGAGGGCGAGGCCGGATGCGCCGAGGAGGGCGCGGCGGGAGAGGGACATGCTGGTACCCCGGGCTTTGTATCCGCCGGGGAAAGCAAGCAGCGTGCCGCGCACGTCACCGTGCTGGGGCTCAGCGCAAATCCCGCGATGTGGAGCCATCCTCTCGCCGTCGCTCGGTCGCTGCCTGCCGTCCGAAGCGACCAGAACGCCGGACGCGTTCGCGGCCGCACCAGACCGCCTCAGTCGCTGCTTGACAAATAGTTTTGTCTGGGTTGCTGCCCCGCACCTCGACGCGCACGATCTTGGTCGCGCTCTACGATCAGAGTGCGAAGCAGGTCGGAGATCCCTCGCGGCTAGCTTGTCGAAAGCTTCCAGCAGAAGGGCGACGGTCGGCTCGCCGCCGACTGCGCCTGGCATGTTCTCGTGGAGCCGAAGGACGCGCGGCCGGAAAATCGGATGAGCCGCAGGTGACAGCTTACCGCCGCCTCGTGTCGAGGCGACGGTTTCCTGATTCAAAAATTTCAGTCGGCACTTTATGAAAGCTCCTGTATGCCGCTGCCATGTGTTACCGGAAGCAGTGTACGGCCTCAGCATCGGAGCCGTAGCGTCGAAGCTCGATTACGTAAACATGAGATTAACAGGCAGGTGATAGTTGCCCGTGTACAGGAGGCCATCATGTTGACCATACGGATTTCGCAGGATGCGTGGCAAGGGAACGCGCAGTACACCATTGCAGTCGACGGCAAGCAGATCGGCGGAATGCGGACCGCCGGCGCGTCGCACTCAGCCGGCGATTACGACACGATCTCCATTCCCGAGATTGGCGCCGGCACGCACAAGGTCACCGTCAACTTCCTGAACGACGCTTATGGCGGCTCGTCAGGCAAGGACCGCAACCTTTATGTTGACGGCATCTTTCTCGACGGCGCCAAGCAGGGCGGCTCGGCGATGCTCGCCTCCGGCGGTGCGAAAGACTTCGCTATCGGTGGCTCCGCCGGCGGTGTCAAGACCGTCGGCGAGCAGATCTTGCCCTCCGGCTGGCAGCAGCGCGACGTGGTCGAGAGCTTCAACGGCGGTAAGGGCATCTTCTCGCATAGCTGGGGCCCCGGCGTGGACACCGCCGTCAACGGCCAGCTCACCGTGCGCAGCACTTGGGACGACAAGAGCAGCGGCGCGATGGTCAAGCCGGCCGGCGCCGAGAAGGGATTCGGCTATGGCTTGTATAGCTTCACGGTCAAGACGGAGGGGCATATCGGGCCCTATGCCTTGCTGTGGCCGAGCACCGACAGATGGCCTGGTCCGGAAATGGACGTGCTTGAGATCCTGTCCAACGGTACGCCCTACAGCACCGTGCATTGGAAGGGCTCGAACGGCGGCGATGGCTACAAAAGCTTCATGCTCAGCGGCGTCAACGAGACGCAGAAGCACACTTATTCGCTGCTCTGGGAGCATGGCCGGCTGACCGGCTTCGTCGACGGCGCGAAAAAGTGGACGACCACGGAGCGCGTTCCCAAGGATTACGCGCATGGTGGCGAGAACGCGGTACCGTCGCTCGGCATGCAGACCAGCTGGAACAAGGGTGAGCTCGGTGGGAAGAATTACATCACAGCCTATGAATTTTCGTATGCAGACATGAATCCTCTGGGCTGACTTCGGCTCTAGCTTCGCCCGATCGCCTTGCTGGTCGGGGACGTAGCGGCCGCCGGTCATTCCCGAAAACCGGTGACGCAGTCCGCCCCATAGCCATGCTTCAGCATCACTCGGTCGCCATCGCCGCCCGCGTCGGCGACCGGGCTGCCCACGCCACCGGCCGCCGGATGGTCGGGTAGGAGCTGGATGTGTTGGTTTGAGGTGGCGCCTGATCGGATTGGCTGAGTCCATGGCGGCCGGAGGCGCCGCCATGGCTGGCCTGTCCTGGCTGGCGAAGGCGCAGATCCGGCAAATCATGCCGCCCGCCCGCTTCCCAATGGACCCCCAGGGTCGTCCGCGGCGCCATTTGCGGCATCCGCGGGGCGCTGCGCGGGTGTGACGTCCCGTGGTCCGGCTGCATCCGAAGGCCAGGTGAGTGACCACGACGATGTCGCGCTGATGCTGCCCCGCCTGCCGCTTGCCAAAGGTCCCGTTTGGCGATCAAGGACCAGGACAGCGACCGATTCTGCCAGGCTATCGCTTCCCACAAGACGACGCCCCGCATTCCGTCAAGCCGCAGGCGCCTTGAGGATCGGCCCCCCAACGCCATTCGCCACGCCGGATGCGCCGGCACCTTCCTGTCCGCCGTCGGCCTCGCCGGCACGCTCCCTGTTTGGATCAAGGAGGCTTGAGCCTAGGCCGTCTCCGCCACCACGACGCGCCGCCGCCCCGCCGCAGGCACGGCCCCGGCGGGGATCATCTCGGAGAAATCCTTGGTCGCCTCCATCAGCGCGACGCCGCCAAAGCCCGGACAGAGGCGGGTGCCGAGACGGTCCCATCCGCCGGCACCGCGCAGCAGCAGGCGGGTGCGGAAGGGAGGGATGAAGAGGGCGGCCTCGCGCCGGGTGACCGCGAACATCTGGCGGCGGAGCAGGCGCTCAAGCTGGCCGGTGGAGTAGGGCTCGCCATGGCCGAAGGGGGTGTGCTCGAGATGCGCCCAGAGGCCGAGGCGGTTGGGGGCGACGATCAGCAGGCGGCCATCGTCCCGCAGCACGCGCCAAGCCTCGCGAAGGAGGCGGCGGGCATTCTCGGCATGCTCCAGGCCGTGGACCAGGAGGATGCGGTCGAAGAAGAGGTCGGGGAAGGGCAGCGCCTCGCCCTCGCCGATGGCGGTGCGGCTGCGCGAGCTGCGCGGCCAGCGCCATTCCGGCAGGTGCGGGGGGAGGAGGCTCACGCAGCGGGCGCCGCCCCGGTGCCAGACCCGCAGGAAGGGGCTGGCATAGCCCAGGCCGAGCAGCGCCGCGCCGCGCGGCAGTTCCGGCCAGACCGTGCGCAGCCGCTCGCGCAGCAGGCGCGCGGCGACGAGCCCCGCCGGGGTGGCATAGAAATCCCGCAAGCCGTGGACCTCGTGGCGCATGGGGAGGATATAGGACGGATCGGCCCCGGAGATCACGGGGCAGCGTGAAGGAGATCCCCGCCATGCCGGTCTCGGCCACTGCCATTCCCTGCCTCTCCGACAACTACGCCTGGCTGCTGCGCGATGCGGCGACGGGGACGGTCGCCTTCTGCGATCCGGGCGAGGCGGGGCCCGCGATCGCGGCGCTGGAGGCGGCCGGGGGGCGGTGCGACCTCATCCTGCTGACGCATCACCATGGCGACCATGTCGCGGGAGTGGAGGAGGTCCGGGCCAGGTTCGGCGCGACGGTGGTGGGGGCGGCGGCGGATGCGCACCGGCTGCCGAAGCTCGACCTGGCGCTGAAGCCGGGGGAGAGCGTCAAGGTCGGGGCGACGGAGGGGGTGGTGATCGACACGCCGGGCCACACGGTCGGGCACATCGCCTTCCATTTCGCCGATGGCGATGTGCTGCTCTGCGGCGACACGCTCTTCTCGCTCGGCTGCGGGCGGCTGCTGGAGGGGACGGCCGAGCAGATGTTCCACTCGCTGCGGGCGCTGGCGGCGCTGCCGGAGGCGACGCTGGTCTGCTGCGGGCATGAATATACCGAGAGCAATGCCCGCTTCGCCCTGACCGTGGAGCCGGGGAATGCGGCGCTCGAGGCCCGGGCGAAGGAAGTCACCATGCTGCGGGCCGAGGGCCAGGCGACGGTGCCGACGACCATCGGGCAGGAGAAGGCGGCCAATCCCTTCCTCCGGGCCGGGGATGTGGCGCGGCTGGCCGCCATCCGCACCGGGAAGGACAATTTCCGCTGAACCTGCGGGACCCCGGGCTGGAGGCGTCGGCGGTGGTCGCGGCGCTCGGCCTCCGCCCGCATCCGGAGGGCGGGCATTACCGGGAGACCTGGCGGGACGCGCCCGAGGGTGGCGGGCGGGGGGCGGGGACGGCGATCTTCTACCTGCTTGCGGCCGGCGAGCGGAGCCATTGGCACCGGGTCGATGCGGCGGAGGGCTGGCACTGGCATGCGGGGGCGGGGCTGGCGCTCGATCTTTCGGCCGATGGCAGGGCGGTGGAGGGGGTGAGGCTCGGGCCGGATCTCGGGGCGGGGGAGCGGCTCTTCGCCCTGGTCCCGGCGGGGTGCTGGCAGGCGGCGCGGAGCCTCGGCGCCTGGACGCTGGTCGGCTGCACGGTGAGCCCGGCCTTCCGCTTCGAGGGTTTCGAGATGGCGCCGGAGGGCTGGGCGCCGGGTTGAGGGCGACGGACGGACGGCGCCGCCTGCCGATGTGGCGGGCGAGAAAACAGGCTTGCCTGTTGTTTGGAATGGGCAGCGTCGCGCCTTAGCGCACGGCGTCCCGAGGTTGCCGCTGGCGCCACTGCCGGCTTTCCTCGAGGCGCGGTGCCGGCGCTGTGCCCCTGGAGCGCGAACGCCGAGGATTGAGACGACCGGGGGGTGAGGCACGCGATACGACGCCGAGCGAGGCCAGGACCCGCGACCCGGCGGTCCCGGAGTGGCCTAGCCCGGCGCGGGCAGGTCGGCCGGGCGCCGCAGGCGGCCCCGCGAGGGTTCGGCCGCGGCGCGCTGGCGGAGGCCTTCCTCCCACATTGCGCCGACCTTGAGGTCCTGCTCGTAGGAGCCGAGCGAGAGGGAGGCGGCGCCGGTATAGTGCGTCAGTTCGCCGAAATAGGGCCGGCCATCGACCAGGTAGAAATCGACGCGGACCGCATCGAAGGGCGCGCCGAGCCGGGCGGCGAGCTCGCACAACGCCCGGGCTTCGGGGGGTGGCGGGGCGACGTCCGGGTGGTCGGGGATGCGGAACAGGCCGAGGTCGAGCGGCTCGAGCGTTTGCGGGTCGAAGTAGAAATGCCGGTCCTCGGCGGTGTAGCGGCCATGGATCACCTTCAGCAGCCGCGGCCGGCCGCCGAAGACGAAGAGCTTGTAATCCACGGGTACGCCGCCGCGGGGGCCGCTGAGGAATTCCTCGATCAGGATGCGGCGCGGGATGGCGCGGTAGCCCCGTTCCCGGGCGAGGTGGAAGTAATTCTCGCCCATCCAGGCCTCGAGCTGGCGGAGCGCGGCGGCGCGGTCCTGGCGCGGCTTGTCGGCGACGATGATGTTGTAGCCGCAGCCGTGGTTGGTCTTGGCGACGAAGCGGGAGGGCAGGTCGTCCCACGGGATGTCGCGCGCCTCCCGCCACACGCCGAGCAGCGGGACCAGGTACTCAGCCCCGATGCGGGCGGCGACCCAGTCGCGCACCCGCACCTTGTCGAGGGTGAGCGGGATCAGCGGATCGTGGTCGTCGAGGATCTTGCGGGCGATGCGCTCGTTGAAGGTGCGCGGGTGGCGGAGGTCGGGCTCGTAGCCGAGCGCGTCGCGCATCTGGTTGCGCAGGCGGCGCTCGCTGCGGAGGCGGTCGAGCCAGGGGATCCGGTCGGCGGCGGCGTGCAGGCCGGAGCGAAGGGCCCCTGTCATCCACCGTCTCGTTCGGCTGGTCTCGTCAACGCGCATTCATCCTCCTGCGGGCCGGCATGGTTCGGCGGCTCTCGCCCCGACGGGGAAAGCCGCGTTGCAGCGCCAACGAGCGGTTTTGGCCGCGGTTTCATGACGGCAGGCTTCCATCCGGACCGGTACCGGCTGGCCAGGGGGGCGGCTTCGGGCCACCATGCCGGGCAAGAGATGGAGGAAACGATCAGCGTGGCCGTACCGGCGGGGGCACCGCGGCTCTTCGCCCTGCCGGATTTCCGGCGGCTCTGGACCGTCGGGCTCGTCATCTTCCTGGTGCGCTGGCTGGAGACGCTGGCGGTTGCGCTCTTCGCCTGGCAGGCGACGGGTTCCGCCTTCCTCGTCTCCATGCTCGGAATGCTGCGCGTCCTGCCGATGGGGCTGTTCGGCGCCGTGCTCGGCGCGGTGGCGGAGCGGGTGGAGGCCTGGACGGCGCTGCTCGGCATCGTCCTCGTCAGCCTGCTGACCTCGCTGGCCCTCGGGGTGCTGGCGCATGCGGGGATGCTCGAGGTCTGGCACCTGGCGGTGGCGAGCTTCGTCAACGGCCTGTCCTGGGCGGCGGACAACCCGGTGCGGCGGGTGATGGTCGGCGAGGTGGCCGGGACGGCGCGGATGGGCGCCGCCATGTCGGCCGATGTCGGCAGCAACAATGCGAGCCGGATGCTGGGGCCGACGCTCTCAGGCCTGATCTTCGCCGCGGTCGGGATCGAGGGGACCTTCTTCGTCTCGGTCGGGCTCTATCTGGTGGCGGTCTGGGCGATGCTGCGGCTGCGCTACCGCAGCGGCGTGCGGGCGGCGGACGGGACCGGCGTCGGCGCGCGCATCCGCGAGGGGCTGGCCGCGGTGCGGGGCGACCCCAGGCTGGCCGGCACGCTGCTCGTCACCGTCATCTTCAACATCTTCGGCTGGCCCTTCACCAGCCTGATCCCGGTGGTGGGCGAGGACCGTCTGCAGCTCGGGCCAGAGGCGGTCGGGGTGCTGGCGAGCATGGACGGCGTCGGCGCCTTCCTCGGCGCGCTGGCGGTCGCGGCCTGGGTGGGGCCGAGGCTGTACGGGCGGTGCTACCTCGGCGGCGTCACGCTCTACTTCGTCATGCAGGTTGTCTTCGCGCTCTCGCCGCACCCCTGGGCGGCGGGGGCGGCGCTGCTGCTGGTGGGGTTCGGCCAGGCGGGGTTCAGTATCATGCAGGCGACGCTGGTCTACCGGCTGGCGCCGGCGGCGCTCAGGAGCCGGGTGCTCGGGCTGCTCTCCGTCTGCATCGGGATCGGGCCGGTGGGCTTCGTCCATATCGGGCTCATGGCCGACTGGATCGGGGCGCCGGCAGCGGCGGCGATCAGCGGGGCGGAGGGGTTGCTGGCGCTGCTGCTGACGCGCAGGCTCTGGCGGCATATCCCGAACGGGGAGGAACGAGCGTGAACGACCTCACCATCCGCGCGCTGCGGACGACCCTGCTGCGCCTGCCCTGGCCCGAGGATCCCTGGCTCGCCGGGCATCCGCTCGGGCCGATGCGGGACCTCGTCGTGGTCGAGGTGGAGACGGCGGCGGGCATTACGGGGATGGGCTATCTGCATCTGCTGACGCTCCCGCTGCAGCGGACCATAGGCCTCTGCATCGAGGAGGCGATGGCGCCCCGCGTGATCGGACGCAGCGCCACCGAGGTGGAGGGGATCTGGCAGGACCTCTGGCGGATGAGCGTGACGGGCGGGCGCGGCGGCGTCACCATGATGGCGCAGTCGGCGATCGACATCGCGCTCTGGGACATCCTCGGCAAGTCGGCTGGGCAGCCGCTGCACCGGCTCTGGGGGCATGTGCGGGACGCCATCCCGATCTATGGCAGCGGCTGCTTCCGCGGCTCGCTCGGCGAGGGGATGGCGGCGAAGGCGCGGCATTTCGTCGAGGGCGGCTACAGGGCCATCAAGATGCAGGCAGCGCATATCGGCGACTGGCGGCAGGATGTGCGGAACCTGCGGATGGTGCGCGATGCGGTCGGGCCGGATGTCGAGATCATGATCGACATCAACATGGGCTGGACGGCGGACCAGGCGATCATCGCCGGCCGCGCCTTCGAGGACTACGATCCCTACTGGATCGAGGAGCCGGTGCTGCCGGATGATTTCGCCGGCTATCTCCGCTGCGCCGAGGCGCTGACGACGCGGGTGGTGGGGGGCGAGACGCATTTCGGCCGGGCCGACCTCAAGCCGGTGCTGGAGGATCCGCGCCTGCCGATCCTGCAGCCGGACCCGATGCGGGGCGGGCTGACAGAGCTGCGGAAGATCGCCACCGTCGCCGAGACCTGGGGCATGACGATCGCGCCGCATCTCTTCCCGGAGCTCAACGTGCATCTGCTGGCAAGCATCCCGAATGCCGCCTGGGCGGAGCAGATGGGGCTGCTCGACGATCTCTGGGTCGAGCATCCGCGGATCGAGGCGGGGATGATCCATGCGCCGGAGACGCCGGGGCACGGGCTGGCCTTCAGGCCGGAGGTGATGCGGGACTTCGTGCTGCGGTGAGAGGAGATGGCCGGGGCGGGCCCGGCCATCCCGGAGGCTCAGTCGGCCAGGGCGGCGATCGCGGCATCGACGCCGCCCGGCGTGTGCGGGATGCCGGCGACCTTCATCGCCAGCTCGACCGTCGAGAGCGTGCCGAGGATCATCGGCTCGTTCAGGTCGCCGAGATGGCCGATGCGGAAGACCTTGCCACCGAGCGGGCCGAGGCCGCCGCCGAGCGAGACGTTGAAGCGCTTCAGCGCCACGCCGCGGAGATCGTCGGCATTGAAGCCCTCCGGCATCATGATCGCCGTCACGCTGTCGGAGTAGCGGGCGGGGTTGAGGCAGAAGAGCTGCGGGCCGTTGTTGCCGGACCAGTGCTGCACCGCGGCACGGACGGCGCCGGCGAGGCGGCGGTGGCGGGCGAAGACGTTCTCGAGGCCCTCCTCCTGCTCGATCAGGCGGAGGCTCTCCTGCAGCGCGTAGAAGAAGCTGACCGGGACGGTGCCGACGAAGCTCTTGTGCGGCCGGGCCAGCATGTTGGTCCAGTTGAAGTAGTGCTTCGGCAGGCGGGAGGCCTTGTGCGCCTCCATCGCCTTGGCGGAGACGCCGTTGAAGCTCATCCCCGTGTGCAGCATGAGGCCCTTCTGGCTGCCGCCGACCGAGGCGTCGACGCCCCACTCGTCCATGCGGAAGTCGAGCGAGCCGAGGGAGGAGATGGTGTCGGCCAGCAGCAGCGCCGGGTGGCCGGTGGCGTCCATCGCGGCGCGGATCTCCTGCACCGGGAGCGTCATGCCCGTCGCCGTCTCGTTGTGGACGACGCAGACGGCCTTGATGGCATGGGCGCGGTCGGCGGCGAGGGCCGCCTGGACCGCGGCCGGGTCGGCGCCGCGGCGCCAGTCGGCGGCGACGGTCTGCACCTCGAGGCCGAGATCGCCCGCCATCTTCGCCCAGGATTCGGAGAAGTAGCCGCTCTCGACGATCAGCACCGTGTCGCCGGGCGAGAGCAGGTTGACGAGGCAGGCCTCCCAGGCGGCATGGCCCGAGCCGGTGTAGAGGAAGATGTTCTCGGTGGTCTTGAGGACGCGCTTCAGCCCGTCGACACAGGCCGTGTAGACCTCGATGAAATTCGGGTCGTTGAAGTCGACGGTCTGGTGCGCGCCGGCCAGCAGCACGGAATCCGGGATGTTGGTCGGGCCGGGATTGGCGAAGAACTGGCGGCCGCGGGGCTTCCGGGCGGGCTGCGTCGCGCTCATGGCGTCCTGATCCCCCAAGTTTCTATCGCACGGTCATCCCATGACCGGAGGCGGTTGCACAGAGGGTAGACCATCGGGCTCGCCGAGGACCAGCAGTCCGTGGCCGCCGCCGGCTCAGTCGGCAGGGAGGGGGAAGGCCTCGAGGTGGCGCATGTAGCTCTCCTCCACCTCGATCCCGAAGCTGGCCAGCAGCCGGACGACGGCGCAGTAGAAGCTCGCCGTCAGCACCAGGTCGGTGAGGCTGGCGGGGTCGAGCTGGGCGGCGAGGCTGGCGAAGGTGGCGGGGGCGATCGCGCCGTCATGGATCTCGCGCGCGGCCTGGAGGCAAAGGCGGGCGAGCGGCTCGAGCGCCGAGGCCTCGCCGCGGCTCTCGGCGATGAGGGCAGCGATGTCGGCATCGGTGACGCCGAAGTCGTAGCCGATCCTGATATGGTGCGACCATTCGTAGGGCGAGCGGGCCTGCCAGCCGATCTGCAGGATGACGAGCTCGCGCAGCCGGGCGTCGAGGGTCGTGCCGTGGCGGAGATACGAGCCGAGCGTGCCGAAGGCCCGCGCCGCGGCCGGGTTGTGGGCCAGCAGCTTGTGCAGGTTGATGTCGCGCGCGAGGAGGGGCTGGTCCTCCGGGGCGAGGTCGGCCTTCTCCAGATAGGGCAGGCGGGCCATGGCGCTCACTCCGTCCGGGGCTCAGGCGTCGACATGGGCGGTGGCCTGGACGGCGGGGCGGGCGGTGAAGCCGGCCTGCCAGGCCGCCAGTGCGGGATGTGCGATGCGCCAATCGAAATCCGGCCAGCGGAAGTCGAGATAGGCGAGGCTGCTGCCGACCGCGACATGGCCGATATCGTAGGGCGTCGCCTCCAGCGCGGGGACCAGCGCCTCCAGGGCGGCGAGGGTCGCGGCGCGCTTCAGGGCGAAACCCTCGAGGATGGCGGCGGAGGGGTGTTCGCGCATCGACTCGCCGCGCCAGAGCAGCAGCATCTCCATGAAGCCGGTGCCGAGGGCGTGGCGCTGGAGCGCGTCGATGCGGGCCGGGCCGGATTGGGGGACGAGGCGGGGGGCGTCGCCCAGCCCGTCCAGGTATTCGCAGATGACGGCGGAGTCGAAGAGCACGCCGCCATCGGGCAGCACCAGGGTCGGGATGCGGCCGAGCGGGTTGCGGGGGAGGAGGTCGCGGTCCGTCCTCGTCAGGGCGACGACGGTCGGGATGCGCTCGATCCGGTCGGCGAGGCCGCGCTCATGGGCGCAGACCATAACCTTCCGCACGAAGGGCGAGCGGCTGGACCAGTAGAGTTGTAGGCCGGGCGGCGGTGGCGCCATGGAACTCTCCCCCCTGTCGTCGAGGGGAGTGTGCCGTGACGCGCCGCGGATGCAAGCCGGAGGGCCGGCTTTCGGGCTTAGAAGCCCTCGCGCTCCAGGCGCTTGCGCTCGACCTTGCGGGCGCGGCGGACGGCCTCGGCGGCCTCGCGGGCGCGGCGCTCGGACGGCTTCTCGTAATGGCGGCGCAGCTTCATCTCGCGGAACACACCCTCGCGCTGAAGCTTCTTCTTGAGCGCCTTCAGCGCCTGGTCGATGTTGTTGTCACGGACGACGACTTGCACGCGGCCCAACCTCCGTTGGCTTGATGGGGAAACAGGAATCGCCGCTCAGGGGGCGCGGTTGCAGGCGGCTCGGTCGAAACCGGCCACCCTCGCCATCCCCACCCTGATGCGGAGGGGGTAATCCCTAGCATGGGAGGGGCGGGTGCGGGAAGCCCCCTCCCGCTCCGGGCCGGTTGCCCCCAAATCGGGCGTAGAGCCGGAGGAGGGCAGGTTTGGCCATATTGAAGATCGCCCGCATGGGCCACCCGGTGCTGCTGCGCGAGGCGGAGCCGGTGGACGACCCGACCCATCCCGAAATCCGCCGGCTGATCGCCGACATGGCGGAGACGATGCTGGATGCCTCGGGCATCGGCCTTGCCGCGCCGCAGGTGCATGTGCCGCTGCGGCTCTTCGTCTGGCGCGGGCCGACGGGCGTCGCGGCGCTGGTCAACCCGGAACTCGGGCCGTTGGGCGAGGAGGTGGAGACGGCCTGGGAGGGCTGCCTCTCGATCCCCGGGCTGCGGGGTGCGGTGGAGCGGCCGCGGCGGATCCGCTATCGCGGCCTCGATGCGGAGGGCAATCCGGTGGAAGGCGAGGCGGAGGCGATGACCGCACGGGTGATGCAGCACGAGACGGACCATCTGGATGGGGTGCTCTACCCGATGCGGATGACCGACCATTCGCTCTTCGGCTTCACCGAGGAGCTTGCCCGTGCCGCGGGGAGCCCGGCGCGATGACCGAGCGCAGCGAGATCCGCGACGCGGCGGTGCGGGCGATGCTGCCGATCGCCGGCGAGGAGGGGTGGAATTGGGGGACGCTGCGGGCGGGGCTGGCCGCCATCGGCGAGGACCCGGCGCTGGCGGAGAGCCATTTCCCGGCGGGGCCGGTGGGGGCAGTCGCGCATTGGATCGACCTCTCCAACCGCGAGATGGAGGCGGCGGCCGCGGCGGAGGACCTGGCCGCGCTCCGGGTGCCGGCGCGCATCCGGCGGGTGGTGGAGCTCCGGCTGCGCGCCGTCGCACCGCACAAGCGGGCGCTGCGGCGGGCGCTCAGCCTGCTGGCCCTGCCCTGGAACACGCCCGTCACGCTCCGCACCACGGCGCAGACGGTGGATGCGATGTGGCATGCGGCGGGGGACCGCTCGGCGGATTTCTCCTGGTACACGCGGCGGGCGACGCTGGCCGGCGTCTATGGGACGGTGCTCGCCTATTGGGTGCGGGACGACGACCCGGAGGTGGAGGACGCGCTCGACTTCCTCGACCGGCGGCTCGCGGATGTGGCCCGGCTCGGCAAGCTGCGGCGGCGCCGGGCGGCCTGATTGACCCCCCGGCCGGGGCGTGGTGCGCTCCCTCCCGAACAGCGGGAGGGAGGGCGCCATGCCCATCGTGCCGAACCATGCGCGGCGGCGGCTGGGGGCGGGGGAGGTCTCGCTCGGCTTCGGGGTGCATCACCTGCGCGGCAGCGCGGTCGGGATGATCGCGACGGCGACCGGCTATGACTGGCTCTTCATCGACATGGAGCATGGCGCGGCCTCGGTGCAGGAGGCGACGCAGATCGCCATCGCCGCACTCGGCCAGGGCGTCACGCCCATCGTGCGCTGCTGCAAGGATGCGCTCTTCGAGGGGACGCGGGCGCTTGACAACGGGGCGATGGGCGTCGTCGTGCCGCATGTCGACACCGAGGCGGAGGCGCGGGCGGTGGCTGCGGCCTTCCGCTTTCCCCCGCTCGGCACGCGGTCCTGGGGCGGGCCGCCCTTCGCCTACAACTTCCAGCCGCCCGCGGTCGCCGAGGCGCAGGAGGAGCTGAACCGGGAGATCCTCGTCGCCTGCATGATCGAGACGCCGGAGGCGGTGGAGAATGCAGCCGCGATCGCCGCGGTGCCGGGCGTCGACGTGCTGATGATCGGCACCTCGGACCTCACCGCCTCGATGGGCATCCCCGGGCAGATCGGCCATGAGCGGGTGCAGGCGGCGTATGGTCGGGTGGCCGAGGCCTGCCGGGCGGCGGGCAAGGTGCTGGGCATGGGCGGCGTCTACGACGAGGCCTGGGCGGCGGCCTATGTCGCGCTCGGGGCGCGCTTCGTCCTCGCCGGCTCCGACCACACCATGCTGATGGCCGCGGCCGGGGGGCGCAGCCGCTTCCTGCGCGGGCTGCCGCTGGCGGATTGATCCGGATCAAGGCGCGGCTGCGGGGGCCGTGCAGGATATGTCGGCGCGCTGCGGAAGTGACTTGCGAATGGTTCTTACTTCCATTATCAAACCGGCAGCGCCAGCCCGGAGAAGACGTCCGCATGCCCGCCCGCCCTACGCGACGCCTGCTTGCCCTCGCCGCCGCCGCCTGCCTTGCCGCATGGTCCGGGGCCGCCGCGGCCGAGGAGGTCAACCTCTATTCCTCGCGGCACTACGACAGCGACCGCGCCCTCTATGAGAGCTTCACCAGGGAGACCGGCATCCGCGTCCGCCTGATCGAAGGCGATGCGGACCAGCTCATCGAGCGCATCCGCAACGAGGGGACGAACAGCCCGGCGGATGTCTTCATCACCGTCGATGCGGCGCGGCTGGCGCGGGCGGCCTCGGCCGGCATCCTGGCGCCGCTTCGCTCGCCGGTGGTGGAGCAGCGCGTGCCCGAGGCGCTGCGCGACCGGGAGGGCTACTGGTTCGCCATCTCAACGCGGGCGCGGGTCATCATGTACGACAAGGAGCGCGGGAAGCCCGAGGGGCTGGCGCGCTACGAGGATCTGGCCGACCCGCGCTTCCGCGGGCAGATCTGCGTCCGCACCGCGAGCCATCCCTACAACACCAGCCTCGCCGCCTCGATCCTCGCGGCCAACGGGCCGGAGCGGACGGAGCGCTGGGCCGAGGGCTTCGCCGCCAACCTCGCCCGCCCGCCGCAGGGGGGCGACCGCGACCAGTTCCGCGCCATCCCGGCCGGGCAGTGCGGCCTCGCCATCGCCAATACCTACTACCTCGCCGCGATCGGCGCCTCGGAGCGGCCGGAGGACAAGGCGCTCTTCGCGCGGGTCGGCGTCATCTTCCCGAACCAGGCGGCGGGCGACCGGGGCGCGCATGTGAACATCTCCGGCGCCGGGCTGGTGAAGACCGCGCCGAACCGGGCAGCGGCGGTGCGCTTCCTCGAATTCCTGACGAGCGCGCCGGCGCAGGAGCGCTTCGCGCTCGGCAACATGGAGTATCCGGCCGTCGCGGATGCGCCGCTGCACCCGGCGCTGCGGGCCATGGGCAGCTTCCGGCCGGAGCCGGTCGATGCCGAGCGGACCAATGCGAATGCCACGCAGGCGCTGCAGATCATGCAGCGCGCCGGCTGGCGCTGAGGGGGCGGCGATGATCCTCTGCCTCTGCAACGCGCTCTCCGACAAGCAGGTCACCGAGGCGGTCGAGAAGGGCGCGAGCAAGCCGCGCGAGGTTTACGCGCACTGCGCCTGCAAGGCGCAGTGCGGCACCTGCACCCGGGCGATTCTCACGATGATCCGCGACCTCGCCGTGCCGCCGGCGGCGCAAAGCCGGGCTTCCTGACGGCGGGATCTGCTATACAACGGGGCTGATCCTCAGCGCGCGCCAGGAGCCCGATGGCCCCTGGCGCCCTTTCGTGCCGGAGCAGCCATGAAGGCCGACCCCAAGGTCATCGAGCATCTGAACACCCAGCTCACCAACGAGCTGACGGCGATCAACCAGTACTTCCTCCATGCGCGGATCCTCCGCCACTGGGGCGTGACCAAGCTTGGCAAGCACGAATACGACGAATCGATCGAGGAGATGCGCCATGCCGACTGGCTCATCGAGCGTATCCTGTTCCTCGGCGGGCTGCCGAACCTGCAGCGGCTGAACCAGGTGCTGGTCGGGCAGACGGTGGAGGAGATCCTCCGCGCCGACATGGCCATCGAGGAGAAGGCGACGGGCGACCTGCGCGAGGGCATCGCCTATGCCGAGAGCGTCCGCGACTTCGTCTCGCGCGACCTGCTGCTGAAGATCCTCGCGAACGAGGAGGAGCATGTCGACTTCCTCGACCGGCAGTTCGACCTGATCAAGCTGATCGGCATCGAGCGCTACATCCTGCTCAACAGCGCGGCCGCGCCCGACCAGGAATAAGGGGCGCGGCGCGGCGATGGCCCTTCCGCCCGCCTTCCTCGACGAGCTGCGGGCCCGCACGCCGCTGCCGGGCCTGATCGGCCGCAAGACGCGCCTCGCGCGGAACGGGCGGCAGTGGAAGGGGTGCTGCCCCTTCCACAACGAGAAGACGCCCTCCTTCTACGTCTATGACGATCACTTCCATTGCTTCGGCTGCGGCGCGCATGGAGATGCGATCACCTTCCTGATGCGGGCCGAGGGGGCGAGCTTCCCCGAGGCCGTCGAGCGGCTGGCCGGCGAGGCGGGGCTGGAGGTGCCGAAGGCGACGCCCCAGGCCGCCGAGCGGGAGCGGCGGGCGCGCGACCTCTACGGCGTCTGCGCGGCGGCGGAGGCGGCCTTCCGCCGGCGGCTGATGCTGCCCGAGGGCAGGCCGGCGCTCGACTACCTCCGGCGGCGGGGGCTGACCGAGGCGACGATCGCGCGCTTCGGCCTCGGCTGGTCGGGCGAGGGCCGCGGCGCGCTGGCGGCGGACCTCAAGGCGGAGGGGATCACGCCGGAGCAGCTGGTCGCCGCCGGGCTGATGAAGCCGCGCGACCCGGACCGTCCCGAGGCGGGGCTGGTCGACATGTTCTTCAACCGGGTGATTTTCCCGATCCGCGACCGGCGGGGGCGGACGATCAGCTTCGGCGGGCGGATCCTCGGCGACGGACAGCCGAAATACGTCAACGGGCCGGAGACGGAGCTCTTCTCCAAGAGGCGGAGCCTCTACGGGCTCGACCTGGCGCGGGAGGGGGCCTTCCGCGGCGGGACGGTCGTCGTCGTCGAGGGCTACATGGATGTCATCGCCCTGCACCAGGCGGGGTTCGGCGGCGCGGTCGCGCCGCTCGGGACGGCGCTGACGGCGGAGCAGATGGAGGCGCTGTGGCAGGTCTCGCCGGAGCCGGTGCTCTGCTTCGACGGCGATGCGGCAGGGGCCAAGGCGGCCTTCCGCTCGGCCGAGCTGGCGCTGCCGCTGCTGGCCCCCGACCGCAGCCTGCGCCTCGCCATGCTGACCGGCGGGGAGGACCCGGACACGCTGGTGGCGAAGGGCGGCCCGGCCGCCTTCGAGGCGGTGCTGGCCGGGGCGAAGCCGCTCTCGGCCGCCCTCTACGACCTCCTTGCCGGGGCGACGCCGCCGGCGACGCCGGAGCAACGTGCCGCCTTCCGCAACCGGCTGGATGCGGCGGCCAAATGCATCCCGGACAAGGCCCTGTCCAGCGAGTACCGCCGGGCCTGGCTCGACCGCTTCTTCGCCGAGGGGCGCAGCGCCCGCCCGGCCTCGGCGCCGCGCCCGGCCTGGACGCCGCGCGGCAAGCCGGGCGAATTGGTCTCCATCCGTGGCCTGCAGCGCACAGCCATCAACCAAGAAGCGATCTGTCTGGAGCGAGCACGCAACTTACTGGCGATTTTGCTCCATCATCCCGCCCTGCTGCCGGAGGTGGAGGAGGCGCTGGCTGGGCTCGAGCTGCCGGCGGGAGATTGCACCCAGCTCCGGGAGGCGCTGCTGGCATGGCTTCCGGGCGCCGATCACCTTGACTCGACGAAGCTGATGGACCACCTCCGGGAGGCAGGATGGGAGACTGCTGCATCCTGGGCGACCAGAAAGCGTGGGCTCAGCCAGGCCGCCGATCCCGGGGCCCAGCCGAAGGAGGCCCTGGAGGCCTGGTGGCACTTCTTTGGGTTGCTGCGGGGCGAGGCGGAGCTGATCGAGGACCGGGCCGAGGCGGAGAGGATGCTGGTTGCAACCAATGATCCCGTCGTGCAGCAGCGCCTCATCAGCCTGAACAAAGCGCTGGACGCGCTACGCCGTGGCGAGGCGGATGAACCGGCCGAGTCGGGTACCATATAGTATGAGGGGCATTTGCACGGGTGATCCGCTGGCCGGGTCGCCCGTCGCAGGCATGGAGCGCAGGCATGGCGAGCAAGGCCGCAGGTGGTACGGATACGGTCGAGACGCGCGACGAGGTTGTCGAGGGTGTTCTCCTCGACACCATGACGGCTGCCGTCAAGAAGCTCATCGCCCGCGGCAAGGAGCGGGGCTACGTCACCTATGACGAACTGAACGCGGCGCTGCCGTCCGACCAGGTGTCCTCCGAGATGATCGAGGACACCATGGCGATGCTGAGCGAGATCGGCATCAACGTGGTGGAGTCCGAGGAGAGCGAGGATGGCGAGGGCACGGCCGTCGCCAAGCCTGCCGCCGAGGACAAGGACAAGGAGGAGGACGAGGAGGGCGGCGGCAACGTCGACGAGGAGAGCCTCGGCCGCACCGACGACCCCGTCCGCATGTATCTCCGCGAGATGGGCAGCGTGGAGCTGCTCTCGCGCGAGGGCGAGATTGCCATCGCCAAGCGCATCGAGGCGGGGCGGGACATGATGATCGGCGGGCTCTGCGAGAGCCCGCAGACCTTCAAGGCGATCATTGCCTGGCATGAGGCGGTGCGCGCCGGCAAGATGCTGCTGCGCGACGTGATCGACCTCGAGGCGACGGCGGCCGCCGACAGCCCCGAGGGTGCCGCGCCGCCCGATCCGGACGAGGAGTTCGAGGAGGGCGAGGAAGGGGAGGGGCTCGGCCTCTCGCTCTCGGCGCTCGAGGAGAAGCTGAAGCCGGAGGCGCTGGCCGCCTTCGAGGCGATCGAGCAGGCCTATGCCCGGCTGCACAAGCTGCAGTCGAAGCGCATGGAAGCCTATTCGGCGGGCGAGGAGCTGCAGAGCCGCTCCGAGAAGACCTACGAGAAGACCCGCCAGGAGCTGGTGGCGCTGGTGCAGAAGGTGCACCTGCACAACAACCGCATCGAGGAACTGGTCGAGCAGCTCAAGCTCATCAACCGCAAGCTCACCAGCCTCGAGGGCCAGGTGCTGCGGCTGGCCGAGGGCGCCAAGGTCAAGCGGGAGGAGTTCCTGCAGCACTGGCGCGGCAGCGAGCTCGACCCCGCCTGGTTCGACCGGCTGACGAAGCTGACGGGCAAGCCCTGGAAGGCCTTCATCGCCCGCTCGCGCGACGATGTGGAGGCGGTTCGCACCCAAATGGGCGCCATCGCCAACGACACCAACCTGCCGATCGCGGAGTTCCGCCGGGTCTACGCCACCGTCTCGCGCGGCGAGCGGGACATGACCCAGGCGAAGAAGGAGATGATCGAGGCGAACCTGCGCCTGGTGATCTCGATCGCCAAGAAATACACCAATCGCGGCCTGCAATTCCTCGACCTGATCCAGGAAGGGAATATCGGGCTGATGAAGGCGGTCGACAAATTCGAGTATCGCCGCGGCTACAAGTTCTCGACCTACGCCACCTGGTGGATCCGGCAGGCGATCACCCGCTCGATCGCCGACCAGGCGCGGACCATCCGCATCCCGGTCCACATGATCGAGACGATCAACAAGCTGGTGCGGACCTCGCGGCAGATGCTGCACGAGATCGGCCGCGAGCCGACGCCGGAGGAGCTGGCCGAGAAGCTCGGCATGCCGCTCGAGAAGGTGCGGAAGGTGCTCAAGATCGCCAAGGAGCCGATCTCGCTCGAGACGCCGATCGGCGACGAGGAGGACAGCCATCTCGGCGACTTCATCGAGGACAAGGCGGCGATCATCCCGCTCGACGCCGCGATCCAGTCCAACCTGCGCGAGGCGACGACGCGGGTGCTCTCCTCGCTCACGCCGCGCGAGGAGCGGGTGCTGCGCATGCGCTTCGGCATCGGCATGAACACCGACCACACGCTGGAGGAGGTCGGGCAGCAGTTCAACGTGACGCGCGAGCGCATCCGGCAGATCGAGGCCAAGGCGCTCCGGAAGCTGAAGCATCCGAGCCGCAGCCGGAAGCTGCGCAGCTTCCTCGACAACTGAGCATGAGCGTCGCGGCGGAGCGCGCGGGATGAGCGTTGCGGCGGAGCGCGCGGGATGAGCGTTGCGGCGGAGCGGACGGTGGCGGTCGCCGTCGACGTCACCTTCCTCAGGATGGACCGGCGGCCGGCCGATCCGCCGCCGCCGCTGCCGCCCGGCGCAGCGGTCACCGAGGCGGCGCGCTGCACGACGGGCTTCTACCGCTACCTCTACGACACCGTCGGACACGACTATGTCTGGTGGCTGCGGCGGACGCTGACGGAGGCGGAACTCGGCCGGGTGCTGGCCGATCCGGGCGTCACCATTCATGTGCTCTACAAGGATGGCGAGCCGGCTGGCTTCTACGAGCTCGACCGGCGCAACCGGCCGCTGGTGAACCTCTCCTATTTCGGGCTGCTGCCGCATGCGGTCGGCGCCGGACTCGGGCGGGCCTTCCTCGGCCATGCGGTGGAGGAGGCCTGGGCGCAGGGCACGCGCGCGGTCACGGTGAATACCTGCACGGCGGACCACCCGCGGGCGCTGCCCAACTACCTGGCTGCCGGCTTCGGGCGGCTCCGGACGGTGCGGGAGGTGTGGAACGTGCCGCTGCATCTCGGCCTGCCCATCCCGTCGCGGCTGCGGATCGGCTGAGAGGACCATTGCATTGAGGGCGGGATGGGACCATATCTTGGTCGTCAACCCGTCTGGTTCGGCCCGTTTCGTTTGCTCCCCCGGGAGCCCGAGCCTGGTTTCCGTCCCTCAAAGGCAGATTGGCCCGCCCCGCGATGGCGTGGGACGGCACCCTTGCATGATGGGATTCCCCGCATGTCTACCGGCACTGTTAAGTGGTTCAACGCAACCAAGGGCTATGGCTTCATCCAGCCCGAGGACGGCACCGCTGACGTCTTCGTCCACATCTCCGATGTCCAGCGCTCCGGCCTCCAGGGCCTGCAGGACGGCCAGCGCCTCAGCTTCGATGTGCAGCGCGGCCAGCAGGGCAAGCTCTCCGCTTGCAACCTGAAGCTCGACTGAGCGACGAGGCGGGCTTCGGCCCGCCTTTTTTCGCGGTGGCAGGAGGAGGCCAGCATGGCAACGCATCTCTACACCGTCGGCCAGAAGGTCGAGTTCATCGCCGGTCGCTTCGATGGCAATGTGCCGCGCGGCCTCTATACCGTGGTGCGACAACTCCCTGGCCCGCCGAATGACCGCGAGTACCGGGTGAAGCACCAGCAGGACGGGCATGAGCGCGTGGTGCTCGAGAGCCAGCTGCGTGGCGGGCCGCCTGCCGTCTTCGGCTGATCCAGCCGGACGTTCCAAGCGCGGGGTGATGCCCGCGGATAGTGCCGCCCAGGGCGAGCCGCACCGGATATCCAGGAGTCGCCGATGGCGCGCAGACCGAATTACGGCCAGCAGCGGGCCGAGGTGAATCGCGGCAAGCAGGCCAAGCAGGAAGCGAAGCAGCGCGAGCGCGAGGAGGCCGTGGCCCGCCGCAAGGCGGAGCGTGAGGCCCAGGGCCTGCCGCCCGAGGAAGAGCCGGCGGAGCAGGAACGATAACCACCGCTGCGGCGGCATGAGGACATGATCATGGCCAAGCGCCGCGATGACGGGAAATACGTGCTCTTCGACGTCGCCTATGCGGATGGCAGCCGTGCCTCCAACCGCAAGGTGCCGACAGAGCTGCTGGGCGGCCTCGACGGCGACGACCCGGCGCGGGACGAGATCGAGGCCCAGGATCGGCGGATCGCCGAAGCGTCGGGCAAGCCGCAGCGGGCGATCCTGACGCTGGCCCGGGCAGGGCGGTAGTTCAGAGGGCGGTAGTTCAGGAATGAGGGGCCGGCGGAGTGATCCGCCGGCCCTTTCCGTCTCAGCTGTGGGCGAGGATCGCCAGCAGCAGAAGCGCCACGATGTTGGTGATCTTGATCATCGGGTTGACCGCCGGGCCCGCGGTGTCCTTGTAGGGGTCGCCGACCGTGTCGCCCGTCACCGCGGCCTTGTGGGCATCCGAGCCCTTGCCGCCGTGATGGCCTTCCTCGATGTATTTCTTCGCATTGTCCCAGGCGCCGCCGCCGGTCGTCATCGAGACGGCGACGAAGAAGCCGGTGACGATGACGCCGAGCAGCATCGCTCCCAGCGCCTCGAAGCCCGCCGCCTTGCCGGCGATGGCGCTGATGCCGAAGTAGCAGACCAGCGGCGAGAGCACCGGCAGCAGCGAGGGGATGATCATCTCCTTGATCGCCGCCTTGGTCAGGATGTCGACGGCGCGGCCGTAATCGGGCCGGTCGGTGCCCTCCATGATGCCGGGCTTCTCGCGGAACTGCTTCCGCACCTCCTCCACCACCGCCATGGCGGCGCGGCCGACGGCCGTCATCGCCATGCCGCCGAAGAGGAAGGGCAGCGCGCCGCCGAAGAGCAGGCCCATCACCACATAGGGGCTGGTCAGGCTGAAGGTGAGCGCGCCGATCCCGGCGAAATAGGGGAAGGTCGCCGCATTCGCCGAGAAATAGGCGAGGTCCTGCGTATAGGCGGCGAAGAGCACCAGCGCGCCGAGGCCCGCCGAGCCGATCGCATAGCCCTTGGTCACCGCCTTGGTGGTGTTGCCGACGGCATCCAGCGCATCCGTCGTGACGCGGATCTCCTTCGGCAGGCCGGCCATCTCGGCGATGCCGCCGGCATTGTCCGTCACCGGGCCGAAGGCATCGAGCGCGACCACCATGCCGGCCAGCGCCAGCATCGTCGTCACCGCGATGGCGATGCCGTAGAGGCCCGCCAGGTTGTAGCTGAACAGCACGCCGGCGATGATGATGAGCGCCGGGATCGCCGTGCTCTCCATGCTGACGGCGAGGCCGCGGATGACATTGGTGCCGTGCCCCGTCACCGAGCTCTCGGCGATGGCCTTCACCGGGCGGTAGTCGGTGCCGGTGTAGTACTCCGTCACCACGATGATGAGGCCGGTGACGGCGAGGCCGACGACGCCGCAGAGGAAGAGCGAGAAGGCGGTGAAATTGGCCCCCGCCGCGCTTACCGTGCCGGTGCCGAAGACGAGGTAGCTCAGCGGCAGCAGCACGATCAGCGAGAGGATGCCGGTGACGATGAAGCCGCGGTACATCGCCCCCATGATGGAGTTGTTGGCCGGCAGCTTCACGAAATAGGTGCCGGCGATGGAGGTGACGACGCAGACGGCGCCGATCGCCAGCGGGTAGAGCATGCCGAGCGCCAGCAGGTCGGCGGGGAAGGCGATGGCGGCGAGCACCATGGTCGCCACCATGGTCACGGCGTAGGTCTCGAAGAGGTCGGCCGCCATGCCGGCGCAGTCGCCCACGTTGTCGCCCACGTTGTCGGCGATGGTGGCGGGGTTGCGGGGATCGTCCTCGGGGATGCCGGCCTCGACCTTGCCGACCATGTCGCCGCCGACATCGGCGCCTTTGGTGAAGATGCCGCCGCCGAGGCGGGCGAAGATGGAGATCAGCGAGGCGCCGAAGCCCAGCGCCACCAGCGCGTCGATGACGGGGCGGCTGTTCGGGGCATGGCCGCCGAGGATCACCAGGATGAAGAAATAGACCGCGACGCCCAGCAGGGCGAGGCCGGCGACCAGCATGCCGGTGATGGCGCCCGACTTGAAGGCCACGTCCAGCCCGGCGGCGAGGGAGGTGCTGGAGGCCTGGGCGGTGCGGACATTGGCGCGCACCGAGACGTTCATGCCGATGAAGCCCGCGAGGCCCGAGAGCACCGCGCCGACCAGGAAGCCGATCGCGACGCCGATGCCGAGCCAGAGCACGATCATCACGAAGAGCACGATGCCGACGAGGCCGATGGTCATGTACTGGCGCTTCAGATAGGCCTGCGCGCCCTCCTGGATCGCCCGGGCAATCTCCTGCATGCGGGTGTTGCCCGCATCGAGCGCCATCACCTGCCGGGCGGTCACCACGCCATAGGCAAGGGACAGCGCCCCCAGCAGGATCACGAGCAGCAACGACACTGTCATCAAGACGGTAGCCCCCCTGTGGTTCGCCGCGCCCTTCGAGGGGCGCTGGTGCGGGGAGGCTAGGCGGCCAGCGGTAGCGGCGCAACGGTGTCCCTGGTGCATTCCGCTGCCATATCAGGGGTTGCGAGGCTTGCCGGGCGGGGCCGGCGCCGTCACGATGGGGTGGTGATCCTCCGGGGGGAAACGGGAATGATGCGGCGTGCTTTGCCGGCGCTGGCTCTGGCGTTCGGGCTGTGGACGGGGCCGGCGATGGCGCAGGATGTGGTGGAGAAGCGCGTCTTCGAGGGCGGCGCCTACCAGACCCGCGGCGGCGCCACCATCGCCAACCTCCGCATCGGCTACCAGACCATGGGGCGGCTGAATGCGGAGGGGACGAATGCCATCCTCATCTGCCATTTCTTCAGCGGCAACAGCCATGCCTTCGGGCGGCTCTCGGCGGCCGGGCCGGCCGGGTATTGGGATGCGATCATCGGGCCGGGCAAGCCGATCGACACGGACCGCTACTTCGTCGTCTCGGCGGATACGCTGGTCAACGTCAACGTGCCGGATTCGAACACCGTGACGACGGGGCCGGCGAGCCTCAACCCGGATACCGGGCGGCCCTATGCCATGACCTTCCCCGTGGTCTCGATGCGGGACTTCGTCGAGACGCAGAAGCGGTTGCTGGACAGCCTCGGGGTGAAGCGGCTGGCGCTCGTCGCCGGGCCTTCCAACGGCGGGCTGCAGAGCATCGAATGGGCGGCCGCCTATCCCGGCTTCATCGAGCGGGTGATGCCGGTGATCTCCGCGGACATCGACGCCTGGATGCAGGGCTGGCTCGACATCTGGGAGGCGCCGATCCGGCTCGACCCGAACTGGGCCGAGGGCAATTACTATGGCCAGGGGCGGGAGGCGCCGCTGCGCGGTCTGGCCGAGGCTTGGAAGATCGTCACGCTGCATGCGCGGGACCGGCCCTGGGCCAGGCAGTATGACCGGCAGGTGCCGGAGGGCCAGGACCCGGCTCGGCGGATCGGCGACCGCTTCGCCATCGAGCGCTGGCTCGACGATGCCGCGGCGGCGCGGGCGCGCACCTCGGATGCGAACTCGTTCCTCTACATGGTGCGCGCGAACCAGCTCTTCCTGAACGAGTACCCAGGCTTCGCCGCGGCGCTTTCGGGCGGGCCGGCACGCTGGATGGTGGTCTCGGCGCCGACGGATCGGGTCTTCCTCGTGGATGGCGTCCGGGAGTTCGTCGAGACGCTGCGCGGGGCGGGGAAGCAGGTGGAGACGGCGGAACTGGCCGGGGCGCTCGGCCATCTGAACGGCGTCGTCGGGATGGCGCCGGTCGGGGACCGGATCAGGGCCTTCCTCGGGCGTTAGGGCGGGGCCGGGGCAGGGCAGGCGGCGCCCGCCCGACCCGGCTGCGGCGGCGGGTCAGCCCGCCAGGACCCTTCGCGCCCCCTCGAACAGCACCTCCATCCCGAGCGCCAGGTCCTCCCGCTTCGTATCCTCCGCCCAGTGATGGCTGATGCCGCCGATGGAGGGGACGAAGAGCATCGCCACCGGCATGACGCGGGCGAGGATCTGGCTGTCATGGATGGCCCCGCTCGGCATCTCCGTCCAGGCGCCGGGGCACAGGCCTTCCGCCGCCTCGCGCAGCGCCGCCCGCATCGCCGGGTCGCAGGGGGAGGGGGCGGTGTGGCCGATCGGCTCCAGCAGCGCGGGGCAGCGCTCCCGCCGGTTGCTCTCCTGCACGACGCGCCGGAGGCAGTCCTCCATCCGGTCCATGACCTCGGGCGAGAGGTCGCGGAAGGAGAAGGTGATCTCCGCCTGTCCGGGAATGATCATCGGTGCGTTCGGCTCGAGCAGGATGCGCCCGGTGGTCCAGACGCTGCGCCCGCCGGCGGCCATCGGCATCGCCTGGTCGAGCGCCGCCAGCAGCCGCACCGCCGTCAGCCCGGCATCCCGCCGCTCCGCCATGGTGGTGCCGCCGGTGTGGTCCTGCTGGCCGGTGACGGTGATCCGCCAGGACCGGATGCCGACGATGCCGGTCACCACGCCGATACGCATCCCGGCGCGCTCGAGCTGCGTTCCCTGTTCGATATGCAGCTCGAAGGCCCCTTTGTACCGCCCGGGCTCCAGGCGCAGCCGATCGCGTCCGGCGAGCCCTGCCTCCCGCAGCGCCTCACGCAGCGGCCGGCCATCATGGCGGTTGCGCGCGGCGTCGAGCTCCGCCTCCTCCACCGCGCCGATCAGGCTGCGGCTGCCGAGGAAGTCGCCCCAGTGCCCCTCCTCATCCGCATAGGCGCAGACATCGACCGGCAGCCCGGCCCGGGCGAGGGCCAGCGCCGCGACCACGCCCAGCACGCCATCCAGCCAGCCGGCCTGGTTCTGCGTCTCGATATGGCTGCCCGCCAGCAGGTGCGGCCCGGGCCCCCGGTGGCGGCCGAAGACGTTGCCGATGCCGTCGATCCGCGCCTCGAGCCCGGCCGCCTCCATGGCGGATGCGAGCCAATGCCGGCTCTCCATATCCTCGGGCCCGAAGGTCGGGCGGTGCACGCCGGTGCGGTAGGTGCCGATCTGCCGCAGCCGGTCCAGATCGGCGAGGAACTGAGCGATCGCGAGAGCCAAGGGTGCGCTCCTTCAGGGCGGGTGACGCCGTCATCCTATCCCAGGCAGGGTGGATTGCCGCACGACGTGTATTAAATGAGATTCTGTCCGATAATCCGGTTAAGAGATGGCATAAGTTTCAGGTTTCGACCCATGTCGCTGTAAGGCCAGCCCGTGCATGCTGCATCATGACGAAGCCGGACCAACCCGGCCGGGGCGCTGCCGGTGGCACGCCGGGAAATAACGGTTAACGACGCTTCGCGGGGGCCGGGAACGCCATGAACGCCACACACCTGCCGCCGCCGAAGGGGACCGATGGTTTCGCATCGACGGTGGACGCCTTGAGCCTGCAGGCCGCCGCGATCCAGAAGCCGCTGCCCGAGGCCAGCGCCGCCGCTGCCCCGCAACCGGCCCCGCAACCGGCCCCGGAGCCCGCCGAGCCGCTGCGCCGCGGCCGCGGCAAGCTGTGGCTGGCGCTCGGCCTCCTTCTCGCGGCGGCCGCGGGTGGCTCCTACTATTACGACCAGTCCCGCAAGGCGGCCGGGGCCATCCCGACCTCCCTCGTCGCCACCCAGACCGAGCCGCTGACCCAGGGCGAGTTCCGCCTCTCCGACACCGAGATGCGGGCGCTGCGGATCGACGAGATGCACTCCCGCGCCTTCCGCGCCGAGCGGATCGCCGAGGGCCGCATCGCCTATAACGAGGACCGCTCTACGCCCGTCTTCTCGCCCTATAACGGCCGTGTCGTCCGCGTGCTGGTCCGCATGGGCGACGAGGTGAAGGCGGGCGACACCCTTCTCGAGATCGAGACCACCGACCTCGCCGGCGCCGCCAACGACCTGCTCTCGGCCGTCGACGGCGCGGGCAAGGCGCGGGCGATGCTCGACCAGGCGCGGCGCGAGGAGTCGCGGCAGGGCAACCTCCTCTCCGCCCGCGCCGCGTCGCAGCGCGACGTGGAGCAGGCCCGCACCGCGGCCATGACGGCCATGTCCGACCTGCGCAGCGCGGAGGCGACGCTCGCCGCCTCGCGCGACAAGCTCCGCGTGCTCGGCCGCTCCGCGGAGGAGGTCGCGCGGATCGAGCAGACCCGCATGGTCAATGCCGTGGTGCCGGTGAAGGCGCCGATCGGCGGCACGGTCGTGCAGCGGCGGGTCGGCGCCGGCCAGTGGCTCTCGACCGGCGCCTCCGACCCGGTCTTCACCATCGCCGACCTCTCGACCATGTGGCTCGTCGCCGCGGTGCGCGAGATGGATGCGCCGATGATCAGGCACGGCCAGCCGGTCGATGTCGGCGTCGGCGCGCTGCCGGGCCATCGCTTCGAGGCGCGCATCGCCACCATGGGCGCCGGGCTCGACCCGACGACGCGGCGCCTCACCGTCCGCGCCGAGGTGCAGGACCCGGACCACCTGCTGAAGCCCGAGATGTTCGCCACCTTCCGCATCTCGGTCGGCGAGGGCGAGCAGAATGTCGGCGTGCCGGTCAACGCCATCATCTATCGCGGCGCCGAGGCGAGCGTCTGGCTCGCCCTCGACGACAACCGCTTCATCCTCCGCCGCATCATCCCCGGCATCCGCGCCGGCGACATGGTGGAGGTGACCGACGGGCTGAAGGCGGGCGACCGCGTGGTCACCGGCGGCGCCCTCTTCATCGACCGCGCAGCGCGCATCGACTGAAGCGTTCCGGCAAAAGAATGGCCGTCAGCAGGCCAACCGGGGCAGAGTGAGACGCCGGCTGCCCCGGCGATGTCAGAAAGACCAGCATGCGCCAGATCGTCGCCTTCTCGCTCCAGCGCCGGCCGCTGGTCATTCTCCTGTTCTTCGCCTTCATCATCGTCGGGCTGATCGCCTTCACCAGGCTGAACATCGAGGCCTATCCGGACCCGGTGCCGCCCCAGGTGGTGATCATCACCCAGAATCCGGGCCAGAGCGCGGAGGAGATCGAGCGCTACGTCTCCATCCCCGTCGAGGTGGCGATGGCGGGGCTGCCGAACCTCACCTCGGTCCGCTCGACCAGCCTCTTCGGCCTCTCCGACGTGCGGGTGCAGTTCAACTTCAACTACACCTACGACCAGGCGCTGCAGCAGGTGCTGAACCGCCTCGGCCAGCTCAACGGACTGCCGGAGGGCGTGCAGCCGCAGATCAGCCCGCTCTCGCCGATCGGCGAGATCATGCGCTACCGGCTGGTGGGCCCGCCCGGCTATTCGCTGGCCGACCTGAAGACGCTGCAGGAATGGGTGCTCGACCGGCGGTTCAAGCGCGTGCCCGGCGTGGTCGACGTCACCTCCTTCGGGGGGCTGACCAAGAGCTACAACGTGGTCGTCGACCTCCGGCGGATCGCGGCGCTCGGCCTGACCCTGCCGCAGGTGATCCAGGCGGTGCGGGCGGGCAATGCGACGGTGGGCGCCGGGACCATCCGCATCGGGCCGCAGGCGGCGGTCGTGCAGGGAATCGGGTTGATCCGCGGGCTGGACGACATCCGCAACGTCGTCGTCTCGGCCGAGGGCGGCGTGCCGGTGCTGCTCGGCGACCTGGCGACGGTCGAGATCGGCAACCTGCCGCGCCTCGGCATCGCCGGCCAGGAGAACAATGACGACGTGGTGCTGGCCACCGTGCTGATGCGCCGCGGCGAGCAGACCCTGCCGACCATCCGCGGCGTGCAGCAGGAGGTGGCGCGGATCAATGCCGGGGGCGTGCTGCCGCCGGGGGTGAAGATCGTGCCGCTCTACGACCGCGAGGACCTGGTGAAGATCACCACCCGCACGGTCGTCCACAACATCATCGAGGGCGTCGCCCTCATCCTCCTCATCCAATGGCTCTTCCTCGGCGACTTCCGCGGCGCGCTGGTGGTGGCGGCAACCGTGCCCTTCGCCTTCCTCTTCGCCATCCTGCTCATGATGGCGCGCGGCGAGAGCGCCAACCTGCTCAGCCTCGGCGCGCTCGATTTCGGCCTGCTGGTGGATGCGACCGTCATCATGGTCGAGAACATCTACCGGCATCTGGGGCTCAGCCGGAACCCGGCGCACCGCTACATCGCTCCCGCGGGCTCGAAGGAACTGTCCGGCCTCTCGCTGACCGTGCTGCGGGCGGCGGGCGAGGTGGACAAGGCGATCTTCTTCTCGGCGCTGATCATCATCGCCGCCTTCATCCCGCTCTTCACCCTGGGCGGCATCGAGGGCCGCATCTTCGGCCCGATGTCGAAGACCTATGCCTATGCGATCATCGGCGCGCTGCTGGCGACCTTCACCATCACCCCGGCGCTGGCCGTAGCCCTGCTGCGCGAGGACAGCAAGGAGCGTGACACGCTGCTGGTCCGGGCGCTCCGCTGGGGCCACAGCCGGCTCTATGCGGCGGCGATGCGGGCCCGCGCCGTCTGCCTGATGCTGGCGGCCGCGCTCTTCGCCGGCTCGCTCCTGCTGATGTCGCAGCTCGGCGCCGAGTTCCTGCCGACACTGGAGGAGGGCAACCTCTGGGTCCGCGCCTCCATGCCGGGGACGATCAGCCTCGAGGAAGGCAACGACACGGTGAACCGCATCCGGCGGGAGCTGATGGAGTTCCCCGAGGTGATCACCGCCACCTCGCAGCAGGGGCGGCCGGATGACGGGACGGACAGCGCCGGCTTCTTCAATGCCGAGTTCTTCCTGCCCCTGAAGCCGCCGCAGCAATGGACCACGGCGCCGAACCGCGACGGGCTGGTGCGGGCCATGCAGGAGCGGCTGTCGGGCCGGTTCGTCGGCGTCGAGTTCAGCTATTCCCAGGCGATCAGCGACAACGTCCAGGAGGCGGCCTCCGGCGTGAAGGGCGCCAATGCCGTCAAGGTCTACGGGCCGGAGCTCGACATCATCGCCCGCAAGGCGGAGGAGATCCGCCAGGTGATGGCCGGCGTCGAGGGCGTGGCCGACCTGGCCGTCTTCCGCTCGCTCGGCCAGCCGACCGTCGCGGTGCAGATCGACCGGGCGCGGGCGGCGCGCTACGGGCTTGCGGTCGACGACGTGAACGAGGTGGTGCAGGCGGCGATCGGCGGGCGGGAGGCAGGCAGGCTCTACGAGCCGGGCGGCGACCGCAACTTCCCGATCATCGTGCGGCTGGATGCGCCCTACCGCGACAGCCTGGAGGCGATCGGGCGCATCCCGGTCGGCGGGCCGCGCGGGGCGACGCTCTCCGACGTGGCCGAGATCAAGCTGGTCTCGGGCGTCTCCTACATCTACCGGGAGGATGCCTCGCGCTACGTGCCGATCCGCTTCAGCGTGCGCGGGCGGGACCCGGCGAGCACCGTCGCCGAGGCGCAGGCGCTGGTGGCGGCCCGGGTTGAGCTGCCGCCCGGCTACCGGCTCGACTGGGTCGGCGAGTTCCGCAACCTGCAGGAGGCGATCGGGCGGCTGCTGGTGGTGGTGCCCGCGGCGCTCGCCTTGATCCTCGTTCTGTTGTACGTGCAGTTCAATTCGCTGCGCGAGACGCTGCTGGTCTTCGGTATCGTTCCGATGTCGATCACCGGGGGCATCGCGGCGCTGGCCGTGGCGGGGCTCAACTTCAGCGTGCCTGCAGCCATCGGCTTTCTCGCGCTGTTCGGCATCACCGTGATGGAAGGCATTATCATGCTCTCCCATTTCAACCACCTGAGGCTGGAGGGCACGCCCTGGCGCCCGGCCCTCGACCAGGCCGGGCGGGACCGGATGCGGCCCGTCTTCATGACCTGCTTTGCCAGCTTCACCGGCCTGCTGCCGATGGCGCTGGCCACCGGCATCGGGGCGGATGTGCAGAAGCCGCTGGCCCTCGTCGTCGTCGGCGGGATCGGGCTGGTGCCGTTCTTCATCCTCGTGGTCTTCCCGGCGATGATCGACCTCTTCGGCAAGCCGCGGCACATCCGCCGGGCCGAGGCGGCCCATGCCCCGGCGGTGCGGGCATGAGGCTGTCCTCCCGCGCGGCCCTGCTCGGCTGCGCCCTGCTCGCCGGCCTGCCGGCCGAGATCCACGCCCAGACCCCGCCTGGGCCGCCGCCGCCGGGGATGGCGCCGCTGCCCATCGGGCCGGGCGCCCGGCCGCTTTCCCTCGACGAGGCGGAGGTGGCGCTGGTCGAGCGCAACCTCATCGTCATCGCCGCGCGGCGCGGGGTGGAAGCGGCACGGGCGCAGCGGCTGGTGGCCTCCTCGCGGCCGGCGCCCAGCGTCACGGTCGGCAACAGCTTCGCCCAGTTCGCCGAGACGCGGAACGGGGCGCTGCGCGGGGCGCGCTACTTCAGCCCGGCGAAGAACATCAATGTCGGGCTGACGGTGCTGGTCGAGCGCGGCGGCAAGCGGACGCTCCGCACCCGCTTCGCCGAGCGGCAGATCGAGGGGGCCGAGGCGCAGGTGCTGGATGCGCTGCGCACCCAGCTCTTCGCGCTGCGCCAGGCCTTCCTCGGGGCGCTGCTGGCGCGGGCGAATCTCGAGGTCGCGCTCGGCAACCGGGCGAGCCTCGACCGGACGGAGCAGCTGCTGCGCCGCCAGCTCCGCGACGGCGCCATCCCCGAGGGCGACCTGCTGCGCTTCCAGGCGAGCCGGCTGCAGTTCGAGGCCGATGTGACGAACAACGCCCAGGCCTATGCGGCGGGCGTCGCGGTGGTGGCGGCGCTGCTCTCGGCCGATCCGGCGCAGTTCCAGCAGGGGGCGGGAACACTCTCCTCGCTCGGCATCAACCCGGCGGTGACGGGCGCGCTGGCGCTGCCGCCCGGGCAGCAGGGGCGGACGGGGGCGCCGGCGGGGCCGGCCAGCGCGCCGACCGCGGTGCGGACCATTCTCTCGCCGGTCGCCTTCGACGTGCGGGGGCGGTTCGACGTGATCCCCGATCTCGGAATCGGGCGGGCGGAGCTGGCCCAGGGCATCGCCAGCCGGCCGGATGTCGTGGCGGCGGAGCGGCAGGCGGCGGCGGCGGCGGCCAATCGCCTGCTCGTCGAGGCAGGCCGCTCGCGCGACGTGACGGTGGATGCGGGCTGGAGCCGCTCGGCGCTCTCGCAGGACCTGCCGGATTCGCGGGAGCGGCTGAACGCGCTCAACAGCTTCGGCCTCCAGCTCTCGGTGCCCATTTTCACCTCGCGCATCGTCGAGGGGAATGTCGCGGCGGCCGCCGCGCAGCAGGGCCAGGCGGATGCCCTGGCGCGGGCGACGCTGCTGCAGGCGCGGGCGGAGTTCGCCGCGGCCTGGGCGGGGGTGGAGCAGGCCCGCGCCTTGCTGAACCTCTATGCCGGGGGCGCGCTGGGGCGGGCGGAGGAGGCCTATCGCAGCACCGAGCAGGCCTATGTCGCCGGCGGGCGGACGCTGCTCGACGTGCTGGACGCGCTTCGCGTGCTGAATCTGACGCGCGTGCAGGCCAACCAGGCGCGCTATGCCTATCTGCTGGCGCTCTCCCAGCTCGAGCAGGCCAGCGGGGTGTCGGGTGTCGCGCCGCGGCTGTAGGCTTCCCGCCTCGAGCGGGAGGAATGCGCCATGGAGATGGGAATCGCCGGCAAGCGGGTGCTGATCACCGGCGGGTCGAAGGGGATCGGCCTCGCCTGCGCCGGGGCCTTCGCCGCCGAGGGGTGCGACCTGGTGCTCGCCTCGCGCGACGCCGCCGCGCTGGAGCGGGCGGCGGAGGGGATCCGGGCGCGGCACAACGTCTCCATCGCCATCCATGCGGGGGATCTCGGCGAGGCGAGGGCGCGGGAGGCGCTGGCCGCGGCCCACCCCGAGATCGACGTGCTGGTGAACAATGCCGGCGCCATCCCGGGCGGGACGCTCGCCGATATCGACCTCGCCCGCTGGCAGGAAGCCTGGGCGCTGAAGGTCTTCGGCTACATCCATCTCTGCCGGCTCTACCTGCCGCGGATGGAGGCGCGGGGCGACGGCGCCATCGTCAACATCATCGGCATGGCCGGACGGGCGCCGCGGGCGGACTATATCTGCGGCGCCTCGGGCAATGCGGCGCTGATCGCCTTCACCGCGGCGCTCGGCGGCAAGTCGACGGACAGGAACGTCCGGGTGGTCGGCATCGCGCCGGGGGCGACGATGACGGACCGGATCATCACCCTCTCCAGGTCGCGGGCGAAGACGAAGTTCGGCGACGAGAGCCGCTGGGAGGAAATGCTGGCCGGGCTGCCGCTCGGCCGGGCGGGGAAGCCGGAGGAGATCGCCGATCTCGCCGTGTTCTGCGCGAGCGCGCGGGGCGGCTATCTCTCCGGCACCACCATCGATGTGGATGGCGGGGCGCAGTTCAGGGGCTAGGCCGCCTCGCCCTCGGCGTAAGGCGCCGGCTCGACGGAGAAGCCTGCATCGGCCTTGCGGCCTTCAAGCCGGTGCAGGCTGGGCGCGCGTCCCGAGCAGGGCGAAGAAGGCGCCTTGCGGGTCGATTCCCTGCAGCACCCAGGCCTCGCCGGGGACGGCCATCGGCCCGTTGACGACCTGGCCGCCGGCCTCGGCGACCCGGGCGGCGGCCGCGTCGATATCGCCGACGGCGATGTAGAAGGACCAGAAGGGCCGGGGGATGGCGTCGGGCTTGTTGAACATCCCGCCGATCGCCGCGCCGCCGGGACCGAAGGTCTGGTAGATGCCCATCGGGCCGATATCCACCGCCTCCGCCCGCTGCCAGCCGAAAAGTGCCGTGTAGAATTCGAAGGCGGCGGGCCAGTCGCTTGCCGCCAGCTCGTTCCAGCCGACATGGCCGGGCGTGCCGAGGGGCTGCGGCTCGGGCATGGTGCCGGCGAAGATGGCGAAGACGGCACCCTGCGGGTCCCCGAGCACCGCGAAGCGGCCGATCTCGATGTCGCGCGGCGGGACATGGACCACGCCCCCGAGGGCCTGGGCGCGGGCCAGGGTCGCATCGACGTCCTCGACCAGGACATGGCCGACCCAGCCGGGAAGGGCGCCCTTGGCGATATCCTCCGGCCTCAGCGGGAGGAGGCCGGCGGCCGGGCGGTCTCCGGCGGTGAGGATCGTATAGGGCTGCGCCGTGGTGGAGGCGTCGCGCCGGCCCCAGCCGATGACGGCCGCATAGAAGCTGGCCGCCGCCTCGGGATCGGGGACCATCAGCTCGTGCCAGGCGAAAGAGCCGGTCATGGGGCTGCCTCCAGCGCTTCGGCGAACAGGGCAAGGAGGCGGGCGCCGAAGTCGTGCATGTTGGCGATGCGGTCGCCATGGCCGGTCTCGACCGTCAGCGTCCGGGCCACGGGGCCGGCGACGGCGAGGCAGGCATGGCCGGCCGGGTAGCCATAGCGGTTGCCGCCCGGCCCGGTCGCCCCGGTCTCGCCGAGGCCCCAGACCGTGCCGAGCCGGCTGCGCATGGCCTCGGCCATCATCGCCGCATAGGCCTCGGTCGAGGGAGGCACGCCATCCAGCCGCTCGGGCGGGATGGCCAGCAGCGCCTCGCGCGCGGCGCGGGTGTAGACCACGGTGCCGCCGAGGAAATAGGCCGAGGCGCCGGGGACGGCCAGCAGCGCGGCCGAGACCAGCCCGCCGGCCGAGGATTCGGCGACGGCGACGGTCTCGCCGCGCGCCTTCAGCAAGGCACCGGCGCGGGCGGCGATGGGAAGCAGGCTCTCCATGGCTGTCCTCCTCGGCGGGCAGGAAAGCGGCGGGGCGGCCGGGCGGCAAGTGAAGATTGACCGGGGCGGGCGCGGCCAGCACTCTCCGGCCGCTTCCGGGGGGCTTTCGTGCAGGATCTGGGCTCCGCCTTCATGGCCGCCATCGCGCTGGTCCGCGATGGGGATGCGGGGATGCTCGCCATCCTCGGCCTGTCGCTGCGGGTGAGCCTGGCGGCGCTCGGCATCGCGGCGGTCGTCGGGTTGCCGCTCGGGGCGCTGCTGGCGGTCGCGCGGTTTCCCGGGAGGCGGGCGGTGGTCGTCGCGCTGAATGCGCTGATGGGGCTGCCGCCGGTGGTCGCCGGGCTGCTGATCTACCTGCTGCTCTCGCGTTCCGGGCCGCTCGGCAGCTGGGGGCTGCTGTTCACCCCGGGGGCGATGGTGATCGCGCAGGCGGTGCTGGTCACGCCGATCCTCGCCGCCCTCTCGCGCGGGGTGCTGGAGGCGCTGTGGGAGGAATATGCCGAGGCGCTGCGCTCCTTCGGCGCCGGGCCCTGGCGGGCGGTGCCGACGCTGCTCTGGGATGGGCGCTTCGCCCTGCTGACCGTGCTGCTCGCCGGCTTCGGCCGGGCCAGTGCCGAGGTGGGCGCGGTGATCCTGGTCGGCGGCAATATCGAGGGCTTCACCCGGACGATGACGACGGCCATCGCGCTCGAGACCAGCAAGGGCGACCTGCCGCTGGCCCTTGCCTTGGGGCTGGTGCTGATGGTCATCGTGCTCGGGGTGAATGCGCTGGCGCAGGGGCTGCGCGATGTCGCGCTGCGCCGGGCCGGCTGATGCTGCCGATCCGGGCGGAGGCGGTGTCCTACGCCGTGGGCGGGGCCGCGATCCTCGACGATGTGTCGCTTGTCATCGAGCATGGGGCGCCGATGCTGATCCTCGGGCCGAACGGCGCCGGGAAATCGGTCCTGCTGCGCCTGCTGCATGGGCTGCTGCGGCCGGGGGCCGGGCGGGTCACGCCGGAGGTGCCGATTCGCGGGGCGATGGTCTTCCAGCGGCCGGTGCTGCTGCGGCGCTCGGCGCTGGCCAATCTCCGCTATCCGCTGGCGCTCGCGGGGGTGCCGGGGCCGGAGCGGGCGCGCCGGGCGGAGGCGGCGCTGGTGGAGGTGGGGCTGTCGGCCCTGGCCGGGCGGCCGGCGCGGCGTCTCTCAGGCGGCGAGCAGCAGCGCCTGGCCCTTGCCCGGGCGGCGGCGCTGGAGCCGGAGGTGCTGTTCCTCGACGAGCCCTGCGCCAGCCTCGATCCGGCGGCGACGCGGGCGGTGGAGGAGATCATCCGCCGCGTCGCCGCACGCGGGACCAAGATCGTCATGACCACCCATGACCTCGGCCAGGCAAGGCGACTCGCGGGGGAGGTGGTGTTCCTGCATCGCGGACGCGTCGTGGAATGCGCGCCCGCCGAGCATTTCTTCGCCGGCCCGGCCAGCGCGGAGGGAGCGGCTTTCCTTCAGGGAGATTTGCTGTGGTGAAACGGGACTTGCTGCTGGGCCTGGTGCTGGCCGGCCTCGCGTTGCCGGCAGCGGCGCAGGAGCGGTTCATCACCCTCGCCTCGACAACCAGCACGGAGCAGTCGGGGCTGTTCGGCCATATCCTGCCGATCTTCACCCGCGACAGTGGCATCGGCGTGCGGGTGGTGGCGCTCGGGACGGGGCAGGCGCTGGATGTCGGGCGGCGCGGCGATGCGGATGTGGTGCTCGTGCACGACCGGGCGGCGGAAGAGCGCTTCGCGGCCGAGGGCTACGGCGGGCCGCGACGGGGGGTGATGTACAACGACTTCGTGCTGATCGGCCCGGCGGCAGACCCGGCCGGGATCGCCGGCACGGGCGATGTGGCGGTGGCGCTCAGGCGGATCGCGGCGCAGCGGGCGCCCTTCGTCTCGCGCGGCGACCGCAGCGGGACCCATGCGGCGGAGTTGCGGCTCTGGCAGGAGGCGGGCACCGACCCGGTGCAGGGGCGCGGGCAGTGGTACCGAGAGGTGGGGCAGGGGATGGGGCCGGCGCTCAACACGGCGGCGGCGCAGGAGGCCTACCTGCTATCGGACCGCGGAACCTGGCTCGCCTTCCGCAACCGGCAGGCGCTCCGGATCCTGGTCGAAGGCGACCGGCGGCTGCTGAACCAGTATGGCGTGCTGGCCGTTAGCCCGCAGCGTCATCCCGGGGCAAAGACAAGGGAGGCGCAAGCCTTCATCAACTGGATCACCGGCGCGGCGGGGCAGGCGGCGATCGCTGGTTACCGGATCGACGGCGAGCAGCTCTTCTTCCCGAATGCGGGCGAGCCGGGGTGACACGGATGCGACGGATCTGAACACCATCACGGTTCAGTTTCGTGCAAGAGTCTGGCACTATTCCGTGAGCCGTGCGGCAATGCCGCCAGGGTCCTTACAAAGGTAAAACATCTCGTGGACACGCTGGCCAATTCCCATGTTCCGCTGCCGGCCGAGGCGCTCGACGCCGAGGCGCTGCGGGCCGCGATCGTGCGCAAGCTCACCTACGACCTCGGCAAGAGCCAGGCGGGGGCGCGTGACCGCGACTGGTTCATGGCGACGGCCCTGGCCGTGCGGGACCGGATCATCGACCGCTGGCTGAGCGTGACCCGGGCCGCCTATGAGGGCGGGCAGAAGCAGGTCTACTACCTGTCGCTCGAATTCCTCATCGGCCGGCTGCTGCGCGACGGCGTGACCAATCTCGGCCTGGCCGAGATGGTGTCGGAGGCCCTGGCGCCGCTCGGCGTCGATTTCGAGAAGGTGCGCCAGGCGGAGCCGGATGCGGCGCTCGGCAATGGCGGCCTCGGGCGGCTCGCCGCCTGCTTCATGGAGAGCATGGCAAGCCTCTCCATCCCGGCCTTCGGCTATGGCATCCGCTACGAGCATGGGCTGTTCCGCCAGATCGTCCGCGATGGCTGGCAGCAGGAATATCCCGAGGACTGGCTCAATTTCGGCAACCCATGGGAATATGCCCGGCCGGAGATCGCCTACGACATCGGCTTCGGCGGCAGCGTCGAGGCGGTGATCGTCTCCGAGGCGCGGATGCGGCATGTCTGGCACCCGGCCGAGACGGTGCTGGCCGTGGCCTATGACACGCCGGTGGTCGGCTGGCGCGGCGAGCATGTGAACACGCTCCGGCTGTGGTCGGCCCGCGCGGCCGATCCGCTGAAGCTCGACGCCTTCAACTTCGGCGACCATGTCGGCGCGCTGGCCGACCGGGTGCGGCAGGAGAGCATCTGCAAGGTGCTCTACCCCTCCGACGAAAGCCCGGCCGGGCAGGAGCTGCGGCTGAAGCAGGAGTATTTCTTCGCCTCCGCCGCGTTGCAGGACCTCGTCCGCCGCCACCTCCGTGTCTATGGCGACCTGAAGTCGCTGCCGGACAAGGTCTCGATCCAGCTCAATGACACGCATCCGGCCATCGCGATCGCCGAGCTGATGCGCATCTGCGTCGACCTGCACGGCATCGCCTGGGACGAGGCCTGGGAGATCACCCAGGGCACGGTCAGCTACACCAACCACACCTTGCTGCCGGAGGCGCTGGAGAGCTGGGCGGTGCCGCTCATGGAGCGGCTGCTGCCGCGCCACATGCAGATCATCTACCTCATCAACGCCTTCCACCTGGACCGGGTGCGGGCGAAGCACTCCGGCGACCACCGGCTGCTCTCCTCCGTCTCGCTGATCGAGGAGGACCACGGGCGCCGGGTGCGGATGGGGCATCTCGCCTTCGTCGGCTCGCACAAGGTGAACGGCGTCTCGGCGCTGCACAGCGATCTGCTGAAGAAGACCGTGTTCAAGGATTTCCACGCGCTCGAGCCGGGCAAGGTCGTCAACAAGACCAACGGCATCACCTTCCGGCGCTGGCTGCAGCAGTGCAACCCGGCCCTCACCGGGCTGCTCGTGGAGACGATCGGGCCGCGCTTCCTCGACGAGCCGGAGGCGCTGAAGGCGCTGGCGCCGCTGGCGGGCGATGCCGGCTTCCAGCAGAAGTTCCTCGCCGTGAAGCGGCAGAACAAGGAGGCGCTGGCGGCGCTCATCCGCAGCCAGCTCGACATCCGCGTCGACCCGCATGCGATGTTCGACGTGCAGATCAAGCGCATCCACGAGTACAAGCGCCAGCTGCTGAACGTGCTCGAGACCATCGCGCTCTACGACGCGATCCGCTCGCAGCCGACCCGGGACTGGGTGCCGCGGGTCAAGATCTTCTCCGGCAAGGCGGCGGCGAGCTACCACCGGGCGAAGCAGATCATCAAGCTGGCGCATGACGTGGCGCGGGTCATCAACAGCGACCCGACGGTGCGGAACCTGCTGAAGGTCGCCTTCCTGCCGAACTACAACGTCTCGCTCGCCGAGATGATCGTGCCGGCGGCCGACCTCTCCGAGCAGATCTCGACGGCCGGGATGGAGGCCTCGGGCACCGGCAACATGAAGCTCGGGCTGAACGGCGCGCTCACCATCGGCACGCTGGACGGCGCCAATGTCGAGATGCTGGAGCATGTCGGGGCGGAGCACATCTTCATCTTCGGCATGACGACGGAGGAGGTGGAGCAGCGGCGGCGCGACGCCATTCCGGGCTCGGCCGCCGTCGACGCCTCGCCGCGGCTGGCCGAGGTGCTGGAGGCGGTGCGCTCCGGCGTCTTCTCGCCGGATGACCGCAACCGCTACCGCGACCTGGTGGATGCGCTCTGCGGCAGCGACTACTTCATGGTCGCGGCCGATTTCGACGCCTATTTCGAGGCCCAGCGCGACGTGGCGGCGCGCTGGGCGGATGAGGCGGCCTGGCAGCGCTCGGCCATCCTCAACACCGCGAATATGGGCTGGTTCTCCTCCGACCGGACCATCCGGGAGTATGCCGAGGAGATCTGGCAGGTGCCGGTGCGGCGTTAGGCGCCGCCGCCCGCGGGGGCGACGCGGGCGTGATCGCCGGGATGTCGATTCGCAACTGTCGTGCGGAGCGGAATCCCGGCAATCTCCTGCCGCCAGCTGGGGGAGACAGGCATGCCGAACAGCCGCGAGTATGGGCCCGAGCGCGCTCATGGGCCGCTGGCCCGCACGGCCATGGCCTTCGTCCTGGCCGGCGGGCGCGGCAGCCGGCTGATGGAGCTGACGGACCGCCGGGCCAAGCCGGCGGTCTATTTCGGCGGCAAGTCGCGGATCATCGACTTCGCCCTCTCCAATGCCATCAACTCCGGCATCCGGCGCGTCGCCGTCGCCACGCAGTACAAGGCGCACAGCCTGATCCGCCACCTGCAGCGGGGCTGGACCTTCCTCAGGCCGGAGCGGAACGAGAGCTTCGACATCCTCCCCGCCAGCCAACGGGTCTCGGAGCAGAACTGGTATCTCGGCACGGCAGATGCGGTGTTCCAGAACACCGACATCATCGCCGACATGGCGCCGCGGCATATCGTGCTGCTGGCCGGCGACCACATCTACAAGATGGACTACGAGACGATGCTGGCGCAGCACGTCGAGACCGGCGCCGACGTCACCGTCTCCTGCATGGCAGTGCCACGGATGGAGGCGAGCGGCTTCGGCGTGATGAAGGTCGACCAGACCGGGCGCATCGTCGAATTCCTGGAGAAGCCGGCCGACCCGCCCGGCATCCCGGACCGGCCGGAGCTCGCGCTGGCCAGCATGGGCATCTACGTCTTCGAGACGCGCTTCCTGCTCGACCTGCTGCGGCGGGATGCGGAGGACCCGGGTTCCGAACATGACTTCGGCAAGGACGTCATCCCCTGGCTGGTGCGGAACGGGACGGCCGTCGCGCATCGCTTCGAGCGGTCCTGCGTGCGCTCCTCCTCCGAGTTCAAGCCGTACTGGCGCGATGTGGGGACGGTCGATGCCTATTGGGAAGCGAATATCGACCTGACCGACATCGTCCCGCCGCTCGACCTCTTCGACCGCGACTGGCCGATCTGGACCTATGCGGAGATCACGCCGCCGGCGAAATTCGTCCATGACGTGGCGGGGCGGCGGGGGGAGGCGATCTCCTCGCTCGTCTCGGGCGGCTGCATCATCTCGGGCGCCTCGGCGCGCCGCTCCCTGCTCTTCACTGGTACGCGCCTGCATAGCTGGTCGAAGGTCGAGGGGGCGGTGCTGCTGCCGCAGGTCGATGTCGGCCAGCATGCGCGGCTGACCAATGTGGTGGTGGATCGCGGCGTGCGGATCCCGCCCGGCCTCGTCGTCGGCGAGGATCCGGAGGATGATGCGCGGCGCTTCCGGCGTACGGACAAGGGGATCTGCCTCATCACCCAGGCGATGCTGGACAAGCTGGCCGGATGAGCCTTCGCGTCCTGGCGGTTGCCTCGGAATGCTTCCCCCTGGTGAAGACGGGCGGGCTCGCGGATGTGGTGGGCGCCCTGCCGGCGGCTTTGGCGGGGGAGGGGATCGGCGTCACGACGCTGGTCCCGGGCTATCCGGCGGTGCTGGCGGCGCTCGAGGGGGAGGAGGCGGTGCGCGACTGGCCGGACTTCTTCGGCGGGCCGGCGCGGCTGCTCCGGGGCCGGGCGGCGGGGCTCGGGTTGCTGGTGCTGGAGGCGGCGCATCTCTTCGACCGGCCGGGCAACCCGTATCTCGGGCCTGATGGGCGGGACTGGGCGGACAATCCGATCCGCTTCGCGGCCCTCGGCCGGGCGGCGGCAGAGGCGGCGGACGGATTCGACGCGGTCCATGCGCATGACTGGCAGGCGGGCTTGGCCGGGGCCTATCTCCGGGGGGCACGGCCGTTGGTCTTCACCATTCACAACCTAGCCTTCCAGGGCCGGTATCCGGCGGAGCTCTTCCCGCGGCTCGGCCTGCCGGCGGAGGCCTTCGCCGTCGAGGGGGTGGAGTATTTCGGCGGCGTCGGCTTCCTCAAGGCAGGGCTTCACTATGCGAACCTAATCACGACCGTCTCGCCGACCTATGCGGTGGAGATCCGCACGCCGGAGGGGGGGATGGGGCTCGAGGGGCTGCTGCGGCATCGCGCGGCGGCGGTGAGCGGCATCCTCAACGGGCTCGACACCCAGGAGTGGGACCCGGCGACGGACCCGCATCTGGCGGCACGCTTCTCGGTGGCGGAGCCGGGGGGGCGGGCGGCGAACAAGGCGGCCTTGCAGGCGCGGTTCGGGTTGGGGGAGGGCGGGCCGCTCTTCCTCTTCGTCGGGCGGCTGGCCTGGCAGAAGGGGATCGACCTGGTGCTGGATGCGCTGCCGGCGCTGCTGGCGGAGGGCGGGCAGCTCGCCATCCTCGGTACCGGCGACCGCGGGCTGGAGGCGCGGTGCCGGGAGGCGGCGGCGGCTCATCCCGGGCGCGTCGGGGCGGTGATCGGCTTCGACGAGGGGCTGGCGCGGCTCGGCTATGGCGGGGCGGATGCGGTGCTGGTGCCCTCTCGCTTCGAGCCCTGCGGCCTCGCCCAGCTCTGCGGGCTGCGCTACGGCGCGCCGCCGGTGGTGGCGCGGGTCGGCGGGCTGGCCGATACGGTGATCGACGCCAATGAGGCGGCGCTGGCGGCCGGGGCGGCGACGGGGCTGCAATTCGCGCCGCCCTCGGCCGAGGCGCTGGCGGGAGCGCTGCGTCGGGCCTCGGCGCTCTGGCGCGACGGGGGGGCCTGGGCGGCGATGCAGAGGAATGCGCTGGCGGCGGATGTCTCCTGGGCGCGGTCGG
>CADCTD010000044.1 GCA_902805545.1 uncultured Craurococcus sp. | reverse complement strand
CGGGTCGGCTTGCAGATTCTCGCGGTAGTTCGCGGTGTCGGTCGGGTGGAGGGCCACCTCGGTCCAGCCGGCCAAGAACAGCGTGTGCCCCGCCTCCTCGCGCAGCACGGTCCAGGGCGGCAGGTCGGGCGCGTCCTCCAGCACCTCCACCGCGCGCCAGGACCATTCCGCCCAGGGCGTCGCGCCCGGCCGGCGCTCGACCAGCACGGCGACCGGGATGCGGACGCTGTTCGGGACCTCCAGCCCGGTCACGCGCCCGCCTCCTTCGACAGCAGGGGCAGGCCGGCGACCAGGTTCTGCGGCTTGCACCGCACCCGCTGCGCCGCGTCCATGGCCAGCGCCAGGTAGACCGGCTTCCCCAACGCCCGCGGCAGCACCCGCGAGCCGTCGGCGAATTCGAGCGCGCCGAGCCACAGGATGCGCGCCAGCCGGGCCTGCTCCACCGCTTCGCCGTTCCAAAGGTCGTTGGTGATGGCCGTCGCTTCTGTGTCGAGGCCGACGTGCCAGCGCCAGTCCGGGTCCTCGATCACCGCCGCAGGGCGGATCGCGACCTCTTCGCCGAGCACGTGGGCGATGAAGCGTTCCAGCGCCCGCGCCAGCCCGTGCTGGCCCGGCCGGCCTTCGGCGATGTCCAGCGCGAGGTCGTGCTGGTCGGAGCGCCGCGCGTAGTCCGCGGCGTTCTCCTCCGACAGCACCTCCACCTCCACCTCGCGCGGCGGCGCGCCCGCTTCGGTGAGCAATTGCCCGATGCTGCCGAGGTCGATGCCGTCGGACAGGCTTTCCAACCATTCCTCGTCGGCCAGCAGCAAGGCGCCTTGGCGGATCGCGGCGCGCTGCGGGCGGAACAAGACCTCGGCGGCGCGCAGCGTAAAGGCGTCGCCGACGTCCTCCATGGCGGCGCGGACCACGAGCTGGGTCAGCATCTGGAGGAACAAGGGCGGCACGCCGGACACCGAGCCGCGGAACAGCGACAAGAAGGCTGCTTCCAAGGTCGGCGCCACTGCCACCCGGTCTCGGAAGCGGAGGAAGTGGGTCCAGTTCTCCCGCGCGTCGGGGTCCTCCAGCGCGGCCAGGGCGGCGTCGGGCACCGGCCGCAACGGGTCGGCCAGCAGCGTCGTGTGCAGCGCGAGTTCGTCGGCGCAGGCCTCCTCCGGCGGCAGCAACTCCGGCCGGGCTAGGAAGGCGCGCCAAAGGTCCGGCGTGGGGACGAGCCGCCCCGCCGCGTCGCGGTCGCAGAGGTGGTGCCCGGACGCGACCCAGGGATCGCCGGCGGCGGCCGTGCCGCTCACCGCCCTTCCCCTGCGGCGCGGTCAAGGGAAAGCAGGTCGGGCCGTTCCGGCGCCTCCTCCTCGCCCTCCACCTCGACCACGCCGAAAACAGGCAGGCGGGTCCGGTCGGCGGGCGGGCTGTCCCGGCGGTGCAAGGTGCGGAAGCGTTCCCGCACAGCGCCCTCCTCCACCGAACGCGTCAGCGCCAGCACCGTGCCGGGCGGGTGGCCGCACAAGGACGCCGCGAAGGCGATCTCCTCCTCGGCCGCCGCGCGCGCCGCTTCGGGTCCGGGGGCGCCGTAGGTTGAAAGGATGCGCGCGGCCAGGGCATCGACCGCCGCTGCGCGCTCAGCCGGCGTCGCCTCCGCCACCTCGACCAGGGTGGACCAGCCGAAGCCCTCCAAGCCGAGGAAGCCGGCGCGGAATTCTTGCCGGCGCCGGCCGGCCAGCGCCGCCGGGTCCTCGTCCCAGAAAGCGAAGCCGCCGGGCACCGCCCACTCGCCCGGCTCCGCCGCGCGCTCGAACACCACGGTGTCCGACGGGTCGAGGCGCAGGGTGCGCGGCAGCCGGATCATGCCGCCACCGGCAAGGGTCGGCGCTCGCGCGCGGCGCCCGCCCGGTCCAGCACCAGCGCGCCGGTGGCGGGGTCGATGCCGCGGCGGAGGTCAGGCGTTTCCGCCTCGTCCAGCAGCCGCGCCAAGTAGCGCTCCGCCAAGCGCTGCGGACCCCTCGCCTGCCACTCGTCCAGCCCGGCCATCAAGTGCCGCGCCCAGGCGGCGGTGAGGTCGGCGGGGCCGATCTCCTCGAAGCCTTCCTCCACCAGCGCCGTGGTTTCGGGCGCTCGGCCGGGCTCGTAGCCAGTGGGAAACGCGAGGCGCAGTTCCATGCCCACCACCAGCCAGTCCGGCACCGCGTCCTCGGCCGCTCCGGGCGGCGCCGCCAAGCGCACCGAGCCGCACTCGCCGAGATTGACCACGGCCGTGCCAGGCCAGCGCAGCGCCACCCCCACCTCCGGCGGGGCGAGCGACGCCAGCGCGTCGGCCAGCGCGTTCGCCGCGGCGTGGAAGGCCAGCCGGGCCGGGCCGAGCGGAATCTCCGGCTCCAGCACCACCGCCG
>CADCTD010000043.1 GCA_902805545.1 uncultured Craurococcus sp. | reverse complement strand
TCCCGGTGCGCGAGGCCACCACTTCGGCCGACCGCGCCTGCACCGCGCCGATGGCCACCCTGCTCACGCGGATCGGTTCCACGGCCGGGGAGCGAGTGATGCGCGTTCTGCACGTCACCGGCCACGACATGGCCTACGCCGAGCGCGGCACCGGAACGCCGCTGGTGCTGGTCCACGGCACGCTCTTGGACCAGCGCTACTGGGCGCCGCAGGTGGAAGCGCTTGGACAGCGCTACCGCGTGGTCGCCCCGAGCCTGCGGCATTACTGGCCCGGGCGTTACGACGGTTCAGGGGAGGGCTTCACCATCCAGCGGCATGTGGAGGACGTGGCCGCCTTCATCGAAGGGCTGGGCGCCGGGCCGGTGCACCTGCTCGGGCACTCGCGCGGCGGCCACATCGCGTTCCGGGTGGCTCAGCGCTTCCCCGATCGGGTTCGGACCTTGATCCTGGCGGAGCCGGGCGGGACCCTCGACGAAACGCTGCGGCCCACGCAGGGCGACTCGGGCGCTCCCGCTCCGCCCGGGATGGCATTCGCCGAGGCCGTCGCCAGCGCCGCCGAGCGCGTCCGCGAGGGCGACATCGACGGCGGCGTGGCACTGTTCGTGGAAGCGGTGCTCGGTCCGGGCGCGTGGAGACGGTCCGCCGAGCGCATCGTGCGGATGCAGCGGGACAACGCCCGCACGCTGCTGGGGCAGGCCAACGAGGGGCGCCGCCCCTACACCCGCGCGGACATGGAGGCGATCCGGGCGCCGACGCTGTTGATAGGCGGCGCGGACACGCCGCTGCTGTTCCCGCCGATACTCGACGCGATGGAGCGGGGCATCGCCGGGGCGGAGCGCGTGGACATTCCCGGCACCACGCACCTGATGAGCGACGACGACCCGGAGGCGTTCAACAGCGCGGTGCTCGGCTTCCTGAAGGAGCGGCGGTAGCGCAGGATACCCGGGCAGCCCGCCCAAGGCCGCCCATCGGTGCGGAACGTGGCGCATCCGAACGCCCGATCGCGCGCTTCCACGACCACGCCCGGCTACACGGGCGCCGCTCTTGGAGGCCAGATGCGCCGCTTCATCCTTTCCGCACTCGTGATCGCCGCCACCGTCTCCGCCGCTTCGGCGCAGACCCCTCCGGCGCAGCAGGCCGACCAGCCGCAACTGCGCTTCCACCCCGTCACCCGCCCGACCGACCCCGTGGGGGTCATCTACGCCTCGCCCGCCCCGGGCGGCTGCCTGCTGGTGTTCGGCGCCACGGCCCGCCCGGACAACAACTCCGCCCAGGGCGGGGTCTACGTCCCGCACGGCTGCCCGCGCGCGGTGGCCGAAGGCGCGAGGCGCTGAGGACCCTGGCCGGGCAGGGCCTCCACCGGGCCGTTCAGCACCACCCTTCCCCGCTGGCCGGCTGGACCCGGAGGAGGGTCTGGTTCACGCCCAGGAACGGCATGCCGATGTAGACGCGCGCGACGAGCACGTCGGCGGACACGTGCGTCGCCGCGAGGCCGTAGGTGCGCCCGTTCCTCGGGTCGTAGAAGGACCCGGCGGCCCACCGGCCGGGCTCGTCGGGGACCGGCAGCAAGCCATCGAGCACCGTCAGGCCGCAGAGCGGGCGGTCGCGCAGCGCGGCGTCCGGGTTCATTTCGTCGCGCTTGGGGCGGCCCGCGTCGTCGCGCGGCGTCCGCAGCCAGACGACGCGCCCGCACAGCGAGCCCTCGCCGCATTCGGCGACGGCGAGGGCCACCTCGTCCTCGATCATCCAGACGCCCTGGACCTGCCTGCTGTAGTCGTCGGCCGGGGCCGCGCTGCCCGGACCGGCGAGGAGGAACGCCACCGCAGCCGCCGCCGCGGCCCAGCCAGCCCGCCGCGCCTTTTGGGGCGTCGCTGCGGCTCCGCCGGGCGGCACCGGAGGGCACGTGCCGATCATGAAGCGCCCGCCTCGGCCTCGGCGGGCCACGCCCGACTGTCCCTTCGGTCTGGTCCGCATGGCGATGCGCTTCCGTGAAGCTCTCGCGGACAACGCGCGGCGAGGGTGTTCGTGCGTTCGAAATCGGACATGGCTCCGCCCCGCGCTGGTTGTGAACCGCCGGGAAGCCGCGACGGGGGCGTGAGGGCGGCGAGCCCCGTTGGGGAGCGCGCCCATCGGGCTTGCCATCGAGGAGGAGCGGTATCGCCGCACCCGGGCGGCGGTCAGGCTTCGCGCGCGGGTCCCGGATCGGGGTGGGCCTCGCGGCGGTCGAGGACGGCCCGCACGCGCCCAGCGAGGTCGATCGGGCGGTAGGGCTTGCCCAGCACGTCGGCGCCGCCGCCGGGCGTCGGCGTTTCCCGGACCACGAGGTCGTCGCTGTGGCCGGTGGCGAACAGCACGCGCAGCCCGGGGCGCAGCGCCCGCGCCCGCTCGGCCAGC
>CADCTD010000042.1:387-2424 GCA_902805545.1 uncultured Craurococcus sp. | reverse complement strand
GCCGGCCCCCACCACGAGCCCGCCTCCGTCGGGCGGCGCCGCCGCGCCATCGCGGTGACGGCGCGGGCCGGCAGGGTTTCGCCCGGGCCCCCCGCAGGGTTCCGCGTTCCGCCGGCAGAGTTGTCTCTTCTTGAAGCGTTGTTCGAGGCCGGGCTGACCCCCGGCCTCTTTCTTGCACGCCCGCTCCAGGGGCGGGCCGAGCCACGGTGCCGGCACGCCCACCACATCGAACGCGGTCAGGGCGGCGCGAACCCCGTGCCCTGGCGCGGTGCCCGCGCCCAACCTTCCGCGTGCCCTAGGCATTCAGGAGCTAGCAGGCCCTAGTCCTGCGTCCTCTCGCAGCACTGCCCGGCCCTGCTAGGCCGGGTTCGGGCCGCCGCCGTCCGGCGTGGTGGCTTGCCGTGCCAGCATTTCCGGGCCGTTGTTGCGCGGCGAATTCACCGCCTTGGACACCAGCCAGAACCGCAGCAAGTCATCCGGGGCGGGCCGCATCAACGCCGACGCATCGTCGCTCTCCAGCCATTCGGTCCAGTCATCCGGGGCGAGGATCACCGGCATCCGGTCGTGGACGGCGCGCATGGGTTTGTTGGCCTCGGTGGTAACGACGGCGAAAGTGCGGACCACCTCGTCGCCTTCCCCCCGCCAGTTCTCCCAGATGCCGGCGAAGGCCATGGCCTCGCCGGAGGCGGGCGCTATCGCCATGGGCTGCTTGCCGCCGTCGAGCACCTTCCATTCGTAAAAGGCGATGGCGGGCACGATGCAGCGCCGCTTGGCGTAGGCTTGGCGGAACATGCCGTTGGTCGCCACCGTTTCGGCGCGGGCATTGATGGGCTCCCGCGCCCCCTTCTCGGCTTTGGCCCACCGGGGCCGCAGGCCCCTGCGCAGCGGGTCCAGGTGCCGTTCGCCGGTCTCGGGGTGGCGCCGGACCACGGGCGCCGACTGTGTGGGCGCCACGTTCCACGACGGCGCGAGGTTGGGGAGCGGGCCGGCGGTGCGGAAAAGTTCGCGCATGGCGTCGGCGGGCATGGTCTGGACGAAACGGCCGCACATGGGGCGCAAGCTACCGCGTCAGCCGCGGGGCAGGTAGCGCCGGCATCTGGACGGGGTGATGTAGTAGTGTCGCTGCCCCATTGTCCCGCCGGTGCCTGAGCGCGCGGTAACTCACCCGATGGGCGGCGACCCTGTCCCGACGACCTTGAACCCGACCTGCGCGCCCCGCTGCCACTGGCGCCGCACCGCCCAGCTTTCGCCGCCGGGGAGCCTCAGGGTGGCGATCTCGGGCACCTCGGCGGCCGCCGCCCAGAGGCGCACCTGCGCCCCGCCCCGCGACGCGTCCAGCAGCGCGCAATCGAGGACAAATCCGCCGAAGGCGATCTGCGCGGGCTTGGTCGCCCGGCGCCAAGCCGACCGCTGCGCCCGCCACAGGTCCTCCGCCCGCGCCGCCTGCCTGGCATCGCTCCCGCAGGCGGCTCCCGCATCTTCCACGACGTTTGCCTCCGGCTATCTCAAGCATGACGCGAGGGCATACGTAAAGATCGGGAACGTTCCTCGGCAAGCGGAAAACCGGCGCCCGCTGCTCCGCCAAGTCCCGGAACACGGACCTCCCCGCCTTGCCCAGCGGTTTCGCGCCGGTCGCGGGTGCCAGCTCAGCGCGGGTCTGGGGCGTCCGGGAACGGCACCGTTCCCAGCATCCGCCCGGCACCGTCCCAGATTTCGACCCGCTCGAAGTCCAGCGCTTCGCCCGCCCTGAGGCGTCCGGCGAGGTAGTCGCGGGCCACCTCCGCCGCCTTGGCCCGCGCGGCTTCCAGGTCGGGCAGTTCGCTGCCTTCCGGGTCTTCGACCAGCCAGTCCTCGTCGCGCATGTGGAAGAAGAAACGCGGCATGGCACGCCCCCTCCGCTCGCTGGGCGGGGCGGCGGACGGGCCGGTTCCGGCCCGCGCGCCGCACCCCCGCCAAGGGATTACAGGCACGCGGCACCATCGGATGCAACACATGCGGTCCCAGGCACACGCCGCTCACCCCGCCAACTCCCACAGC
>CADCTD010000042.1:0-377 GCA_902805545.1 uncultured Craurococcus sp. | reverse complement strand
TCCGGGTCTTCGACCAGCCAGTCCTCGTCGCGCATGTGGAAGAAGAAACGCGGCATGGCACGCCCCCCGCCATGGGATTACGGGCGCGCGGCGCAATCGGATGCAACACGTGCGGCTGCATGCATCCGCCGCCGACCCGGCCAACACCCAAGGCGCCAGCCGCCCTTCCTCCCGCGGGTTGATGGCGGCGATCACGGTGCGTGCGGCTTCCGCGCCGTTTACCGAGTATACCCGCACCGTGTGGCACTTGTCGGCCATGACGTTCCGCATCGCCGCCACGCTGCTGCTGATCGGGTTGGCCCTGGGGTTTGCCCTGGGCTTCGCGCTCGGGGCCGTCGCCGCCCGTCCGTAGCGGTCCGCGCTACGCCGCGAGTTCC
>CADCTD010000041.1 GCA_902805545.1 uncultured Craurococcus sp. | reverse complement strand
CTCGCCGGCGCGGCCGAGCACGTTCTGGTAGAGCCGGTCCACGAAGGCGCCGTTGTCGGCCATGTCGCCGAAGCGGGCGCGGAACTCGCCGGAGCCGAGGAAGCCCCGCGCCAGCTCGGACAGCGACCGGCCGTCCTGCACGGCGTCGATCCAGAAGTTGAGGCCGCCTTGGTCGGGCAGGCGGTCGAGCGCCGCCTCGTACAGCCGCACGACCCGCGCCGCCGCGTCCTCCGCGTCCATCACCAAACGGCCGTCGGCGAAGCGGACCTCCTCCACGTTGACCAGGGTGTGCACGTGGCCGCCGTGGGTCAGCTGCACGCTGCCGTCGGGCTGCGGCCGAACCGTGTCGCCACGGTGGCCCTGCGCCGTGAAGTCCACCCAGTCGCGCCCGCTGCCGCCGGTGAGGGTGTCGTCGCCGTCGCTGGGCACCAAGCGACCGTTGCTGCCCACCGGGGCCGGCTTGCCGGTCAGCAGGTTCGCGGCGGTCAGGATGCCGTCGTCGAACTGGAAGACCTCCACGCCGGAGACGGTGTCGGTGCCGTCGCCGCCGCCGCGGGTGTCGGCGATGGTGAAGCCGCCGTCGGTGGCCCGGATGGTGTAGTCGGACCGCTTGCCGTTGTGGACCGCGGTGTCGTTGCCCGCGCCGCCGTCGATGGAGTCGTCGCCGCCGCCGCCGTTGAGGACGTCGTCCCCGCCCAGCCCGAGGACGGTGTCGTTCCCGTCGAGGCCGACCAGGACGTCGGTCAGGTCGCTGCCGATCATCCCGTCGCCGAAGGCGGAGCCGAAGACGCCGTGGATGCCGCGGAGCGCGTCCTCGCCGCCGGGGCTGCCGAACCCGTCGAAGGCCGCCTCGCGGAACAGCTCGACCCGGACCGGACTGGGCGAGCTCCAGTAGGCGGCGAAGGTGAAGCCGGTGCCGCTGGCGACCAGCGTGTCGCCGCCGCCGTTGCCCACCAGGATGTCGCCGTCCGGCCCCCCGCTGAGCAGGTCCGCGCCGTCGGTGCCGTTGATGACCGCCATGCGTCCGTTCCCTTGTAAGAATTTTGCGGCAACAGAACGCTTGGCGGGCAAGCGGTTCGTTTCACATGCGGTTGAGTTTGGGGGCGGCAGCCCGGCCTTGCGTGGAGCGGCTGGCCCACACGGTGGGCCGGCGCCCGTTAGCTCTTACGTGTTCGCCGGCATCCCGGGCATTCAAGGCCCGGAGGAATGATGCGTGGCTGCGATCTCTCGTGCGCGCAGGCTGGGAGCACACACCGACCAGAGGTCCTGTGTGTGCCATCCCTGAGCCGGACAGGACCGGACAGCGCCCGGACAAAACCGGTCTTGTCCGCCCGGCAAAAGCGCCGGACGGCCGGACGGACAGGACATCGCCTTAGGGGATGTCCGTCCTGTCCTGTCCGGCGATGCCCAGACCTGAAGATGGTGATCTCGAAGCTTATAAGACCTGTGCGCGGGAGGGTGGACGTCGGGCTTGTTGGATGATTCCGTGGTGTCCGGAGCGTGCGAAGGAGACGGCGATGCCGCGGCGCCGGGTCGGTCAGGAGATGCTGGGGTTTGGGGCTGCGGCGCCGGCGACGACACTGGACGGGCTGCACGACCTGATCGACTGGTCGGCGGCTGAGCGGGCACTGGCACCCGTCCACGCGGCGGCGAAGGGCGAGGCGGCATGGCCGCCGCTCTCGCTGTTCAAGGCGCTCTTGATCGCGGTGTGGCACGACCTGTCGGACGTGAAGCTGGCGGAGGCGCTGGACGACCGGGCCTCGTTCCGCCGCTTCTGCGGCTTCGCCCGGCACGAAGCGGTGCCGGAGCGCACCGCGTTCGTGCGGTTCCGGCGCGAGCTCGTGCGGCTCGGGCTGGACCGGGCGCTGTTCGAGGCGGTGACCCGGCAGCTGGACGCCAAGGGCGTCGCGGTGCGCACCGGCACGCTGATCGACGCCACCGTGATCGCCTCGGCGACGCGGGAGGACGGCGAGGCGGGCTGGTCGGGCCACCAGCGGCGCAAAGCGGTGCACGGCTACAAGGCCCATGTCGCCGCCGACGCCGACACCGACACCGCGCTGGTGGTGGGGGTGGCGGTCACCCCGGGCAACGCCCATGACGGCGTCGCCGGCGTCGCCGTCGTCGCCGACGCGCCGGGCCGGGTCTATGCCGACAGCGCCTACCGCGGCCCGCGCTTCGCCGAAGCGGTGGCGACGAGGGGCGGCACGGCGCATGTGGTGGCGACGAGGTTCTGGAGCCTGCCGGGCGACGCCGAAGCGGAGCGGCGCTTCCTGGCCAGGAACGCCGCCATCCACGGCGTGCGCTGCCGGGTCGAGAAGGTGTTCGGCACGTGGAAGCGCAGCTACGGCCTGCGCCGCATGCGGTGGAAGGGGTTGGCCCGATCTGCCTTGCAGGTGCGGCTCACCGCCATCGCCTACAACTTGCGGCGCGGCCTCACCA
>CADCTD010000040.1 GCA_902805545.1 uncultured Craurococcus sp. | reverse complement strand
GGCGCGGCTGGCCGCGGCCGGGGTCGATCCGGCCGGGCCGGGGACGCCGGCGGCGACCCGCGCCTTCCTCGTGGCGGAGCGGGCGAAATTCGCCGGCATCGTCGAGCGGGCCGGCCTGCGGCTCGGCCGGTGACGGCCGGGGCGGGCCCGGCCGCGATGCCGGGGCAGGTCAGGCCGCGCGGCGGGCCATCATGCGCGAGGTGGCGACCGGGTTCAGCCGGTAGCCGCCGCTCTCGGTGACGAGGAGGCGGTTGTCGGAGGGGTCGGTCTCGATCTTCTGCCGCAGGCGGTAGATGTGCGTCTCGAGCGTGTGCGTGGTGACGGCGGCGTTGTAGCCCCAGACCTCGCTCAGCAGGATCTGCCGCGGCACCGGCCGGCCGCCGGCGCGGTAGAGGAATTTCAGGATCGCCGTCTCCTTGTCGGTCAGGCGCACCTTCCGCTTGCGCTTCGGCTCCAGCAGCATCCGCGTGCTCGGGCGGAAGATGTAGGAGCCGATCGGGAAGACCGCGTCCTCGCTGTTGTCGAAGACGCGGAGCTGGGCGCGCATGCGGGCCATCAGCTCGGAGATGCGGAAGGGCTTGGCGATGTAGTCGTTGGCGCCGGCATCGAGGCCGCGGATCACGTCCTCCTCGGCGTCGGCGCCGGTCAGCATGATGATGGGCATGCGGCGGCCCTCGCGGCGGAGCGCGGCGCAGAAGTCGCGGCCATCGCCATCGGGCAGGCCGACATCGAGCAGGAGGAGGTCGTAATGCGTGTCGGCGGCGAGGCGGCATTCCGCCTCGGCGAGGCACTCCGCCTGGTCGGCGACGAACTCGCAGCCATAGCCCAGCTGCTCCGCCAGGGTGGCGCGCAGCATGGCATCGTCCTCGACGATCAGCACCCGGCGAAAGGCGGACATGGGTCTTCTCCGTTATTGCCGCGGCCGGCCTGTTGCCTGCCGCTTGTTCCGATGGCGCGGAGGTTAGTCCTGGGGCATCGCGGGCCGATGTGAGCCCGGTCACAAAAGCTTCGGTGTTTGTCTCAATTGTCCCGTGCGGCGGGCAACGACCTCGGCGAGGGTGACGGGGCGGAAGTCCCAGGCATCGACGCCGGCATCGGCCTGGCGCGGCAGGGGCTTGAGGCGGCCATGGCTGTGGCCGTGCAGGTTGATCCAGCCGCGATGCATGTTGCGCCAGGTGCGGAAGGCGTAGTGGCAGAGGACGAGGTTGTGGCCGTCGAGCGCCAGCTCGGCATAGGGCTGGACGCTGGCCCAGCCGGGCCAGGCGAGGGTCGCGGGGCCGTCGTTGTTGCCGGTGACGAGATGCTTGCGGCCATGCAGGCGGGCGAGGAGGGCGGCCAGCGCCGCGGGCTTCGGGCCGATGGCGACGTCGCCGAGATGCCAGACCTCGTCCTCGGGGCCGATGGTCGCGTTCCAGCGCTCGATCATCGCCGCGTCCATCTCGGCGGTGGAGGCGAAGGGGCGGCGGTAGAGGGCGCGGGCGCCGCCATGGCCGAAATGCGTGTCGGCGGTGAAGAAGGTGGTCATGGCCGGCGCATGATCATCGAGGGCTGGAATGGCGGCCGGCGTGACGCCTGCGACCGGACGGGAGGCGGGGCGTGGCCGGCGGTCATCGGATCACGCCCTGGCGCGCCGGCCCACGGGCGGGCGCCAGTCGCGGCGCTGGCGGGCGGCCCAGCCGAAGCGGTGGTCGCCCTCCAGCAGGTGCAGGTGCTCGCGCAGCCGGTTGCGGCCGAGCCAGCCGAGCGCCGCCTCCAGCTCCTCCACCGACATCTCGCCGCGGCCCTTGCCGAGCACGCGCTTCAGCGCGGCGTTGTAGGCGTGGTAGAGGCTGGCGCCGCGCGGGATGGCGCCGGAGAGGCCCTCCGCCGAATCCTCCACCGCCTGGGCCGCGACCAGGTCGCCGAGCTGGTGGCGGAGCTGGCGCTCGGCCCGCGACGGGGTGAGCAGGTCGGCCTGCTGATCCTCCGGCGCGCGGGCGGCGGCGAGGCCGGCGGCGAGGTCGGGGCCGGGGCGCAGCGTGCTCAGGCGAAGGGTGAGCGCGTTGCTCTCGAGCGGGATGATGCCCTGGCGCTCGCGGGCCTCGGCCAGCTCCTCCTCGAGCCAGTCGGGCAGGGCCAGCGCCGGCTGGCGGGGCGGGCGGCGGTCGGGCTTGGCGCGGGTACCCTGCTCGCGCTCCATCCGCCAGCGGAAGCGGGCGAAGAGCGGGTCGTCCGGGTGGAAGACCAGGGCGCGCTGGGACTCGTAGGGGCCGGCGCGCGGATCGACGCGGGTGGCGCGGGCGACCATCTGCTCCAGCCAGGGGCGGGAGCGGATATGGGTCAGCGCCGCGACCACGGCGACCTCCGGCGCATCCAGCCCCTCATAGGCCATGGCGACGGTGACGAGGATCGAGGGCTCGGCGGTCAGGCGGAAGGAGGCGAGCGTCTCCTGCGCACCGGGCTCGTCGGAGACGGCCAGCGCCATGCTGCCGGTCTGGCCCGGCGGCACCCAGTGGCGCAGCAGGTCGAGGTAGCGCCGCGCCTCCCGCTGGTCCGGGGCGACGACCAGCAGCTTGCCGAGGCCGCGCGGCGTCTCCTCCGGCGCGGCGCCGAGGGCGCGGCGGCGCTCGGCGCGGAGGCTGCGCGTCGCCAGGAAGGCGCGGCGGAGCAGCCCCTCGGCGAAGCCGGTGCGGAGCGCGGTGAAGAGGGCGGGGCGCGTCGCCTCATGCGGGGCGGGGGCGCGGAGCCGGTGCGGGCCGAGGCGCGGGCGCTCGCCGCCGCCTTCCGGCTCGGGACCGAGCCAGGCGGCCTCGCCGTCGAGGGCGCCGAAGGAAACGGGGAGGACGGCGCGCTCGGCCAAGGCGCGTGCGCGGCTGTAGCCGACCACCGCCCAGCCGGGCGCGGCGAGGTCGACCTCCTGTTTCCCGCCGGCGGCGCGGCGATAGGGCAGCCAGAGGATGCGGCGGCCATCGGCGCGCTCCAGCGTGCCGGAAAGGAGCAGGCGCACGCCGGCGAGGGAGAGCAGCGGCTCGATCGGCGCGGACCATGCGGCGGCCGCGTCGGCGGCATGGTCGCGGCCGCCGGCGGCATCGGCCTCGGCGAGCGCCGGGAGGTGATGGACCTCGTCCACGACCAGCAGGTAGCGGTGCCGGCGGAAGGCGGCGAGGTGGAGGTCGGGCGCGGCGGCGATGCCCTGGTAGGTGGTGACGTAGCCGGCGAGGCCGCGGCAGGGGTCGCCCGGGCTGTTGTCCGCGGCGCGGACGGAGAGGGCATGGCCGAGGGCCTCGCGCCAGGCGGGGTCGGCGAAGGCCTCCTCGGCCTGGAGGCGGAGGCTGTCGCGCGGCACCACCCAGCAGACCCGCTCGCAGAGCCCGGCGCCGATCAGCGCATTCGCGGCGAGGACCGGCAGCAGCGACTTGCCGCCGCCCGGCGTGACCGCGGCGAGGATGTCGCGCAGCCCGCCGGCCTCGCCCGCGGCGATGGCCTGGACGATGGCGAGGAGCTCGCTCTGGTGGCTCCGGAGCGACCTCATGGATTGCGCGAATCGGGCACGCTAGAATCTTGAAAGCGCATGGAATCCGTGTCGAGCGCTTTCGCAGCATGCGATTCGGGCCCTAAGCTCCGGCATGACCTTGGATCCTGCCCTGGCCGAGGCCTTCGACCTCCGCCGCCTCGACGCCGGCTTCTATGCCGACCCCTTCCCGGTCTACCGGGCGCTGCGCGAGCACCAGCCGGTGAAGCGGCTGGCGGACGGCTCGCTGTTCCTCACGCGCTGGGCGGATCTCGACCGGATCTACCGGGATACGAAGACCTTCTCCTCCGACAAGCGGGAGGAGTTCCGGCCGAAATACGGCGCGTCGCCGCTCTACGAGCACCATACGACGAGCCTCGTCTTCAACGACCCGCCGCTGCATACGCGGGTCCGGCGGCTGATCGCGGGGGCGCTGATGCCGCGGGCGATCGCGGCGATGGAGCCGGGGCTGCAGGCGCTGGTCGCGCGGTTGCTGGATGCGATCGAGGCGCGGGGGGAGGCGGACCTGATCGAGGATTTCGCCGCCGCCATCCCGATCGAGGTGATCGGCAACCTGCTCGGCGTGCCGGTGGAGGAGCGGGGGCCGCTGCGCGGCTGGTCGCTCGCCATCCTCGGCGCGCTGGAGCCGGTGGTGACGCCGGAGGCGGCCGCGCGGGGGAATGCGGCGGTCGGCGAGTTCCTCGACTACCTGCGCGGTCTCGTCGCGCGGCGGCGGGCGCGGCCGGGGGATGCCTCGACCGATGTGCTGACGCGGCTGATCGAGGGCGAGGCGGATGGCGAGCGGCTGACCGAGCCAGAATTGCTGCACAACTGCATCTTCCTGCTCAATGCCGGGCACGAGACGACGACCAACCTCATCGGCAACGGGCTGGAGCTGCTGATCCGCTTCCCCGCCGAGCGGGCGCGGCTGCTGGCGGAGCCGGCGCTGATCGGGACGGCCATCGAGGAATTCCTGCGCTACGAGAGCTCCAACCAGCTCGGCAACCGGCGGGCAGTGGCGGAGGCGGAGATCGGCGGCGTGGCGGTGGCGGCGGGGACGCTGCTCACCCTCTGCATCGGTGCGGCCAACCGGGACCCGGCGCGGTTCGAGGAGCCCGACCGGCTGGATGTGGGGCGGCAGCCGAACCGGCACCTCGCCTTCGCCGGCGGGCCGCATATGTGCGCGGGCATGACCCTGGCGCGGCTGGAAGGGCGGATCGCCATCGATGCCTTCCTGCGGCGCTTCCCGGACTACGCGCCGGCGGGGGAGCCGGTGCGGGGCGGGCGGGCGAGGTTCCGGGGCTTCCTCGCGCTGCCGGTGCGGGTGCGGTGATCCGGGTCCTCGTGCAGGGGGCCGGCGCGGTCGGCGGGCTGATCGGGGCGCGGCTGGCGCTCGCCGGGGCGGAGGTCGCCTTCGTCGGGCGGGGGCGGCAGCTGGCGGCGATGCGGGAGGGTGGGCTGCGGCTCGACGGGCCGCGGGGCGAGGCGGTGCTGGAGCGGCCGCTCGCCTTCGCCAGCGCGGCGGAGCTGCCCTGGGTGCCGGAGGTCTGCTTCCTCGCGGTGAAGACCTATGACGTGGCGGGTGCGGCGGCCGACCTAGCGCCGGTGGCGGCGCGGGGGACGACCATCGTCACCTTGCAGAACGGCATCGGCGGCGCGGCGCCGGTGCTCGATGCGCTGCTGGGGGAGGCGCGGGTCGTGGCGGGACTCGCCTTCGTCTCGGCGGTGATCGAGCGGCCGGGCTGCATCCGTTACACCTCCGCCATGTCCTCGGTGGTCTCGGCGCCGCTGCCGGAGGGTATCGAGGCGCGGCTGGTCGCGGCCATGGCAGCTGCGGGGATGGAGCTGCGGATCGAGCCCGACATTCGCCGGGCGCTGTGGCGGAAATTCCTCGCGCTCGCCACCAATGCGGCGCTGACCGCCCTGGCCCGCGCGCCGGCCGGCATCGTCTACCAGGACCCGGCGCTGCTGGCGCTGGCGGCGCGGGCCATCGCCGAGGTCGGGCAGGTGGCGCGGGCCGAGGGCGTTGCCATCGGCGCGGAGGAGGAGGCAGAGGCGCTGGCGCTGCTGCGCTCCTTCCCGCCCGGGATGTATGCCTCGATGTATCACGACCTCGCCGCCGGGCGGCGGCTGGAGGTAGCCTGGCTTTCGGGCGAGGTGGCCCGGCTCGCGGCGCGGCACGGGATCGACGTGCCGGTGCATGCGACCGCCTGGGCTTGCCTGAAGCCCCATGCCGAGGGAGGACGACCATGAGCCCCGACGCCCTGACCGACCGCGCGCCCGCCGGCATCGACGCCGCCGAATGGGCGGCGCGGGTGGAACTGGCCGCCTGCTACCGGCTGTTCGGCCGGCTCGGCTGGCACGAGATGATCTACAACCACATCACGCTGCGGGTGCCGGGGACCGAGGACCAGTTCCTCATCAACCCCTTCGGGCTGATGTACCGGGAGGTGACGGCCTCCAACCTGGTGCGGATCGACACCGAGGGGCGGGTGCTGGACGGCTCGGCCCATGGCGTCAATCCGGCCGGGTTCATCGTGCATCGCTCGGTGCACATGGCGCGCGCCGACGCGCATTGCGTGATGCACACCCACACGACGGCGGGCCTCGCCGTCGCCTGCCAGGAGGAGGGGCTGCTGCCGATCTCCTTCCCCGCCGTCTTCTATACCGACCGGCTGGCCTATCATGACTTCGAGGGGATCACGCTGGAGCGGGAGGAATGCCTGCGGCTGGCGGAGAGCCTCGGGACCCGTAACGCGATGATCCTCCGGAACCACGGGCTGCTGACCTGCGGGCCGAGCGTCGCCGATGCCTTCGCCGAGCTCTACCACCTGCAGCGGGCCTGCGAGGTGCAGGTGGCGGCGCTGGCCGGCGGGCGGCCGCTCCGCACGCCGCCGGTGGAGGTTGCGCGCCGCGCCGCGGCGCAGTTCGACGCGACGGCGCGGCATGGCGAGCAGAACGCCCTGCTCTTCGCCGCCATGCTGCGCTGGATGGACGAGGCCGAGCCGGGGTTCCGCAACTGACATGGGGATACGCATGACCGAGATCACCCGCCGCGCTGCCTTGGCTGCAGGCTTCGCCAGCTTGGCGGCACCCGCGCTCGCCGCCTTCCCGGACCGGCCGGTGCGCTGGCTGGTCGGCTATCCGCCGGGGGGCGGGACGGATGTGCTGGCGCGCCTCGTCGGGCAGAGCATGGGGGCGCGGCTCGGCGTGCCGGTCGTCATCGAGAACCGGCCGGGGGCGGCGACCAACATCGCGGCGGAGGCCGCGGCCAATGCGGCGCCGGACGGCACGACCGTCTTCACCGCCGGGAACGAGACGCTGGTCTTCAACCCGGCGCTCTACAGGCGGCTGCCCTTCGATGCGGATACCGGGCTCCGGCCGCTCGGGCTGATGGCGCGGTTCCACCTGGTGCTCTGCACCAAGCCTGTCGGCGGCGCGGCGACTCCGGGGGATTTCGTCGCGGCGGCGAAGGCCCGGACGATGGACTATGCCTCGCCGGGAATCGGCTCGCCGCACCACCTGGCGATGGAGCGGCTGGCCAGGGACCTTGGGATCAAGCTCAACCACGTGCCCTATCGCGGCATGGCGCCGGCGATGACCGACCTGATGAACGGCACGGTGGAGGCGGCGGTGCTCGACATGGCGGCGGGGGCGGAGGTGATCCGCAGCGGCAAGGTCCGGCCGCTGGCGCTGCTGTCCGCGGCGCGGCTGGAGGGTCTGCCGGCGCTGCCGACGGCGCGGGAAGCCTATGGGCTCGCGGGCTTCGAGGCCTATGCCTGGCAGGGGCTGACGGCGCCGGGGCGGACGCCGGACGACATCGCCGCCCGCCTCTCCCGCGACCTCGCGGCCAGCGTCGCCGAGCCGGCGGTGCAGGCGCGGATGCGGGAGATCGGGCTCGACCCGCTCAGCGGCGGGCCGGAGGAGCAGCGGGCGATGATCGCGGCGGAGCGGGCGATCTACTGGCCGCTGATCAAGGGGCTGGGGCTCAGCCTCGACTGACCCACTCGCCGGCGCGCATCAGCGGCTCGGCCTGGCCGGCGGCGTCGATTCCGTCCACATCGGTCTCGGCCGAGCCGATCATCCAGTCGACATGGATCAGGCTCGCATTCGCCCCGGCGGCCTCGAGCGCGGCCTTGCCGAGGTTCTGGTCGACGAAGCATTTCGAATAGGCCTGGCCGAGGGCGATGTGGCTCGCGGCATTCTCGTCGAAGAGGGTGTTGTAGAACAGGAGGCCGCTCCGCGAGATGGGGTTGGAGTTCGGCACCAGCGCCACCTCGCCGAGCATGCGGGCGCCCTCGTCCGTGCCGATCATCCGCTCGAGCACGGCCTGGCCGGTGCTGGCATGCGCCTCGGTGATGCGGCCGGCCTCGAAGCGGACGCGGATGTCCTGGATCAGCGTGCCCTGGTAGGAGAGCGGCTTGGTGGCGGCGACCACGCCCTCCGTCACCGCCCGGTGCGGGGTGGTGAAGACCTCCTCGGTCGGGATGTTGGGGTTGCCGGTGATGCCGTTCTTCGCGGTCGAGAGGCCGCCCATCCAGGCATGGCCGTCGGCGAGGCCGACCTTGAGGTCCGTCCCCGGGCCGCGGAAGCGCAGCGCGGCGTAGCGGCGGTCGTTCAGCATGCGGCGCTTGGCCATCAGCCTGGCATTGTGCTCGGCCCAGGCGGCGGCCGGGTCCGCCGCATCGGCGCGGGAGGCGGCGAAGATCGCATCCCAGAGCCGGGCGAGGGCGGCCTCCTCCGGCAGGTTCGGGAAGACGGTCGTGGCCCAGGCCGGCGTCGCGCTCGCCACCAGGGTCCAGTTGATGGCGGTGGCGGTGATGAGCTCGAGCGCCGGGCGGTAGGCGACGGAGCGGGCGCGGTTGGCGCGGGCGACCTTGGCCGGGTCCTCGGCGGCGAGGAGGGAGGGGTTGTCGCCGACGATCGCCAGGCGGGCGGCGCCGCGGCGGAAGGCTTCCGCCATGCCGTCGAAGAGCCAGGCCGGGGCCACGTCGAAGGCCTCGTCCGGGGCGTGGCGGTAGCGGGCCAGCGCCATCTGGTCGTCGCCCAGCAGGCAGGTGACGAGGGAGGCGCCAGCCATGTAGGCCTGTTCGGTGATGCGGCGGGCGAGCGGCAGGGCCTCGACCGGGGCGGTCATCACCAGCTCCTGCCCCGGGGCGAGGTTGAGGCCGACGCGCACCGCCAGCGCCGCCAGCCGGTCGAGGCGCTCGGCATGGGTGAGGGGAGAGGCGGGCTGGTGCGTATCCATCACGATGATCCTGAGCGAGGAAGCGACTATCCTCCGGCGCCAGGACGGACGGCAAGGGGAGGTCCCATGTTGGAGCGCGGCACCTGGCTGAACGAGCCGGCCGAATGGAGGTTCGGGGCGGACGGCCTCCGCGTCGTCACCGATCACGGGACGGATTTCTGGCGGGAGACGCATTACGGCTTCACCCGGGACAGCGGCCACTTCCTCGGCCTCGCGGCCGCAGGGGAGTTCACCGCCGAGCTGCGGGTGCGGGGCGAGTACCGGGCGCTCTACGACCAGGCCGGGATCATGCTGCGGCTCGACGAGCGGCGATGGCTGAAGGCGGGGATCGAGGTTTCCGACGGCCAGGCCATGCTGGGCAGCGTGCTGACCATTGGCCAGTCGGACTGGGCGACGGGGCCCTATCACGGCGACCCGGGCGACCTCCGCCTGCGGCTGACCGTGGCGGAGGGGGTGCTGCGGCTGCAGGCCTCGGCGGATGGGCGGCGCTGGGGGCTGGTGCGGCTGGCGCCCTTTCCCCGGGTGGATGCCTGTACCGTCGGGCCGATGTGCTGTACGCCGGAGCGGGCCGGGCTCGAGGTGCGCTTCTCGGAGTTCCGGCTCGGGCCGCCGCTCGGCCGCGCCTTGCACGACCTGTCCTAGCCCATGATCGCCGGCCTGCGGGTCATGGTCCGGCCTGCCGCCCGGCCGCATCCTCCTCGCCTCCCGCAGGCTTGCTCCGCGCGCACAGGGTGAGGAATAGTAACCAAAAGGTTCAGGCGGCCGCCCTGCTGCAACTCCTACGGGGCCGAACCGTTCGCCTGCCGATCCTCCTGCCCAGGCTGCCCATGATGCGTCCGCGATCCCGACCCGAGACCCTCCCCGCCCCGGCACGGGCCACGCGGTGACCGCGGCTTCTGCGACCGAGCCGCCCCGGACCCTCCGGGAATGCGATGGCTGCGGCTACATGGTGCGGATCGGCCCGCTCTCCCGCGGGGAGGAGGCGCGCTGCCCGCGCTGCGAGACGGTGCTGCGGCGGCATGCAGAGCCCTCGCTGGAAGTGCCGCTCGCCCTCTGCATCGCCGGGATGGTGCTCTATGCGGTGACGATGACGATGCCCTTCATCGGGATGCAGCTCCTCGGGCAGGTGCGTTCCAGCCATGTGGAGACGGGGGCCTTCGCCTTCCTGCAGGACGGCTACGGGATGCTCACCGTGCTGGTGCTGCTGACGCTGGTGGCGGTGCCGCTGATGCGGCTGCTGCTGCTGCTGACGGTGCTGGTCGGCCTCCGGACGCGGGAGGCGCCCCGCTGGCTCTACCTGCCCTTCCGCTGGCATGAGCGGATCGGGCAGTGGGCGATGCTCGAGGTCTTCCTCTTCGGCGTGCTCGTCTCCTACACGCGGCTCGCGGACCTGGCGCAGGTGGAGATCGGGCCGGCGGCCTATGGCCTGGCGGCGCTGGCCCTCGCCCAGGTGGCGCTGAATGCACGGCTCGATGCGGACCAGGTGTGGGAGGCGCTCGAGGCGCGCGGGGCGGTCGCGCAGAACGCGCGTGGGGCAGTGGTCGCGCAGAAGGCGCGCGGGGCAATGACTGCGCCGGAGCGGGGGGCGCCGGGCGGCCTGGGGCTGATCGGCTGCGATTGCTGCCGGGCGGTGGTGCCGGCTCGGGCCGGTGACGGGTGCCTGCGCTGCGACGCGCCGCTGCGCATGCGCAAGCCGAACAGCGTGGCGCGGAGCTGGGCGCTGATCCTCGCCGCCGTCGTGCTCTACATCCCGGCCAATGCCTACCCGGTGATGGAGGTCGTCACCTTCGGCCGCGGCGGGCCGCACACCATCCTCGGCGGGGCGTGGGAATTCGTCGAGGCGGGGTTCTGGCCGCTCGCCCTCGTCGTCTTCCTCGCCAGCGTCGCGGTGCCGCTGCTGAAGCTGATCGGCCTCGCCATCATGCTGCTCGGCATCCATCGCCGCTCCGAGACCGGGCTCATCGGCAAGACGCGGCTCTACCGCGTCGTCGAGGCGATCGGGCGGTGGTCGATGATCGATATCTTCGTCGTCTCGGTGCTCATCGCGCTGGTGCGCTTCGGCAGCGTCGCCTCGATCAATGCCGGGCTCGGGGCAGCCTTCTTCGCCGGCGTCGTGGTCCTGACCATCCTCGCGGCGGAGGCCTTCGACCCGCGGCTGATGTGGGATGCGGCGGAGGAGCGCCGGCGATGAGCGGGGCCCATGACAGCGCGGCCGAGGCGGAGCTGCGGCGCCGCCGCCGACGCATCTCGCCGATCTGGCTGGTGCCGCTGGTGGCGATCCTCATCGCCGGCTATCTCGGCTGGCGGACCTATTCGGACCGCGGGCCGCTCGTCACCGTCACCTTCCGCGATGCGGCGGGGCTGACCGCGGGGCAGACCCAGGTGCGCTACAAGGCGGTGCAGGTCGGCACGGTGGAGGGCATCGAGCTCTCGGGCGACCTGCAGCAGGTGCAGGTGCGGCTGCGCATGACGCGGACGGTGGAGGGGCGGCTGACCGAGGCGGCGCGCTTCTGGGTGGTGCGGCCGCGGCTGACGGCGGGCAACGTCTCCGGCCTCGAGACCATCGTCTCCGGCGCCTATATCGAATTCGACCCGGGCGGGGAGGGGGCGGCGCGGCGCGAATTCAGTGGCCTCGAGAATCCGCCGGGCGTGCGCTCGGACGAGCCGGGGCGGGTCTTCACCCTGCAGGCAAGGCGCGTGGGGTCGCTCGATCGCGGCTCGCCGGTCTTCTTCCGCGACGTGACCGTCGGCGAGATCATCGACATCGACCCGCCGGGGCTCGACGGGAATGTCTCCGTCCAGGCCTTCGTCCGCGCGCCCTTCGACGGCTATCTGCGCGAGGGGTCGCGCTTCTGGAACATCTCCGGCGTGACCATCGGCTTCGGCGGGTCGGGGGTGAAGGTGGAGCTCGAGAGCCTGCGCGCGCTGCTCGCCGGCGGCATCGCCTTCGACACGCCGCATGAGCTGCGCGACGAGCCGCCGGCGCCGGATGCGACGCGTTTCGAGCTTTACGACAGTCTCGAGGCAGCGGTCTCCGCCACCACCAAGGACCGGCTGGTCTTCCTGCTCTACTTCAATGAATCCGTGCGGGGCATCGAGGTGGGGACGCCGGTGGAGATGCGCGGCCTGCGAATCGGCAGCGTGCTCGACCGCACCCTGGAGTACGACCAGACGACGGATACCTTCCGCGTCCCGGTGCACATCGCCATCGAGCCGGACCGCATCGCCTATCCCTCGGGCCGGGCGGGGCGGAGCCAGGACGAGGTGATCGCCTTCGCCCGGCGGATGGTCGCCAACGGGCTGCGCGGGCGGCTGCAGACGGTGAGCTACGTGACGGGGCAGGTGGTGATCGCCTTCGACTTCTTCCCCGATGCGCCGCCGGACGAGGTGCGGCTGGTAGGCGATGAGATCGTCATGCCGACGATGGGGGCGGACAGCGTGCTCGCCAGCTTCGGCGGCATCGCGGGCAAGCTGCAGCAGATTCCCTTCGACGAGATCGGGCGGAACCTGAACGGCGTCCTCGGCTCGGCGAATGCGCTGGCGGGCAGCCCGGAGCTGCGCGGGGCGGTGCAGGGGCTAGCGGGCGTGCTCGACCAGGCGCAGGGGCTGCTGCGCCGGGCAGATGAGGGGCTCGCGCCGCTGCTGCGGCGGCTGCCGGGGATTGCGAGCAATCTCGACCAGGCGGTCGGGCGGGCGTCCAGCGCCATGGCCTCGATCGAGCGGGGCTATGGCGCGCAGAGCGAGATCAACCGGCAGGTCGCGCGGGTGCTGGACCAGGCGAATGACGCGGCGCGCTCCGTGCGGCTGCTGGCCGACCTGCTGGACCGGCACCCGGAGGCGCTGATCCGGGGCCGCACCGACCGGGGGAGTGCGCCGTGATGCGTCGTCGTGCCTTGCTTGCGGGGCTGGCCCTGGCCGGCTGCGCCTCGCCCGATCCGGAGCTCTACCGGTTGGTCGCGGTGCCGGGGCCGGTGCGTGCCGGGGCGCCGGGGCTGATCGAGCTGCGGCGGGTCGGGGTGCCAGCCTATCTCGACCGCTCGCAGATCATCCGGGCGTTGGCGGATTCCAGGCTGCAGGCGCTCGGCGCGCGCTGGGCCGAGCCCTTCAGCGACATGGTGACGCGGGTGCTGGCGGAGGACCTGATGCAGCGCCTCGCCGGCAGCACGGTGCTGACCGAGACGGGGGCGCTGCGCGGCGAGGCGGGGCTCATCATCGAGACGGAGATCCAGCGCTTCGAGGCCGGGCCGGGGCCGCAGGTGGTGCTGCTCGCGCAATTCGCCCTGCGGCCGCCAGGCGGGGCGACGCGGGCGGCGCGGGTGCAGCGCGTCGAGGTGCCGCTCGCCGGCGAAGGGATGCAGGCGCTCGTCGCGGCTATGAGCGCGGCGCTCGGCCAGCTCGCCGACACGATCGCGGGGCTGGCGGCGTCGCGCTGAGGTCGCGGTCCGGGCGGTTGCCCCTGCATCGGCGGTCAGGCGGCGGCCGGCACCGCGGCGGGGCGCAGGGGGCGCCGGATCGCCAGCGCCAGCAGGGCCGCGACCAGGCAGGCGGCGCCGGCGAGGTAGAAGGCGGGCAGGTAGCTGGCCAGCGCATCGCGGCTGAGGCCGGCGCCGAGGGCGGCGATGGCGGCGCCGAGCTGGTGCGCGGTGAAGATCCAGCCGAAGACCAGCGGCGCGCGCTCCCGCCCGAAGGCCTGGCCGGCGAGCTTCACCGTGGGCGGGACCGTCGCGATCCAGTCGAGGCCGTAGAATACGGCGAAGAGCGAGAGGCCGTAGAGCGAGAAGCTGCTCATCGGCAGGAAGAGCAGCGAGAGGCCGCGCAGGCCGTAGTACCAGAAGAGGAGCTTGCGGTTGTCGTAGCGGTCCGACAGCCAGCCGGAGGCGATGGTGCCGACGAAGTCGAAGGCGCCCATCATGGCGAGCACGGAGGCGGCCTCGACCTCGGCCATGCCGAAATCCGCGCAGAGCGGGATGAAGTGGGTCTGGATCAGTCCGTTGGTGGAGAGGCCGCAGATCAGGAAGGTGACGAAGAGGATCCAGAAGGTGCGGGTCTGCGCGGCGTCGGCGAGGGCGGCGAAGGCGTTGCGCACGGCATTGCCGGCCGGGGGGGCGGGGCGCGGGGCGACGGCCGTGGCGGTCTCGCCATAGGCGTTGAGGCCGAGATCCGCCGGGTGGTCGCGGCCGAGGAGCCACATCAGCAGGCCGGAGAGGGCGCAGGCGGCGAGGCCGGGAAGCAAGGCGATGCGCCAGCCCTCGTTCTGCGCCAGCCAGGCGGCGAGCGGCAGGAAGGCGAGCTGGCCGGTGGCGTTGGCCGCGGTCAGGATGCCGAGCACCAGGCCGCGGCGCTGGACGAACCAGCGGTTGGCGACCGTCGCGCCGAGGACGAGGGCGGTCATCCCCGTCCCGAGCCCGGTCAGCACGCCCCAGCACAGCCAGAGGTGCCAGATGGAGGTCATCCGCAGCGAGAGCAGGCAGCCGGCCAGCACGAGGGAGAGCGCGGCCAGCACCATGCGGCGGAGGCCGTAGCGCTGGAGCAGGGCGGCGGCGAAGGGCGCCATCAGCCCGAAGAGCAGCAGCCGCAGGGCCAGCGCCCCGGAGATGGCGCCGGTCTCCCACGCATATTCCCGCTGCAGCGGCAGCAGCAGCGCGCCGAGGATGCCCATGGCGCCGGCGGAGGTGAGCGAGACCAGGAAGGTGAGCGCCACCATGACCCATGCGTAATGGATCCCGCGGCGGGCGAGCGCGGGGGCAAGGCTGGCGGCGAGCATGGGGCGCTACTCCTGGCCGGGGGCGGAGAGGTGGTCCACGCCGGCGGCGAGGATGCAGTCGGAGAGCGCAGGGTCGTCCACCGCGCGGGCGAGGATCAGCGCGCCGACCAGGGTGGCGAGGGCGGCGAGCGCCGCCTGCTCGCGGTCAAGCGTGCCCTCCGGCAGGGCCGCGGTGAGGCGGGCGGCCATGCGGCGGACGCCCCCGGTATAGGCGGCCCGGACGGGCTCGCCCTGGCGGGCCGCCTCGGGTCCGATGGCGGCGAGGGCGCAGCCCTGGCCGGGCCGGTCGCGGTGGTCGGGCGAGAGGTAGCGGGCAGCGAAGCGGCCGATGCCGCCGCCGGGCACCAGATCCCGCTCCTGCTTCAAGCCGCTGGCGGCGGAGGCGGTCTCCAGCGCCTCGGCCACCAGTCGCTCCTTGGAGCCGAACTGGCTGTAGAGGCTGCCATGGGTGAGGCCGGCCGCGCGGGTCAGCGCATCGACGCCGGCGCCGGCGATGCCGGTCTCGCGGATGATGCGCGATGCTTCGGCGAGGATCCTCGCCCGGTTCTCCGCCGCCTGGGCCTTGCTGACGCGCATCGCCACCTCCGTCCGTCACTATGATTGCGAGCGCCATCATTGTCAAGCCGCGGCGCGGCCTACCAGGTGAGTTCGGCGACGGCAATGCGCCCCTCGGCGGCGGGCCAGGCGCGGGCGACGATGCGCTCGTCGTTGAAGAGGGCGGGGATGGGGCGGCCGAGCTCGGCGGCGGGCAGGCGGAGGGTCGCCGTGGCCGTTCGGGCGATGCCCTGCGGGATGTCGCCGGGGGTCCTGCCGTCGAGCAGGATGGTGTCGCGCGGCAGGCAGAAATAGCCGCGCGGGCGGGTGAAGAGCAGCACGCCGCCGGCGGCGCGGTCGGCCTCGGTCAGCGGGCGGGCGGGGCGGAGATGCATCACCGCGGAGGAGCGCGGGAAGGGCGAGCGGTAGACATGGGTGACCGGGTGGCCGGGGGCGGCGACGACCACCTCGAGCGTCCAGCCCGGCTCCACCGTCACCGGGCCCCAGCGCCCGTCGGCGGCGGTGGTGCGGCGGTGGACGGCCTCGCCCATCCGGGCGCCGGTCTCGGGATCGGTGCGGAAGACCTCGACGACGGCGCCCTCGACCGGGCGGTTGGTCTGCACCCCGCCGGGGGTGCCGGTGACGAGGCCGTCGAGCACCGGCCGCGCCTCGGGCAGGACGGCGATGCGGGAGGGGGCGCGGCCGGCGATGAAGCGGGCCATCTCGGCGAAGGCGCGGGCGTGATAGGCGACCTCGCGGTGGTCGAGCCCGGGGAGGACGAGGTTGGTGGCGCCGCGCAGCTCGGGCCCGTCGACATCGGTGCCGGTCGGCCGGTCCGGCGTCTGCGACCAGATGGCGCGGGGCTGGGCGTAGAGGTCGTTGCCGTCGCTGCGGAGGGTGAGGAAGGCGGTCTCCGCCACCACGTCGCCCGGCCCGGCATTGAGGCGGCTGAGGAAGGGCCCGCGGCTGTTGAACTCGTTGCCGGCGCGCTCGGGCCAGTCCATCACGCCGCGATTGGGCGTGCCGCAGAGCACGGCGTGGGAGATCTGCGAGGCGCCGCCCTGCTGCACGGTGAAGTCGCGGATCGGGTTGCCGCCGCGGCTGTTGCCGGCCAGCGCGATGCGGGCGGCGCCGGTCTCGGCGCGGAGGGTGCGGACGAACTCCGCCAGGCGCTCGGTCTGCTCGGTGCTGCTGCTGCGCATCGGCTGCGGCACGGCGTCGTCGTCGCGGGCCAGCGGGTCGGGGAAGTTCACCGCGCGGAGATGCTCGCGCGGCCAGCCATTGGACTCGAAGCGCCAGAGCGTCGTCTGCCAGAGCGCGGCATGGTCGCCATTGCCGTGCAGGAGGAGGACGGGGGGCGGCACGGCCGGGGACTGGGCGCGGGCGATGCCGGCCAGGAAGGGAAGGGCGAGGACGGAGCGGCGGGGAATCGACATGGCGGGAGACTGCCATGGCGCGGGCGGGGGCCCCAGGCCGGGGATGGGAGTGGAATGGTCGGCGCGGAGGTACGGGGGGACCGCCGGGTGATGCCCGCCTCAGGCGGGCTTCCCGAAAGCGGCCAGGCCGGCCTCACGCGTGCCGTAGATGGGCGGGACCGGTCAGGCTTGTCGCTTCGTCGCCTGAATCACGCCTCCGGCCCTTCCAGCCTCCGGCGATCCTGCTCCAGGACCGCCGCCGCGCTCTGCCGCAGCACGGCGGCGGCCTGCGGGCCGCCCATATAGGGCAGGCTGCACCAGGCGCCGTCGATCAGCATGGCGAGCATGTCGCCGAGCAGCACCGGGTCGGCGGCGCCGGCCTCGCGCGCCAGCCCGGCGAGCTGGTCGCGGATATGCGCCTTGTGGGTGGCGACGAGGCGAAAGGTCGGGTGGCCGGGGTCGCGGAATTCGGCCTGGGCCAGCAACAGCGGGCAGCCGCAATAGTCCGGCCTGTCCAGCTTGTCGGCGACGGCGGAGATCACCGCGCGCAGCTTCTCCGCCGGCGTCGCGGCTGCGGCCGTCGCCTCGGCGAACCAGGCGTCATAGGCCGCGGCATCCTCGTCGAGGATGGCGGCGACCAGCGCATCCTTGCTGGGATAGGTGCGGTAGAGGCTCATCTTGGTCGCCTCGGCGACACGGCAGACCTCCTCGATCCCGGTCGCACGGATGCCCTGGCGGTGGAACAGGTCCTTGGCCGCGCTGTGGATGCGCTGGGCGGCTTTCGGCCTCTCGGCGGTCGCGCTGGACATGATCACTCCCATTCTCGCGATGCCGGAACCATGCGGCACCGCAAAATAAGCCCTTGATGATACCGACCGGTCACTTACTATATGGGACGAACCGGTCGGTAACATTCCCGGCCCCGGAGATAAGCGATGCTCCCCGATCCCCGCAAGGCCCCTGTCGCGACAAAGGGTACAAGCCCTTGGCTCGGCTGGCTGGCCCGGACCCTTCCTGCCCCCTCCACCCTTGCCTTGATCGCCGGCACCGGCCTGTCCGCCCCGGCCCTTGCCCAGGGCGGCCCGCCAGCCCTGGGCGTCGTCGTCGCCACCCCGCTCGCGCGCCAGATCACCGAATGGGACGAGCACACGGCCCGCATCGAGCCCTCGGCCCGGGTCGAGATCCGCCCGCGGGTCTCGGGCCAGGTGGCGGAGGTGCATTTCCGCGACGGCGTGCTGGTGCGGACCGGCGACCTGCTCTTCACCATCGACCAGCGGCCCTTCCGGATCGCGGTCGACACCGCCCGCGCCGAGCTGGCCCGCAACGAGGCACGCCTGACCCTCGCCGAGCAGCAGGTGCAGCGCTACACGCCGCTGGTGCAGCAGCGCTTCGCGCCGGAATCCGAGATGGACACCCGCCGCAGCACGCTGCGCGAGGCGCAGGCAGGCATCGCCGCCGCCCGCGCCGCCCTGCACCAGGCGGAGCTGGAGCTGGAATGGACCGAGATCCGCGCGCCGCGGCCGGGCCGCATCAGCGACCGCCGCGTCGATGCCGGCAACCTGGTGCAGCAGGGCACCACGCTGATGACGACGCTGCTGACCCTGGACCCGGTCTACGCCACCTTCGATGCGAGTGAGGCGCAGTATCTCCGCTTCGCCCGGGCGGCGCGGGGCGGGTTGCGCGAGGGCAGCGCCACGGTGCAGCTCCGCCTGCTGGACGAGGGGGAGTACGGCCATGAAGGGCGGCTCGACTTCGTGGACACCGCCTTCGACGCGCGCAGCGGCACCATCCGCGGCCGCGCCGTGGTGCCGAACCCGGACCTGTTCCTGACGCCGGGCAGCTTCGCCCGCCTGCGCCTCCAGGCCGGCGAGGCGCCGGCGCTGATGGTGCCGGATGCCGCCGTCACCGCCGACCAGTCCGGCCGCATGCTGCTGACCGTGGCGCCGGACGGCACGGTCGCGCCGCGCACGGTGCAACTCGGCCCGCTGGTGGACGGGCTGCGCGTCGTCCGCAGCGGCCTGGGGCCGGACGACCGGGTGATCATCGGCGGGCTGCACCGTGCCCGGCCTGGCGCCAAGGTCGCCACCGAGCAGGGCCGCATCGGCCCGAGCCCGATCGCCTCCGCGCAATAACGCCTCCTTGCTGAAAGGCCTCGTGCCGTGCGCCTAGCCCGATTTTTCATCGACCGCCCGGTCTTCGCCGCGGTGCTGTCGATCGCCATCACCCTGATCGGCGCGCTGGCCGCGCTGCGCCTGCCGATCGCCGAGTATCCCGAGATCGCGCCGCCCACCGTGCAGGTGACGGCGCTCTATCCCGGCGCCTCCGCCGAGACCATCGCCGGCACCGTCGCCGGGCCGATCGAGCAGGAGGTGAACGGGGTGGACGGGATGCTCTACCTCTCCTCGCAATCGACCGGCGACGGGCGGGTGACGATCAACGTCGTCTTCCGCCAGGGCATCGATGTCGACCAGGCGCAGGTGCTGGTGCAGAACCGCGTCGCCATCGCCGAGCCGCGCCTGCCGGAAGAGGTGCGGCGCCTCGGCATCACGGTGAAGAAGGCCTCGCCCGACCTGCTGATGGTCGTGCACCTCATCTCGCCCGACGGCAGCCGCAGCCCCGACTATGTCTCGAACTTCGCCACGCTGGCGATCAAGGACCGGCTGACCCGGATCGACGGCGTGGGCGATGCCCAGGTCTTCGGCGCGCGGGACTACGCGATGCGCGTCTGGCTCGACCCGGACCGCACCGCGGCGCGCGGCCTCTCGCCGGGCGACGTGGTGCAGGCCCTGCAGCGGGCCAATGCGCAGGTCGCCGCCGGCGCCATCGGCCAGGCGCCCCGCGCCGCCGAGGCGGGCGCCTTCGAGGTGAGCGTGCAGGCGCAGGGCCGCCTCGTCTCGCCCGAGCAGTTCGACGAGCAGGTGGTGGCGACGGGGGCGGGCGGCGCCCCGGTGCGGCTGCGCGACGTGGCGCGCACCGAGATCGGCGCGGCCGACTACACCATCAACGCGCTGCTGAACAACCAGGTGGCGACCGCCATCGTCATCTTCCAGCGCCCTGGCAGCAACGCCCTGGAGACGGCCGCCGCCGTGCGGGCGACCATGGAGGAGGCGGCGCCCGGCTTCCCCTCCGGCATCGGCTACAGCGTGGTCTACGACCCGACCCGCTTCATCGCCCAGAGCATGGAGGCGGTGCTGCACACCTTCGCCGAGGCCGTGGCGCTGGTGGTGCTGGTGGTGGTCCTGTTCCTGCAGAACTGGCGGGCGGCGGTGATCCCGCTGCTCGCCATCCCGGTCTCCATCATCGGCACCTTCGGCGTGCTGCTGGCGCTCGGCTTCACGCTGAACTCGCTGACCATGTTCGGCCTGATCCTCGCCATCGGCATCGTCGTCGACGACGCGATCGTCGTCGTCGAGAATGCCGAGCGGCACATGGCCGAGGGCCTCTCGCCGCTCGAGGCGGCGCGGCTGACGATGGACGAGGTGGGCTTCGCCCTCATCGCCATCGCGCTGGTGCTGGTCGCGGTCTTCCTGCCGACCGCATTCATCACCGGCATCGCCGGCGCCTTCTACAAGCAGTTCGCGGCGACGATCTCGGTCGCCACGCTGCTCTCGGCGCTGGTCTCGCTGACCCTCTCGCCGGCGCTCGCGGCGCTGCTGCTGAAGCCGCACGGCCATGCGCCGCGCTCCCGCTGGCTGATGCCGGTCGGGCTGTTCTTCCGCGGCTTCAACTGGCTCTTCGACCGGCTCTCGCTCGGCTATGGCGGGCTGACGCGGCGGCTGGTGCGGCTGCCCGTGCTGCTGCTGCTGGTCTATGGCGGGCTGCTGGGGCTGACCGGGCAGACCGTGCTGAGCACGCCGACCGGGCTGATCCCGCCGCTCGACCGCGGCTACTTCATCGCCGCCTTCCAGCTGCCGCCGGGCGCCAGCCTCAGCCGGACGGATGCGGTGGTGCGCCGCGCATCCGATGCGATCCTGGCGACGCCGGGCGTCGAGAGCGCCGTCGCCTTCGTCGGCTTCGACGGTGCGACCTTCACCAACGCGCCGAACACCGGCGTCGTCTTCGCCAGCCTCAAGCCCTTCGAGGACCGCACGCGGGAGGGCCTGACCGGCAACGGCATCCTGGCCGACCTCCAGCGCCGGCTGATGGGTGACTCGGATGCGCAGGTGCTCGTCATCCCGCCGCCGCCGGTGCCCGGCATCGGCACGGGCGGCGGCTTCAAGCTGATGATCCAGGACCGCGCCGGCCGCGGCCCGCAGGCGCTGGAGGCGGCGACGCAGCAGGTGATGATGGCGGCGAATGCGACGCCGGGCATCGCCTTCGCCTTCAGCCTGTTCAACACGGCGACGCCGCAGATCCGCGCGGAGATCGACCGCACGCGGGCGGAGATGCTCGGCGTGCCGATCTCCCGCGTGCACGAGACGATGGCGGTCTACATGGGCTCCGCTTTCGTCAACGACTTCAACCTGCTCGGCCGCACCTGGCGCGTCACGGCCCAGGCCGACATGCAGCACCGCATGGCGGTGGAGGACATCTCGCGGCTCCGCACCCGTGCCGATGACGGGGCGATGGTGCCGCTCGGCAGCCTCGCCACCTTCCGCGAGACCTCCGGCCCCTATCGCGTGCCGCGCTACAACCTCTACCCGGCGGCGGAGCTGCAGGGGGCGGCGCTGCCGGGCGTCTCCACCGGCCAGGCGATCGCCGCCATGGAGGAGGTGCTGAAGACGAGCCTGCCGGAGGGCTTCGGCTACGAGTGGACGGAGCTGGCCCTGCAGGAACGGATCGCGGGCAATACCGCGCCCATCGCCTTCGGCTTCGCCGTGGTCTTCGTCTTCCTCGTGCTGGCGGCGATGTACGAGAGCTGGCTGCTGCCGCTGGCCGTGGTGCTGATCGCGCCGATGTCGGTGCTGGCGGCGCTGCTCGGCGTGAGGCATGTCGGGCTCGACAACAACGTGCTGGTGCAGGTCGGGCTGGTGGTGCTGGTCGGGCTGGCGGCGAAGAACGCGATCCTCATCGTGGAATTCGCCCGTGCGGCGGAGGATGAAGGGATGAGCCGCTGGGATGCGGCCGTCGCCGCGGCGCGGACCCGGCTGCGGCCGATCCTGATGACCAGCCTCGCCTTCATCCTCGGCGTGCTGCCGCTGACGGTGGCGACGGGGGCGGGGGCGGAGATGCGCCAGAGCCTCGGCGTCTCCGTGTTCTACGGCATGCTGGGGGTGACGATGTTCGGCCTCGTCTTCACGCCGGTCTTCTATGTGGTGGCGCGCGCGCTGGCGCGCCGCCGGGGGCGGCCGGTGGAGGGCGCGGCGCAGGCGGCCCGGCCATGAGCCGGGCCCCACGGGGCCGGCCCGGACGGGTTGTTCCGGCAAAGGGGGAAGGCTCGCTGGCGTCCCATAGGGGATTCGAACCCCTGTTGCCGCCGTGAGAGGGCGGTGTCCTAGGCCTCTAGACGAATGGGACAAGGCCGCGAGGCGCGCTTTCTAGCCGCGACCGGGGCCGGGATCAAGCGCCCTTCCGGGGTTTTTCTTTCGCCTTCGCGTAGCGGCCGCTGCGGCAGGCCTCGGAGCAGAAGCGGACCTGCTCCCAGTCCCGGGCCCATTTGCGCCGCCAGGCGAAGGGCCGGCCGCAGGCGGCGCAGATCTTCTCCGGCAAGGGCGGCTTCATCGGCCGAGGCGGATCTCGCCGCTGACCCGGCCGCGCTTCGGGTCCACCACCAGCACCCGGTCGCCATCCGGCCGCTGGACCCAGATGCCGATGCCGCCCTCGCCGGCCGCGACGCCGGCGATGCGCGTGCCCTCCGGCTGGTCGAGCGCCGCCTGCCAAGCCGTGGCGGTCCCGCCGCCGCCCGCCCGCTGGACGAGGAGCGCAACCAGGGTCACGGTGCCGCCGACGATCAGCACCCCCATCACGACGACCAGGACCTTGAGCGCTCTCACCGCGACCCCCTCCGAGACCTTCACCGCCATTGCGGGCCCCGAGGCCGCCGGCACCCGTGCCGACCGCTTCCTGGCGGAGGCGATAGGTTCGCTCTCGCGCTCCCGCGTCAAGGCACTGATCGTGGCCGGGGCCGCGACGCGGGATGGAAAGCCGTTGCGCGATGCCGCGGAGGCGGTGCGGGCGGGCAGCACCTATGCGCTCGCCATCCCGCCCGCGGTGGATGCGCTGCCGCTGCCGCAGGACATCCCGCTCACCATCCTCTTCGAGGACCGCGACCTGATCGTGCTCGACAAGCCGGCGGGCCTCGTCGTCCACCCGGCGCCGGGCAACCAGGACGGCACGCTGGTGAATGCGCTCCTGGCCCATGCGGGGGAGGAACTCGAGGGCATCGGGGGCGAGAAGCGGCCGGGCATCGTCCACCGGCTCGACAAGGACACCTCCGGCGTCATGGTCGTCGCCAAGACGGAGCGGGCGCTGCGGACCCTTTCGGAGAGCTTCGCCAACCGGGACCTCGACCGGGACTACCTGGCCCTGGTCTGGGGCGTGCCGCAGCCGGTGGCGGGCGAGATCGAGGGGGATATCGGCCGCCACCCGACGGACCGGAAGCGGATGGCCGTCGTCACCCGCAACGGCAAGCATGCGCTCACCCGCTATGCGACGGAGCGCGCCTGGGGTGCCGCCTGCGCCCTGCTGCGCTGCCGTCTGGCGACGGGGCGGACGCATCAGATCCGGGTGCACCTGGCGGAGCGGGGGCATCCGCTGGTCGGCGACCCGGTCTACCTGCGCCGCACCCCGGCCGCGGCGCGGCTGCTGCGCGAGCCGGCGCGCGGGGCGCTGCTCGCCTTCCCGCGGCAGGCGCTGCATGCGGCGAGCCTCGGCTTCCGCCATCCGGTGACGGGCGAGGCGCTGTCCTTCCAGGTTCCGCCGCCGGCGGACTTCACGGAAATCGTCGCCTGCCTGTCGGAGGATGGCGCGGCGTAACGGCGAGTAACCGAGCCAGGTAGTCGGATTTTTGTTGCATTGCGGCACCACCTCAGCTAAAAAATGCCCCGGCAGCGTTCCCCGGGTGCCGATACCCAATTCGCAGCCTTGCTCGCCTCGTCGTGACCGGGGCAGGCGCGGTCGGGTGGGCCCGGAGCACGTTCAACTGCCAGATTCGTCGCTGGTCCCGGCACCGCCGTCACGGGGTCGCCCGCCAGCGCAGGAGGCAGATATCCATTATGGCTTCCAGCTCTGTTATCCCCATTGCTCCCGAGGGCAACCTCTCGCGCTATCTCCAGGAGATTCGGAAATTTCCGATGCTCTCCCCGGAGGAGGAACTCAACCTCGCGAAGCGGTGGAAAGAGCATGGCGACGAGCGCGCCGCCCATAAGCTCGTCACCAGCCACCTCCGCCTCGTGGCCAAGATCGCCATGGGCTATCGCGGCTATGGCCTGCCGGTCGGCGAGCTGATCTCCGAGGGCAACGTCGGCATGATGCAGGCGGTGAAGCGGTTCGACCCGGACCGCGGCTTCCGCCTGGCCACCTATGCCATGTGGTGGATCCGCGCCGCCATCCAGGAATACATCCTGCACAGCTGGTCGCTCGTGAAGATGGGCACGACCGCCGCGCAGAAGAAGCTGTTCTTCAACCTGCGCCGGTTGAAGGCGCAGATGTCCGCGCTCGAGGATGGCGACCTGCAGAACGAGCAGGTGGCGAAGATCGCCCGCGTGCTGCAGGTGCCCGAGCAGGACGTGGTGTCGATGAACCGGCGCCTCGCCTCGCCCGACCACAGCCTCAACGCGCCCGTCCGCGCCGACAGCGAGGGTGAGTGGCAGGACTGGCTGGTGGATGACCAGGAGACGCAGGAAAGCGAGCTCTCCGACCGCGAGGACCTGTCCAACCGCCGCATGCTGCTGGGCGAGGCGCTGAAGACGCTCAACGAGCGCGAGCGCCACATCCTGATCGAGCGGCGGCTGAAGGACGAGCCGACGACGCTCGAGGAGCTCTCGCAGCAGTACAACATCAGCCGCGAGCGCGTGCGCCAGATCGAGGTGCGCGCCTTCGAGAAGCTGCAGAAGAGCATGAAGAACCAGATCGTCGAGCGGAGGCTCGCGGTCTGACGGCTGCGTCGCCTGGCCGTCTGATAACCACCATTGAGACTGATGATTGGCGCCGCCCTCGGGGCGGCGCCATTGTTTTGGGCGAAGGAGATCATCCGATGCCCGACGCGACGCCCGCCCATCCCGCCCTTCGGATCGGCCATGTCCATCTGAAGGTCGCCGATCTCGACCGCGCGCTCGGCTTCTGGCGCGACGTGATCGGGCTCGAGGTGCAGCAGCGCATGGGAGGCCGCGCCGCCTTCCTCTCCGCCGGCGGCTATCACCATCACATCGCGCTCAATACCTGGGAGAGCGAGGGCGGCGCCTGGCCGCCGCCGGGGACGACCGGCCTTTACCACGTCGCGCTGCTCTATCCGGACCGGGCGGCGCTCGCCGTCGCGCTGCGGCGGGTGCTGGAGGCGGGCATCCCGCTCGAGGGCGCCTCGGACCACGGCGTCTCCGAGGCGATCTATCTCCGCGACCCGGACGGCAATGGCGTGGAGCTCTACCGCGACCGCGCGCCAGCGGACTGGCCGCAGGATGCGGCGGGCGGCCTCGCCATGGTCACGCGGCGGCTCGACCTCGATGCGCTGCTGGCCGAGGCTGCCTCACCAGCCTAGGTCGATCCAGGAGAGGTGGCCGCCCTTGCCGGCGCCGGTGTCAAGGAAGATGGCCCGGCCCCCGGCCTCGCCCGGCTGGATATAGGGGCGGCCATCGCCCGAGCGCCGCTCATGGCCGCAATAGAGCGTGTAGCCGGCGGGGATGCGGTCGACCCAGTCATGCAGGCGCTCCGGGTAGCCATCGGCCATCATCCGCCCCGTCACCTGGCCGAAGAGGGCCCGTGAGAGCATCGGGTCCGGCTTGCGGGTGCCGGCATCGGACGGGGAGGGCTCGCGCAGCATGCGCGGGTGCCAGCCGGCATGGACGAAGAGCGAATGGCCGAGCCGGAGCCAGGCCGGGGCCGCGGCGATCTCGGCGATGGCGCGCGCCTTCAGCGCCTCGCCATCCGGCGCCTCGGCGATCTGCGCCAGCGTCCGGCCGAGCCCTTCCGCCGCCATCCGCACGCGCTGCCCGACCAGCGCGCGGCGCAGCTTGTGGTCGTGGTTGCCGAGGAGGAAGCGGCCGCGCCCGGCATCGAGCAGGCCGAACATCCGGCGCAGCACCGCGGGGCTGTCGGGCCCGTGGTCGGTCAGGTCGCCGAGCTGGAGGATGAAGAGCCGCTCCGCCTCCGCCCCCGCCACCGCATGCTCGAAGGCGGCGGCATCCCCGTGGACGTCGCCGACGATGCGCAGGCCGCGGAAGCCGCGGGCGGCGAGGTCGGCCTGGGCCGCTGCGGTCACGCCTCCGCTTCCTGGCCGGTGCGGAGGCGGGCGAAGGCATCGAGGGCGCGGCGGCGGCCATCCTCGGGCAGCACCACGGGTGCGGGGTAGTCGCGGCCGATGACGAGGCCGGCCTTCTGCAGCACGGCCTCGGGCGCCGCCCAGGGCTGGTGCAGCCACCGGTCGGGCAGCCGCGCCAGCTCGGGCACGAAGCGGCGGACATAGCGGCCTTCGGGGTCGAATCTCTCGCCCTGCAGCACCGGGTTGAAGACGCGGAAATAGGGCGCCGCATCCGTCCCGCTGCCGGCGATCCACTGCCAGGAGGCGCTGTTGGAGGCGAGGTCGGCATCGACCAACGTGTCCCAGAACCAGGCGGAGCCGGCCTGCCAGGGCTGGAGGAGCTGCTTCACCAGCAGCGAGGCGGCGATCATGCGGACGCGGTTGTGCATCCAGCCATGCCGCCAGAGCTGGCGCATGCCCGCATCGACGACGGGGATGCCGGTGCGGCCGCGCTGCCAGGCGCGCAGCAGCGCCGCATCGGGTGCGAAGGGGAAGGGGGCGAAGCGCCCGCGCAGCGCCGCCTCCGGCATCTCCGGCCGGTGCCAGAGCAGGTGGTAGGAGAATTCCCGCCAAAGGATCTCGGAGAGGAAGGGCCAGGCGGCCTCGACATCGCCGGGGATGGCCTCGCGCACCGCATGCCAGACCTGGCGCGGCGAGACCTCGCCCCAGCGGAGATGCGGCGAGAGGCCGGAGGAGCCCTCGATGCCGGGCAGGTTGCGGTTGACGGCGTAGTCGCGGACGGGCCCGGCGAGGAAGCGGGCGAGTCGCGCCGCGGCCCCGGCCTCGCCCGGGGTCCAGATCGTGCCGAATTCGGCGGCCCAATCGGGGGTCGGGGGCTGCGGCAGCAGCTGCCAGTCGGCGAGGCGGTCGCCCTGCGGGGCACCTTCGACGGCGTGCAGGCGGTCGGGGGCGGGGAGCGGCGGCTGCGGCTCGCCGCGGGTGGCCATCGACTTGGCGAAGGGGCCGTAGACCGTATAGGGCTTGCCGCTGCCGCTCATCACCTCGGGCGGCTCGCGCAGCAGGGTCGAGGTCAGGAGGCGGAGGCTGCGGCCGCCCGCCTCGAGCGCCTCGGCGACGCGGGCGTCGCGCTCGCGGGCCCATGGCTCGTAGAGGCGGCCGGCCAGGACCTCGCCGGCGCCGATCTCCTTCGCCAGGGCCGGGATGACGATCTCCGCCCGGCCGCGCACCAGCAGCAGCGGCGCGCCGCGCGCGGCCAGCGCCCCCGCGAGCGCGGTCAGCGACCGGTGCAGCCACCAGCGCGCGGCGCCGCCCGGGGCCCATCGCCCGGCCGCGGCGTCGTCCAGCACATAGACCGGCAGCAGGGGCCGGTCGGCGGCGGCGGCGAGGGCGGGGTTGTCGGCGAGGCGGAGGTCCTGGCGGAACCAGAGCAGGGCAGGGGCGGGGCGCGTCATGCCCGGTATGTAGGCGCCCGCTGCGAAAGCGCGACACGCCCCTGCCTCATGACGGGCGTGCGAGGGAGACGCCGGACATCGTCGCCAACAGCGGCATCATCCACGCCCTCAGCCAGGTCCTGTTCCCGTAAGGGCGGGCTGGGGGGCGGGGGAGGCGGTCATGCTGAACAGCCGCTCCCGCCCGAGCAGGAACAGGCGTGCCCCGCGCGGGAAGAGGCCGGCGATGGCCGGGTCCCGCGCGTCGAGGCCGCCGGTATAGGCGCCGAAGGCGGGCAGGACGAGGCGCCTGCCATCGGCGACGAAGCAGGGGCGGGTGATGCCGCCCGCCCGCGTCGGCATGGTCGCCTTCGGGTGGAAATGGCCGGAGACCTCGCCGCCCGCAACGGCCGAGAAGCGGGAGGCCGGCGGGCGGGCCTGGTGGCGGAAGACGAGCGGGCCGTCGCGCACCTCATCCGCCGCCTGGCCGGGCAGGCCCTCGGGCGGCTCCGGGTCATGGTTGCCGAGGACCCAGAGCATCTCGAGCCCGGCCAGCATGCGGTGCAGCGCCTCCAGCTCCGGCGGCGGCAGGCGGGAGGCGCCATGCCGGTCGTGGAAGCTGTCGCCGAGGGCGATGATCCGCGCCGGTTTCCAGCGCCTGAGCAGCAGGGCGAGGCGGGAGAGCGTCTCCCGCGTATCGTAGGGGGGGAGGAAGCGTCCGGCGGCGGCGAAGGCGCTGCCCTTCTCCAGATGCAGGTCGGCGACGACCAGCGTGCGCCGCGCCGGCCAGTGCAGCACGCCGGCCGGGTCGAGCATCAGCCGCTCGCCGCCCAGATGGATCGGCGCGGCACTCATGCCCGGCCGAGGCTCTTCGGCGCGTTGCGGATGAAGCGGTTGTGGCGCGGCCGCTCGCGGTGGCGCGGCTTGTCGACGTCGCGCGGGCGGATGGCGACGCCCTCCGTCACATCGGCGAGCAGGCCGGAGAAGAGCTCGGCGCCATCGGTCACCTCCTCGACCAGCGACTCGGCCTCGGCGAGCAGCGCGTCCTCGGCGCCGCCGGCGACCCATTCGCGCCCCTCCTCGATCAGCGCCGGCACGGCCAGCGGCGAGACACGCTTGAGCTGCTTGTGGATGATGCGCCCCCGCGCGCGCGCCAGCAGCAGGCCGATGCGCGCGACATCGGTGAGGCCACCGGCGGCCTCCTGCCGCGTGGCGCGGAGCAGGATGTGGTCGGGCTCGTGCTTGCGCAGCACGTCGTAGATCAGGTCGGCATTCATGGTCATCTGGCGCGGGCGCTTCTCTTGTCCCGGGTGGTTCTTCTCGAGCAGCCCGGCGATGGTGGCGATGTTGCGGAAGGTGCGGCGGAGCATGGAGCTCTCCGCCATCCACTCCTCCAGCTCCTCGCCGAGGATGTCCTCCTCGAAGAGATGCTCCACCCCGGTCGGCTCGAAGGCGGACCAGGCGGCGAGGACATAGTCGGTGGCGAGGTAGCCGAGCGGGCCGAAGCCGGCGCGCTCCATCCGCTTGGTGACGAGCATGCCGAGCGTCTGGTGCGCCAGCCGCCCCTCGAAGCAATAGGCGACGAGGAACCAGCGCCCGCCGCGCGGGAAGGTCTCTATGAGTAGCCCGTCCTTGGGGGGGAGCATGCTCTGGCGGCGCTGCAGCCTCAGCCAGTCCTGCACGGGCGCGGGCAGCAGGCGCCACTTGCGCGGGTCGTGCAGGATCTCCCGCACCCGCGCCGCCAGCCAGGTGGTGAGCGGCATGCGCGAGCCGGCATAGGCGGGCACGCGCGGCTCGCCCTCGCCGCCGCGGGAGACGACGGCGCTGACGCCGTCCAGCGCCTCGAAGCGCAGCGTCTGCCCGGCGAAGATGAAGCAGTCGCCGGCGACGAGCGTCGAGATGAACCACTCCTCCACCTCGCCCAGCACGGGGCCGCCGCGGAGGCGCACCTTCAGCAGCGGCGTCTCGACGATGGTGCCGAGATTCATCCGCAGCTGGCGGGCGACGTGCTGGTCGCGGACATGGACCATGCCCTCGGCGTCGCGGAACAGCTTGCGGAAGCGGTCATAGACGCGGAGCGCGTAGCCGCCATTCTCGACGAAGCCGAGCACGTCGTCGAAGTCGCGGCGGCTGAGCCCGGCATAGGGGGCGGCGCAGCGGACCTCCTCGTAGAGCGCGTCCGGGTGGAAGGGGGCGTGGCAGGCCATGGCGAGGATGTGCTGCGCCAGCACGTCGAGCCCGCCAGGGCGCGGCGGGTCGCCATCCAGCTCCTCGTGGCGCACCGCCTCGAGCGCCGCGGTGCATTCGATGACCTCGAAGCGGTTGGCGGGGACGAGGATGGCGCGCGAGGGCTCGTCCATCCGGTGGTTGGCGCGGCCGACGCGCTGCAGGAGGCGCGCGACGCCCTTCGGCGCGCCGACCTGGATCACCTGGTCCACGTCGCCCCAGTCGATGCCGAGGTCGAGCGAGGCGGTCGCCACCACCGCGCGCAGCTTCCCCGCGGCCATCGCCGCCTCGACCTTGCGGCGCTGCTCGACGGTGAGGCTGCCATGGTGGAGGGCGATCGAGAGACTGTCCTCGTTCAGCCGCCAGAGCGCCTGGAAGCAGAGCTCCGCCTGGGCGCGCGTGTTGACGAAGACGATGGTGACGCGCGCCGCCTGGATGCGGCGGTAGACCTCCGGCATGGAGGCGAGGCCCATATGGCCGCCCCAGGGCAGCCGGCCTTCGGGCAGGGAGATGGCGAGGTCGGGCGCGGCGCCGCCCCGGACCTGCACGAGGCGCACGCCCCCGGACTCGCCGGTAGGCGAGAGGAAAGCCTGCAGCGGCTCCGGCCAGGCGACCGTCGCCGAGAGGCCGACGCGCCGCGCGCCCGGCGCCAGCCGCCCAAGCCGGGCGAGGCCGAGGGCGAGCTGGTCGCCGCGCTTGGTGCCGGCGAGGGCGTGGATCTCGTCGACGATGACGGCGCCGAGCCCGGCGAAGAACTCCCCCGCCTCGGCCTGGGAGAGCAGCAGGGCGAGGCTCTCGGGCGTGGTCAGCAGCAGGTTGGGCGGGTCGGCGCGCTGGCGGGCGCGGCGGTTCTGCGGCGTGTCGCCGGTGCGGGTCTCGATGCGGATCGGCAGGTCCATGTCCTCGACCGGCGCCGTCAGGTTGCGGGCGATGTCGACGGCGAGCGCCTTCAGCGGCGAGACATAAAGGGTATGGAGGCCGGGGCGGGGGCTCCGGGCGAGGTCGACGAGGCTCGGGAGGAAGCCGGCGAGCGTCTTGCCGCCGCCGGTCGGCGCGACCAGCAGCGCGGATCGCCCGGCCTCCGCCGCCCGCAGCAGGGCGAGCTGGTGCGGCCGCGGCGTCCAGCCCCGCCGGGCGAACCAGGCGGCAAAAGGTTCCGGCAATGTTCCCATCCGGCCCCTTATATGGCGGGAAGCGGGCCCCTCGGGAAGGCGCTACCCGCAGGCGAAGCGGAGCGTGGCCGTGGTGCCGCCCCCCGCCTCGAGGCGGAGGCTGGCATGGGCCTGCCGCGCCAGGCGGGGGACGAGATGCAGGCCGAGGCAGCCCTGAGGGGTGTTGCGCCGCTGCGCCTCCGGCAGGCCGATCCCGTCATCCGCCACCACCAGCTCGCCGAGGCCCGGCGCCGGCCGGCGCAGCACCAGGCGGATGGTGCCGATGTGGTGCTCGGGGAAGGCGTGGCGGGCGGCGTTCACCACCAGCTCGTTGACGATGAGGGCGAGGGGCGTCGCCTGGGAGACCGGCATCAGCAGGCCCGGCTCGATCTCATGCTCCAGGGTGAGGCCGGGGCGGCCCACCACGTCCAGCGCGCTGCGGGCGGTGGCCAGCAGCTCGGCGCCGAGGTCGATCATCGCATTCTCGGCGATGCGGAACATGCGGTCCTGCACCAGTGTCGCCAGCATCACGCGCGTCGCGGCGCCGCGCAGGGCGGCGGCGACCTCCGGGTTGGTGGCGCGGCTGGCCTGCAGGCCGAGGAAGGAGGTGGTGGCCTGGGCGTTGTTCTTGACCCGGTGGTGCAGCTCCGCCAGCAGCAGCTCCCGCTCGGCGAGCGCGCGGCGGCGCTCCTCCAGCGCCTGGCGCATATCCGTGATGTCGACGCAGGAGCCGAGGAAGCCGATGAACTGGCCGTCCTGGCAAAGCGGCCGGGCGGTCTCCAGCAGCCAGCGCCAGGCGCCGTCATGCCGCCGGAGGCGGAAGTCGACGGTGAAGGGCACGCGGGCGGTGAAGCCCTGCAGGTAGGCCTGTTCGCAGCGCACCCTGTCCTCCGGGTGGACGCCCTCGATCCAGCCGAAGCCCAGCTCCGCCTCGAGCGGCCGGCCGGTGAAATCCAGCCAGGGCTGGTTGAAGAAGCTGCGTACGCGGTCGGGCCCGGCCTGCCAGAGCATCACCGGGGCATAGTCGACCAGGAGGGAAGGCTCCGCCTGCGCCGCCATCCTGGCATCCGTGGCATCCCCTGGCCCTGGCGACATCCAATTCCCTTGCCCTTCATCGAGGCCGCGACGCCGCATGGCCGTTGCAATTACGGTTTCGTATGACGCGTGGGGCGATCAGGGGTTTCCTGGCGTCACCCTGACCCACGCGGCTGGGAACGGCGCGCCGCGGGCGGGGTTGCTGCCGCGGCCGAAACCAGCCTGCCTTAAATGCGTCGCACTCTCAATCAGCGCCCGCCGTCCTGCAATTAGCGACCAAGTGATGCGATGGGCCCTGGTCCGCAACGGATCGCTGGCAGGAAGGTGATGGGTTGAAGCCGCCCTGGCCATGGCCAAGCTTCTGCCGTCATGCCCCATCCCGAGACCTGGCTCCGCGTCACCCCCGACGGGCTCTTTTGCGAGCCGGGCGGCTTCTTCATCGACCCGGTGCGGCCGGTGGCGCGCGCCGTCATCACCCATGGCCATGCCGACCATGCCCGGCCGGGCCACCGGGCGGTGCTGGCGACGCCGGAGACGCTTGCCATCATGCGGGCGCGGATGGGGGAGGGGGCTGGCGCCACCCAGCAGGCGATGCGGCATGGCGAGGTGCTGCGGCAGAGCGACGTCGCCATCCGCCTGGTCCCGGCCGGGCATGTGCTGGGCTCGGCGCAGGTGGTGATGGAGTGGCGGGGGAGCCGGGCCGTCGTCTCCGGCGACTACAAGCGGCAGCGGGATGCGACCTGCCTGCCCTTCGAGGTGGTGCCCTGCGACGTCTTCGTCACCGAGGCGACCTTCGCCCTGCCGGTCTTCCGCCACCCCGATCCGGCGCATGAGGTGGCGAAGCTGCTCAGGAGCCTCGCGCTGTTTCCCGAGCGGACGCATGTGGTCGGCTGCTACGCGCTCGGGAAGTGCCAGCGGCTGATCACCCTGATCCGCGCCGCGGGCTGGGACCGGCCGATCCACCTGCACGGGGCGCAGCAGCCGCTCTGCCGGCTCTACGAGGAACTCGGCGTGCCGCTCGGGGAGCTGCGGCCGGCGACGGTTGCCAACAAGGCGGAGCTGAAGGGCGCCATCGTCCTCGCCCCGCCCTCGGCCATCGCCGATCGCTGGGCGCGGCGGCTGGCGGAGCCCGTCACCGCACTGGCCAGCGGCTGGATGCGGGTGCGGCAGCGGGCGAGGACGCGGGGCGTGGAGCTGCCCATGGTCATCAGCGACCATGCCGACTGGGACGACCTCAACCGCACCATCGACGAGGTCGGCGCACCGGAGGTCTGGGTGACGCATGGGCGGGACGATGCGCTGGTGCATGCGCTGGCCGGGCGCGGCATCCGCGGGCGGGCGCTGCACCTCGTGGGCCTCGGGGAGGACGAGGACGAGGCGGTGGCGGAGGCGCCCGAGGGAGGGGCCGCGGCATGAGCGTCCCCGCCTTCGCCGAGCTGCTGGAGCGGCTGGTCTTCACCCCGGGCCGCAATGCCAAGCTCGCCCTGCTGCGGGACTGGTTCGCGACGCAGCCCGATCCGGACCGGGGCGTCGGGCTGGCGGCGCTGACGGAGGAGCTGGTCTTCACCGCGGCCAAGCCGATGCTGATCCGCGACCTCGTGGCCGCCCGCACCGATCCGGTGCTGCTTGCCCTCAGCCATGACTATGTCGGCGATCTCGCCGAGACGGTGGCGCTGATCTGGCCGGAGCGCGCTGGCGTAAATGCGCCGCCGCCGGCGCTCTCCGAGGTGGTGGAGGCGCTGGAGGTGACGCCCAAGGCGGAGCTGCCGGCGCTGATCGCGGGCTGGTTGGATGCGCTCGATTCCGGCGGTCGGCTGGCCCTCATCAAGCTCATCACCGGGGGCCTGCGCGTCGGCGTCTCGGGACGGCTGGCGCGCGTCGCGCTGGCCGAATGGTCGGGCAAGCCGGTGGAGGAGATCGAGGAGATCTGGCACGGCGTCGCCCCGCCCTACCTGCCGATCTTCCGCTGGCTCGAAGGCGAGGCGGAGAAGCCCGACCCGCGCGATGCCCCCGTCTTCCGCCCGCTGATGCTCGCCCATCCGCTGGAGGACCGCGACCTCGCCGCGCTCGACCCCACGGCATATCGCGCCGAGTGGAAATGGGACGGCATCCGCGTCCAGCTCACCGCCGGGCCGGGAGGCCGGCGCATCTGGAGCCGGGGCGGGGAGGACATCTCGGGCGGCTTCCCCGAGATCCTGGAGGCGATGGACTTCCACGCCGTGCTCGATGGCGAGCTGCTGGTGATCCGGGACGGCGCCGTGGCGCCCTTCGCCGACCTGCAGCAGCGGCTGAACCGCAAGCTGGTCGGGCCGAAGATGCTGCGCGACCATCCGGTCGGCGTGCGGCTCTACGACCTGCTCTTCGAAGAGGGCGAGGACCTGCGGCCACTGCCTTTCGACGAACGCCGGCGGCGGCTGGAGGACTGGGTCGCGCGGCATGCGCCGGCGCGGATGGACCTCTCGGCGATGATCGCCTTCGCCTCCGTCGCGCAATTGAGCGAGGTGCGGGACGGAGCGCGGGCCGCCTCCATCGAGGGGCTGATGCTGAAGCGGGCCGACAGCCCCTATCTCGCCGGGCGGGTGAAGGGGCTGTGGTGGAAGTGGAAGCGCGACCCGCTCAGCATCGACGCGGTGCTGATGTATGCGCAGCGCGGGCATGGGAAGCGGAGCAGCTTCTACTCCGACTACACCTTCGGCCTCTGGCGCCCGCTGGAGGGCGGCGGGGAGGAGCTGGTGCCGGTCGGCAAGGCCTATTCCGGCTACACGGATGAGGAGCTGGGCTGGCTCGATCGTTGGATCAGGAACCACACGGTCAGCCGCTTCGGCCCGGTGCGGGAGGTGGAGAAGAGCCTGGTGCTGGAGGTGATCTTCGACGCGGCGCAGCTCTCCGGGCGGCACAAGTCGGGCGTCGCCCTGCGCTTCCCCCGCATCGCCCGCATCCGCACCGACAAGCCGGCGAGCGAGGCGGACCGGCTGGAGAACCTCATGGCCTATGTGGAGGCGGGGCCAGCGGCGGAGGGGTAATTGTTCTTGATATGTTCTTGTCGGGCGGCCTATCCTCCGGCCCATGCCGCCCAGCGACGACGCCCTGCCCGCCCTGCCCCGGAAAGGCCGCGGCGCCGTCTCCAACCGGCCGAGCGCGCGCTTCGGCCTGGCCGACCGCCATGCCGTCGATGACGGCTGGGGCGCGGCCGAGGAGGAGGAATGGGCGCCGCGCGAGGCCGCCAGCCTCGGCATCGACGCGGCGCGGCGGATCATCACCAGCAACGACAGCCCGGATATCGGCTTCAGCCGCTCCATCAACCCCTATCGCGGCTGCGAGCATGGCTGCATCTACTGCTTCGCCCGGCCGACCCATGCCTTCCTCAACCTCTCGCCCGGGCTCGATTTCGAGACGCGCATCTTCCACAAGCCGGATGCGCCGGCGCTGCTGCGGCGGGAGCTCTCGGCGCCGGGCTACGTGCCGAAGCCGGTCATGCTCGGCATCAACACCGATGCCTACCAGCCCTTCGAGCGGCGGGAGGGGCTGACGCGGCGCATCCTGCAGGTGCTGGCGGAGTTCCGGCATCCGGTCGGGCTGTTGACCAAGTCGGCGCTGATCGAGCGCGACATCGACATCCTGGCGCCGATGGCGGCGGCGGGGCTGGCGCGGGCCGGCATCTCCATCACGACGCTCGACCGGGAGCTGGCGCGGCGGATGGAGCCGCGCGCGGCGACGCCGGGGCGGCGGCTGGCGGCGATCCGGGCGCTGGCGGCGGCCGGCATCCCGGTGACGGTGATGGCAGCGCCGGTCATCCCCGGCCTCACCTGCCATGAGATCGAGCCGATCCTCGAGGCGGCGGCCGAGGCGGGGGCGACCGGCGCGGGCATGACGCTGGTGCGGCTGCCGCATGAGATCAGGCCGCTCTTCGAGGAATGGCTGCGCGCCCATGCGCCGGACCGGGCGGGGCGGGTGCTGAGCCTCATCCGGCAGTGCCGGGGCGGCAAGCTGAACCAGGCGGCATTCGGCGAGCGGATGCGCGGCACCGGGCCCTATGCCGAGCTGCTGCGGCAGCGCTTCGCGCTGGCGGCGGCGCGGCTCGGGCTGGACCGGCCGCGGCTGCCGCTCGATACCAGCCGCTTCCGCGCGGCGGGGCCGCAGCTATCCCTTTTCTAGGCCGGCCTTGGGCGGCAGGGGAAAGAGGGTGAGGAAGCGTGCCGCAAGCGCCCGGTCGCCTTCGACGCGCAGGGCGCCGGCGGCTTCCAGCGCCTCGAGGGGCTGGCCGCCATAGATCGCGGCGGCGATGACGGCGGGTGCGCCGTCGAGGACAAGGTCGGCTCCCTCCACCGGCCCGGCGGCGATGGCGATCTGCCCCGCCTCGAGCCGGGTGAGGTAGCGCTCCTCGCCGAGGCGGAAGCCGATGCGCGCGGCAAGCTCTCCGGCCCGGCCGGCATCCAGCATCGTCCGCAGCGAGAGCAGCAGCGAGGCGGCGCTGAAGGGCAGCGTCGGGTCGTGCAGCGGCGAGCGGGCCGCCCAGCGGCCGAGCGCCTGGAAAATCGGCTCGCTCTCCATGCCCCACTCCGTCAGCGCATAGACCTGGGCGGAGGCCGGGGGCGGCAGGCGGCGGCGCGCCACCACCCCGGCCGCCTCCAGCCCGGCGAGGCGCTGGGTCAGCACATTGGCGCTGATGCCCGGCAGGCTGGCGCGCAGCTCGCTGAAGCGGCGCGGGCCGAAGATCAGCTCCCGCATCACCAGCAGCGCCCAGCGCTCGCCCAGCAGGTCGAGGGCATGGGCGGCGGCGCAGGCATCCTCGTACCAGCGGCGGGGCGGTCCTGGTGAAGTTATTTTTTCTGACTTCATAGTTGCAATTTATAACTCAAGTGGGCAGGCTGGTCAAAGCCAAGGGGGAAAGGACCCGTCCATGCCGAAGCTGATCTTCGTGAACCTGCCCGTCACCGACCTGAAGCGGTCGATCGCCTTCTACGAGGCCGTCGGCGCGAAGCTGAACCCGCAATTCACCGACGAGACCGCCGCCTGCATGGTCTTCTCCGAGACCATCCACGTCATGCTGCTGACCCATGCCAAGTACCGGCAGTTCACCGCCAAGCCGATCGCCGACGCGCATGCGACGAGCGGCGTGCTGCTCTGCTTATCGGCCGAGGGCCGCGCCGAGGTGGATGCCACGGTCGAGCGCGCCGGCGGGGCCGGCGGCCGCAAGGATCCGGGCCAGCTGCAGGATTACGGCTTCATGTATGGCCGCAGCTTCGAGGATCCGGACGGGCATCACTGGGAGGTCATGTGGATGGACCTCGAGGCGGCCCAGCAAGCCATGGCCAAGAGCTGATGGCCGGCATCGCGCTCTGCCTCTGGTTCGACGGCCAGGCAGCTGAGGCGGCGGCGTTCTACGTCGCCGCCTTCCGCGAGGCCGGGCAGGAGGCCAGCCTCGGCGAGACCATGCGCTTCGGCGATGGCCGCGTGCTGAGCGTGACCTTCCGCCTCGCGGGGCAGGAATTCGTCGCGCTCAATGGCGGGCCGCACTTCCGCTTCACCCCGGCGCTCTCGGTCTTCGTCACCGTCGCCGGGCAGGCGGAGCTGGATGCGATCTGGGACCGGCTCTCGGCCGACCCGGCGGCCGAACGCTGCGGCTGGTTGACGGACCGCTTCGGCCTCTGCTGGCAGGTCGTGCCGGAGGAACTCGGCGCCATGCTGCGCGACCCGGACCGGGAGCGCGCGGGGCGGGTGATGGGGGCGCTGATGGCCATGGGGCGGCTCGACCTGGCGGCGCTTCAGCGCTCCTATGCGGGGAGGAGCCCTGGGGAGCCCGTCGCATGCGCTTCAACCATGTCGCCAACCGGCTGAACCCCGCGCATTTCGAGGCGGTGGTCGCGCTCTTCACCACGCGGCTCGGCTTCGCCGTGCTGCGGCGGACGGAGCGCGCCATCTGGCTCCGCCAGGACGGGGCCAATGTGGACCTGCAATTCAGCCGGAGCGATACGGCGGGGCGGGATGCGGACAAGCTTCGCTCCCAGGTCTCCTTCCTCAGCGAGACGCCGCGGGAGGAGCTGGAGGCACTGGCCGCCTGGCTGGCGGGGCAGGGGGTGGAGGCGCGGGTCGGGGCTTACTCCGATCGCGAATTCTACCTCGATGCCCCGGAGGCCTTCGTCGATTTCGTCATCGAGGCCATGCGGCCGGAACTCGCCGACTACCCGCTCGACGAATGAACGGGGGCGTGAGCCCTTGCATCCCCACCGGCCCCCTGCCACACCCGCGCCCGCATGACCGACGACCTGCCCAACCCCGCCCTCCTGCCCGCCGGGCTGATGGACCTGCTGCCCCCCGAGGCGGAGCGGGAGGCGGCGCTGGTCGAGACGCTGATGGCGGCCTTCGCCGGGCATGGCTACGAGCGGGTGAAGCCGCCGCTGCTGGAATTCGAGGACAGCCTGCTGGCCGGATCCGGCGCCGCGGTCGCCGAGCAGACCTTCCGGCTGATGGACCCGGTGAGCCAGCGGATGATGGGGCTGCGCGCCGACACCACGCCGCAGGTCGCCCGCATCGCCGCGACGCGGCTCGGCTTGCAGGCCAGGCCGCTCAGGCTCTGCTATGCCGGGCAGGTGCTCCGCGTGCGGGGCACCCAGCTCGCGCCGGAGCGGCAGCTGCCGCAGACGGGGATCGAGCTGATCGGCAGCGATGCGGCGGAGGCGGATGCGGAAGTCGCCCTGGTCGCGGCCGAGGCGCTGGCGCGGGCCGGCGTCGCGGCCGTCTCGCTCGACATCACCCTGCCCACCATGGCGCCGGCCCTGCTGGAGGCGGCGGGCGTGCCCCCGGCGCTCAGCCAGCGCCTGGCCCGGGCGCTGGACCGCAAGGATGCCGCGGCGGCGACCACGCTTGCCGAGCAGGCCGGGCCGCTCGCTGCCGCGCTGCCGGTGCTGCTGGCCGCCGCCGGGCCGGCCGCCGGGGCGCTGGCCGCGCTGGCCGCCGCCGACCTGCCGCCGGCGGCGCGCGCCATCGCCGACAACGCAGCGGCTGTCATCGCCGCCATCCGGGTGCGGGAGCCAGGGCTGCGCATCACCCTCGACCCGGTGGAGTTCCGCGGCTTCCGCTACCATGTGGGCGTCGCCTTCACCCTCTACGGGCCGGGTGCGACCGGCGAGCTGGCGCGCGGCGGCCGCTACGTCTCGGCCAATGACGAGCCGGCGACGGGGATGAGCCTCTACCCGGATGCCGTGCTGCGCGCCGCCGGCCCGGTGGCGCCGCGGCCGCGCGTCTTCCTGCCGCTCGGCACCCCGTCCGCCGCCGCTGCGGCCCTCAGGGGCCATGGCTTCGCCACGGTGGCCGCGCTCGGCCCCGGCGACAGCCCCGCCGCGCTGCGCTGCACGCATATCCTGCGCGACGGCGAAGCCCGCCCCCTCAGCGCCATGCCTTTCAGCAAGGACGATGTGTGATGGCCAATGTCGCGGTGATCGGCGCCCAATGGGGCGACGAGGGCAAGGGCAAGGTGGTGGACTGGCTGGCGAGCCGGGCCGACATCGTCGTGCGCTTCCAGGGCGGCCACAATGCGGGGCACACCCTCGTCATCGGCGAGCAGGTCTACAAGCTCTCGCTGCTGCCCTCGGGCGTGGTGCGCGGCAAGCTCGGCATCATCGGCAACGGCGTGGTGCTCGACCCGGACGCGCTGCTCTCGGAGATCGACAGGGTCACGGCGCAGGGGCTGTCGGTGACGCCGGAGAACCTCCGCATCGCCGAGAACACGCCGCTGATCCTCCCGCTGCACCCGGCGCTCGACAAGGCGCGCGAGGCGGCGCGGGGCGAGGACAAGATCGGCACCACCGGGCGCGGCATCGGCCCGGCCTATGAGGACAAGGTCGGCCGCCGCTCCATCCGCCTTTGCGACCTCGCCGAGCCGGCGACGCTCTCGGCCAAGCTCGACGAGCTGCTGCTGCACCACAACAGCCTGCTGCGTGGCCTCGGCGCCCAGGCCTTCGAGAAGCAGGCGCTGCTGGATGGGCTGCTGGCGCTGGCGCCGCGGCTGCTGCCCTTCGCCGAGCCGGTGTGGGAGCGGCTGGACGACGCGCGGCATCGCGGCCAGCGCGTGCTCTTCGAGGGCGCGCAGGCGGTGATGCTCGATGTCGACCACGGCACCTACCCCTATGTGACCAGCAGCAACACCGTCGCCGGCAATGCCGCGGCGGGGGCCGGGGTCGGGCCGGACGTCATCGGCATGGTCCTCGGCATCGCCAAGGCCTACACGACGCGCGTCGGCAGCGGCCCGTTCCCGACCGAATTGCATGACGAGATCGGCCGGGGCCTCGGTGAGCGCGGGCGGGAGTTCGGCACGGTGACGGGCCGTCCCCGCCGCTGCGGCTGGTTCGATGCCTGCCTGGTGCGCCAGGCGGTGAAGACCGGCGGCATCCAGGGGATCGCGCTCACCAAGCTCGACGTGCTCGACGGGCTGGCGGAGCTGAGGATCTGCACCGGCTACACGATCGGCGGCGAGCATTACCGCCGCATGCCCGCCGCCGCCGGGGCGCAGGCCGCGGCGCGGCCGGTCTACGAGGTGCTGGAGGGCTGGACCAGCTCCACCCGCGGCGCCCGCTCCTATGCCGACCTGCCGGCCGCGGCGGTGAAGTATGTCCGCCGCATCGAGGAACTGGTGGAGGCGCCGGTGGTGCTGCTCAGCACCAGCCCGGACCGCGACGACACGATCACGCTGCGCGACCCCTTCGCGGGGTAGCGGCGGGGGCGGCGCCGTATCCGCACCTCGCCGGTGCCGCCGTCCTGCGGCATCCCGAGCCGGATATCGATCCGTCGGCCGGTGGACAGCCGACGGCGGCGTGGCTGCAGGAGGCCCTGCGGCTGCCGGAGCGGGCCCAGTGGCCTCTTGTCCGCGAAGCTCGTGAGTAAACCGACGAACTTCGCGGGCAGTACATTAGATCAGGTTCAGGTCCTGCCCGATCGCGGCGAGGTCGTCGCGGATGCCGGTGAAGACGTCGTTCGCCTCCGCCTGCACGTCCTGCCGCCAACTGTCGATCAGCGCCCGGAAGACCTGCGGGTCGCCGCCGTCGCTGTCGTAGATGCTGCGCAGCGCGAGGAGCTGCGGATCGGTCGTCCCCACCTCCGGCACGATGAGCTCCGGCTCGGGCGAGGCGGCTGCCGTCGCGGTGCTGCTGGCATAGAGCGCCGGCGCGTGCTGCGCGGTGTCGAGCTCGGCGAGGCCGGCGATCGCCGCCTGCGGCGAGAGGTCGGCGCTCTTGCCGGGCAGCAGCACGATGTCGCCGCGGTTCTCGTAGTTCACCGTGAGGCTGTTGATGGCGGCCAGCGCCTGCTCCTCGGTGAGGCCGGGGAGTTCCTCCGCGGCCTTGTCGGCGGCGAGGTTTGCCAGCGTCGGGTTGGCCCGCAGCACCTCGCCGATCTCCGCCCGGTGCGCGCCGAGCGCGACGGCCGGATCGTCGGCGATGACGAAATTGGTGATTCGCGCATCCTCGCCCGCCGGCAGGATTGCGCCCGGGGAGCCGAATGTGACGGCGTCAAAGGTCACGCCGGCCTGGTCGGGATGGGCCGCCATGTATTGCTGCGCGAGCGAGCCGCCGAGGCTATGGCCCGTCACTACGACCTGATCATAGCGCCCGCTCGCCGCGGCCTGGTCCACCGCCTGGAAGAGCGAGGTGAAGTCGGCATAGTCGGCATTGATGTTCTGCAGGTCGTTGAAGCTGTCCTGCTGGTCGTCGCTGCCGCGGAAGGCGATGACCAGGCTCTCCTGGCCGTTCACCACGCCCTCGCTCACCAGCGCGGCCGAGTTGTCGCTCTGGTAAAGCCCGCCCGCGAAGCTCTCGCCGGCGCCGAGGGCGACGGGCAGGTTGGCCGCGGGCGTGAGGCCGGCCGGCAGCGCGACCGGCGTGTTGGAATAGGCGTTGAGCGAAAGCTGCGCGAGCGCAGCGTCTGTCGCTGTCGTCACTGGGTCTCTCCTGCGTTGCGGCCACCCGCCGTGACGGGGGCGAAGGGCCCGCCGATGGCAGACCCCGCCGGCTTATCCGGGCATGCCCGGCGCGGCTTTCGGGGAGAGAACACGCGGCCCTCGCTCAGGGTTCCGCGCGACTGCGCTGGTGGCAGACGCTCCGGCCGGTTATTCGAGCGAGCCGGTTACCGTCCGAGATCAATCTTAACGCTTCGCCAATTCCAGCCCGTGCTGCTCGCGGACGGCGTGGAAGCGAAGCATCGGCCACTCCTCCTCGGCCCGCTTGCGGCGCCAGTCGGAGCCGAAGAAGGCGACGAGCGCGCCGTCATGGTCCTCGCCCGCATCGCGGCGGTTGGTGGCGGCGAAACGGTCCAGCGCGGCGCGATCCGAGCCAGGGTCGGCGGGCGTCACCCAGCGCATCATCTGCCACATCGTGTCGTCGAAGCCGGCCGGGACGCCATATTCGACCTTGAGGCGGCTCTGCAGCACATCGAGCTGCAACTGGCCGACGACGCCGACGACGGGGTTGGAGCCGTCGAGCGGGCGGAAGAGCTGGACGACGCCTTCCTCGGCGAGCTGGGAGAGGGCGGTCTTCAGCTTCTTCGCCAGCATCGGGTCCTCGAGCCGGACGTGGCGCAGGATCTCCGGCGCGAAGCTCGGCACGCCGCGGAAGTTGAGGCCCTCGCCCTCGGTCAGGGTATCGCCGATGCGCAAGGTGCCGTGATTGGCGACGCCGACGACATCGCCGGGCCAGGCTTCCTCCGCCACCTGCCGGTCCTTGGCGAAGAAGAACAGGGGCGCGTTGACCGGCACCTGCTTGCCGGTGCGGACCTGCTTCAGCCGCATCCCCTTCACCAGCCGGCCGGAGCAGAGCCGGACGAAGGCGACGCGGTCGCGGTGGTTCGGGTCCATGTTGGCCTGGACCTTGAAGACGAAGCCGGTGAGCGCCGGCTCGCCCGGCTCCACCGGGCGGGTGTCGGCCGAGCGGCTCTGCGGCGGTGGGGCGTAGCGGGCGAGGCCATCCAGCAGGTGGCCGACGCCGAAGTCGCGCAGCGCGCTGCCGAAGAAGACCGGGGTGAGGGTGCCCTGGCGAAAGGCCTCCAGGTCGAATTCCGGGCAGGCGGCCTCGGCCAGCCCGACCTCCTCCGCCAGCGCCGCCGCCCGCTCCGGCCCGACCAGCTCAGCGAGTTTCGGGTCATCAGGACCCGAGAGCGTCACGGCCGACCGGTCATCCGCATCGACGGGGAGAAAATGCCGCGCCAGCATGTCCCAGGTCCCGGCGAATTCGCCCGCCCGCCCGACCGGCCAGGCGACCGGCGCGGCGTCCAGCGCCAGCGTCTTCTCGATCTCGTCGATCAGCTCGAAGGGGTCGCGCGCCTCGCGGTCCATCTTGTTGACGAAGGTGATGATCGGGATGTCGCGCAGCCGGCAGACCTCGAAGAGCTTGCGGGTCTGCGCCTCGATGCCCTTGGCCGCGTCCAGCACCATCACCGCGGCGTCGACGGCGGTCAGGGTGCGGTAGGTGTCCTCGGAGAAGTCCTCGTGGCCCGGCGTGTCCAGCAGGTTGAAGATCAGCCCGCCGCGCTCGAAGGTCATCACCGAGGTTGCAACGGAAATGCCGCGGTCCTGCTCGATCTTCATCCAGTCGGACCGGGTGCGGCGGGCATTGCCCTTGGCGCGCACGGCACCCGCGAGCTGAATGGCGCCGCCGCGCAGCAGCAGCTTCTCGGTCAGGGTGGTCTTGCCGGCATCGGGGTGGGCGATGATGGCGAAGGTGCGCCGGCGCCCCGCTTCGGCCGAAACCTGGTTCGGTGCCGTGGCGGAGAGCTCGGCCGGGGTCATTGCGTCCACGTTATTGCGTCCACGGGCGCGTCTCTTGGAATGGGGGGTATCACCCTCGATCTAGGCGCCCGGGCGGCGAAAGGCCAGAGCCAGTGGACAGGCCGGGCCGGCGGCGCGATCCTGGCGGCAGGAGGGCAGGGCATGGATGCGGGAGGCAGATCGGCTCCGCCATCGCGCCGCTGCGGGAAGGGGATGCCATGCTGACGCTCGGCTACAAGGCCTCGGCGGAACAATTCGCGCCGGCGAGACTGCTGGAATTCGGCATCCTCGCCGAGGAGGTGGGCTTCGATTCCTGCTTCATCTCCGACCACTTCCAGCCCTGGAAGCACACCGACGGCCATGCGCCGAACTCGCTGGTCTGGCTCGGCGCGCTCGGCGCGCGGACGCAGCGGCTGGTGATGGGGACGAGCGTGCTGACGCCCACCTTCCGCTACCACCCTTCCATCGTCGCGCAGGCCTTCGGCACGCTGGGCTCCATGTATCCCGGCCGCGTCATCCTCGGCATCGGCACGGGGGAGGGGCTGAACGAGGTGCCCTCGACCGGCGCGCCCTGGCCGGAGTTCAAGGAGCGCTTCGCCCGGCTGCGCGAGGCGGTGCAGCTGATGCGGAAGCTCTGGTCGGAGGAGCGCGTCAGCTTCGAAGGGCAGTACTACCGCACCGAGAAGGCGACGATCTATGACCGGCCCGACACGATGGTGCCGATCTATGTCGCCGCCGCCGGCGCCCTCGTCGCCAAGTATGCCGGCCGCGCGGGCGACGGCTTCATCTGCACCAGCGGCAAGAAGCGGGAGCTCTATACCGAGACGCTGCTGCCGAACCTCGCCGCGGGGCTGGAAGCGGCGGGGGCGCCGAAGCCGGGCTATGACCGCATGATCGAGGTGAAGGTCTCCTTCGACACCGACAGGCAGCGGGCGCTGGAGGATACGCGCCACTGGGCCGCGCTGGCGCTCTCGCCGGAGGAGAAGATGTCGGTCGAGGACCCGGCGGAGATGGAGCGCCTGGCCGATGCCCTGCCGCTCGAGCGCGCGGCCAGCCGCTGGATCGTCTCCGATGACGCCGAGGAGCATGTGGAGCGCATCGGCGAGTATGTGGCGCTCGGCTTCAACCACCTCGTCTTCCATGCGCCGGGGCCGGACCAGGCGCGCTTCCTGCGGCTCTATGGAGAGCAGGTGCTGCCGCTGCTCCGCCGCCGCTTCGGCTGAGCCGTGCAGCGGCTGGAATTGCAGGCGCTGCCCGGCCTGCCGATGGTGCGGGCGGGCGATGACCTCGCCGCGCTGATCGAGGCGGGGCTGACGCGTGCGGGGCTCCCGCTCGACGGCGGCGATGTGCTGGTGCTGGCGCAGAAGGTCGTCAGCAAGGCGGAGGGGCGGAGCGTGGCGCTCGCCTCCGTCACGCCCTCGGCCGAGGCGCGGGCGCTGGCGGAGCGGGTGCAGAAGGATGCGCGCTTCGTCGAGCTGGTGCTGTCGGAAAGCCGGCGCGTGGTGCGGGCCCGGCCGGGCCTGTTGATCGTGCAGCACAGGCTCGGCTTCGTCATGGCGAATGCGGGAATCGACCAGTCCAATCTCGGCGAGGAGGGGCATGCGCTGCTGCTGCCGCGCGACCCGGATGGCAGCGCGGCGGCGCTCTCGGCGCGGCTCGGCTGCCCGGTCGTCATCACCGACAGCTTCGGCCGTGCCTGGCGGCGTGGCACGGTGGGGGTGGCGATCGGTGCGGCGGGGCTGCCGGCGCTGTGGGATCTGCGGGGCAGGCCGGACCTCTTCGGGCGGCGGCTGCAGGTCAGTATCAGCGGCTTCGCCGATGAGATCGCCGCCGCCGCCTCGCTGCTGCAGGGCCAGGGGGCGGAGGGGCAGCCGGTGGTGCTGGTGCGCGGGCTGGAGTGGGACGCCGCGCCGAATCCAGCGGCCGAGCTGCTGCGGCCGGATGCGGAGGACCTGTTCCGATGATCGTCGCGCTCTCGGGCGGCATCGGCGGCGCGAAGCTGGCGCTCGGCCTCAGCCATCTGCTGCCGCCGGACGAGTTGCTGGTCGTCGCCAATACGGGGGATGATTTCGAGCATCTCGGGCTCAGCATCTCGCCGGATGTCGACACGCTGACCTATGCGCTGGCCGGGCTCGACAACCAGGAGCTCGGCTGGGGGCGGCGTGACGAGAGCTGGGCCTTCATGGAGGCGCTGGGGAGCATCGGCGGCGAGACTTGGTTCCGCCTCGGCGATCGCGACCTGGCGCTGCATGTGGAACGCACGCGGCGGCTGCGCGCGGGCGAGACGTTGAGCGCCATCACCGCGGATGTCGCGCGGCGGCTTGGCGTCGCGCCGTGCATCCTGCCGATGAGCGATGATCCGGTGCGCACGCGCATCCTCAGCGAGGGCGGGTGGATCGACTTCCAGTATTGGTTCGTGCGGGAGCAGACGCGGCCGCTGGTGCGGGCCATCGAGTTCGCCGGCGCCGCCCTGGCGCGCCCCAACCCCGTGCTGATGGCGGCGCTGCGGGATCGGCCGCGCGCGGTGGTGATCTGCCCCTCCAACCCCTTCATCAGCATCGAGCCGATCCTGGCGCTGCCCGGGCTGCGCGAGGCCATCGCGGGCTGCGGTGCGCCGGTGATCGCGGTCTCGCCGATCATCGCCGGCCAGGCGGTGAAGGGGCCGACGGCGCGGATGTTCCAGCAGGCGGGCGTCGTGCCGAGCGCGGCCGCCGTCGCCGCGCGCTATGCCGGGCTGCTGACGCACTACGTCATGGAGCCGGGCGACGACGCCACCGGCATCGAGGCGGCCATCATCTACGCGCCGACGCTGATGCGGGGCCTCGAGGACAAGATCGCCCTCGCACGCGCGGTCCTCGCTGCCACATGATCTGGGCCGTGCTGCCGGTGAAGGAGCTGGAGGGGGCGAAGCAGCGCCTCTCGCCCGCGCTGGCGCCGGCGCAGCGCGTGGCGCTGATGCAGGTGATGATCGGCGAGGTGCTTGCGGCGCTGACGGCCGCGCGCGGCCTCGCCGGGGTGGCGGTGGCGACGCTCGATCCCTGGGCGGCGGCGCTGGCGCGGCGCAGCGGCGCGCGGGTGGTGACCGAGGGGGCGCGGGACGGGCATACCGGCAGCGTCACCGCCGCGGCGCGGCTGCTCGCCGGGGAGGGCGCGCAGGGGATCATCACCTTGCCCGGCGACGTCCCCGCCGCCACGCCCGCCGAGATCGAGGCGGTGCTGGCGGCGCATGGCGAGGCGCCGGCCTTCACCATCGCGCCGGCCCACGACGAGCTCGGCTCCAACGCCGTCGTCCTGTCGCCGCCGCTGGCGGTGCCGCTGCGCTTCGGCGAGGACAGCTACTTTCCGCATCTCGCCGCCGCCCGTGCCAGGGGCATCGCGCCGCGGATCGTGCCGCTGCCGGGGATCGGGATGGATATCGACCACCCGGCCGACCTCGTCGCCTTCGCCCGCCTGCCCGAGGCCCGAAGCACGCGGACGCTCGCCTTCCTGCGCGAGAGCGGCCTCACTCCATAGTGGCGCCGGAATCCTCGACGAGCTTCCGCCAGACCTTCTCCTGCGCGCGCATGTACTCGCCATAGGCGGCGGGCGACTCGTCCACGACGGGGGTGAAGCCGATCGGCTCCATCTTCTGGCGGAAGGCATCGCCCTGCACCACCTGCGCCAGCGCCCGGTGCAGGATGCCGATGCGGTCGGCCGGCGTGCCCGCCGGGGCGTTGATGCCGTACCAGCTCTGCATGTCGATGTTCGAGCCGGGCAGCAGCTCCTTCATCGAGGGCACCTCGCGCAGCTCCGGCACATAGGCGATGCGCTCGGCGCTGCCGACGGCGAGCGGGCGGAAAGCGCCCTCGCGGATATTGGCGATCGCCGCCGGGATCACATCGAACATCAGGTCGATATTGCCGGCCAGCAGGTCCTGGAAGGCCGGCCCGCCGCCGCGATAGGGCACATGGGTGATGTCGACGCCCGCCGCGCGCTTCACCGATTCGATGGTGAGGTGGCTGACCGTCCCGGTGCCGGAGGAGCCCATGGTGAGCTTGCCGGGGTCCTTCTTCGCCGCGGCGATCAGGTCCTGGAAGGTCTTGTAGGGGCTGCGGCCGTTCACGATCAGCACCACGGTGCCCGTCGTCACCCGCGTCACCGGCGCCAGGTCGCGCATGGGGTCGAGCGGCATCGAGCGGCGGAAGAGGAATTTGTTGGCGCAGAGGATGTTGGCCGAGCCGAGCAGGACCGAGTAGCCGTCCTTCTCCGCCTTCGCCACCGCATCCGCGCCGAGATTGCCGCCGGCGCCGCCGCGATTATCGACGACGACGTTCTGCTTCAGCACGGGCTGCAACTGCTCCGCCAGCAATCGGCCGGTGAGGTCGACAGCGCCGCCGGGGGCGAAGGGCACGACGATCCGCAAGCTCCGCTCCGGGAAGGATTGGGCGCGGGCGGCAAGCGCGGGCAGGCTGAGGGCGGCGGCCGTCAGCAGCAGGCGGCGATGGGGCATCATTCTCTCCGGCAAGAGGTTCGTCGCCCCATAACGCAGAACCGCCGGGAAATCGATCAGCCGCCGACTGCCTCCCGCTTCCGTGGGGCGGTCTGCACTACCGGCGCCAGCGCTGGCGCCTCGAAGGCTGCGTGCCGGCGGGCCTCCGGGACCGGGCCGTAGAGCGTCGTCCGCTGGGCGGGCACCCGGCCGATGGAGCGGATCAGCGCCTCCATCGCGGAGGGCGGGAATTCCTGGCCGTGCTGCGTGCCGGCGGCGCGGCTGATGCTCTCGTTCATCAGCGTGCCGCCCAGGTCGTTCGCCCCGGCCTGGAGCGCCATCGCCGCCCCCTGCGGGCCCATCTTCACCCAGCTGGTCTGGATGTTCGGGATATGCGGATGCAGGACGAGGCGCGCGACGCCGTGCATCAGCAGCGCCTCGCGGAAGGTGGGGCCGCGGCGGGCCTGGCCCTTGAGGAACATCGGCGCCTCCATGGCAACGAAGGGGAGGGGGACGAATTCGGTGAAGCCGCCCCATCCCCTCGCCTGGTTCTCCGCCTGCAGGTCGCGCAGCGCGAGCAGGTGCCGCGCCCAGTTCACCGGGGCCTCGACATGGCCGAACATGATCGTCGCCGTCGTCCTGAGCCCGAGCCCATGCGCGGCCCGCGCCACGGCCAGCCATTCCGCCGTGTTCACCTTGTCCGGGCAGATTATGGCGCGGATCTCGTCGTCGAGGATCTCGGCCGCCGTCCCGGGCAGCGTGCCGAGGCCGGCCGATTTCAGCCGCGCGAGATAGGCGGGAAGCGTGAGGCCGAGCGTCGCCGCGCCCTGCGTCACCTCGAGCGGGGAGAAGGCATGGATATGCATCTCCGGCAGCACGGCGCGGATCGCCTGGCAGATGCCCACATAGGTCTCGCCGGTGTAGTCGGGGTGGATGCCGCCCTGGAGGCAGACCTCCGTTGCGCCGCGATCCCAGGCCTCGACGGCGCGGCGGAGGATCTCGCCATGGTCGAGGTCGTAGGCGGGGCCGCGCAGCGCCTCATGCGTGCGGCCCTTGCTGAAGGCGCAGAAATGGCAGCGATAGGTGCAGATGTTCGTGTAGTTGATGTTGCGGTTGACGACGTAGCGCACCGTCTCGCCGGAGACCGTGCGGCGCAGCGCATCGGCCGCCTGCGTGACATGGGCGAAGTCGGCGTCGCGCGCGGCGAAGAGGCGCATGATGGCGGGGGGGGCGAGCCTCTCGCCGGCCGTGGCCCGCTCGACATCGCGGGCGAGCGCGGCGTCGGCCGTGGCGAGGCGCGGCGCGGGCAGGGCCGGCGGCGTCAGCTCGCCCGGCGACCATCGGTCCTCGCGGGCCCACCCCTCCGCATCGCTCGACTGGCGCAGCCGCGGCGCGACGGCGGGGGCAATCCATTGCTCGGCTGCGCGGACATAGGTGGGGTAGGCGGGGAGGCGCTGCACCAGCACCTTGCCGGCCTCCGCCGTGCGCGCCGCCAGCGCCGCGATCTCCGGCCAGGGCGCCTCGGGGTTCACATGGTCGATGGTGACGGGGGAGACGCCGCCCCAGTCGTTCAGCCCGGCCGCGACGAGACGCTGGTAGATGCCGGGCGAGAGGTTGGGCGGCGCCTGGATGTTCATCGCCGGGCCGAGCAGGATGCGCGCCACGGCGATCGTCCAGAGCAGGTCGTCGAGATCCGGCTCCGCGGCGCCCGCGAGCTTGGTGCCGGGCTTGGCGCGGAAATTCTGGATGATGACTTCCTGGATGTGGCCGTGCCCGGCCTGCAGCGCGGCGATGGCCTGGAGCGCCTCGATCCGCTCCGCGCGCGTCTCGCCGATGCCGATCAGGATGCCGGTGGTGAAGGGCACGCGCAGCTCGCCCGCCATCCGCAGCACGCCGAGGCGGAGCGCCGGGTCCTTGTCCGGGCTGCCGTAGTGGACGCCGCCGGGCGCTGAGAGCCGTGCGCTGGTGCTCTCCAGCATGATGCCCTGGCTCGCCGTCACCTCACGCAGCGCGGCGATCTCCTCCCGCGTCATCACGCCGGGATTGGCATGCGGCAGCAGCCCGGTCTCCCGCAGCACCAGGCCGCACATGGCGACGAGATAGTCGATGGTGCTGGCGTGGCCGAGCGCATCAAGCGCCTCCCGCGCCGCCGGCCAGCGCAGCTCCGGCTTGTCGCCGAGGGTGAAGAGCGCCTCGGTGCAGCCGGCCGCGGCGCCGGCGCGGGCGATGGCCAGCACCTCCTCCGGCGTGAGGTAGGGGTTGCGCCCCGGCCGCGGCTTCTCGGCGAAGGTGCAGTAGTGGCAGACATCGCGGCAAAGCCTGGTCAGCGGAATGAAGACCTTCCGCGAATAGGAGAAGAGCCGCCCATGCCCTGCATCGCGCAGGGAAGCGGCCTCCGCCATCAGCGCCGCCAGCGGCCGGTTCAGAAGCGCATCCATCCCGTCACCCTTGCCCGTCCTCCGGGCTCGCCGCATCCTGTGGCAGAGCCCCGCGGGACGCAACGCCACGGGAGAGGAGACGGACAGCATGCAGATCGGCTTCAACGCGCCGAGCGGCGGGCCGCTGGCGACGCCGGAGGCGCTGACCCGCCTGGCCCGGGGCGCCGAGGCGCTCGGCTTCCACTATGCGACCGTCAGCGACCATGTGGTGATCCCGCGCGAGATCGGCGCGAAATATCCCTATACCGATACCGGCGAGTTCCCGGCCGGCAGCCGCGGCGAGCGGCATGAGCAGCTGACCCAGGCGATGTTCCTCGCGGCCCGGACGGAGCGGCTTCGCATCGTCACCTCGGTGATGGTGGTGCCGCACCGGCCGGCGATGCTGGCGGCGAAGATCCTCTCGACAATCGACGTGCTGTCGGGCGGGCGGCTCACCGTCGGCATCGGCGCCGGCTGGCTGCGCGAGGAATTCGAGGCCCTGCAGGCGCCGGATTTCGAGGCCCGCGGCAAGGTGACGGACGAGTACATCCTCGCCGCCCGCGCGCTCTGGACGGAGGAGGAGCCGCGCTTCGAGGGCGAGCATGTGCGCTTCGGCGGCATCGGCTTCGCGCCGAAGCCGGTGCAGGACCCGCTGCCCATCTGGGTCGGCGGCGAGAGCGGGCCGGCGCTGCGGCGGGCGGCGCGGCTCGGCGATGGCTGGTATCCGATCGGCACCAACCCCTCCCATCCGCTCGACAGCCTCGCCCGGTACGGGGCCGCGATCGACAAGCTGCACGGCCTGGTCCGCGCTGCCGGCCGCGACCCGGCGGCGGTGGCGCTCGCCTATCGCGTGCAGAGATACGGGCCGGAGGTGCCGGCGCGGGCGGGGGACGGGGAGCGGCGGCTCTTCTCCGGCACGCCGGCGGAGATCGTGGCCGACCTGCGCGCGCTGCGCGCGCTCGGCCTCGGCGCGATCGACTTCACCTTCCCCGGCGAGACGGCGGAGGGGGTGCTCGATGCCATGCGCGCCTTCCGCGACACCATCCTGGCGGAGGTCTGAGCGCCATGAAGCTCGGCATCACCATCGGCATGATCCGCGGCGCGCAGCCGCAGCTCGAGATGGACCTCGTGCTGGAGGCGGAGCGGCTGGGCTTCGACGCCGTCTGGTGCGGCGAATCCTACGGGACGGATGCGGTGACGCCCATCGCCTGGGTGCTGGCCCGCACCACGCGCATCAGGGCGGGCACCGGCATCATGCAGATGCCGGCGCGCACGCCGACCTGCGCGGCGATGACGGCGATGACGCTGCAGGCGCTGTCCGGCAACCGCTTCCTCTGCGGCATCGGCCCGTCCGGCCCGCAGGTGGTGGAGGGGTGGCATGGCGAGCCCTATGGCAAGCCGCTCGGCCGCACGCGGGAGTATGTGGAGATCATCCGCGCCATCCTCGCCCGCGAGAAGCCGCTGGAGCATGAGGGCGAGCACTACCAGATCCCCTACAAGGGACCGGGGGCGAGCGGGCTCGGCAAGCCGCTGCGCAGCATCATCCATGGCGACCGCGCGCTGCCGATCTACACCGCCTCGATCACGCCGGGCGGCATGCGGCTCTCGGGCGAGATCGCCGATGGCAACCTGCCGATCTTCATGTCGCCGGAGGGCGCGGACGTGGTGGTCAGGCCGACGCTCGAGGGCATGGCGAAGGCGGGGCGCGGGCTCGAGGGCTTCGACATCGCGCCCTATACCAAGATCCGCCTCGGCGACGACCTCCAGGCCTGCCGCGATGCGGCGAAGCCGGAGCTCGCGCTCTACATCGGCGGCATGGGGGCGCGGGGGAAGAATTTCTACAACGACTACTGCAGGCGCCTTGGCTACGAGGAGGCGGCGGTGAAGATCCAGGACGCCTTCCTCGATGGCCGCAAGGCGGAGGCGGCGGCCGCGGTGCCGGACAGGCTGGTGGACGAGATCGCCCTCATCGGTACTGCCGACCGCATCCGCGGCCGGCTGCAGGACTGGAAGGCGGTGGCGAAGGAGGGGAAGGTCGGCACCGTCGTCCTCACCGGCGCGACGCCCGAGGCGCTGCGGGTGGCGGCGGAGGCGGTGCTCTGAAGCGGCTCGGGCTGTTCGGGCCCGGATCGGCCGTGGAGCGGTAACGTTATGGCTGGCTGGGCGGTTCTCCGCCGAAACCGCCTAGACCCGGTTGAACCTCTCAGGCCTGGAAGCGCTCCGGAATGATGCGTGCCGGCCCAGCCGTCGCAGGCTTCCTGCCCGGGATTTGCCGGGCGACACCGCGGGCGCATGTCCCCGCCGCCATGGAGTACGCCGAGCGATGAGACTGTTTTTCGCCATTCCGCTGATCGTGCTGGCCATGGCGGTCAGCCTCCTGGCCATAATCATCGAGCGCCTGGGCACTGCGATCATGGTCATCGGCTTCCGCATCGCCGGAGGGAACGATGAACTCGACAGCGGCAAGCACCGCGGCATCTCAGCCAAATACGGGCTACGGCTGAATTCCTAGGCAGGGTGGGCAGGCCGGTGAGCGGGAAGGCCATTCGCGCCCAGGGCATGATCCACGATCATGGGATGGCGGATCGTGCCCTAAGATGTTGTCTTGTCGCGTGATTGATGCCTGGAGCCGTTCCAGCCTCCGGCGACCCGCTCCGGGACGTGCCTAAGCGTGGGCCGGAACTGGCTTAGGGCAAACTCCGACCGGATGAATCATCCGATCGGAGCAATCTGCCCGGTAAGACAACAATCCAGGGCGGGGTCCGTGGGCCGGTGCGGACGGAAACCGCCCTAGATCCGTCGCGCCGCCGCGACCGCCGCGGCGCTGCCCCGCCCGACGATGCCGCCCCAGAGCCGCGCCAGCCATCCGCGCCCGGCGCCGAGCAGCTCCGCCGCCTCGTCGCGGTGCTCGACCTCCTCCAGGCGGCAATGCTCGAGCAGGGCCCGCACCGCGCCGGCCTCCCCGGTCCCGGGAAGCCGGTCGATCTGTTCCTGGTAGTGGTGGTCGACGAAGGTCTCGACCGCCTCGATCGTCACCTGCACCGCCGCCGGCCCGACGAGTGCCGGCAGCGCCCCGGTCAGCCAGCCGGCGACGCGCCAGATCGGGAGCAGGCGGCTGCGCTGCCCAGGCGCCAGCAGCCCGTCCAGCAGGCGGAGATGCCCGGCCTCCGTCTCCAGGTGCCGGGCGGCGAAGTCCCGCACCGCCGCGTCGCGGGAGCAGGCCAGGATGCCGCGATAGATCATCACCGCTCCCGTCTCGCCGGCATGGTCGGAGCGGAGGTCGCCGATCAGCAGCGGGTGGCGGGCGGCGAGGCGTGCGACGGTGGCTGCATCGATGGTGGGGGCATGCATGTCCATGGCGGCGGAGATGGCGCTGGCCCTCGTTGCAACAAGGTCTAGACCCGGACGGGGGCGAATTCCTCCGGCCCCGGCACGTCGGTGTAGAGCCGCCGGAGCTTGCCCAGGAATTCCGGCTCGCGCTTGGCCATGGACCCGGCCACCGGGTCGCCGCCCGGGAACATCGTGTCCGTCGCCTCGAGGCTGAAGCGGCGGACGAACTCGATGCGGGTGTCGCGCCAGGCGCCGACATCCTCCGCCCCGCCGCCGCGCCGCAGCACGGCCCCGGCGATGACGCCGTCCTCGATCGCCTGGGTGGCGCCCTGGCCGAGCGTCGGCACCATGGCATGCGCCGCATCGCCGAGGAACAGCACCCGCCCGGCCGCGGCCGTGCGCAGCAGCGGCACGTCCTGCAGCCGCGCCCAGCGGATCCGCTCGACGCCGGCAGCCAGCCGCTCGACCATCCAGGCGACGGCAGGGCAGGCCTGGCCGTCCGCGGGCGTGTAGAGCGCGCGCTGGGCGGCGGCCGTCCTGGCCTCGGGCGGGATCTCGGCGGTGGCGGAGGCGAGGGGGAAGCCGCCGGCGACATGGGCCGCGCCGCCCGGCAGCCGGTAGGCCAGCAGCCGGGCATTCCCGTTGAACCACTGGCCGTACTCGTCGAAGGGACAGTCCGCCGCGTCCGGCACCAGCAGCCACGTCATGGCGATGCCGTGCAAGGCCGGCCGCGGCGCCCCGGACGTCAGCCGCCGCAGCGCGGAGTGGCGCCCGTCCGCGGCGACCAGCAGCTCATAGCCGCGCGGGCGGAGGCGGGCCCCGTCGGGCGCTTCCAGCACGGGGACGAGGCGGCCGGCCGCATCCTCCTCCACCGCCACAAGCTCCAGCTCGTGATGGGTGAGGTCGGCGACCGGGGCGCGCAACTGCCGGTAGAGCTCTGGCCAGCGCAGGCGAATTCCGGGCTCCTCAGCCACCTCGCCGAGCGGCAGGTCGAAGAGGCGCTGGCCCTCCGCCGTCTCGATGATCCAGCGGGTCCAGGGCAGCGAGGCGGCGCGCACCGCGGCATGGCGGGCGGGCAGGTGGAGGCGCAGCGCCTTCATCGCGTTCGGCCCGCACGTGAGGCCGGTACCCGCCTCCTCCTCGCGGCCAGGCGGCAGGCGATCGAAGATGTCGACGGAGAAGCCGGGCTCCTCCATCAGCATCTCCGCCAGCACGCTGCCGGCGACGCCGCAGCCAATGATGCCTACTCTCACCCCCTGGGCCTCACCCCTCCGTCGGCATGAAGCGGAAGCCGCTCCCCCAGCGCGTGACATGGCCGGTGGAGGGGGAGGGGAAATGCGCCGTGCAGACCAGGCGCCCGGTGTCGCACTGGCATTCGAGGAAGCGGCGGCGCGTCTCGGCCGACTGCGTCCGGTCGGTGTCGGCGCGCATCGAGAGCTCCGGGTAGCGCATCTGCAGGGGCGAGTGGATGAGGTCGCCGGTCAGCACGGCGATCACCTCGTCCTTGCCGAGCTCGACGGCGACGTGGCCGGGCGTATGGCCGGGCGTCGGCGTCAGCCGCAGGTGGTCGCCGACGCCGTGGTCCTCGGCGACCAGCTCCGCCCGCCCGGCCTCCAGGATCGGCAGCACGCTGTCGGCGAAGACCGGGTTCGCCGCCTTGGCGTGCTCCGCCTGCCAATGCGCCACCTCCCGCTCCGCGAAGAGGTAGCGCGCCCTGGGGAAGGTCGGCACCCAGCGCCCGTTCTCGAGCCGCGTGTTCCAGCCGACATGGTCGACATGCAGGTGGGTGCACATCACGTAGTCGATGTCGCCGAGGGCGATGCCGGTCGCGGCAAGGTTGCGCTCCCAGGTGTCGTCGGACTTGTTGTTCCAGAAGGGCTGCGCCCGTTGCTTGTGGTTGCCGACGCAGCTGTCGACCAGGATGGTGTGGTGCGGCGTGCGGATCACGTAGCTCTGGATGCAGAGCCGCAGCTGGCCCGTCGCCGGGTCGATCGCCTGCGGCTCCAGCCAGGCGCGGTTCTCCTCCAGCAGCTCCGGCGCCAGCCCCGGGAAGAAGGTGAGCGGGTCGAAGAACGGCCCTTCCTGCTCGATCACCTGGTGGATGGTGAGGTCGCCCAGTTGGAAGCTCGTCGCCATGGCCCGTCTCCGCCTTGCACCGCAACAGTCTAGCCGGAAGCGGCCGGCCTCATACCCCTTGCATGGGCCCGGACCCGGCGCGAAGCTCGCTGCCACGAGCGGAGGAGGCTGTGATGGACGGGATGCGGAAGGTCGAATGCCCCTTCGACCGGACCGGAGAGAGCCTCGGCAATTCGGTGGAGCTACAGCACGTCAATCTCCGCGTGCCCGACCAGGCGCTGGCGACGGCCTTCTACATCACTGGCCTCGGCCTGACGCGCGACCCCTACCTGATGACCGGCCTCGACAACATGTGGGCCAATGCCGGGGTCAGCCAGTTCCATCTCCCGACCGGCCCGGCGCAGGTGCTGCGCGGCGTGGTCGGTCTGGTGACGCCGGGGCGGGAGCTGCTGCTGCACCAGCTCCACCGCGCCCGCCGCTGGCTGGAGGGCACGCGCTATGCCTTCGCCGAGGCGGAGGACCATGTCGCCGTCACCTGCCCCTGGGGCAACCGGATGCAGGTCCATGCGCCGGATGCCGGGCGCTTCGGGCGGATCAACCTCGGCATGCCCTATGTGCAGCTCGACGTGCCGCCCGGCACGCTGCCGGGCATCGCCCGCTTCTACGAGCAGGTCATCGGCGCGCCGGCGGCCATGCGGGAGGGGGCGCTGCAGGTGCTCGTCGCCGCAGGCCAATACCTCGTCTTCCGCGAGACGGATGCGCCGCAGCCGCCCTATGACGGCCACCACATCCAGCTCGCCTTCGCCGATTTCGGCGGCGTCCATGCCAGGCTCGCCGCGCGCGGCCTCATCAGCCGGGAGGACAGCCCGCACCAGTACCGCTTCATCGACATCGTCGACCCGGAGGACGGGCGGGTGCTGTTCCAGGTGGAGCACGAAATCCGCAGCATGACGCATCCGCTCTTCCGCCGCCCGCTGGTCAACCGCAACCCTGCGATCAGCAACAACCTCTATGCGCCGGGGCATGAGGCGCTCATGCCTGCGATGCCGCCCGCCTGAAGGATCCGCCATGGCCCATAGCCTCGCCCCACCGGCCGCCCCCGCCATCCTGCGCAACTCCGACCTCGACGCCGCCGCGGTGCGGCAGGCGCGCATCGACCTCGCCGCCTGCTTCCGCATGGCGGCGCGGCTCGGCCTGCATGAGGGCATCTGCAACCACCTGAGCGCCATGGTGCCGGGGCGGGAGGACCTCTTCCTCGTCAACCCCTATGGCTGGGCCTTCTCCGAGGTCACGGCCTCGCGGCTGCTGGTCTGCGACTTCCACGGCAATGTCGTGGCCGGGGAGGGCGTGCCGGAGGCGACGGCCTTCTACATCCACGCGCGCGTCCACAAGAACGTGCCGCGCGCCCGGGCCTGCTTCCACACCCATATGCCGAATGCGACGGCGCTTGCCATGCTCGAGGGCCCGCCGCTCGCCTGGGCCGGGCAGACCGCGCTGAAATTCTACGGCCGCACCGTGGTCGACGAGGAATATGCCGGCCTTGCGCTGGACGAGGCGGAGGGCGACCGCATCGCCGCCAGCATCGGCGAGGCCGACATCGTCTTCATGCGGAACCACGGCATCATGGTGGTCGGGCCCAGCATCGCGGAGGCCTGGGACGACCTCTACTACCTCGAGCGCGCCTGCGAGGCGCAGCGCCTGGCCATGTCCACCGGCCGCGCGCTCAAGCCGGTGCCGCATGAGCTGGCGCAGAAGACCTATGAGCAGATGCGCGAGGGCGACCGCGAGAGCGCGCGGCTGCACCTCGAGAGCGTCAAGCGCATCCTCGCCGCGGAGGCGCCGGACTTCGCGCAATAGGGGGAACGCCCATGCCGATCAGCCACCGGAGCATAGCCGCGAACGGCATCACCCTGCATGTCGCGGAGGCGGGCGAGGGGCCGCCGGTGCTGCTCTGCCACGGCTTCCCCGAATCCTGGCGCTCCTGGCGGCACCAGATGGAGGCGCTGGCGGCGGCAGGCTTCCGCGCCATCGCGCCCGACATGCGCGGCTATGGCGAGAGCGAGGCGCCGGCCGCCATCGAGGACTACACGATCCTCCACCTCACCGGCGACATGGTCGGGCTGCTGGACGCGCTCGGCCTGCCGCAGGCGGCGATCGTCGGGCATGACTGGGGCGCGCCCGTCGCCTGGAACGCGGCGCTGCTGCGGCCGGACCGCTTTCCCGCCGTGGCCGGGCTCAGCGTGCCCTTCACCCCGCGCGGGCCCATCAGCCCGGTCGAGGCGCTGCGGCGGGCGGGGCGGCACCGCTTCTACCAGCTCCACTTCCAGGAGCCGGGCGTTGCCGAGGCGGAGCTCGAGCGCGATGCGGAGGTGACGCTGCGCCGCACCCTCTGGTCCCTCTCCGGCGACCCGCCCGAGGCGGAGCGCTGGCGGCCGGACCTGCCGGAGGGCGGCTTCCTCGCCAGCCTCGCCGAGCCGCCGGGCCTGCCCGCCTGGCTCCCGCCAGCGGAACTGGCGGCGCTCACCGCCATCTACCGCCGCACCGGCTTCCGCGGCGGGCTGAACTGGTACCGCAACATCCATCGCAACTGGCAGCTCATGGCGCCCTTCCAGGGGCGACTGGTGGAGCAGCCGAGCCTCTTCATCACCGGCACGCTCGACCCGGTCTTCGGCTGGACGAAGGCGGCGGTGGAGGCGCTGCCGCAGCGGGCGCCGGGGCTGCGCGGCTCCGTGCTGCTGGAGGGCATCGGCCATTGGGTGCAGCAGGAGGCGCCGGGGCCGGTGAACGATGCGCTGGTCGACTTCCTGCGCGGTGTCGCCATCGCATCGAGTTGAAGCGGCGGCGGTTTTCCGCCGGTTTCCCGCCATAAGCTTGTCACGATCGGGTCGTTTCATGGCCGCAGACCCAGGGAGGGTTGTGGGATGAAGTGTCGTATCGCCGCCGCCGCGGCCCTGATCGCCGCGGCCAGCTTCGCCGCCCCCGCCGCACAGGCGGATGGCTGGCGCCAGGGCGGCTATGGCTGGGGCGGCCATGGCTGGGGCGGCCCGCACCATCATCGCGGTGGCGGCGCCGTCGTGGCTGGCGTGATCGGCGGCCTGGCGCTCGGGGCGCTGGCGGCCGGTGCGGCCAATGCCTATGCGGCGCCCCCGCCGCCGCCGGTCTACTATGCGCCGCCGCCTCCGGTGGTTTATGCGCCGCCGCCGCGGGTCTACTACGCGCCGCCGCCGGTCTATTACGCGCCGCCCCCGCCGGTGGCCTGGCGCCCCGCCTATGCCTGGTAGGCCAGGCGACTGACGATCCGGGACGGGTCGCGCCCCTTGGGCGTCCCGGCCGGCCTTGCCGGCCACCCGGTCATGCCCCCTGGTCGAGCCCCTGGCGCAGCATCCGCCCTTCCTCGCTTGCCGGGTCGATCAGTCCCTCGCGGAGGAAAAGGTCGATCAGCACCAGGTTCACGTTGAACTTGACCTCGTCCGTATCCCGCACCGCCTCAAAGAGCCGGGGCGCGGGCCAGAGCTCGAAGCGCTCCACCTCCCCATCCGCCGGCACGGGGATGAAATCCTCCGGCAGTTCGAGGTCGAAGGCGTGCAGGATGTCCCGCCGCATCCCCTCGCCATGGCGCATGACATAGGACAGGCGGGCCACCGGCCGCGCCTGGGCGGCCAGTTCGGGCGGGATCGATGCCTCCTCGGCCGCTTCCTTCACCAGGCATTGCAGCGGGTCGAGTCCCGCGGGGATGCCGCCTGCCACCAGATGGTCGAGCTGCCCGGGCGCCACCGGCTTGCTCTGCGCGCGGATGCCGACCCAGACCTGCAGCCCGTCCACCCGCCGCACCAGCCCGTTGAGATGCACCCCCGCCGCCCTGACCCCGAAGGAGGGGATGGCGCCGCGGTCGAGCTGTGCCAGCGCCGGCCCCTCCGGCTCCGCCCGCACGTCGAAGGGCTCGTCGCGCAGGGTGAAGAAGCCGCGCCCGGCGAGCGAGCGGGTGACGGCCGCCAGCGCCTCGGTCCGCGCCGCCGGGCCGCGGAGGCGGGAAGCGAGCGACACGCCCCTCGCATCGAAGTGGAAGTCGCGCGGGAAGAAGGTCAGCGCCCGCGCCAGCTCCGGCCCGAGCCAGCCCACCTGCGCGCCGCCGATGCGGAAGGGGATGAAGCCGGCCGGGGAGGGGAGGTCGTTGCAGGCCTCGATATGGCGGAGGAAGGGGTTCATCCCCGGATTTAGACCCCTGCGGCCGGTCCCGGCCATATGGCCCGTTTGCCCCGCCGCGGTTCGGGCCTATGTCCCAGGCGCATGAGCCAATCCGCCGTCCCCGCCGAACGCAGCCATTTCCGGACGCTGCTGACCCTCGCTCCCTGGCTCTGGCCGAAGGGCGAGCCCGAGCTGCGCGCCCGGGTGGTGATCGCCCTGCTGCTGCTGGTGGTGGCGAAGGGGGCCAATGTGCTGGTCCCCATCGTCTATGCCCGCGCCGTCGATGCGCTCGGGCCGCAGGTGGGCGGCATCGCCACGATCCCCATCGCGCTCGTGATCGGCTACGGCCTGCTGCGCGCGGCGAGCGCCGGCTTCGCCGAGCTGCGCGATGCCGTCTTCGTGAAGGTGCAGGCCCGTGCCTCGCGGCGCATCGCGCTGCAGGTCTTCCAGCACCTGCATGCGCTGTCGATGCGCTTCCACATGGACCGGCAGACCGGCGGCCTCTCCCGGGTGATCGAGCGCGGGTCGCGCGGCATTACCTTCGTGCTCGACTTCATGCTGTTCAGCATCATCCCGACCTTCCTCGAGATCGGGCTGGTGACGGTGATCCTCTGGGGGATGTTCGATTTCTCCTATGCCGCGGTCACCTTCGGCACCATCGCCGTCTACATCGCCTTCACGCTGATGTTCACCGACTGGCGGCTCCGCTTCCGCCGCGAGATGAACGCGACCGACCAGGAGGCGAACACCAAGGCGATCGACAGCCTGCTCAACTACGAGACGGTGAAGTACTTCAACAACGAGGGGCATGAGGAGCGGCGCTACGACGCCTCGCTCGCGCGCTACGAGCGGGCCTACAGCCGCTCCGAGGTGACGCTCAACATGCTGAACGGCGGGCAGGCGGCGATCATCGCCGTCGGCCTGACGCTGGTGATGCTGATGGCGGCCCGCGGCGTCGCCTCCGGCCAGATGTCGGTCGGCGACTTCGTGCTGGTGAACACCTATCTCATCCAGCTCTACCTGCCGCTCAACTTCCTCGGCTTCGTCTACCGCGAGATGAAGCAGTCGCTCACCGACATGGAGGCGATGTTCCGGCTGTTGCGCGAGGAGCGCGAGGTGGCCGATGCGCCCGATGCGCGCCCGCTGGCTGCCGGGCCGGGCGAGCTGGCCTTCGAGGATGTGCGCTTCGGCTACCGGCCGGACCGGGTGATCCTGAAGGGCGTCTCCTTCCATGTGCCGCCGGGGAAGACGCTGGCGATCGTCGGGCCGACGGGTGCGGGCAAGTCGACCATCTCCCGCCTGCTCTTCCGCTTCTACGACGCGACGGGCGGGCGCATCCTGCTCGACGGCCAGCCGATCGAGAGCGTGACCCAGACCTCGCTGCGTGCCGCCATCGGCGTGGTGCCGCAGGACACGGTGCTGTTCAACGACACCATCCGCTACAACATCGCCTACGGCCGGCCCGACGCGAGCGAGGAGGAGATCGTCCGCGCGGCGAAGCTCGCCCAGGTGCACGACTTCGTCGAGCGGCTGCCGGAGGGCTACCGCACCATGGTCGGCGAGCGCGGCCTCAAGCTCTCGGGCGGCGAGAAGCAGCGCGTCGCCATCGCGCGGACCATCCTGAAGGATCCGCGCATCCTCGTCCTCGACGAGGCGACGAGCGCGCTCGACACCCGCACCGAGCAGGAGATCCAGGCGGCGCTGCGGGAGATCTCGGCCGACCGCACCACCCTCGTCATCGCCCACCGCCTCTCGACGGTGGTGGAGGCGGACGAGATCATCGTGCTGCAGGACGGGCAGATCGCCGAGCGCGGCACCCATGCCGGGCTCACCGCCCTCGACGGGCTCTATGCGGAGATGTGGCGGCGCCAGTCGGAGGCGGTCGCCATGGCCGAGGCGGCGGCGGCAGCCCAGCGCGCGGCCGATCTCGACCAGCCGCGCATCCGCCTCGGCGAGGCGGCGGCGGACTAGCCGGCGATCGCCCGGAGCGGAAACGCCGAGGGCGTGACTCGCCGCCGCCATGATGCCTGGCCTGGGATCGGCAGGATGCAGGCCAGGGGTTTTCGACCGGCCTCGGAAACCCCATCTGCCGCCTCGAAAAGGAGCTTACGGCATGCAATTGGACCCCCAGGGCGTGGCCCCCGACGATCTCAGCCACGCCGGCTCGGTGGTGGACAAGGCGATCGAGTACATGCTTGAGCAGAACATCGCCCCGATCTCGGCGGCCTCCGCCCTGCTCGGCGGCGCGCTCGGCCTGCTGGCGCGGACGATGGACGACCGCTCCATCGCCGGCGTGCTGCGCAATGCGCTGGCGAGCGTCGAGAGCGGCGAGCTGCGCGAGATGCGCGACCAGCTGCCGGGCGGCGATGCCCATCCCTGATGGTGCGGCGTCGGTACGCTGGATGGAGCCTCGCAATTTTGGTGTTTTTCTAACGAAATAATTCTACTCCTGCGTGGGGCCGTGGCACGGGTCGCCAAGCTGCCGCCCGTTGCACGGAGAAAGCCATGTTCCGCCGTCTTGCCCTGTCCCTCGCATTGTTCGGCGCCCTCGCCGCCGGCCAAGCCTCCGCTCAAGGCTGCGATACCTCGATCGAGGTGGTGAACAACTCCGGCGTGCAGGTGGACGAGCTGTATTTCGGCCCGACGAGCGACAGCAATTGGGGCCGCGACCGCCTCGGCGAGAATGTGCTGACACCGGGCCGCAAGGCGAGCTTCCGCCCCGGCCGCGGCGGCAATTACGACTTCCGCGTGGTCTGGAGCGGCGGGCGCGAGGCGGAAATCCGCAGCGTCGATATCTGCCAGGTCGGCCGCATCGTCGTCGGCCGCGGCAGCCTGCTCGCGGAATAACTCAGCAGGGGATGGAGGCGGCCTCAGCCATAGGTCGTCTCCGAAGCCTCCACGCCGCGGCTCATCTCGCGCGGCACTTCCTGCCCCGTCGCCAGCAGTGCCAGCGCCTCCGCCACGCGGATGCCGTCGACGCCGGCGCTGAGGATGCCGCCCGCATAGCCTGCGCCCTCGCCGGCCGGGAAGAGGCCGGGGGTGTTGAGGCTCTGGAAGTCCCAGCCGCGGCGGATGCGGATCGGGCTGCTGGTCCGCGTCTCGACGCCGGTCATCACCGCATCCGGCCGCGCGAAGCCCGGCATCTGCCGGTCGAAGGCAAGCAGCGCCTCGCGCATCGCGGCGACGGCGAAGTCGGGCAGGCAGAGGGCGAGGTCGGTCGGCGTGACGCCCGGCTTGTAGCTCGGCAGCACATCGCCGAGCGTGGTCGAGGGACGCCCGGCCAGGAAATCGCCGACGAGCTGCCCCGGCGCCCGGTAGTCGCCGCCGCCGGCAAGGAAGGCCGCGCTCTCCAGCCGCCGCTGGAAGTCGACGCCCGCCAGCACTTCGCCCGGATAGTCGGCGGGCGAGATGCCGACCACGATGCCGGCATTCGCATTCCGCTCGGCCCGCGAATACTGGCTCATCCCGTTGGTGACGACGCGGCCCGGCTCGCTCGTCGCCGCCACCACCGTGCCGCCCGGGCACATGCAGAAGCTGTAGACGCTGCGCCCGTTCCTCGCATGGTGCACCAGCTTGTAGTCGGCCGCGCCGAGCAGCGGGTTGCCGGCATTCGGCCCCCAGCGCAGCCGGTCGATCATCCCCTGCGGATGCTCGATGCGGACGCCGACGCTGAAGGGTTTCTGCTCGAGATGCACGCCGGCATCGCGCAGCATGACGAAGGTGTCGCGCGCGCTGTGGCCGATCGCGAGCACTACGGATTTCGCCGCGATCTCGTCGCCGCCCTCGAGCACCACGCCCTCCACCTGCCGTCCCGCACCGAGGCGCAGGCCCGTCACCCTGCAGCCGAAGCGGTACTCGCCGCCCAGCCGCTCGATCTCGGCACGGATGCTCTCGACCATGGAGACGAGGCGGAAGGTGCCGATATGCGGGCGGGAGACGTAGAGGATCTCCTCCGGCGCGCCGGCCTTGACGAATTCGGTCAGCACCTTCCGCCCGTAATGCCGCGGGTCCTTGATCTGGCTGTAGAGCTTGCCGTCGGAGAAGGTGCCGGCGCCGCCCTCGCCGAACTGAACGTTGCTTTCGGGCACCAGCACGCCGCGGCGCCAGAGGCCCCAGGTGTCCTTCGTCCTCTCACGGACCAGCTTGCCGCGCTCGAGGATGATGGGGCGGAAGCCCGTCTGCGCCAGGACCAGCGCCGCCAGCAGGCCGCAGGGCCCGGCGCCGATGACGACTGGCCGCATCGCCCCCTCCGGCGCGCGGGCCACGGGGCGGTAGCGCGTGTCCGGCGCCGGGCGGAGATGAGCGTCGCCCGCATGCCGCGCCAGCACCCCTGGCTCGTCGCGCAGCGTGAGGTCGAGGGTATAGACCCACATGATGGCCCGCGGCTTCCGCGCGTCATGCCCGCGGCGGAAGACCTGGATGTCGAGCAGCTCATCCCCGGCGATGCCGAGCCGGGCGAGGATGGCCGCCCGCAGGAGCTCGGGCTCATGGCCCAGCGGCAGGCGCAGTTCGGTCAGGCGAAGCATGGGTTTCCAGGCGAGGTGCGGCGTCTATTGTCCCATTAGCGGGGAGAGGGTCATCATGGAACAGCGGGTCCTGGGGCGAACCGGGCTGAGGGTCTCGGTGCTGGGCTACGGCGCCGGCGCCGTCGGCGGGCTGATGGTCCGCGGCAGCCCCCGCGAGCAGCAGCGCTCGCTCGCCCGCGCCTTCGAGGCCGGCATCACCTATGTCGATACCGCGCCCGCCTATGGCAATGGCGCGTCCGAGGAGAATCTCGGCAGGGCGCTGAAGGCGCTCGGGGCCCGGCCGGTCATCGGCACCAAATTCCGCCTGCCGAAGGCCATGCCGCGCGACCTCCCGGCGGCGATCGCGGCGTCGCTGGAGGAGAGCCTGCGGCGCCTCGGCCGGGACAGCATCGACCTGCTGCAGCTCCATGACCCGGTCGGGGTGGCGGAGGGCTATACCCTCACCGAGATCCTCGGCGAGGCGATGCCGGCCCTGCACCGGCTGCGCGAGCAGGGGAAATGCCGCTTCCTCGGCATCACCGCCCTCGGCTCCGAGCCGGCGCTGCGGCAGTTCCTCGGGGCCGGGCTGGTCGATGCGGCGCAGATCCCCTTCAACGCGCTCAACCCCTCCTGGCTCGCGCCGCTCCCGCCGGGCATGCCGGGGCAGGACTTCCGCCGCCTCGGCCGGCTCGCGGCGGCGCAGGGCGTCGGGCTGATCGGCATCCGCATCCTCGCCGCCGGCGCCCTCTCCGGCGAGGCGGGGCGCCACCCCATCGCCATGCCGGAGGTCGCGCCGATCGCTTCGGCGGCGGATTACGCAACCGACCTCGCCCATGCCCGGCGCCTGCGGCCGCTGGTGGAGGAGGGGCATGTCGCCTCCCTCGCCGAGCTCGCCATCCGCTTCGCCATCACCCCGCCGGAGATGGGCACGGCGCTGATCGGCACCGCCTCGCTGGAGCAGCTCGACCAGGCGATCGCCGCGGCCGGGCAGGGGCCGCTGCCGCCCGCGGTGCTGGAGCGCGTCGCGGCCCTGCTGGCGTGAGCCCCCGGCTCGCCGGCTTCGGCTACCTCACCGTCACCGCCGCGGCCTGGGGGATGAACTGGCCGGTGATGAAGCTGCTGATGCAGGACTGGCCGCCCTTCACCTTCCGGGTGCTGGCGGCCAGCGGCTCCGTGGCGCTGCTCTCGCTGATCGCACTGCTCCAGCGGGACGCGCTGCTGCCCCGCCCCGACCAGTGGGGGCGGCTGGCGGTGGCGGCGCTGCTGAACGTCACCTCCTGGCTCTTCTTCGCCCCGCTGGCGATCCTCTGGCTCGATGCCTCGGAGGCGGCGATCATCGCCTATACGATGCCGGTCTGGGCGACGATGCTCGCCTGGCCCTTCCTCGGCGAGCGGCCGGGCTGGCGCCGACTTGCCGGGCTGGCGCTCGGGCTCGCGGGCGTGACGCTGTTGATGGCGGGTCGGCTCGACCTCGGCTCCGGGCTGGGGGCGGGGAAGCTGCCGGGCGTGCTCGCCATCCTGACGACGGCGCTGCTCTTCGCCTGCGGCACCATCTGGACCAAGCGCTTCCCGGTGGCGATGGCGCCGGTGCCGCTCGTCGCCTGGCAGCTCGCCATCGGCGCGCTGCCGGTGGCCGTGGTGGCGCTCGCCTTCGAACAGGCGCATCCGGCCGAGGTGCGCCCGCTCGGCTGGGCCTGCCTCGCCTACGCCTCCATCATCGGCCAGTGCCTGGCCTATCTCGCCTGGTTCCGGGCGCTGAAGCGGCTGCCGGCGGGGACGGCGGCGATCGGCTCGCTGCTGGTGCCGATCATCGGCGTGCTCGGCAGCGCTGGCCTGCTCGGCGAGTCGCTCGGTGCGCGGCAGATCGCCGCGCTGGCGCTGACGCTGGGCGGCGTCGCCCTTGCATCGAGGGGATGAGACGTTACTGCGACGCAGGCAACTTCGCCCCGCCCTGGCCTTTCCCTCTGCACCCACGCCAACATGGAGGAAGACCGATGGAAAACGAGATCCGCGAGATGCTGGTCGCGCAGCTGAAGGATATCTACAGCGCCGAGAAGCAGGGCACCCGCAACATGCAGCGCGTCATCCGCAAGGTCTCCGCACCGGAGCTGCGCGAGCTGCTGACCATGCATGTCGAGCAGACGCAGAGCCAGGTCGAGCGCGTCGAGCAGGCGCTCGAGGAGATGGGCGCCCGCCCCGGCCGCAAGGTCTGCGAGGCGATGCGCGGCCTGATCGAGGAGGCGCAGCACGAGGTTGACGAGTACGAGAAGGGCCCCGTGCTCGACATCGTCGTCGTCGCCGCGGTGCAGAAGATCGAGCACTACGAGATCGCCTCCTACGGCACCACCGCGTCGCTGGCGAAGGCGATCGGCGAGCAGAAGGTCGGCCAGATCCTCGGCGAGATCCTCGAGGAGGAGCGGCAGACCGACCTCAAGCTGACCGAGCTCACCCAGTCGGTCCTGATGGGCCAGGTCATGGGTGGCGGGGCGGCCAACGACGCCAAGGGCGGCTCGAAGCGGAAGGCCTCCTAACTCCTCACGACGCCGCTGCGCGGCGCCGCGGGGGCCCCGGTTGTCGCTCGCGCCCCGTGCTTCGGCATCCTTCCGCGGCAAGGCCGCGGAAGGTCCATGGGTGGGGAGGGGTAGCAAGCGCTCGGCTGTGATGTTATCTCATAACACCATGTCCTGGCCCGATCCCCTCGACCTGTCGTCCGGAACCGCCGCCCGCCTCGCGCTGGCGGCGGGTGTCGCGACCGGACTCTGGCTCGCCGTTGCCTGGGCCATGGCGGCATGAGCCCGGCCGAGATCCGCATTGCCGACCTCACGGTCAGCCATCAGCGGCGGCCGGCTGTGCATCACCTCTCGGGCCGCTTCGTGCCGGGCAGCCTCACCGCGGTGGTCGGGCCCAACGGCGCCGGCAAGACGACCCTGCTGCGCGCCATCGCCGGGCTGCATCGCCCGGATGGCGGGCGGATCGAGAGCGCGGCCGGGCAGGTCGCGCTGCTGCCGCAGCAATCGAGCCTCGACCGCAGCTTCCCGCTCACCTGCCTCGATGCGGTGCTGCTCGGCCTCTGGGCGGAGACGGGCGCCTTCCGTGCCATCCCCCGTGCCGGCCGCGCCCGGGCCGAGGCGGCGCTGGCCGCGGTCGGCCTCGGCGGCTTCGAGCGCCGGCCCGTCGGCAGCCTCTCCGCCGGCCAGTTCCAGCGCGTGCTCTTCGCCCGGCTGCTGTTGCAGGACGCGCCGGTGATCCTGCTCGACGAGCCCTTCAACGCGCTCGACGCCCGCACCGCGGCCGAGTTGCTGGGCCTGGTGCGGCGCTGGCATGGCGAGGGCCGCACGGTGATCGCCGTGCTGCATGACCTCGACCTCGTCCGCCGTGAATTCCCGGAGACGCTGCTGCTCGCCCGCGACTGCCTCGGCTGGGGCCCGACCGGCGAGGTGCTGACCGCCGCCAACCGCCTCCGCGCCCGGATGATGGCCGAGGCCTGGGCCGAGCAGGCGGAGGCCTGCGCCGCCTGATCCTGCAGCCCTTCATCGAGTACGGCTTCCTGCGCCGCGCCCTGGTCGGCTGCCTGGCGCTGTCGGTCGCGGCGCCGCCGCTCGGCCTCTTCCTCATGCTGCGGCGGATGAGCCTCACCGCCGATGTGCTGGCGCATGGCATCCTGCCAGGGGTTGCCGCGGGCTTCCTCATCGCCGGGCTGTCGCTCCCGGCGATGGCGGCGGGCGGGCTGCTGGCCGGTCTCGTGGTGGCGATCGGTGCCGGGGCACTGTCCCGCGCGACGGGGGGGCGGGAGGATGCCTCGCTCGCCGCCCTCTACCTTGTCGCGCTGGCGGCGGGCGTCGCCATGGTGTCGATGCGGGGTGGGGCGGTGGAGCTGACGACCCTGCTCTTCGGCAGCGTGCTCGGCGTCGACGACGGTGCTCTGCTGCTGATGGCGGGTGCTGCGACCCTGACGCTCGCTGCCCTGGCGCTCGCCTGGCGGCCGCTGGTGCTGGAATGCTTCGACCCCGGCTTCGCCCAGGCGGTCGGCGCCCGCGGCGCCCTCTGGCATCTCGGCTTCCTCGGCCTCGTGGTGCTGAACCTGCTGGCCGCCTTCCAGGCGCTCGGGACGCTGATGGCGGTCGGGCTGATGATGCTGCCCGCCATCGCCGCCCGACACTGGTCGCGGCGGCTTGGGGGGATGGCCTATGCCTCGGTCGGCATCGCCATGGCCGCGAGCGTCGCCGGCCTGCTGCTGTCCTACCACGCCGATGTTCCGGCCGGGCCGGCGGTCGTGCTGTGTGCCGGCCTCGGCTGGGCGGTGTCGGTGCTGGCCGGGCCGGTCGACGGGCTCGCCGCCCGCCTGCTGCGGCGCCGGCACCTCGCTGGCTAGTCCGAGTTCAGGATCCGCGCGATCAGCCCGCGCTTGCGCAGCCGGCGCAGGCCCTGCTGCGCCGACTGGGCATCCTTCTCGGCCTTCTCCACCCGCTTCACGGCCTCTGCCAGCCCGGCCTCGACCGCGGCGAGGGATGCCTCGCGCTGCGCCAGGAGGGCACCGGCCTCGGCCATCGAGGCTTCGGCGGCATCGGCGCGGCGCCGCTCGCGCAGCAGCTGCTCCTTCAGCAGGGCGAGGCCTTCGAGGAAGGCGCCGATCGGGCTGCTCTCGGGCACTGTCGCGGGCCTTGGTGGCACGGTGACCGCATGCAAGCCGCCTGCGCGCTGGACATGCGCCTTCAGCTTCGCTGCCCAGCCCGTCTCGATGACGGCTGGGGCAGGGGCCTCCGGCCGCATCGAGAGCCGCCCCGCCCAGTCGCACAGAGGGGATGCAGGCCGATCCGCCTCAGGCGTCAGCGCCAGCAATTGCTTCCCGCCGTCCATCCGATCCCCCGGTCACGCAACGTTGACAATTTTGTGACCTGTGTCGGGAAAGCAAGGAATTTATCGCGCGGCGAGGGTGATCGGCGCCGGCATCGGCGGTTGCGGGGCCAGCATCCGCCCGACCGCCGCATTCACCTCGGCGAGGCTGAGCGCCCGGCCGGTGGCGCGATCGAAGAAGACGCCCCGATTCGCGGCGATGCTGTCGGCGCCCAGCACCTCGGCCGCCGGCCGCGACGGGGCCCGGTGCAGCTCCGCGAGGAAGCGCCGCGCCCCTGCCGGACCGAGTAGATGGATGAGGTAGAGCTCCGTCGGGCCCGCCGGGCGGCCGGTCAGCGCCTCGATCGCCGCCCGCTCCGCCGCCAGCCGCTCCGCCGCCATGATGGCCGAGAGCCGCGGGTTGAAGCGGAGCGAGAGGATGTAGCGCAGGTCCCGCGGCCGCTGGGTGGTGATGGCGCCGGTCCGGGCATCGGTGGAGAGGCTCGCCGCCTCCCGCGCCAGCCCGTGCCGCGCGCCGAAGTCGCGCACCACCTCCAGCCAGGTCGCCTCGGTGAACTGCATCAGCCCGCGGGCCGAGCTCTGCCGGTTGCCGGCGCGATGGCTGAAGCGGCTTTCCTGCCAGGCGATCGCCCGCAGCAGCACCGGGTCGGCGCCGGTGCGGTGCGTCGCGGCGGTGAGCGCGGCGGCGACCACGGGGCTTGGCGTGCCGTCCTTGGCAGGCTGCGGCGCCGCGGCCGGCGGCACCACCGCGACCGTCCTGGCCCGCGCCCGCACC